>NZ_JBPWGY010000015.1:0-176005 GCF_051780025.1 Bacillus cereus group sp. BceL062 | reverse complement strand
TCCACCACTACTTCTGCTTCTTCAGTTTCTTCTGCTTCCACCACTACTTCTGCTTCTTCAGTTTCTTCTGCTTCCACCACTACTTCTGCTTCTTCAGTTTCTTCTGCTTCCGCCATTACTTCTGCAACTTCTCCAAACTCTTCTGGTATTTCCACAATGATTGTTTCTTCAAGCTTTTCTTCTGCTTTGACAATCACTGATTCTTCTGGAGCTTGCTTTTCTACTTCCATAATAGGTTGTTCTATCTCTGTATTACGTTTAATTTCTTCTGATAATATTGTATCCTCGTGCTCTACTTTGGAATCTACTAATTCCTCTTGTAAAATGTTTTCGTTTAGCACCACTACATCTTTTTCTTGCTCTGCATCTTCCATACGCTCAGCTACCGTTTTATGAAGTAATTCATCCGCTGAAACTTCCTGCGGTGTATTTATTTCTTGAATTACTTCTTTTTCTTCTACTACTGGCTCTTGGCGCTCAATTTCATAACCGTTTTTCTCGAGCCATTGATCAACAACTGACTTTTCTTCCTTTTTACTCTGTTGACCTTGCTGATCAACGTCTTGATGACTAGAAGAAGTCGGTGCTTTTCCTTCTGAGAAATAAGATAATGTATACCCTTTTTTCTCTAACCATGCATCAACGACTGATTTGCCCTCTACAGATATTTCAAGATCTTCTCTTTCCTTTTCTTCCTCCTGCTTTTCTTCCTTTTTCTCTACTGAAGGACGATTATATCCATAAATCGGCGAAATCATTTCTGTTGGACGAAATGGTCTACGGCTACTTTCTTGCGGCGATACAGATACTTTTTTTACGACTGGCTCTGGATCCGGTTCATATTGCACTTCCGGCTCTTCGTATGTAGAAACTGCATTCTCCACATACTGCCGTCTACTTCTCTCCACTTTTATTCCTCTTTGAGTAGACTGCTCTTCGTATATACCTCTTTGAACAGGTTGTTCTTCAAAGTGAGGTAATTCTCTTACGTCATCCTCATCAAATCCATCATCTGGTATTAATGGAAAACGGCATTTACCTGCATTTCTGCTTGCCATTTGTGCTTCTCTTGCTTCAGTGTAGTGGTTTACACGAGGAATTTTCGGCTGACTTTCAATTTGTTTCATTGCTTCTTTATTCATCGCTGTTTGTTCTTCCTCTTTGTTAAACAGCTTTTTCATCCAATCTAACATGCTTACCACTCTTTCTACTAAATAGTAACATCCTTTATTGTATCAGCATTCGGCAAAAAGTGCAGGTAAAATTAAGCATGTCATATTTATCCATAACATTCTAATTTACGATTGTTTTCATATAGAAAAAAGCAGCCTTCCATGTAAGACTGCTTTTAAGCTTTACTCTTCCGATATTCATCTACACTATCTGTTACACTTTGCAGTAAAGAATTTACATACTGCGGGTCAGATAATTTTTTATCTTCATCCTGATTGGACATAAACCCGAGCTCTAATAGTACGCCAGGAACTTTCGCCCAATTAAATCCAGAAAGGTCATCCCTAAATTTAATCCCATTTACTTTCACCTGATTGTTTTCTCTCATTTTATTTACTATCTTTTGCGAGATTTGAAGACTTTCTGCATAAATCTCTTTCGTATAGGGACTTCCTTCTGCTGGCGTCAATACAGCAAACCCACTTTGATTTGGATTTTCAGAACCATCTGCATGAAGGCGTAAAAATAAATCTGCCTTATGATCGTTTGCGAATGTCGCACGTTCTTTATTGCTTATATCAACATCTTGTGACGTTCTCGTCATTACTACTTGTATCCCTTTTGCTTCAAGCTTTTCTTTTAATAAAAAAGACATTTCTAATACAAGTACAGCCTCTCTCTTTTTCGTCACAACACCCGTTGTACCATCTGTCACTTTATATTTTTGCGTCGTTGCCCCTGGTCCAATCGGTTCTAAATTTAAATTCGCTTTTTGTTGATGCCCTGGATCAATAACGACGAGAAACTTTCCTTGTTTTTCATTACTCTCTACTTTTTGTTCATTATTTTGCATAAGTTGCTCAGTTGGCTTCACCGGCGTATTTTCCTCTTTCTTTTCCTCGGCCGATACTTCCTCCCGCTTAGTTTCTGCTTGTTCATTCGTTTGAATTGTTTGCGATTCTTCTTTTTTTTCTTGTTCTTCTTGCTGCTTTTCTACCGGTGCTTCTTTCTTATCATCTTTACTATTTTCTTGTGTAGAAGATAATGTTTCTTTTTTCGACTGTTCTTGTGAACAACCTCCCATATATATTCCAATGAATGCAGTCATGACCATTATTTTTATATACTTCATGCTTCTCTCCCATCACTTTGCACCGGACTCAAAGTTTTTCTTATAATTGTTTTATAACCTCATCCATACTTCCAATATAAACAGGCTGCCACGTTTCTGTACCACGCTCTGCCGTATAGACTGGATAAGCGTCATCATCCACATTCACGAAAACTGGATCACCCATATCTGTTTCATATCCAATAACAATCCATTCTTCTTGCCATTTTCCACTTTCATTGCTTATTAATGAATTTTTATGTTTATCATATCGATAACCGATCTGCCCTTTTTCCAGTTCATCTTCACTAAATACATATATTTCATAAGTACCTAGCTCAACATCTTGCTGTTTTGAAGTTTCAATTCGTTTTAGAAGTTCTGCGATTTTTGGTTGTTGTTTCATACGTTTATCCCCTTCTATTTTTCTAAATTTTAACTAGATTGTTTATAAAATACAATATAGATTTTTTTAAACAAGGTGACACCCTTATCATATTAACGATTTTTTGAGTATATCTATCACAACTCTCAATATATCAACGATTTTTTAAATATATCTATCACAACTCTCAATATATCAACGATTTTTTAAATATATCTATCACAACTCTCAATATATCAACGATTCAATACGAAATTTCGACTTACCGACAAAGAATGATAAAAAGAAAAGAGAGGCTGTCCAAAAGGACAACCTCTCTTTTCTTATATCAATTAAAATTTAAACTCTTGTCCAACTTCAAAGCTATCTTCTAATACAAGAATACCTTTTTCTTGTGGAGCGTCTGGAAGCTCTAATTCACGTGCAGAGCAGATCATTCCAGAAGAAGGAACACCGCGAAGCTCAGCTGGCTTAATTAACATACCACTTGGCATAACAGCGCCGATTTTTGCAACGACAACTTTTTGTCCTGCATCAACGTTTGGTGCACCACATACGATTTGTAATGTTTCTGTACCAATTTCTACTGTACAAATGTTTAATTTATCAGCATTTGGGTGCTTTTCTTTTTCAGCTACATAACCTACAACAAATTTCGGAGAAAGATCTGCTTCTACTTTTTCTTCAAAGCCGTTCTTCGCTAAAATTTCGTTGATTGTTTCTACAAGCTCTTTCGTTAATGTCAGGTTACCTGTTTCTTTTACTTCTAAGTAAGAAGATGCATTAAAGATGTTGAATCCTGCTGTTACATTGCTTTCACGATCGTATACGCGTGCAACATCTCCTTTGCGATCAAAAGTACGGTTCTCTAAAGTAATATCTTGTAAGGCAACAATTAAAGTGTCACCAATTCCTTCAAGGTTATAAAAAACGTTCACTTCGTTCATCCTTTCTCTTTTCCATCTGTCTTCTTCCGATTCTTCGCTAAAATAAAGATTGGTTCAAAGTCCCCATCTTCATAAACGAATGAAAGTGATGTAATCGGAACATGCCCTTCGGCAAAAAATTTCATTGTCATTTGTGCAATAATATCATAACCGATTTCGTTGACGATATCAGCAATAATTAATACGTCTTGGTGAGGAACAGCAACAACCATGTCACCAGAGATCTTTTCACGCATCGATTGTAGTAACGTTTCGTTTAAAATACGACTCGCATCATACCCATCATTTGTGTTTAAAAAGTAGAATGTATTATCCGCTACTGTGTCCTGCTTAAATTCATAACCTAATGAGCGAGCATTAAATAATGCCATTTCGCGCACTTGCTGCTCTGTAAGCTCTAATTTTTGTAATAAGCGCTCATCAATTAGGCGATACGTTTTATTAGAATCTAGCGCGTAATAAATACGTGTTTCCGCCGTATGATCCGTCATAATAAACGGATTTCCTTCTTCTGATTGTTTTGGGAAAGAAGTAGAGCGAATAACAGGTAAAATTTTCGCCGTGCTATTGTCTTCTCTATGCATTGCAATTAACGCTTCTTGTACATAATAAACAACCTCTTCAATCGCCTTTTCTTTGTTCACTTCCCATTTCGCTACAACTCCTGGAAGTGATACATTAATACCTTTTTTCGAGTTTGTTTGTTCAATACGAAGAACTTCTTTCTCGCTATCATAATGAAAATCCCATTCTGGTCGAGATAATTTCTTTATTAACTCGTCTTTCATCTTTTTACTTGTCATTTTCATCTCTTTTTCCTCCCTTCCAAAAAAATAACCTCCCCCGCGAAGGTAGAGGTTGTTTTTACAATTCAATTGGCTAATTGTTTTATTTTAAACCTTCAATAAACTCTTCGATTTGCTCTTGTGTTTTACGATCTTTGTTTACATAGCGTCCAGTTTCTTCACCTTTATTGTACGCTACAAAGCTCGGAATGCCAAATACGTCTAATTTTATGCATAGATCAATAAACTCATCACGATCTACATAGTAAAATGAGAAATCACTATACTTCTCTTCTACTTCTGGCATAAATGGATCAACGAAACGGCAATCTGGGCACCATTCTGCTGAGAACATGAAGACTACATTCTCTTCATTTTTTAATTCTTGGAATTGTTCCATGCTTTCTAATGATTTCATCTATATTTCCTCCTCTAATGCGTGCACTTTTTTCACACTATAATCTTTTCTTTATACTACCATACATCGTACACGGTGCAAGGTTTATGCTTGCTTTTTATCATACTTATATTGCCCAACGAGTAACTTAACAACGTGTACAAATAATTCCGTTCGATCGACATAATCGTCTGTAAAAATACCGATAGCACCTTCGTGACTACGAATATCTTTCCGCTCTACAAACTCTTCCATCACTTCACTTAACTCTTTACCATCTTCAAGAGGCGTTAAAAAATCGTCTGGTAACTTAATACGAGCTCCTCCGGCAACGAATATCTTATCGTCACTCGTTGCGAGTGCGCCCCAGTTACACATAAATAAACCGTGATCCGTTTTCATCAAGCCGCCTTCTAACCCAATACCAATTTGAGCTTCTCCTTCTTGCAATGCTCGCTTCGCTCTATTAATTGCTCCTTGCATCGTCTCTTCATCTGAAAATGGCTGTGCCGATACTCCCGATGGGACAGAAAGAGATGTAATTTCAGCATCTTTCCATACCTTCTCCACAGCCCCAACCTTCGTTTTATTCTTCGATCCAACTACTACCTTCATTTCGTTCACCTCTATAAGAATTCATTATTCTGTTCTAATATCCACTTCAGCACAAATGAAGTGCCAACCACTACCACACACCACCAAGGAACCCCTTCTACCTATAGTAGAAGGTGACTTCCCACAATATTTTTAGTCCCGAACACAAAAACATTCTTCCGCGGTCTTCATGCATTATTCGAGCACTAATTAAGCACTGACCGCTACTACACATCGCTGGGTCATCTCTCCTACCTAAAAAAAGAAAGAGCTCTGCAGCCCTTCCTCTTTACGCGTTATTCTTAATTGTTTCTAACGTCGTTTTGTCCGTTGTTCTTACAAGCTTTGTAATAAGTTCTTTTGCTGCTGCATAATCATCAACATGTAAAATAGAAGCATGCGTATGAATGTAGCGAGCACAAACACCAATTACTGCTGATGGGATACCTGAGTTACTTGTATGTACACGGCCCGCATCTGTCCCACCTTGTGAAATAAAGTATTGGTACGGAATATTATGTGTTTCTGCTGTATCTAAAATGAATTCGCGCATTCCTCGATGAGTTACCATCGTACGATCGTAAATACGAAGAAGAGCACCTTTTCCTAATTGACCGAACTGCGTTTTATCACCAGAAGCATCGTTTGCTGGACTTGCATCAAGCGCATAGAAAATGTCTGGTTGAATCATATTAGCAGCTGTTTGTGCTCCGCGAAGACCTACTTCTTCTTGTACAGTAGCACCAGAGTATAATGTATTCGGTAATGTTTCATCTTTTAATTCTTTTAATAACTCGATTGCCAGGCCACATCCATAACGATTGTCCCAAGCTTTCGCCATAATTTTCTTCTCATTTGCCATCGGTGTGAACGGGCAGATTGGCACGATTTGTTGTCCTGGTTTTACACCAATTCCAATCGCATCTTCATAACTATCTGCACCTATATCGATTAGCATATTTTTTATATCCATCGTTTTTGCACGTTGCGCATCACTTAATAAATGAGGAGGGATAGAACCAACAACCCCTATAACAGGACCATTCTTCGTCATCACTTGTACGCGCTGCGCTAATAGCACTTGGCTCCACCAGCCGCCTAACGTTTGAAAACGAAGCATTCCGTTTTTCGTAATTTGCGTAACCATGAAACCTACTTCATCCATATGACCTGCTACAAGAACACGTGGGCCAGTTTCGTCCCCTTTTTTCAGACCAAATACGCTACCTAAACCGTCTTGCACAATTTCATCAGCATATTTGCTTAATTCTTGCTTCATAAAACGGCGTACATCATGTTCAAAACCTGACGCACCTTGTAATTCTGTTAACGCACGAAATAATTGTAATGTCTCTTTATTCACGAAGTCCCCTTCTTTCAAACCTTAGTAGAATACCTTTTTTATTGTAACGAAATTTTCGAAATGTTTCTAGTTTCTTCTTTTTTAGCTGCATTTGCTTTATAATTATTATCGGTACACTATTTTTATTTTATAGAATTGAGGTGAATATATGAGCTGGAAAGGTTTAGTAGCAGGTCTTGGCGTTGGATTTGCAGCTGGTTATTTCGTTGCAAACAAAGTACAAGAACAATCCCATATTTCTTCAGAAAAAGCATTGAAAATGGTGAAACAAGCATTAAATCATAAAGGTGAAATTACTGGCTCTTGGGTACATATGGTTCCAGAGACATTTGAAAAATATGATGTTGCGTATGAAGTTTATCGCGGCGGTCTTACAACAATGTTAGATGATATACAAGAACGATTTGAATTTTTAGTTGATGCTAAAACAGGTACTGTTTTAGAGGTAATAGCAGCATAAAAAGAGGTTTCCCATTAGGTGAACCTCTTTTTTTTGAAAAATTGCGGATAGTGATTAAAATTATATCAGCGTTTGTTTAAATATATCGACTTACCGACAAAACCCGACAATAAAAAAGAGGCTGCTCCAATAAATATGATGGAACAACCTCCTTTTTTTAAGCTTCTATACTCGTTTTTCTCTCAATTTTTTCTACAATATGTCCTTCCTCATTCCACTTCACTGCACGATAATATGCGTCATGATAAAATGAAAACCACGCATCGTTTTCAGCACCATATTTCATCCACTTTTGCTTATTTTCAATCGATGTCATCGGATAATCATCATAAGCCATGACCCATAATACATTTTGATGTGCGTGTGTCGGCAATAGGTCTGCTAAATGCAGCATCGTTTCTCCTTTGCTTTCTAAAGCAATGACTGCATGTCCATCACTATGTCCGCCTGTATGCGCCATCTTTATTTCATCCGTAATTTCGATTTCTTGTTGAAACGTAACAACTTGCTCTACAATCGGCTCCCAATTTTCCTTCCAATACGTATTACGGGATCTAATATTTGGGTTCCTCATTTCATTCCACTCTGTTTCACTTACATAAACTTTCGCATTCGGAAACGTCGGTACAAGTTGACCCTCTTGCCATTTTGTTAAGCCAGATGCATGATCAAAATGAAGATGTGTCATTAAAACGTAGCGAATATCTTCAGGCCTTAATCCTAATTTGTCTAATGATTCATAAACCGATGATTCTTCCGTTACACCTTGATTTCGTTTCATCTTCTCATTCAATTTACCGTTTCCTATTCCGGAATCAATGAGCATATTACCGTCTTTCGTTTGCAAAAGTAACGGATCTGTTCGTAAATAAATATGATTTGTATCGTTATGTTTATATTTACGTGACCAAAGTACTTTCGGTACAACACCAAACATTGCTCCTCCATCTAAATGTGTATTCCCGCCCTTTAGCCACGTCACTTTTATATCTCCAATTTGTAATTCTTCCATCACACATCCTCCTTTAACATTAATTTTAACATAAAATTCTGATTGTTTTAGTTATAAAAAAACCTATGCATT
The DNA here is from genome assembly GCF_051780025.1 of Bacillus cereus group sp. BceL062. NCBI lineage: Bacteria > Bacillati > Bacillota > Bacilli > Caryophanales > Bacillaceae > Bacillus > Bacillus cereus group sp. BceL062. The sequence goes on along the minus strand of NZ_JBPWGY010000015.1, from coordinate 167,706 downwards.
ACTGCATAGGCTCTGTGCGATACTTCGCTTCAACTCGATAAATACGATGACCTTTACTAGAGAACTTCTCTTCGTACTCAGTCATAATATTACCTTCAAAATCACTGTTATGAAGATCTAGGCTTAAGTAAGTTAGTAACATACCATACTCAGCCATACTCATTAGAGAGTATTCAAATAACCCTTGGTTATCTGTTTTGAAATGAATTTCTCCGCCCTCTACTAACACTTCTTCATAATTGCGTAAAAACGTTTTATACGTTAAACGACGCTTCGTGTGACGATTCTTCGGCCATGGATCTGAGAAGTTTAAATAAACACGATCAATTTCACCTTTTGCAAAGAAAACTGTTAAATCTTCAGCATCTTTATTTATTAACTTTAAGTTCGGTAATTCTTCTTCAATTAATTTATCAAGTGCATCTACAACAACACTCGTAAATTTTTCAATTCCAATATAATTAATATGTGGATTTGCTTTTGCCATATCGTACATAAAGCGGCCACGACCTGTACCTACTTCAATGTGAATTGGTTGTTCATTTCCAAATACTTCTTTCCAATTACCCGCGCGCTCTTCTGGGTTTCCAATTACGATATGTGAATACTCATTAATTCGATCTAATGCATATGGTTTATGTCTTAAACGCATAGATGTCTCCCTCTCTTTACAAAGCTATTTTAAAGGAATGATTCCTTTTTTCTGTTTTAATCAATCTACCAAACAAAAAACCAAGTACGTACGAGCACTCGGTCCGTTTCTTTCAAGTATAAGATGTACCATTTTGATAAAAACTACATACAGCATTAAACATTCCATGACGACGTAGCTTTTTCTCTTACATTCCGAGAAGAGAAAAACAATCGAAAGGATGATCCGTTCATGCCAATTAGTCAACAACATCAATTAGAAGTGCTGAAAGATATTTTAGTCAATCACCAAAGCGATTGCTGCGGGACAGTTTCTGAATGCGAGCAATTAGAGCGCCTCATTCAATCGTTACTCGCAAACGATAATATAAGTAATGACGCTAAAACAATGCTAAACGATGTATATTCTTATAGTCAATCGGGTAAATCTTCCTCTAATTTGGACAACCATATTTCCAATAATCAAGAACAACTTACTCAGTGGATTGCTGGAATGGACAATTTTTCTTAAGTATTATTCTGAAGCAAGTAGTTGCTGTAAATATTGATGCCAATATTCAGCTTCTGCTTGCTGTTTTTTTGTTGTGTGCCATTGAATAGATAAAATCGTTTGTGCTATTACATACCATCTCATACGCCTAAGCAATGATTCATCCATTTCAATATCATAATACCCGAGCCACTCACTCCATTCATGACGCGGAATGTACCAGTATAATAACATACCTAGGTCTAGAGCTGGGTCAGCAATGACAGCTCCATCCCAATCAATTAAAAACAACTCATCTTCGTCCGACAATATCCAGTTGTTATGGTTTACATCACAATGGCATACAACGAATTCATTGTATTCAATACTTTTTAATGAATCCGTTAAATATTGAAGGCCTTGCTGAATTGTTTCATCTACCCTTATATCTCCCCTTAAAACAAGTTGCAATTGTTGTAATAACTCTTGAGCGTGAAGCGGCTGCTTCCCAAGTCTTTGAATCATCTGCACAAGCGCTTTAGAGGAGTGTATTTTCTTCAAAAGTTTCGCAACACGTTCTAGTTTCATATCCTCTGGCTCTAGCTTCTGTCCCGGAAGCCATTTTTGAGCAGAAATCACATCACCGTTCGTTACCCTTCTTGTCCAAAGTAATTTTGGAACAATTCCTTCTGCTGACAATACCGCTAAAAAGGGCGATGTATTCCGCTTTAAAAATAACTTCTGTTGTCCGTTTTGCGCAATATATGCATCGCCCGTTACTCCACCAGCCGGTACAAGACTCCACTCTTTTCCTAATAATTGTTCCAACCATTCCATATTCATTACCCGTTAACAAATCCTTATCTTTTATAGTTATGAAAAGAAAAACCGCAACATTTCTACACATGTTGTGGATTCATATATATTTTACTGTAAATGAAAAGAAAACTTGGCATAAGCCAAAAACTCTCTATTTTATTTTACAAAACCACTCATAGAATGACAACTTATCAAAATCGTCACCTTTGTCAATTCTACATTTATTACATTCTCATCGTCAAGTAGCGATTTGTCACATTATCGTCAATATATACGTGCTAATGGGAGCCAATTGAAGCTCCTTTCCTCTAAATGAAGAAATTGGCTCTATTTTCGCTTGCTTTTCGTTTACTAACACATGCCACGTTCCTTCTTTTGGAAGCTGCACCGTTTTAGCTTCCAAACCGCTATTAAATAAAACGACAATTTCTTTCCACGGCCCAAACAATTCTACATGCTCTAGGTGGTATGCAAGTACTTCTGTAGATGTTTGCAAAAAAGTCATATGCTTTTTTATAAGATCTGCGTTTTGTAATCGGAATGCCCCGTGCTCTTTGCGAATCGCAATTAACCCTTTTATATAGTTAACTGTCTCCATCTCTTTCTCTTTTTGATCCCAGTCTAATCGATTTATTTCATCATTTGCATTATAACTATTTTCATTTCCATTCTTCGTACGATAAAACTCTTGTCCTGCGTGTAAGAAAGGAATTCCTTGCGAAAGAATAACTATTGCGCTTGCTAGAAGGTGCCGTTTTTTCAAAATCTCTTCCGGTTCTTCATTACTGTGCACTAGTTTATCCCACATCGTCATGTTGTCATGACATTCTACATAGTTAATACTTTGTACCGGTTCTAGAAATAATCCTGTTTCTTTCACACTTAAAAGACTACCTGATGCTATATACTGTAAATGCTGACAGTCTACATGCCCACCAAACGCAAAACCACGTTTATTTACATTAAATGTGCTACCTTTTATTCCATCACGAAATTGATCATTAAACTGCGCGATATGTGGCATTTTTCTTGCATTATTTAACGTTGCTTTTTCCTCAAGAGGAAGCGGTGTTTGTAAATCCCATCCTTCTCCTAATAACAATGCGTCTCGCTTTATGTTTCGCACTTCTTTTTCTATTATGTTCATTGTATCAACATCTAAAATCCCCATTAAGTCGAATCGGAATCCATCAACATTGTATTCCGTCAGCCAATATAAAATAGACTCTATAATGAATTTCCTCGTCATTTTTCGTTCAGACGCTATATCATTTCCAACTCCCGTCCCGTTAGAAGGCATACCATCTTCGCCATGGCGAAAATAATAACCTGGAACAAGCTTTTCAAATGATGATAGTTCTCTTTCATAAACGTGATTATATACAACATCTATAACTACTCGGATACCGTTCTCATGAAATGTTTCAATCAATTGCTTACACTCTACTATCCTGTTATACGGATCAGAAAGGTTTGTAGCATAAAACCCCGTTGGCGTATTGTAATATAATGGATTGTAACCCCAATTATATGCGCCGGAAGGATTTGCCTCATCTACACCACCGAAACAAGATAACGGTAATAATTCAACATGTGTAACACCTAAATCTTTTATATGAGACAATCCTGTTAACGTCCCATTCCGTCCCGTCGTTCCCTCTTCCATCAACCCTCTATATGTTCCTTTTTTATTCACTCCACTATTTGGGTGAATAGTCGCATCACGAATATGCAGTTCATACAATATAGCATCTGTCATTGACTGTAATGGTGGTAATTCCTCTCGTCTCGTTACATTCGCCTTTTCCAAATCGATAACAACACCGTATTTTCCATTTGCAGTCGTTGACTTTGTGTATGGATCCACCGCTTCATTCCATATTAAATTAATACAGACGAGGAAGGTATATCGAGCCCCATCATGATCCCCTTGTAATGCATGAACCCAAACACCATTTTCTTCTCTATGCATGTCATAATCGGTATATTCTTTATCACTTTTATAAAATCTTACTTTTGCAAGCCTCGCAGTTGGAGCCCACACTTTAAATGTTGTTGCTTCTTTTTTGTATACAGCACCTAAATCTGTGCCTTCGTAATAATACTTCTCATCGAAAATTGCCGTTCGAATAACAGCGCCTATTTGTAAATCCGTTTCTTCGTTCCGTTCATCTCGTACTGTATAATACTTCCCCACATCTAGTGACTCTTCTATAAAGCACTCATACTTTGTTGCATCCGGAAGCGCAATAGTACGAGCAATCGGTAAATCTTTCACATTATTTCCTTCTTGCAAACGAAATGTCCGACTTGTTCCATACGCATGTGGGAGCAAAATTGTAATTTTATTCATTTCATCTAAATAGGCATCAAATGGACGTTTTACTTTCAACATAAAAAAATCACCATCATTCTCAAAATTAAAATAAAGTGAATCTTTAATCAATTTGGGGGTATCCCCTGCTGATTATTAGCCCCCACCAATCGGGCTTTTGTGTGAGTATACGAGCTGCAAATAATAAAGCTTTTCTTATTAGCAAGACTCTATACAGTAACTCCATTATTCTCTATAGTATATTCACCTGTATAAAAAACGTTTTCATACATTCTATTTTTGTAGTTTTATTTCAGCAATCGATTTATATTTCGGTGTTTCCTTCACGTGAGATTCGTATAAAGTAATTGTATCCGCTTGAAATGATATTTCAGGCACTTCTTTTATATTTTCCAAATGAAACTTTCTTTCTCCCATCCATTTACGAGCAACAGTAATATGTGGATGATACGGACGTGTTTCTAAAGTAAACCCATTCCCTTCACAAATCGCATGCACTTGCTTTTGTAACTGAAACAACTCATGATTCTCACTTACCTTCGCCCAAAAAATACGTGGCCTGTCTTCCATGCCAAATGTTGAAAATCCTTGTAATGTGAAAGGTAGTTCCTTTTTTTCTATAAGTGTTTGTAATCCATTCTTTATTCCTTCTAATTGTTCCTCTGTCGCACTTCCTAAAAAGGAAAGGGTAATATGATAGTCTTCCTTATGTACCCACGAGCGAAATGGTAATTCCTCCTCCATATCCTCTTTATAATTAGAGAGCACTTCTTTTATATAATTTGGTAAAGTAATTGCGACAAAATAATGCGGCTCCATTTACATCATCTCCTTCTTTTTATTGTTGCTTTTCTTTCTTATCTCATTCAGTTAAAAAGAAGCCGCCCTCTAAAGTAGAGAGCGGTCATTATTCATATATCCTTTATTTCGCTAATTCATGAATTGCTTGCGCGTAAATTGCTGTTGCTTTTAATAAGTCTTCAATTTCAATGTACTCATCTTTTTGATGCGCAAGTTCTTCTTTTCCAGGGAATAGCGGGCCAAATGCAACGCCAGCTTTCAATGAACGGGCGTAAGTACCACCGCCGATTGCTAATAGCTCTGCTTTTTCTCCTGTTTGTTCTTCATACACGCGCTGCAGCGTACGAATTAATACGTGGTCTTTATCGACGTGATGCGGACGAGAGTTAGAATAATCCGCTACTTCAAATCCATGAATACTAACGTATTCTTTTAACTTCGCAATCATTTCTTCAAAGTTAGTCGTAACTGGGTAACGTACGTTTAACCCTAAGTTACCACCGTTTTCTTTCGTATAAGAAAGGCGACCGACATTCACTGTTAACGGACCGCTAACTTCGTCTTTATAAGCAATAGTAGCTTTTTCACCAAAAATATCACCAGTAAATGTTTCTGCTGCAAATGTCGCAAATGCATTTGCTTTTCCATCAAGTGAAACTGTAGTTAAGAAGTTTGCTAATAGTAAACCTGCATTTTCTCCTTTTTCTGGAGTAGATCCGTGTGCTGAAATTCCTTCTATTTGCAACATCACTGTATTTCCTTCTATAGTTGAGTTCCCTATTTTTTTAGCCGTTTGTAAATACTCTTCATATGCTACTGTAAGTGCATTTACATCTTCTCCTGTAATAACCGCTTTTGCAAAATCAGGAACCATGTTTAAACGGCGGCCTGACTCAAATGAAACGAGTTCATATACACCTTTTTTCTCTTCACTACCATTTTGTACAACTTGTATATCAGAAATTCCTTTTTCTGCATTAATAATTGGAAAGTCCGCGTCTGGCGCAAAACCGATTGTTGGCATTTCTTCGTTTTTAAAGTAGTGATCTACACATTTCCAGTTACTTTCTTCATCTGTTCCTAAAATCATACGAACGCGTTTTGAAAGAGGCAACCCTAATTCTTTCACAATTTTCATCGCATAGTAAGCTGCCATCGTTGGGCCTTTATCATCAATTGCACCACGTGCAAAAATCTTTCCTTCGCGAATATCTGCACTATATGCAGGAGTCGTCCAGCCATCTCCTTCTGGTACAACATCAACATGACAAAGAATACCTACTAGTTCTTCTCCTTGTCCCATTTCAAGATGACCTGCATAACCTTCTAAATTTTTAGAAGAAAAACCTTCTAATTCTCCTTTATGTAACATGAAAGATAAAGCTTTTTCTACACCTTCACCGAACGGTGCGCCCTCTTTCGCCGACTCTTCTTCCCACACACTTTTAATTTGCAAAAATTGTTGTGTATCACGAATTAAATCATCTTTTCGTTTTGCAACTTCTTCTGTCCAATTAATCGCTGACATCACGCATCCATCCTTCGCTATATTATCTCTTTCATCATAGCAAACCGAAATCCCTTATGCCATACACGAAAGTCAAATGCCGAACAATTGTAATATTTCAGATATTTCCCATTAGTTTTTCTTTTATTTTTTCAAAAAATTTTGCAGGAATTTGGCGTTTTACGTAGAATTTTATGTGTTAGTTGACTGATCATATATACAATGTCAACTACCAATATTTTTCTATATGAAATTTTGTTAAACTTTTGTAAAATTTAAGTAGATTAAAGCATGAATTTTATCATGTAGAGTACAATGGTAGTAACGACCTTCTTTCCTGAATGGGGTCAAAAAAACTAGTAGAGGAGTGGTTTTCTCTTGAAACCTACAACTACTCGTATGCTAACACGCATTAAATCAATTTATATGTACATCAATGAAAACGGAACGGTAACGACGAAAGACCTTGTAGATGAGTTCGGGATCACACCGCGAACGATACAACGTGATCTAAATGTGTTGCAGTTTAATGAACTCGTGTATAGCCCTTGCCGCGGTAAGTGGACAACAACAGGAAAGAAAGTGAGAATGACCTCATAACGAAAAAATAATTGTATGTAAATAAATACATACCCCTTTCTAACTCATTAGAAAGGGGTCTTTTCTGCGCCTAAAAACAGGACTACTTCTCAGTATCTACTTGATATGTTTTTAACATTTCTACTTCTTCATCTGTTAGCTCTCGGTATTCTCCAAGTTCTAGTTCTTCATCTAATACTAACGGACCCATCTCTGTTCTCTTTAGGTAAACAACCTTTTTCCCTACCGCTTCAAACATGCGCTTCACTTGATGGAATTTTCCTTCTGTAATCACAAGCTCAATTTCAGAAATATCATCGCTTTTTAATATTGTAAGTGCACCTGGTTTCGTTTCATAACCATCGTCTAAAATAACACCTTTAGCAAACTCTTTTACATCCTCTTCCGTTACAACTCCTGCAACGTGTGCATAGTATTTTTTCGGCACATGCTTTTTCGGAGATAATAATTGATGTGATAACTTCCCGTCATTTGTTATCAATAAGAAACCTTCCGTATCGATATCAAGTCGTCCAACTGGGAACGGATCAAAGATTGCATCCTCTAGTTCTAATAAATCTATTACTGTTTCGTGATTATCATCTTCTGTAGCTGAAATTACACCTTGTGGTTTATGCAGCATTAAATAAACAAACTCTTTATATTCTACAACTTCACCGTGAATCATAACTTCTTGCTCTTCTACATTTACATGAACCTTTGCATCTTTCACCGGCGTTCCATCAATCTTCACAACGCCGTCTTTCAATAATTTCTTTACTTCTTTTCTACTTCCGTATCCCATATTCGCTAATAATTTATCTAATCTCACGTTTTTCACCTTCTTTATTTATCATAGAAAAGGGGACGTATTTACGCCCCTTTTGATTTCAACTTTATTTTGAATCTACTGCCAAGTTTACGCTGGATTTTCTCTAACGCTTCTCCGCCAAATACTCTTTCAAGTACTCCTGTGCGAATTGCTAACAGACCGTAAACAAGACCACCAACACCTGCACAAATCGCAACTGTAATTAAAGCACCAATACGGCCATCTGGCGAAATCATGAAGGATAGAATCCACTGTGATAGTTTTACCGCCACGACCATTACAAGTGTTAATACTGCAATTTGGAATGTTCTCTTATATACAACACCAAATGAATAGTGTGCATGTTTTTGGATTTGTCTATTCGTATACCATACGGAAGCTAAAAAACCGACTGCAGTAGCTAAAATCGCTCCTACTGTACCGAAATATCGAATAAAGATTACGTTACATACAAATTTCAAAATAACACCCATAACAAGTGCGACAATCGCATGTTTTTGTTGATTAATCCCTTGCAGAATCGCGGCTGTTACCGTAAATAAAGCAAATAACAATGCAACTGGTGCATACCACATTAACACTTGTCCACCTAATGGATCTGAATCGTAAAACGCAGTGTAAATTGGATAAGCAAGTGTTGAAATACCGACAACTGCTGGCAATGTTAAAAACATATTCGCCTGGAATGTTTGTGTAATTTGTAATTTTAAATAGCGATATTGTTTTTCCGTAAATGATTTTGTAATCGCTGGTACAAGCGTTAAACTAAACGCTGTTGCAAGCGATACTGGAATCATAATTAATTTATGCGTCCACATTGTGAAAATACCGAGCGCTCGCTCTGCGATATCACCTTGACCAATTGCCTGCATAATAGAGTTAAATGTCAATGTATCAATTTGTTGATATAAAGGAATTGTTAACCCAATTACAACGTAAGGAATTGCATACGCAAATAACTCTTTAAACAATTGAACGGTACTTACTGTCGATTCTGGTACAGTTTGTTCAATTAAATATTGATCCAAATATTTTTTACGTTTTAACCAGTACCAAATTAATACGCCGAGTGCTCCAACTGCTGAAACGAATGCAGCGAATGTCGCAACTCCGACTGCTGTTGCTACTGTACCGCCAAGTATTTTAATAACGATGAAACTACCCGCTAGTAAAAAGACGATACGAATAATTTGTTCAATAATTTGTGACACCGTAGTCGGTCCCATCGATTGGTGACCTTGGAAATAACCACGAATCAAACTTGCTGCCGGTACAACAATAAGTGCGAAACTTACGAGGCGAATAATCGTCGTAACTTCTTCTACCTTATTTTGTAAACTCTGTTTACCAAGCATTGCTTCTGCAAATAATGGTGCGGTCATGTACAGTACTAAGAAGGAAAGAACTCCTGTTACTATCATCATAACCATTCCCGAGCGGAACATTCTTCGGCTCGTTTTATAATCTCCAAGTGCATTATATTTGGAAACAAACTTTGAAACAGCAAGCGGCACCCCTGCCGTTGCAATACTTAAAAATATCGTATATGGAATATATCCATATGTATAGAGCGTTCCGCCTTCTGTGCCTACTAATGCATGAAACGGAAAGACGTAAATCATGCCTAAGAACTTTACTAAAAATGTCCCTAACGTCACAATAAGCGTTCCGCGCAGAAATTTTGAATCGGACATACGAAAATCCTCCTACTTCCTATATAACGCTGAACTCTAACTTTTGTATTGTACCACAATTCTCCCCTCAAGCAGTACTTCACTCTATTTTTCTTTTAAGGGAAAACATGCTATTCTTTTAGGCAGGAAATGTAGAAAATGAGGTCGATATATTATGCATTATGATGTTATTGTAATCGGTGGCGGGCCTTCTGGGCTAATGGCTGCAATCGGTGCTGCAGAAGAAGGCGCAAATGTCTTACTTCTTGATAAAGGAAATAAACTAGGGCGCAAACTTGCGATTTCTGGTGGTGGTCGTTGTAACGTAACGAACCGTCTACCACTTGATGAAATCGTTAAACATATACCAGGAAACGGCCGCTTCTTATACAGCGCTTTTTCTATTTTTAATAATGAAGATATTATTACATTCTTCGAAAATCTCGGGGTAAAATTGAAAGAAGAAGATCATGGCCGTATGTTCCCTGTATCAAACAAAGCGCAATCTGTTGTAGATGCACTTTTAACACGATTAAAAGACTTAGGTGTAAAAATCCGTACGAATACACCTGTTGAAACGATTGAATATGAAAATGGTCAAACGAAAGCAGTTGTATTACAAACAGGCGAAGTGTTAGAAACGAATCACGTCGTTATCGCTGTTGGCGGAAAATCTGTTCCTCAAACTGGTTCTACTGGAGACGGATACGCTTGGGCTGAAAAAGGTGGTCATACAATTACAGAATTATTCCCAACAGAAGTACCAATCCTTTCAAACGAGCCGTTTATACGTGATCGCTCATTACAAGGTCTTGCTTTACGTGATATAAACTTAAGCGTATTAAACCCGAAAGGAAAAGCAATCATTTCTCACAAAATGGACATGCTCTTCACTCATTTCGGCTTATCTGGTCCTGCTGCTCTTCGCTGTAGTCAATTCGTCGTGAAAGCACTGAAAAAGTTTAAAACGAATACAATACAAATGAGTATTGATGCATTACCAGAAGAAAATAGTGAACAACTATTCCAGCGCATGCTGAAACAAATGAAAGAAGATCCGAAAAAAGGAATTAAAAACGTGTTAAAAGGATACGTTCCCGAGCGTTACTTCCTATTCTTATTAGAAAAAAATGAAATTGACGGTAGCGAACAAGCTGGACAAGTTTCTCATGAAAAGATTCGTGCACTTGTGAAAGACTTTAAAGAATTTACTGTGAATGTAAATGGTACGCAGTCAATTGAAAAAGCATTCGTTACTGGCGGAGGCGTATCTGTTAAAGAAATTAATCCGAAAGAAATGTCTTCTAAATTCACGAATGGCTTATATTTCTGCGGAGAAGTTCTTGATATTCACGGTTATACGGGCGGTTATAACATTACATCTGCTCTCGTTACTGGTAGAATTGCTGGAACTACAGCTGGAGAAAATGCGAAAATGCAATATTAAAAAAGAAACAGGATTCCTGTTTCTTTTTTTATAGATACATGAAATTATGTCGGCTATTTTTCAAAAACATCCCCTCCCCTAACTTCCCATTACTTATTTGTTGCTTTATATACCTTAGTACCTTTATATTTTATATTGTTGAATATTTAAAAAAGGGTAAGGGGAAAACATATGAGAAAAAAAGTCATGGTGTCTTTAATGCTAATGACGTTTCTTTCTGCCGTAGAAGGAACGATTGTTAGTACAGCAATCCCTCGTATAACGAGTGATTTGTCAGGCGTCGAACTTGTTAGCTGGGTTTACGCAATTTATATGCTTGCCACAGCGGTTTCGACTCCAATATACGGAAAATTGGCTGATTTATTCGGTCGTAAAAAAGTTCTACTTATCGGAGCTACAATCTTTTTAATCGGCTCTGCACTTTGCGGTGTCGTTACATCGATGGAACAATTAATCTTCTTCCGTGCTCTTCAAGGTATAGGTGCTGGCGCTGTTATGCCAATCACAATGACGATTATTGGAGACTTATATAGCGAAGCGAAAGACCGCGCGAAAGCACAGGGCTGGATGAGTGCCGTTTGGGGTGTATCTGGTGTTGTCGGGCCGTTAGTAGGTGGTTTTTTAGTTGATTCTCTTTCTTGGCGCTATATTTTCTTCTTAAACGTTCCTTTCGGAATTATCGCTTGCTTAATGTTTGCCACTTCTTATAAGGAATCTGTTAAGTCTGCCGCCAAGCAGCATATCGACTATCTTGGTGCGACAGTCTTCTCATTAAGTACAATTGCTTTACTATACGCATTATTAACAGGTAGCAGTAAGCAAAACTGGGGAGACATTACAATCATCGGTCTATTAATCTTTGCGGCTGTGTCATTCATTATTTTCTTATACATCGAGAAAAAATCTCCGGAACCATTAATTCCGCTAGCACTTTTCTCTAACCGTACATTATCTACGATAAACATATTAACTCTTATTGCCGGTGCGATGATTATTAGTATTACAATGTACCTTCCAATTTGGAGCCAAGGTGTATTAGGAAAAAATGCGACAGAAGCTGGACTCATTTTAATGCCAATTCCTGTTATGTGGACGTTCGGTGCTATGTTCTCCGGTAACTTAGTTGGCAAATTACAAACGAAACAAATTATTTTACTTGGAGCTAGCATTTTATCAGTTGCTACCTTCTTATTATTTACATTGTCAACAAATTCACCATCGTTCCTTATTTATGTTGCAGTCGGATTATTCGGCTTAGGCATGGGGCTTGTGACACCTATTTACATGGTAACAATTCAAGCAGCCGTACCAGCTCATACACGCGGAACAGCCGTTGGTTTAAACACATTTATTAATACATTTAGTCAAACGTTAGGTGCTGCAATATTCGGTACAATCTTCAATACGATGATTCACGCACGTGGTATTAAAAACCTTGATCTTGTATCTGGCGGACACGGCGGAACTACAGCAAACGTAGCAACTGAATCACAATCTGCATTAGCAGCAAGTGTACACGTTATTTATATGAGTACTTTCGTATTAGCAGTATTTACATTAATTATTGCTTGGCTCCTATTAAAACCAGCTACACAAACAAGTGAGCAATAATAAAGAGGATGACCCAAATGGTCATCCTCTTTATTATTCATTCTCCACAATATGTTTAAGCACGGACAATTTATTATCCCAAAATCGTTCATAATATGAGAGCCACTGCTTTAATTCTTCTAACGGCTCCGGCTGCAAACAATATATCTTCTCTCTTCCACTCTTTCTTCCACTTACTAAATTCGCTTCTGAAAGAATATGAAGATGCTTCACAACAGCCGTACGACTCATCGGAAAATGATCCGTTATTTTTGAAATTGGTAACTCTTTATCACTTAATAACCGTAACACTTCTCGACGGGTCGGATCAGCAATTGCTTGAAATACATCATATTTCGCTGCTGACGAAGACATTTATCCTTCAACAACCTTTTTCAGTTTTTCATTTACAATCGCTACCCAGCCGCCATTCATTCTATCGCGAATAATAGAGCTCTTCGCATTCGCTTTCGGCAGAATTTCATCAGGATGTTTCCAACCGCCGTGAATTAATGTAAATTCTGTTTTATTCTCTCCTAAGTCTCTCAAATGGAATGAAACAACCCAGCCATCTGTGTCCCATGAGAAAGATAAATGGTTTGGTTCATCAATTTCTAACACTTTACATGGTGACGGTCCAAATGGTGATTGAACATGAAACTCATGTCCTACCTCTAATTCAAAATCATTCGGCATAAACCATGATGCAATTCCTTCTGCAGTTGACACTACATTCCATACTTTTTGAATAGACGCGTTAAAAACGATTGTTTGTTTAATATCGTTTAATGTATTTTGTTGAGTCATTTTTTTAGCTCCTTTATCCGGCATTAAAACATAACACCTTTTGGTTGTATTTGAATGATATAACACCTTTTAGTTTCATGTCAACATTAATTCTTTTTACCGTTGAGAAATTCTCAACATTTTTTCAACAGGACAAACACCCTCTCAGCATTCCCTCATAATATACTCACAAAGGCAATAAAAAATAAAAACTTCTCTCAACATGAAACTCCATCATTCATATTGAAAGAAGCGCCTTACTTATATCATGCGTACATCGTCTCTCCTCCTTCCCTCAAGAGACAATACGCAAGATATAAAAAATCAGAAGGAATATGCCCACCATTTGAGTAGGTAGTTATTTCTCTTCTCCTCAATATTTCCTTAGGAGCGAAATGACTACCCACTCACTTTTTTAAACAAAAATAAAAAGGGGATGAAAGCTATGTTCTATTGCATTAACTGTTCTGACATTCACCATGAAAAACATCCGAATGATAAAGTATTCAAAAACGGTTTTTATATTGATCCATTTTTAGGTGATCGTTATCACCTCGGTATGTGTAAAGATGCCCAAGATCATGAAACAGAGGCAAACCTTTTAACGACAAAGAAATTAGGCGCACTCCAATCTATTATGAACGTATTACCAACCCATGTTGTCCCAACATAAAGTGAAACTTTAATCAGTGGGGGGTTTTATTCATCCCCCACTGATTATTAGTTGAACCAATCGGGCTTTTACGGGCAATTGCCTCCCACCTAACTTCCTCGTATGCGCTAAATTTTGAGGTGGGAGTCTTACTGCCCGTTAATGCGGGATAAAGCATAAAAAAGAGCTGGCTCACCCAGCTCTTTTTTATGCTTTATAAACAATCATTGCTGAAAAACAATAAATTTGGTTTTCATCATCGTTAATAGAAACACCCACTTGGTACTTAATATCTACAAAGTGACTATCATCAATCTTTTTCAAAAACACATTTACAGCGTCTTCTAAGTCTTTTTCGTGACTTTCATCAAACACTTTCACACGAATCATGTTAACACCATCCTAGATCGCAGCCCTCCGCCGCTTGATTATTGCCACGGTGCGTATCTATAATGCGATAAAACTTTCCATTTTCATATATATATCCGTCTTCTAACACATATTGTTTATCTTCAGTATAGACATAAAACTTACCTATCATAAATTTACTCGTATATAATTCCAAATAATTTGATCTAAATTTAGCTACAACTTTATTTGTAATATCAATTTTTATTGTGTGCCCCACCTTCTCTCCCTCCTTTGCAAAGAACGGATTTAGGTATATTGTATTAGCGATTTTACATTTTATGCTTAAAAATAAGTGGATATGCCCCTTCTTCACCCTGTACTATTTTTCTAAAAAAGTCACCTATATTTATTTCACATAAAACCATAAAAAAATACATAAAAAAAGACCTTTTACATATTGACTCAAATGTATTCAATATGGTATTATATAAAATTTGACATTTTTACGAACTTATGTTATCATTAAAAGTGGTTACCACATATGGAGGTGGATGATTTGTTTCAAATTGGTGATAAAATCGTTTATCCAATGCACGGTGCAGGGATCATCGAAGCAATTGAGGAGAAAGAAATATTAGGTACTTCGCGTCAATATTGTGTGATACGCATCCTTAGTAAAGATATGCAAGTAATGCTTCCGATGGATCAATTACAAAAATCAGGTATTCGTTATATCGTCGATAAAGGTACGTTAAATGATATACTTCTTGAATTTCAAAATGGGGAATCAGACCCATCACTCTCATGGAAACAAAGATATACAATGAATATGGAAAAAATGAAAAACGGCAATCTGCAAGATAGTGCAGAAGTTGTTCGGGATTTACTTCGCCGTAATAAAGAAAGAGCATTAAATGCGAGCGAAAAACAAATGCTAGATAATGCACGTAAAATGATGATTAGTGAAGTTGCGCTCGTACAAGACGTTTCTGAACATCAAGCGACAGAATTTCTTCAAGAGACAATTAATCATTAAATTTAAAATAGCTCGCGCTATTTTTTTTGCCAAAAAGGACAAAGAGATAAAACTCTTTGTCCTTTTCATATTATCCACGCCCAGCTTGAAAAGATGGGTATAAAGTCATTCCACCATCTGCAAATAACGTAATTCCAGTTACGTAACTCGCCTCTGATGAAGCGAGCCAAGTTGCTACTGCTGCGATTTCTTCAGGTTTTCCAATATAGCCCATCGGTATCATACTTTCTACGTCAGCACGCTGCTTTGGATCAGCAAACTTTTCAGCATTAATTGGCGTATTTATTGCACCTGGTCCAATATTATTTACTCGAATACCTTTTGGTGCATACTCTAACGCTAACGTTTCTGTCATAAGTTTAATACCGCCCTTACTTGCTGCGTAGTGCACAAATAGTGGCCACGGAATTTTCTCATGAACGCTAGACATATTAATGACAGATCCTTTAATGTCGTGTTCCACAAAATATTTAATCGCTTCACGGCTTCCTAAAAAAGCGCCTGTTAAATTTGTATTGATTACTTTATTCCAATCTTCTAACGGCATTTCATGCGACGGTACCGCGTTTTCTATTCCTGCATTATTAATCATAACGTCGAGCGTACCAAACTCTTTCACAGCAGATTGAATGAGATTCATAACATCTGCCTCGACCGTCACATCACCTTTTACAGCAATCGCTTCTCCGCCTACCTTTTTAATTTCTTCTAACACATCCTTCGCTTCTGAATCTCGTGAGCGATAGTTAATAACGACCTTTGCTTTCTCCTTAGCAAACCTTACTCCCATCGCTCTTCCGAGACCCGTTGCTGATCCTGTAATAACGACGACTTTCCCTTCTAAATCACTATACATTTCAATACCTCCTTAACCTTTTGCAATTCCTAACATAATTCCAGCTGCAATAATAAAAACGATCCCAACAACGATACCTGTTAATTGACGTTTCGTTTTTCTTTCGCCTAATATAAGAATCCCGCCAAGCGTCGAAATAACAATTCCCATTTGCGATAGTGAAAAGCTTGTTGCGACTCCGACACGCGGCTGCGAAATGAATAAAAACATATTTCCAGCTGCCCAAATTAATCCTGGAATAATATTTCGTATCGCATATTTATTAAATGGATGATGTTTAAACGTAAGTAAAATACCTCCTAACACCATACCAACTGCTTGTGGTAATAAAGCCGACCAACCATCTACGTTAAATAGCCTAATAACTACTACGTAAACTAAATAACCGACTGTTGAAATTAATAAAATTATGATGCCCCTTTTAAAATTTGCTGCTTGCTCTGCATTTTTTTCTTCTTCACTTTGAAGTGACGTTAAAATAACACCGATAAGAATACAAACGAGCGCTAAAATTCCAAGGACGACTGAAATTGTCGTGGACCATTCATGAAATACGATAACGCCAAATAAAGTCGTCGCAACTAATTGCAGTCCTGTTGAAATTGGCATCGTCCTCGAAACACCCATTAAATCTATACTTTTCAATTGATTCGCCTGACCAAGTGCCCAAAATAAACCTGACACAATTCCAACTCCAATAACGGTAGGAGTTAATACTGGCTTTACAAAAATATAAACAACAATCGAGAAAATAAGTGCACCAAGCGTTGTGCCAAGCGTTTGACTATACGGTCCACCGCCCAGTTTCACGTTAAATAGCACAATACTTCCCCAAAATATAGCTGGTAAAATCGCTAAAAATATATCCATGGCTCATTACCTTTCTTTACGAAATGTCATCAGTTACCGCTCTACACTGTTAGAGTGTGCTTTCATTTTTTCTTTCGCTTGTGCGCAAACCTTTTCTGCGATCGCACTAGAAACATTTTTTTCTCTTTCCACTTTCTTGATCTTTATGTGATCTAAATTATCTTCCAAAGTAAGTGTAACTTTGTCATTTGGCGGATTATGTGCACCTTGAAAAGTAAGAAATTGTAGCGTCACTTCAAATCGAGGAACGAATTCATCTTTCTTGCCGAGACGCTTTATATTTATAACTGAATCACATTCATATTGATTTTCTGTCGCTTGCCTTATAACAGAGTAATATCGATTTAAGAGCGCACTCTCTAAAAGTTGTTCTTTCGATTCTTTCGCCAAAGAGTCGCTTGGAGAAAAGAGAAAGATAGAACATATCATCGTCATCATTACACATATTTTTTTCATAATGCCCTCCTTGTTCTATAAATTAGTGTTCTCAAAAATACCATAAAAAAACGACTTCCCCTATTCAGGAAAGTCGTTTTAATGAATCCAATATTAACCACCGCTCACTGGCGGTATGAGTGCAACAACATCACCAGATTGAATTTTATCATCTTCATTTGCGTATTCTTCATTAATTGCAACCATAATTGGCGCTGATACTGGTACATTATATTCATTGGCAACAATATCTTTTAACTCTGCAACCGTAATATTTTCTTTCTCTATTCGTAATTCACTTGTTCCTGCTTCTTCTTGCAAGTGCGCAAATAACAATACTCGAATCATACTTATAACTCCTTCCCAGGCTCTCCCGCCGGATATGGCGTTTTTTCTAATTGGTCACCAATCCACGAGTCACCATCTTCCCAAAACTCCTTTTTCCAAATGGGAACGATTTGTTTTATGCGTTCCATAATATATTCATTCGCTTCATAGGCCGCTTTACGATGCGGTGTTGAAACAGCCACAACAACCGCGATATCAGAAATTTGCAATGTACCGATGCGATGCGTAATCGCAACGTGTGTATCTGGCCATTTCTCCTTCACTTCTAAGCCTATTTTCTGTAGCATCTTTTCTGCCATCGTCTTATAAGCGACATACTCTAAGTATAATGTACGACGCCCTTTCGTAAACTCCCTAACCGTTCCAATAAACGTTGTAACAGCACCGCATTCACGGCGAATTACTTTCTTCGCTACCTCTTCAATCGAGATTTCTGTATCAATTACTTCATAATATGTATTTATCATTTCGCACTCCTAACCGTTTGTAAAAACCAGTCTATGTACAACTTTTCTTCTGTTATATGAAATACTTTATATTCTTCTCGTAAATTTACCGGCGCATTATACCACGTAATAACCGCTACTACATTTTCTACTTTATGTACAAGTTCAACGTCTTCCGCAGAACGAAGTAACACTACTTTCGGATAGTTCTCTTTTTTATAGCCCTCTATTAAAATTGTATCCACTTCAAAAAACTCATATAAGCGAATAATTTCTTGTAAGGACCATTCCTCTCTTAACGAAGAAAGTGAAAGTAATCCCGCACCTTCTACACTACTTACGACAGCACCGGCTTTTCTGTGTCTTTCACTATCTTTTTGTGCTACTTCTGGAAAACCTCCGTGCCCGTGATGTTTAATTGTAGCAACTTTCATTTCGCTTTCGGCTAAAGCATGCACAACTTTCTCTACAAGTGTTGTTTTCCCGCTATTTTGATACCCTACTATTTGTATGATTGAAGAGGCTTTGCCCAAGGCCAATCACATCCCTCCGAATGCTCTAACAATAATACGGATACTTTCATCCCTGCCTCAAATCCTCTCGTTCCTCCGGGCAACACGATAAACGCATTTGCATCCGCAAGTGAAGAGACCGCACTCGATTTATCTAAACCGACCGGCATCGCTTGTAATGCCCCATCCACGATCGTCACGTTTGCTCTTACGAAACGAGTAAATGGATTTGGCTTTGGAAAATCTTTTTGTAAAATAGCATCAGCTCTATATACGTGAGGCTCCTTCGCATACAAATACGTTTTTATAATCGGATGCACAAATAATTCAAAGCCTACATAACAAGCGGACGGATTTCCTGATAAACCGAAAAGTAACTTCCCATCAACTTCAGCTACTGTCGTTACACTTCCTGGTCTCATAGCTATTTTATTAAAGAGGACATTCGCCTGTAATCTTTCATATATAGCTGGTAAGTAGTCATAATCTCCTACCGAAACACCGCCTGTTGTAATTAAAATATCAACCTCCTCCATCGCCGATTGAACAGCTGTAAAACATGCATCTAGCTCATCAGCAAGTTGGCCATAATATCGGACCTTTCCACCAGCTTTCATAATTTGAGCGGCAATCATATAAGAGTTACTATTTCTAATCTTTCCTGGCTCTAATGACTCGTGTACTTCTAGTAATTCACTCCCTGTCGTTACAATACCGACAACAGGCTGTTTTACAACTTTCACAGTACTATATCCAAACGTCGCTAATAGCGCAGCAACACCTGGATTAATTGCAACACCTTTCTTAACGAGAACTTGATTTTGTTTTATATCTTCTCCTTTAAATGACACATTGTCACCACTATTAAAAGGACGCTTTAACCTCATATATGTTTTTCCGTTCTTCTCAAATCCTTCTGTCAGTTCTAGCATTACGACTGCATTGCAATCCTCTGGAATAGCTGCTCCCGTCATAATACGAACTGCTTCAAAAGAACCTACCTCTTCTACAAAAACAGACCCCGCTCCAATTTCTCCTATCACTTCAAATTCAACTGGATTCTCTTGATTCGCTTCTTTCGTATCTTCTGCTCGAATTGCGAAACCATCGTAAGGAGAACGATCAAAATGAGGAACGTCATGATCTGAGACAACATCTTCCCCAAGAATTCTCCCGTAACTTTCCGTAATAGAAACTTCTTCTACTTCACCATGCTTCGCATATTTCATTATCCGCTCTACTGCCTCAGCAACTTGAATTGGAATTCGTTTTTCTACCATCGTTTCTCACCTCATATTTGCAATTTTTTTTATCTCGATTAAACTTTATATATTAAACAGAAATTACTTCAAGGAGGAATTCCATGTCTTCATTCACACACTTTAATGACCAAGGACGCGCGAAGATGGTTGATATAAGCGACAAAAAAACAACCGTTCGAACAGCAATTGCGTGCTCTAGCATTGTAGTTACGAAAGAAATTTACGATAAAATCTCTCACAATGAAATTGGGAAAGGTGACGTATTAGCAGTTGCCCAAATCGCAGGCATTATGGCTGCAAAACGCACTTCTGATATTATCCCAATGTGCCATCCTTTATTATTAAAAGGTGTTGACGTTTCTTTCGATTGGCAACAATCAAATGAACAATATCGATTACTTATTGAAGTAAAAGTTAAAACAGAAGGTAGCACTGGCGTTGAAATGGAAGCTTTAACAGCTGCTTCTGCTACGGCTCTTACCGTGTATGATATGTGTAAAGCTGTTGATAAAGGTATGATTATTGGTGAAACGTACTTACTTGAAAAAACAGGTGGAAAAAGTGGCGATTATACGAGAAATTCGTAATCCTCTCCGTTGAGCCTAAAGGATTTCCTTTAGGTTCAACCTATATATCTTGCATATAAACTTTTCGCTACATTCATATCATTTGTCCCATGAATAAACGCCCTACCATCTGTAAATAGAACAAATCGATATTCTTCTATCGGGAATGATAATAAATAAGGTGTTGCCTTTACCTCTACACTTTTTTGTAAGCGCTTTTTAATTTCTTCTAAATTAAAATCTTTCCGCATCCCTGGACGAATTTGTACTGTATTCCGCCCACATAACACTTCCGTTTTCGTTTGTGCTTCAAATGTTAAACTCGGATATGTACGTAATCTTCCACAAGATAAACACGTATCTTTTTTCTGCCTATTCACTTTAAATGCCATCTGCTGATTATTCCAAAGGTCAAACGATAGCATCGTTTCACGAAGCGCACCAAAGTCTTCTACTAATATTTTCAACGCTTCTGTTATTTGATGCGCAACTACTAACTGCACCGCTGGCTGTATAATACCAACTGTATCACATGTTGCTCCACTCGCCGGATGCTCCATTAAACAGCGGAAACACGGTGTTTTCCCTGGTAAAATTGTATAAGTCACTCCGTAACTTCCGACACAACCACCATATATCCACGGAATATTATACTTTTGTGAAATATCATTAATGAGAAGACGCGTTTCAAAATTATCTGTCGCATCTAATATTAAGTCTACACTATTCACTAGTTCTTCCATTTCTTGCACCGTTACATCAGTTACAACTGGATTAATTTCCACCTCAGAATTAATCGCTTTTAAATGTTCTGCTGCCGCTACCGCCTTCGGTTTATACTGCTTTGCATCTTCTTCTGTATATAATTGTTGTCTTTGTAAATTGCTCCATTCTACATAATCGCGATCTGCAATCGTTACTTTTCCAACACCTGCTCTAACAATCGCTTCTGCATTTGCCGCACCTAGGGCACCAGCGCCGATAATAAGCACATGCTTCTCTCTTATTTTTCGCTGCCCTTCTTCTCCAACACCAGGAAATAATATTTGTCTTGAATATCGCTCCTGCATACGATAGCCCCCTTCCTTATCCTCCTATATAAGACATTTCAATTTTCGGACGATTTTTTGCACTTTCTTCTGTCCGTTCATCTGAATATCTATCTTTTCTATTCATCCATACATCTTGTATAACATGTAATAGCTCTTCATCCGAAAGATTATCTCTAAGAAGTTCCCTTATATCCAATCCTTCCGTCGCAAACAAACAAGTATAGAACTTTCCATCCGCCGAAATTCTCGCTCTCGTACAAGAAGAACAAAACGACTCAGAAACAGAAGTAATAAAACCGACCTCTACATTTGTTCCAACATACCGATATCGTTTCGCAACTTCACCAAAATAATGCGCTTCAGCTTGCTCAAGCGGATACACTCCATGAATTGTCTCAATTAATTCCCGCTTCGTAACTACTTGATCAAAATTCCATCCATTCGTACTACCAACGTCCATAAACTCAATAAATCTAAGCGTGATTCCTTGTTCTTTAAAATATGCAGCCATCGGTAGTACTTGATGATCGTTCATCCCTTTTTTCACAACCATATTTACTTTTACTTCAAGCCCTGCCTCTTTTGCTGCTATAATGCCCTTAATCACAGGTTTCGTATTAATATTTCGACCATTAATATTTCTAAATGTATCATCATCTATCGCATCTAAACTAACATTCACTCTATGTAATCCAGCTTCTTTTAATGCCTTCGCTTGCTTCGTTAAATGAATTGCATTCGTCGTTAACCCAATATCTACTAGCCCGTCAATTTTCACGAGACGTGCAATAAGTTTTGTTAAATCTTTACGAAGCAGTGGTTCGCCACCAGTAAGTCTAATTTTTCGTACACCGATGCTAACAAACACTTTTGCCAAACGTTCAATTTCATCAAACGTCAGTAAAAACTCATCTTTCAAAAAAGCATAATCAGGCCCAAATACTTCTGCTGGCATACAATATGTACATCTAAAATTGCAACGATCAATGACAGATATGCGTAAATCTTGAAGTGGGCGTCCAAAAAAGTCTTTAACCATCTCCTGCATCGCCACCCTCCCTTTCTGCCAAATTTCTTTCTTTTCATTCTATTATAATATATTTTCGAACTGCGATGTTTTTGCTAAGGTGAATAAAGTGAAACTTTAAACAATAGGAAGTTATCCATTCCCCTCTGATTAGCGAGAATTACTCTCAAATACTGGGATAAAAAAACCTTGAAACATAAAAGTTCCAAGGTTTTCTACTTATTAACTTAATCTAATAATCGTTAGAGTAGCTCCTGGCGTTGCCGTAGATAATGTAGCCAGTGCAACTACTCCAAATAATTGCAAACTAACGGCAGCTCCAGCAGGCAAATTAGCAATTATTGTTGCACTAAATGAACCAGTAGCCACTGCTGGGGAGTTTATCGTTCCCGCAAGCGGACTTCCATTTACAGTTATACGCGAACTTACAAGTAATCCTGCTGTTAAATTAATTGTATAGGCTATATAATAATTCCCTGCATTGGCAACTGTAAATACAGTATTTCCACCACTAACGGTTATTCCTGGTCCAATATTTTGATTGTTTGGTAATGGGATATTTGTACCGCCTAATAAAACAGAAATAACACTTCCTGATGTATTATTCGCAAATGCATACGTTGCAGTTGTACTAACTCCAGTCGCCCCGGTCGCTCCAGTGGCTCCGGTTGCTCCAGCTCCGGTTGGGCCTGTTGGACCTTGGATTCCTTGTGAACCTGTTGGACCCGTATCACCAGTTGAACCTTGTGAACCTGTTGCTCCCGTGGCTCCGGTTGGACCTTGAATTCCTTGCGGGCCTTGTGCTCCTTGAATTCCTTGTAGCCCTGTTGCTCCGGTCGCTCCCGTGACTCCCGTTGGTCCTTGAATTCCCTGTGGGCCTTGCGCTCCTGTTGCACCCGTGTCCCCGGTTGGGCCTTGTGGACCTTGTAAACCTTGCACTCCTTGAGGACCTGTTGGACCTATTTCCCCTTGCACTCCTTGTATTCCAGTTGGGCCTTGTGGACCGGTCGGACCTTGGATTCCTTGTATCCCTTGAATTCCCTGTGGTCCCTGTGCTCCGGTTGCACCAGTTGCTCCTTGTATCCCTTGTGGGCCTTGTGCTCCTTGAATTCCTTGTGGTCCTGTTGGACCTTGAATTCCTTGGGGACCTTGTATACCTTGTGGACCTTGATCTCCCGTCGCCCCAGTTACTCCTTGTATCCCTTGGGGACCTTGAATTCCTTGCGGGCCTGTTGGACCTATTTCTCCTTGCACTCCTTGTATTCCTTGTGGACCCTGTAAACCCGTCACTCCGGTTGCTCCTGTTTCTCCGGTTGCTCCTGTCACTCCAGCCGGCCCTGTCGCTCCGGTATCTCCGGTTGCCCCTGTCGAACCGGTTGCTCCGGTCGGTCCAGGTGGCCCACCGGATGGACCTGTCACTCCTGTCGGACCTGATGGTCCCGTTGGGCCAGTCGGTCCTGCTGGTCCTCCAGAAGGTCCCGTTACCCCTGTTGGACCTGTTGTTCCAGTTGGGCCTGTTGTTCCTTCCCCTGTCGCCCCTGTTGCTCCCGTATCTCCTGTTACTCCTGTCGGCCCTTGTATTCCTTGTATTCCTTGAGGACCTTGCACTCCTTGTGCGCCCGTTGGTCCTTGAATTCCTTGTATTCCTTGCACTCCCTGTGGCCCCATCGGACCTGTTGGACCAATTGCCCCTTGAGCACCTTGCACTCCTTGCGGGCCCTCTGGACCGGTTGCCCCTATTTCCCCTTGTATCCCTTGAATTCCAGTTGCTCCTTGTACTCCAGTTGCTCCCGTTATCCCTTGCACACCTTGTATTCCCTGTATTCCTTGCGGACCTTGTGGGCCCGTTGCTCCTACCGGTCCTTGTATGCCTTGTATCCCCTGTGGCCCCTCTGGACCCGTTGCTCCAACTGGACCTGGCACTCCTTGTATTCCTTGCGGGCCTTGAAGTCCCTCTGGGCCTTCTGGACCTGTTGGGCCTATCTCACCCATCGGACCTTGTATCCCTTGAACTCCTTGTGGTCCCGTTGCTCCTGATGGACCTGGTACTCCTTGTATACCTTGTGGACCTTGATCTCCTGTTGCTCCTGTTACACCTTGAGGTCCTATAGCTCCCTGTATACCTTGTGGGCCTTGATCTCCGGTTGCTCCCATTATTCCTTGAATCCCCTGAACACCTTGTATCCCTTGCTCACCAGTTACTCCCGTCGGACCAGGGATACCTTGGATTCCCTGTGGCCCTTCTGGACCTGTTGGGCCAATTGGCCCTTGAATTCCTTGAATTCCTTGTATTCCTTGTAGCCCCTGCGCACCTGTTTCTCCTGTACTTCCTGTCGGACCGGTTAGCCCCTGACCTGTTGCTCCAGTATTTCCAGTTGCTCCTGTTGGTCCTGTCACCCCTGTACTTCCACTCGGTCCACCCCCAGGACCTGTTGCTCCTGTCGGGCCAGTTGGACCTGGAGGGCCTCCTGAAGGTCCAGTTATCCCTGTTGGACCTGTTATTCCTGTCGGGCCTGTAATCCCTTGACCTGTTGCTCCTGTTGTTCCCGTACTTCCACTCGGTCCCTCTGTCCCTTGTATTCCTTGCACTCCTTGAATCCCTTGTGGACCTGTTGCTCCCGGTATCCCCTGCACTCCTTGGATTCCTTGAGAACCCTCAGGTCCGGTAGCTCCAATCGGACCCTGTAATCCCTGTACACCCTGTATCCCTTGTACTCCAGTCGGACCTGTTGGACCAATGGGCCCTTGTAATCCTTGCACACCCTGTAAACCTGTCGCTCCAGTTTCTCCTTGTGGTCCTCTCAATCCTTGTGGCCCCTGCTGTCCTTCTGGTCCAGTCGCACCTATTGGTCCGACTGGACCTTGAATTCCTTGCACACCTTGAGGTCCTGTTGGGCCCATCTCCCCCATTGTGCCTTGAAATCCTCTTGGTCCTTGTGGGCCAGTCGGACCTTGTGGACCTGTTGGGCCAGTAATCCCAATGCCAGTAAATCCCGTTGGAACGGGAGGAAAAGTAGGGCCAATAAGATTTGGTGAAATTCTGAAATTAGAGTTTAATGAATTTTGTTTATCGCGCTCTTTCACACTTTCACCACCTACATACCATCTTTTTTTGACATTAAATAAACCTTTTCTTCTTAATATGTATTTACAAAAACAATCTCAAAGACTATTTTTATTTCAAATAAATAAAAACCCCCTTAATTCCTTAAGGGAGTCCAGCAATTGAATCCATATTATCTGTATTCGGGACAGCTTGCGCTATACTCGATGCATTTACACTTTGCCCCATATTTGTTCCTGTTACAGTACCAGCAGGAGTACCTCGTGTATATGTTGTCGTCACAGAATCACCCGGCTGTAAACAAAGCTTCGTCTCTGTTCCTATTACTGTAACAACATCAATCCAAGTACACCCCATTGAACCACTATACGATTTCGTAGCAGTAAATGAAGTATCACTCAAATTGTCACCTGTAAATATATTCCCAGTATTATTAACAATAACAAACTCTTTTATATGCGCAGGCATAATTACACTCTACCTTTCCTTTACGAACCTAATGTACGTGTACTCGTTGCTAATGGCGGAAGGAATACTGATGTTCTAATCACCGCTTCTGGCTGCCTTTTTCCATTTAAAAAAATAGCCGCACTCGATCCTCCAGCACCCGCGTATATTTTCGCTACAGCTAAAGGTGAGATATCATAACAGTCGCCGACATTAACAGCTCCTGTATTATTCATAATTTTTACTTTACGCAAATTAATCCCCATTTCCCCCTCCTCCTTTTGTATACTGTATGCAAAAGAAAAAAACTTGAAACAGACTCGTTTCAAGTTTTTAGTAATTAACTATTTCATTTCGCCTTCATATTGAAGCATACCGCCAACCATATTCACTGTTTTAAATCCTTGCTCATTTAAATAATGGCATACATTCTCACTGCGCATTCCCGAACGGCAAATAAAGATATATTCATTCTCTTTATTAAAGAAGTCTACTTTATTTGGGATATCACCCATTTTAATATGTACTGCTTCTGGAATTTTCCCTGCCGCTACTTCTTCATCTTCCCTTACATCTACTAAAAATAACGTTTCTCCATTTTCTAAACGTTCTTGTACTTCTTCTGTTGTAATTGTTTTTACTTCTGTCATATGTCGTTCCTCCTTATATACAATAAAACCTTTTGTTTCTTCTTTAAACAACCATTTCTAATCAATTTTAGCATGCAAAAGAAGGAACGCAAAGAATGGAGAATTTATTTCTCAATTTCTCCGTAAAACTTATTCTTTACAAACATCTCTATCGCATTGTATCCTCAATATACTTGTTTTATGAAAGGAGTCGATTAAAATGACACTTTTTCTTTTCATTATGAGCATTATTTTTTTAACCGCCGCAATTATTGTACTCAGTATGAAAAATAATAAAAAGTTAAAATCTCCCCAAGAAATGTCATTCTTATTTCTATTACTTAGTATAGCGTTCTTCGGTATAGCAATCGCTACATATATTTTCCGTCTACAAATCATGTAAAAAAAGGTGCCTACTACACATATTGCACCTTTTTCACATCATTTATTTTCTACACAAAACTAGACACTTTCCGATTTAAAAATTCATAAACTTTCTTTTCAAATAAATGAACATCTAACGCTCCCGCCATATGCCCATTTATACTTTCTATTTCATAGACCTCCGCATACTTCCCTTGTTTTTGCAAAATGTCTACCATTTTATAATTGTAACGAGACGGCTGAAGTAAATCTTGTTTACACGGAATCATAAGTACATTCGCTTCTATGTTAGAAAGAGCCTCTTCCAAAGAAGAAAATCCATGCGCAATATCATGCAATAAAACTGCTTTCGCAGTGTACATCCACGAATTTGCATCTACTAACTCTATACTTTTGTATGTCACTTTATTTATCTCTTTCTCAAATGATGTTAATGTAGAAAACTTTTCATAAGGTTCTACCTCAATACTGTTACGAGGAAATTCCGTTTCATAAAAATGCTCATCAAAAGCGTTCATAAACATCATTCTGTTTGCTAAATGAAGCCCCTGCATTGGCTGTGTTTCTCCATATTTCCCGCCCTTCCAACTTGGATCTAGTTGAATTGCTTCAATCGCATTTTGCGCTACATTTACTGACGTTATAATTGGATTTTGCGGGTTCGTAATAACGCCAATCATTCGCTCTACCATATGAGAGTAGTGAACAGCCCATTGCTGCGCAATCATCCCACCCGCCGACGGCCCTATTACAGCATGTAACCTTGAGATTCCCATATTTTTTATTAACTCACATTGTATACGAGCTACATCAAGAAAGGTAAACACAGGGAAATCCATAACATATTCTTCCCCTGTTTCTGGATTAATCGACTTCGGTCCCGTTGTAATTACATACGGGTTCTTCACCTGTACATTACAAAGATTATCAGTACATATAACAAAATATTTATTTGTATCAATCGCTTTTCCAGGTCCAATTAGCCCATCCCACCAACCAGACTCCTCATCATGCACAGTATATTTTCCTGCTGCATGACTTGTTGCACTAAAATAATGACAAACCAAAATGGCATTTGACCTTTCTCTATTTAAAATACCATACGTCTCATATCCCATTTGAACAGGAATTTCCCTACCATTTTCAAATGTAAACTCATTTAATGCAAACTTCTCTTTTTTTACAATTTGCACAGACTCTCCCTCTTCCCGTTATAGTATGAACTGCTTACTAAAGGTTTTTTTCTATGCAAATCAATCTCCTTCTTCTTTTCATAAATAAATGAATAATATACAAAATTAGCCACAAAATAGCACTATATTACAAAAATCAAAGAGGGCATACATATGATTTGGAATTGGCTACGTAAGAAAAAAAAATCAAATTCAACAGAGACAAAAGAAGCAGATAACCCGAAGCAGCAGCCTAGTAATCAAGAGATTGTGAACAAAGATCAGACTAGAAGTATGAAACATAATAAAGGTGATAGTAGCGAGCAAAAAAAATCGAAACAAGATGATTACTCTCATAAGAAACAGCAAAACTCGAAACAAGACGATTCCTCTCATGAGAAACAACAAAATTCTAAGCAAGACGACTCTTCTCATGCGAAACAACAAAACTCGAAACAAGACGATTCCTCTCATGAGAAACAACAAAATTCTAAGCAAGACGACTCTTCTCATGAGAAACAACAAAATTCTAAACAAGACGACTCTTCTCATGAGGAACAGCAAAACTTGAAACAAGACGATTCCTCTCATAAGAAACAACAAAATTCTAAACAAGACGAAGCTTCTCATGAGAAACAGCAAAACTCGAAACAAAATGATTCTTCTCAGAATAAACAACAAAGCTCTGGAAGTAATAGTATTTATGATTTTTCGAAGCCAGAAAAAGATCGTATTCATTCACTACAAGATTTAATAGAGAAGCTCAAGAAGTCTAGTGATTTTGTTAATTATCACACATCTGATGATGAAACGATGCCATATTGGATTTCTTACTATCGTCCTTCACTTGATGGGGAGAAATTGCAAAAGTATTTAATGCCTACTCTTTTGGAACGACCTAATGCTTCACTAGAAGAACTGAAGGAACATATTCCGATGAGTGGTATCACAATTACGAACGACTTACAAAAAATTGAGGACATGGTTTTAAAAGGACATGCAATTATTCAATTGAAGCAGCAAGATCAAAAATGTATGCTTGCAAACATTGCAATTGATAATTATCGTGCACCAACCCCTCCTTTAAACGAATCAACTGTTATTGGGCCACAAGAAGGTTTCGTAGAGGATATTGATACAAACATTAATTTAGTTCGAAAACGTCTTCCTGTTTTAGATTTACAAACAAAAGAAATGATTATCGGCGAGTTTTCCAAAACAAAAGTTGTCATGATGTATTTAGACAATCTCGCTGAAAAAGATAATGTTGATTTTCTCGAGGAATCATTACGCGCTCTTGAATATGATCAAATTAATGATAGTGCTTATATACAAGAATTGATGGGTGAAAAATCGATTTTCCCTCTCTATATCAATACAGAACGCACTGATAGAGTTACAAAAGCACTCATTGATGGAAAAATCGCTATTTTTGTTGATGGTTCTCCAAGCGTGCTACTTACTCCAGTATCCTATTTCGATTTTTTCATTTCACCAGAAGACTATAACGTCTCCTGGATGTACGCTACATTTTCAAGGATTTTAAGATTAATCGCCGTTCTATTTTCAATCTGCGCTACACCGTTATACGTTGCAGTCTTAAATTATCATTATGAACTCATTCCAAGTGACTTACTTGAAACTTTGATTTTATCAAGGGCACAAGTACCGTTTCCACCTTTAATTGAAGCGCTCTTTTTAGAACTTGCAATCGATTTATTAAGAGAAGCTGGCGCGAGGTTACCGATGAAAGTTGGTCAAACACTCGGTATTGTAGGCGGTATCGTAATTGGGCAAGCATCTGTACAAGCTGGTTTAACGAGTAATATTTTATTAATTATTGTTGCATTATCAGCACTCGCTTCTTTTATTACACCTATTTATAAAATGGGTAACGCTGTTCGATTACTACGCTTTCCTTTTCTTATGTTTGCAGAAATAGGAGGACTTTTCGGGATTTCTCTTGGATTTATCTTCTTATTTACTCATCTATTCAGGCTTACGTCCTTACGTAAGCCGTACGCTTTGTTTTATCCGACAAGACAACAATCCGTTAAAGATTCTTGGATTCGTTTCCCTTTAACAATGATTGATACAAGAGATGTGCAAGCAAGACCACAACATGTAAAAAAAGCAGCAAAAGGAATTTCAACAAAACATAGATCGGACTTTGATGATTAAGAAATGAGGTGCATTGATGAGTAAAGTTCAAGAAAAATATCAAATATCTCCTGTCTTTGTTTTCTTCTTAATTCACAGTGCACAATTTGGTGCCGGAGTTCTCGGATTCGCTCGAATTATCGCAAAAGCTGCTGGATACGACGGCTGGATGGGAGTTTTAATCACAGGATTCTGTATCCATATTCTTATATGGATGATGTATGTCTTATTAAAAGAAACAAACGGTAATTTAATTGATTTACATCGGCAAACATTTGGAAAATGGCTTGGGGACGGTATTAATATCATCTTTGCTGCTTATTTTTTAATCGTCAGTATTTCCGTCATTCGAACATACGTTGAAATTATTCAAGTGTGGATGTTTCCTACCGCTTCAACTTGGATGTTAACAGTCTTTTTATGCTTAGTTAGCTATTACATTATTTCTTCTGGCTTTCGTGTCATTACTGGTATTTGTGTTATATCTGTTGGTGGTACATTGGGATATTTATTGCTTAGCCTATTTGTTTTGAAATACTCACATTGGGATAATTTACTTCCTATATTCACACATTCTTTTTCAGATATCTTAAAAGCCTCTCAACTGTCCATCTACAGTATGACCGGTTTTGAGATTTACCTCATGGTGTATCCATTTGTAAAAAAACCTATGCAATCTCATAAATACGCTCAATACGGGGCACTATTTTCAAACCTTTTATATTTATTTAGTACCCTTTTAGCATTTACATTTTTTAGTGAGAAGCAATTATTAAAAACAATATGGGCACAGCTTTCCATGACTCAAGTCATTCAATTACCATTTATAGAAAGGCTCGAATATATCGCAATTTCCGCTTATGCACTCGTTATTATTACAAGTTTTATCCTTCCTTTATGGGCGGCAATGAGAGGCACTCACGAAATATTTCGTGTAAAACAAAGAGGTATTTTAATTGCCTTTATCTTTATCACTCTTATTGTTTCACAACTTTTAACAAACAGGCACGATATTAACAATTTTATTAGTAATGCATCAAAAGTTAGTTTTTGGCTCATTTATGTATACATCCCAATCCTATTTATTATTGTGTGGGTGAAAAGAAAATGGAAAAAATCAAAAGCACAAGTAAATTAATACTTATTTCTTGTATAACATTCTTCAGTTTAACCGGATGTTTACAAAAAAATATTATCGATGATGTACAACTTATTCAAGGAAGCGTTTTTGATGTAGCAAAGGATAATAAAGTAAAAGTGACATTCGTTTGTCCCATTCAGAAAAAAGGAAATAAAGTTCAAGTTTTTGAAGGTAGCGCCAATGCGGTAAAACAAGTAAAAGCAGACACATCTTTAGAATCTTCTCAACCGTTTGCTAGCGGACAAATGCGTGTCGCTCTATATACTATAAGACTTGCCAAAAAAGGAATGTCTACTTCATTCGATACATTACTTCGAGATGTGAATATAGGGAACGCTTTATATGCTGCTTTATTAGAGGGGAATGGTACTGAACTTTTAAAAGGCAAATATACAACCTCATACAACGTTGCAATTTATATAAAAAAGTTGCTAGAACATAATATGGAGACCGGTCCTTTACCAAGAGATAATCTGCATGTAGGAGCATTCCGTTATTATCAAGAAGGACAAGACTACTATATTCCAATTTTAAAGAAACATGGTGATAAAATAAAAATCACCGGAATTGGTCTTTTTAAAAAGGATAAATATATCGGTAAAATTGCGCAAAAAGATATGTTCATATTTAAAGGACTGTTAGAGAAACATAAATTAGATTCACATGAATTTAAAACAGATTCTGCGTACGTAATGATTAATAATATTCGTTCTGTTCCAACTTACGATATAAAGATTAAAAACGGAAAGCCTTCTTTTTTCATTCATGTTCATCTTGATGCACGTATTCAAGAACTATCGAAACAAATTAACTTAGAAAATAACAAGAACACAAAAAACATTGAAAAAAATGTCCAAAAACAATTGGATGTACAGGCTGCCAAATTAATTAAGCAGTTCAAATCTTTAGGCGTCGATCCCCTCGGGCTAGGAGCAAAATATAAACACCATTATCGCCCATTCAAATTAGAAGAGTGGAAACAAATGTACAAAGATGTTCCGATTCATATAAAATACACCGTAAATATTACAAATTCTGGTGTGATTGAATGAGAAATGATTGAACTCCTCTCTCCGGCATGATACAACGGATAGAGGAGTTTTTATTTTAGATAGAGAGAGAAGATATTTATGGGGGAGCTTATGTCTAAAAAATTAGTAAAGCCTATTTTAAACGGTATTTTATTTCTCGGCGTCTTTTTATTTGCTCATACATACTTAAAAAATGTTTCCTTCACACGTTATTTACTTGTCGTTATACCGATGTTACTCGTTGGTATGTTCGGCATCGACCTTATTTTATCCATTTTAATAAAAAAAGAAGAATAACGAGCGAGGATGTCTCATAAGTCGAGATTTTTGACTAGATGACATCCTTTTCATTTTCTATTTTGGAATCAGCGCTACATTACATGAATTTATATCAACGATTTTTCAAATATATCTACCATAACTCAAAATATATCAACGATTCGACACAAAATATCGATTTACCAACAAAAATTGACAATAGTAACAACCTATAATAAGAAGAGAATGTTTCAATATATTTTTAGAACATCCTTTTTTTATTTAATAATCACCTTATGTTACAATGAAATTCGGCACAAAGTGAGAAAGGATGAAACAACATGACAAACGAAAAAGGTTTAGATAAAGGATACGAGCTTGTTGCAAAAATGCATGAAGATTTCGGACATCCTGTAACAAATACTCCAACAAAACTAACAGAAGAGCGCGCAAAAATCCGTGCAAGTTTTATGCAAGAAGAGCTAGAAGAATTTCTAGAAGCAACTACTGTTGAAGATCAATACGATGCACTTATTGACCTTATTTACTTTGCATTCGGAACGTTTGCAGAAATGGGCGTACGTCCAGATAAAGGATTCGAGATTGTAAACAACGCAAACATGGCAAAACTATTCCCTGATGGGAAACCTCGATTCCGTGAAGGCGACGGCAAAATTTTAAAACCAGAAGGCTGGCAAGCACCAGAACCACAACTTCGAGCTGAAATCGAACGTCAGCGCCAAGAAGCTGAAAAAAACTGCTAGGATTTCCTAGCAGTTTTTTATTATGTCTTTTTTTCTGCAGCTCATTAATGACCCACGTGCCCCGCGTGTCCTGCTGCTCCACTAATACTAGCTGCTCCTGCTGCTGCCCCTGCTCCTCCTGCTCCAATTCCCCCTGTCCAAGGAGAAGATTGTTGCTGTTGTTGATATTGCTGATATTGTTGGTGCTGTTGGTGCTGTTGACCTTGGTGTCCATGATGTTGGCCTTGATGACCTTGGTGGTGGTGGTGACCTTGGTGTCCATGATGTTGGCCTTGATGACCTTGGTGATGTCCATGGTGACCATGTTGGCCTTGATGACCGTGTTGGCCTTGGTGAGTTTGATAAAGAACAGCTTGCGGATGAATGTGGTGGTGACCGTGGTGATGTACTTGTTGTTGGTGATGACCATGATGGCTGTGTTGACCTTGATGGTGGTGATGACCATGATGGCCGTGTTGACCTTGATGGTGGTGATGACCGTGATGGCCATGTTGACCTTGATGGTGGTGATGACCATGATGGCCATGTTGACCTTGATGGTGGTGATGACCGTGATGGCCATGTTGACCTTGATGGTGGTGATGACCGTGTATGACTTGCGGATACCCACCTACTCCTCCTGCTACAACACCTACTCCTGGTACAGGGAATCCTGTCTGTCCCCCTCCAACGAAAGAAGGAAATGTAGTTGGTACTCCTACTGGAATTCCAGTTTGTGCGCCAGCTACTGATGTCGGAAATCCTCCCGTTAACGTTGGAAATCCAGTTTGCATGCCTGCTACTGATGTCGGAAATCCTCCCGTTAACGTTGGAAATCCAGTTTGCATGCCTGCTACTGATGTTGGAAATCCTCCATGTGCTCCACCCATCCAGCTCGGAATTCCACCGTATCCTTGTTGCCCTGCTCCTCCCATTAACATCATTTGTTCATAACTATCCGATCCACCTCCGAAGAAGCCATGCGGTGCATTATTGTCCATCCCTTTCATTCCTTTCACCCCTTGTTTTCAATTTAACCTACCTTTTGTATCATATTTCCTAGTTAAAAATAGGTGTTTGTCTGCATAAGAATTCCTCACCTTTTTCCTCATTCATGATAGAATCAATTGACTAATTATTCTTTCTTCACTTTAAAAGGAGGCATTTCTATTGAGAAACGTTACAAAAGCTTCAAACGACAATTTAGATTCAATCTTACATATAGATATTGATGTAATTGGAGACGATAGTAGACGAAATTATATTAAACACGCTATTGATAAGGAGCAATGCATCATTGTAAAAGAAGACAATTCTATTTTAGGTTTTCTGACGTATGATACGAACTTCTTTGGCTACACGTTCCTCTCATTAATTATTGTTTCGCCAACAAAAAGAAAACAAGGTCATGCAAGCTCATTAATCTCCTATATGTTAAGTAATTCTCCTACTCAAAAAATATTTTCTTCAACGAACGAATCGAATACAAATATGCAAAAAGTTTTTAAAGCGAATGGATTTATGCGTAGTGGAATAATTGAAAACCTAGATGAAGACGATCCAGAAATTATTTTCTATATAAAAAAGCCCAGAGCATAAAGGCTCTGAGCTTTTCTTTCATTCATTAGTTTGCAACAACGTTAACAAGTTTTCCAGGAACGACAATTACTTTACGAACTGTTTTTCCTTCGATTTGTTCTTTAATTGCTTCAAGTGCAAGTTGTTCCATTTCTTCTTTTGATGCGTCTTTACTCATTGTTAATTTTGCGCGAACTTTGCCCATAATTTGAACAACGATTTCAACTTCATCTTCTACAAGTTTAGACTCATCAAATGTTGGCCAGCTTGCATATGTGATTGTTTCATTGTAACCAAGCTTGCTCCAAAGTTCTTCCCCGATATGAGGTGCAACTGGTGCAATCATTTTTACGAAACCTTCTACATATTCTTTCGGAAGTGTATTAGCTTTGTATGCATCGTTGATGAATACCATCATTTGAGAAATCGCTGTGTTGAAGCGAAGCTCTGCATAGTCTTCTGTTACTTTCTTCACTGTTTGATGGTAAGCTTTTTCAAGCTCTTTATTTGGTGCATCAGTAATTTTCTCACTTAATTCACCGTTATCTTGAACGAATAGGCGCCATACGCGGTCTAGGAAACGACGAGCTCCGTCAAGACCATTTTCAGACCAAGCAATTGAAGCATCTAATGGTCCCATAAACATTTCGTATAGACGAAGTGTATCTGCACCGTGGCTCGCTACGATATCATCAGGATTTACAACGTTACCTTTTGATTTACTCATTTTCTCGTTGTTTTCACCTAAAATCATACCTTGGTTGAATAATTGTTGGAACGGTTCTTTCGTTGGAACTACACCGATATCGTATAATACTTTATGCCAGAAACGAGCATATAGTAAGTGAAGTACAGCGTGCTCTGCACCGCCGATATAAATATCAACTGGAAGCCATTGTTTTACTTTTTCAGGATCTACAAGTGCTTCGTTATTGTTTGGATCCATGTAGCGTAGGTAATACCAACAGCTACCAGCCCATTGTGGCATTGTGTTCGTTTCACGACGACCTTTTTTACCAGTTTCAGGATCAACAACATTTACCCACTCTTCGATGTTAGCTAGTGGTGATTCCCCTGTACCTGAAGGACGGATGTTTTCTGTTTTCGGAAGAACTAACGGTAATTCTTCTTCTTTCACAGCTGTCATTGTGCCATCTTCCCAATGGATTACTGGAATTGGCTCACCCCAGTAACGTTGACGGCTAAATAACCAGTCACGTAGACGGTACGTTACTTTTTGATTTCCTGCACTTGTTACTTCAAGCCATTCAATCATTTTTGCGATTGCTTCTTCTTTATTTAGTCCATCAAGGAATGCTGAGTTTACGTGTGCACCATCACCTGTGTACACTTCTTTCGTAATGTCTCCGCCTTTTACAACTTCCTTCATTGGAAGATTGAATACTGATGCGAATTCATAGTCACGCTCATCGTGAGCTGGAACTGCCATTACAGCACCTGTTCCGTAAGTTGCAAGAACGTAATCAGCAATCCAGATTGGTAATTTCTCACCGTTTACTGGGTTAACTGCGTAAGCACCAGTGAATACACCAGTTTTTTCTTTCGCAAGTTCTGTACGCTCTAGGTCACTCTTCATTTTTACAGAATTAATGTAAGCTTCTACAGCTTCTTTTTGTTCTGCTGTTGTAATTTCAGCAACAAGTGCATGCTCTGGAGCAAGTACACAGTATGTTGCACCAAATAATGTATCAGGGCGCGTTGTGAAAACTGTGAACTTCTCATCTGTACCATCAATGTTGAAGTGAACTTCTGCACCTTCAGAACGACCGATCCAGTTACGCTGCATATCTTTTAAGCTTTCCGGCCAATCAAGCTCATCTAAATCTTCTAATAAACGATCCCCGTAAGCTGTAATTTTTAACATCCACTGTCTCATCGGACGACGTTCAACTGGATGTCCACCGCGCTCACTCTTACCGTCAATGATTTCTTCGTTTGCAAGTACTGTACCAAGCGCTGGACACCAGTTTACAGGTACTTCATCAACGTAAGCTAAGCCTTTTTCAAATAGTTTTAAGAAGATCCATTGTGTCCACTTGTAGTAGTTTGGATCCGTTGTATTTACTTCACGATCCCAATCATAAGAGAAGCCTAATGCTTTAATTTGATTACGGAACGTATTAATATTAAGCTCTGTAAATTCTGCCGGGCTGTTTCCAGTATCAAGTGCATATTGCTCTGCTGGAAGACCGAATGCATCCCATCCCATTGGATGAAGAACGTTATATCCTTGCATACGCTTCATACGAGATAAAATATCTGTCGCTGTATAACCTTCTGGATGTCCTACGTGTAAGCCTGCACCTGATGGATATGGAAACATATCTAGTGCATAAAATTTTGGTTTTTCTGTCTCATCTGGCGTACGGAATGTTTTATTCTCTTCCCAATATCCTTGCCACTTCTTCTCAATTTCTTGATGATTAAAGCTCATGAGATACCCTCCTTGAAATTCTATTTATTTTCACCGCCCAAAATACAAAAAACCTCTCATCCCTAGAAAGGGACGAGAGGTTATAGATTCCCGCGGTACCACCCTAAATTAATGTAAAATATACATTCGCTTAGATCCGTAACGTGGATTAACGGCAATTGCTACTATTAGTTTCACAACTGCAACTCAAAGGCGAGTTCATAACGAAACGTGGATTGACTTGCACCGACCGTCAACTCTCTAAACCAGCTTCTATTACTACTACTCCTTTTCACTGTTATTACAAATATGAGTTAATTTAAATATATTCTAAAACATGTTACATGTTCCGTCAAACTAAACTGCAATTTTTTCTTCAACTGTTTCTTCTACTTTTACTCGTTTGTCATAAATGCTCGTTGCTATAAGCGCTACTACAAGCATTACCATGATCGCGATAAACAATACTTCCATATTGTATAAATCAACAATTGCTCCGCCAACGACTGGTCCGAACATTTTCCCTACAGTCGCCGCACTATTTACGACCCCTTGATAAAATCCTAATTTATCTTTCGGTGCAAGTATATTTGCAATGGTCGGAACCGCTGGCCATACGAATAACTCACCAATCGTTAATGTTACCATAGCAACGAGGAACATCGTAAAATGCTGCGCTTGACTTAACACAATGAATGAAGCCGCAAAAATGAAAATCCCAATCATAATTTGTTGTTTTAAAGAACGCTTCATCCAGCGAATTAGCATACTAACGAGCGGCTGCGCACAAACAATCATCGCTCCGTTTATCGTCCATAATAAACTATAGTGACGAAGGCTAATATTTAATTCTTGCATATGTGTTGCAATCGCCCCTTGCCACTGTACGTATGTAACCCAGCATAAAGCATATGCTACACACACAATAAGAAGTGCTTTGAATCCCGGTGTAAGTGACCACCCTTTTTTCGTTTCGACTTCTTTTTGTACCTCTGACCCTTTTTTGTCTTCCATACCACGGAATCCAATAAAAGCAATTAAGAAGAAAACAAAGTATAAAATAAAGTTCGCTAAGAAAATATAATCAAAACGATACGACGCAACTAAACCACCGCACGCTGTTCCAATCGCAATACCAACGTTTTGTCCAACATACATCGCATTAAATGCTCGTCTTCCGCCCTCTGGCCAAACTGTACCAACCATCGCATACATCGATGGAAAGACCATTCCAGAACCAAAGCCAATTAATGCTAGCCATACAACATATAACGGCCAACCGTGGAAGAACACAAGACCTAAAATCGATACGAGTGTAATGACAATTCCTACTAAAATTGATTTATAACCGCCCCATTTATCAAATAAAACACCGCCGAGCAAGTTTCCGATTACACCAGTAAGCGAGTTGATCATTAATACCATTCCAGCCACTGATAAAGATTTCCCTAGATGATCATGCAAATAAATTGTATTAAAAGGCCATAAAAAAGAAGCACCCGTGACATTAATAATCATCCCAGCTACTAATAGCCATACTTTCCTTGGCATATTCTCCCCTCCTATTCTATTTTTTTCGTTCATATATAACAGTAAAATTGTAGTCGTTTTTAAATAGGAAGGCAACTGATTAATAGTTGATGAAATTCAGATAATGGTTTGTTGGTAAATGAAATTATATTGATTGTCGCTTGAAAATATATCAGAGATTTTCTAATTATATCGACTTACCGAAAAAAAACGACAGCAGTAACAATATATAAATAAGAGAAGACTGCATGATGTGTATGCAGTCTTCTCTTATTTATATTATCCAACTTCTTTTTCTCGCCTCACACGTTCTTTAGCGCTCCATTTAAATATTTTATCCAACAGAGAGTATATCCTCCCAGACTCTTTCGTTAACAAAGGTCCTAACGATGCCAATATTAACACGTATAAAGCTGAGAATGGTTTAATCGTCGCCATTAAGCCGCCCGCAATTCCAATATTCGCGACAATAATGGAGAATTCTCCGCGTGATACAAGCGTTAGTCCGATATTCGTAGATGCCTTATATGATAACCCTGCTTTACGTCCCGCAGCCATTCCAGCGATAAAATTACCGATGAGAGTAATGAAAACTGCTCCTAAGGCCAACCACACGGCTCCTCCAAGAGAAAATGGATCTATACTTAAACCGAAACTGAAAAAGAATATAGCTCCAAAGAAATCACGAAACGGAACGACAAGATGCTCGATTCGATCACTATGCTCCGTTTCAGAAAAGACAAGCCCTAATAATAACGCTCCAATCGCCTCAGCAACATGAATCGTTTCTGAAAAACCAGCCACAAAGAATAAAATAGCGAATATTACGATAATAAAAATTTCATTAGACGAAATATCTAATACTTTATTTAGGAACGGCGTAGCTTTTCGAGCGATTATAAAGAATAATAACATATAGCCTACTGCGATTAAAACAGATGTAAGAGCACCTACAAATGACGTTGCCCCTCCGAGTACTAACCCTGAAACAACTGACAAATATACAGCTAAAAAGATATCATCAAACATAATGATTCCTAAAATTAGCTCCGTCTCTTTATTACCAGATCGCCTTAAATCAACAATTACTTTTGCGACAATTGCACTCGAGGAAATTGTTATGATTCCGGCAATAATTAATGTTTCTAATAAGGGGAAACCCATTATATATCCGTAAAGCAAACCTAATATAAAATTAAGCGATATATGAACAGTTCCCCCAAAAGCAATCGACTTTCCGGATTTAATTAATTTTTTTATTGAGAATTCTAAGCCTAAATAGAATAAGAGGAATATGACGCCAACACGGCCGAGGAAGGAAATTACTTCTCCGCTTTCAATAAACCTTAAATCGATAAGCCCTAAATCTGGGGCATGAGGCCCCACTAGCATACCGAGTATAATGAGAAACGGAATAATCGAAAACTTTAACTTTGCAGCGAGGATAGCTGCAAAAGCTACTAATACTAACGCAGTTCCAACTTCAAAGACTAAAGTATCCATCGATTATGAGTCACCTCCCGCTGAAAGCAACTCATTAATAATTCTCTTCACTTCATGTCTTTCACCCGATAATACGAGCATATCACCAGCCTCAATGATAGAATCTGGACCTGGATTGAAAAATTTCTTCATATTCTTTTTCAAAATAGCAATGATTGTTACGTTATATGTTTTTCGAACATGTAAACTACCAATTGTCTTTTGTACGACTGGTGCGTTATTTTCTATTTTAAACCACTCAATTGATAATCCTTCAAAAGCCATCTCAATCGTGTCTAACGCTTGTGGCCTATAGACCATTCCGCCTAATATAGCCGCAATTTGTCTCGCTTCAGAATCGCGAAGAGAAATGCTTGAAATACTCTCATCATGATCCACATCAAAATGATACATTTCTCTTCTTCCATCATCATGAATAACGATAACCATTTTTTCATTACCTTTCGTAATTACTTCAAACTTACAACCAATACCCGGAAGTTCACTTTCTCTAATATTCATATTTTCCGCCCCCTAAAATTTTTAGTTACGGCTTTTACAAATCTACATCGATCTCCGTTTTAAACTTTTCATCTTTTGAAATACCTAAATATTTGAGCGTTTCTGATGGCGTTGCATGATGGAAATGTTTTTGCAGTAGCGCAATCGCTATTCCTCTTTTGTACGCGTGAAACCCAAATGTTTTTCTCATTGAATTCGTTCCAATCTTCCCAACAATTCCAACTGCTTCCGCAGCATTATGAATCACCCGATAAGCTTGTTGACGCGTAATTGAATTTGTCGTTTTATTAGATTGAAATACGTAGTTTTCTCTTTGAACATCAAAAGATTGTACGTACGCTAAAAGCGCTTCTTTTACTTTTGTATTTAAATAAATATCTTGTTTAAATTTTTCATCTTTCACAGGAAGAGAATAAAACTCTTTAGCAGTTCCATCTTCATTTAATACATCTTCAAACTTCATACTAAGGAGCTCAGTAATTTTTAAACCCGTGTTAATTCCAATAACGAATAAAAGATAATCTCGCTGGGAATGCTCTTTCAAATATTTTTTCATAGCCTCAATTTGGCTTATATCTTTTAATGCCTCTACAACTTCCATACATGTATTCTCCTCATCTTATGAACGGTAATTTTCTCATCATGTTGTCCATTTTACCTTATCATGCTATGGGAATTCCATGTATTATCCATTTCCTTTTAAATTTTTTACGCTATACAATT
The DNA here is from genome assembly GCF_051780025.1 of Bacillus cereus group sp. BceL062. Lineage (NCBI taxonomy): Bacteria > Bacillati > Bacillota > Bacilli > Caryophanales > Bacillaceae > Bacillus > Bacillus cereus group sp. BceL062. Next base: position 125,506 of record NZ_JBPWGY010000015.1, on the reverse strand, counting down.
GAAGCGATATACTTTAATGCACCTAAAAATTCTGGATATTTATGATTTGGAAACTTACTATTGTAAAAATACGTTGCGGTTAGAAAAATAACGAGGGATAAAGATGAAAATAGTAAAACTTCTTTGGACCTTAGCGCTATACTTATAACTTCAAATAAAGATCCATCTTCTTTCTGCAAGTTGAATTCCTCCTTTCATTTTCTGCTACTTTACACATTCAATTTATGTTACTTAATTATATTTTATAACATAATTAAGTAACATATCAATGTTTTTTTGTTATTTTTTCTGAAAATAACAAAAAATACCGAGCACCCTATGCTCGGTATTTTTGTTATTAGTCCTCTTTTGGAAGAACAATTCCTTTATACAATTGAACTGTAATGAAGTAATAAATCGCATAAATAACTACGAAAATTACAATTGGTACCCAAATACGGAAGTACGGATCGACTAAAATAAATCCGAAAATATTCATACCAACTAATACGTGAGCAATACCTACAATTGCCGGGAATAGGAATACTAAGAATAACTCTTTATAAATAGATTTTGTTAATAATTCACGGCGCACCCCGATTTTACGAAGCATTTGATAACGCGTAATATCTTTTGATGCACCAGAAAGAATTTTAAACATGAGACAGCTTGCCATCATTGCTAAGAAAGCAATTCCAAGGAAGAAGCCCATAAATACAGTTCCACTTGCAACACCGTAGAACATGTCATACATTTGATATTTACTATTCATTTGCTCAGCTTTTACATTTTTATATTTAACTAGCTGCAACTCGTCAATTTTTTTCCATTCTTTTGTGTATGCTACGAAATCGTCTGTTTTTCCAGTAAATACGATTCCTTCTTTACCATTTACAGTATCGTACATTTTTTGATCCACAATTTTAATAGCACGATCTTGGTATATATAATATGGTTGGATTGTTCTAAATAACTCATCCCATTCTTCAGGCATCGCTTTTTCATTTTGATCTTGCTCTGATCTCACTCCTGCTACTGTACCTACTGGAGCCTCTCCTGAAATTTCTTTATATTTACCGAAATTCTCTTTACCTACACCATCTCGAATAAGTGGCTTTTGTTTCTCTAAATCTTCTTTTACATAATAAACATACTTATCATCTACTTTATAACGGTACTCAGCTTTATTTTTAAATGATATACCATCTAAAATTTTCTTTTCTTCAGCTGTTGGATTATGAACTACTGAGTCGTAAATCTCTACACCATCAACCATTTTTATAACGTTATTTTTAAACGCCATACCACCTGAAATTGCACCCGCTCCAAGAGCAACTAACATTGCTACTGTCGCAAGCACTTTCGTTAAACTATTAATACGGAAGTTTAATTGTGCAAAAGTAAAAGCGTTAAGCCCTTTTTCGCTTCGTTTTTTATTACTTTTTAACTTTTTAATAATAACAGGAAGAAGCGATCCAAATAGCATGTAAGTACCAGCTGTTGTTGTAATTAATGCAATAATGATTCCCATTTCTCTTAGTTTTTCCATGTAAATCATTGATGCATAGCCAATACCTAATAAAATAACCGCAAGGAATGCAACTAAACCTGTCATTTTACCTTTTACCGCAACACGTTCTGTTTGTGCATCTGCATGTACAAGTTGTAATACAGAAATGCGAGATAATTTAATACTGTTCATAATTGCTGATAATACAAATAGTGCAAAGAAGAAGATACAAGTAACAGTCATGGATGGTAAATAAAATGCTTTATAACCTTCACCCGCAAATTCGAGTTGTTTCATTAACAACTGACCAATACCTTCAGCAAGTCCTACACCAACTGCAAGTCCAATCGCAAGAGACGCGGCCCCTAATACAATTGTCTCAATAAACATAAGTAATGTAACTTTATGCTTTTTTGCTCCTAACATCATATACATACCAAACTCTTTTTGACGAAGAGATAGTAAGAAAGAGTTCGCATATAAAATATAGAAGAATGTTATAATAGCTAGTAAAAATGAACCTGCTTGGAATACAAATCCAATTTGACCAATAGTAGAATTTTCCTTAAGGAAGGCCTCGTTTAACGCTAATGTTTGGAACATATAAAAAATTGAAATAGACATGACAAGGCCGGCAAGTAAGACGATATAATCTTTCAGCTTACTTTTTAGTCCTGACATGGAAAGTTTAAATAACATGCTCTAGAACCTCCTTTCTTACGCTTTTTGTGTGCCTAAGTCTGCAAGCACATCTAAAATTTCTTTATAAAACTCTTCACGTGTACCACCACGGTGAATTTCTTTATATAGCTCACCATCTTGAATGAATAAAATACGCTGACAGTAACTTGCACTATACGGATCATGTGTAACCATCATAATAGATACGCCTTGATCTTCATTTAAGTTTGTCATCGCATCAAGTAAACTCGCTGCATTTTTAGAATCAAGCGCTCCTGTTGGCTCGTCCCCTAAAATAATTGCTGGCTCATGTACTAAAGCACGTGCTGCTGCTGAACGTTGTTTCTGTCCACCAGATACTTCAGATGGATACTTTTGAAGTATTTCTGTGATTCCTAACATATCTGCTACTTTTTCTACTTTCGGTCCAATGTTACGTGATGAAACACCTTGAAGTGAAAGTGGAAGTGCAATGTTTTCGTAAATAGATAAGTTCTCTAATAAGTTAAAGTCTTGGAAGATGAATCCTAACTTTTGTGAACGGAAATCTGAAAGCTCACCTTGCTTCATTTTTGTAATATCCGTACCCGCAATTTCAACAACGCCGCCTGTTGCTTTATCTAACGTTGAAATTACATTTAATAATGTCGTTTTACCAGAACCAGATGGTCCCATAATTCCTACAAACTCACCCTCTTGAATTGAGAATGATACACCTTTTAACGCGTGTGATTGGTTCTCACCTTTTTTACCATACACTTTTTGAACGTTTTTCACGTCTACAACTGGTTTCGTCATATATATCCTCCTATGCTTGTTTTTCCATTACCTATTTTGCGCTTTTTGGAGGGGAACTGCTATTTGTTAACATTACATTTACCTTACACTTTTGTAATATAAAAAGGCTGAGCATGTAAGGTTGGCTTTTTTCCTTTAAATACAAATTCGTTCACTTTTTGAAATGGTACATCCGTAAATGAAATTATATTGACTTACCGACAAAAGCTGAAAATAAAAGTAGGCTGTTCCACAAAAGGAACAGCCCACTTCTCTCTTTATTTCTTTAAAGGTGTTACCGTCCAATACGTAATAACACGCCAAATCCATTCTAGTGGACCCATTTTAAAGACCTTCATCCAAATGACGCTAAATACAATTTGAATTGCATAAATTGCAATACACACATATAACGTCTGCATGTAAGTTAAGTTTTCTGCAAAGTTAAATACACTTCCTGCGATTAAAATCATTGCAGTTTGTCCAATATAATTCGTTAAAGCCATGCGGCCATAATATTTCAGTGGTGCTAACAATGTTTGAACTGATTTTAGTTGAAGTAATAAAATTAATGCTCCAACATAGAATGCTGAAATAATCGGTCCAACTGTAACACCAATTTTTAAAAATTGGCTTGCAGCATTCATTGTTCCATCCTCATTCTCAAGTATCATATTTATAAATGGTTCAGCAGGAACGTATCCATATTGATACCATACAGCTATGACACTTAAAACAAACATAATACCTGTAAAAATAGCGACTTTCTTTATATTTTGCGTGAGATTTTCAAATACACGATATTGGCCTGCAGCAAGACCTAATAAAATTAAGCCGAGTGGTAATAGTTCTTTAATCCCCATTACACTAAAAGCAATTGTTAAAATAAGGCCAATAACTAAGTTCACTTGTTTTTTCGCTTTATAAAATGGTAAAACGATTAACCCGCAAATTGCATATAACGTTAATGCCTCTCCTGGCTGAAACATGTAATGAATCAAACCGAAAATAAATAGTGCAACTACTCGGCGTAGAAATAGAACATATCCATTCTTCCCTTTCGCAATTGCTCTCGTTATAAAGATATAGAATCCTACTCCAAATAAGAATGAGAAGATTGAGAAGAAACGACCTTCTACAAATAAGTATAGAAACCTTTGATAACTTGCATCCACTGTATTAGGGTCTGGAATTTTAATATTAAGTAGTGCAAGAATATTTACTAAAATAATCCCCAGTAGTGCGAAACCACGAATATAATCTAACTCATCAATTCGTTTGTTTGTAATATTGTCCCCCATAAAGCAACTCCTTGTATAAAATTTAATCCTTCCTTACTCTACTGGAGAAAGCTGCTCACAACTATCGACAAACCTTACAGGAATCTTACATTATTGTAATATAATAAAATAAAACCAGGTCATATTTCGACCTGGTTTACTCTGATTGCTTCGATCTTTGAGGTTGTCCTTTTTTACTGTTGCGCTGTTTCACTTGCACAACTGGATCAAGCTCATTCGAAAATTCAGCGTTATGTCCATTTTGTGTTTTTTGCTCTGGGTTATTTTGATCTGAACGTTTCGCCATTACATTCACTCCTTATTAGTGCGGTGTAATAATCATTTGATGTTGCAATTGGCGAATTGCCATACGTGCTCTATTTAACTGCTCACGTTGCTCATCATTCGCATGTTGTTGCATCGTTTGTAAATCGTTATATGCTTGTTCTAATTGTAACTGTGCATCTGAATACTCCATCGTATTGTAATGCTCTTGTCTCATACCAAGATCTAATTGCTCTTTCGCATATTCCACCGCTTGTTCCGCCTGTGTAATATACGATTCAAGTGATTGACGCTCTGCCATAATTGTCCCTCCTTGCTTCAATTCCCCTTTAGTGTGTCCCTTCCATCTGAACCTTATGAGTATGTTATAATGGATTTTATTTGTTTCATTTTGACTCGTCTTAGGAGGGAAAGTAATGAAGGTTCAAAACCCTTTTCCATATACAAACGACAATAAACGTTATCATACATGGAATTACCATTTACGAAATGAATTTGGTGAAAAAATCTTTAAAGTTTCATTAGATGCTGGCTTCGATTGCCCGAACCGTGACGGTACAGTTGCTTATGGTGGCTGTACATTTTGCAGTGCCGCTGGATCTGGTGACTTCGCTGGCGATCGCCGCGATGATGTTATAACGCAATATCATGAAATGAAAGAAAAAATGCACGCAAAGTGGAAAGACGGAAAATGTATCGCTTATTTCCAGGCGTACACAAATACACATGCTCCACTTGAAGTGTTAAAAGAAAAATTTGAACCGCTTCTAGCAGAAAAAGACGTTGTCGGTCTTTCTATCGCAACTCGTCCAGATTGTTTACCGGACGATGTCGTTGCATATTTAGCGGACTTAAATAAACGCACTTATCTTTGGGTTGAGCTTGGACTACAAACTGTCCATGAACGTACTGCCAATCTTATTAACCGCGCCCACGATTATCCGTCTTACGTTGCAGGTGTAAATAAATTACGTAAGCACGGCATTAGAGTTTGCTCTCATATTATTAATGGTCTTCCACTTGAAGATTACGACATGATGATGGAAACAGCTCGTGAAGTAGCGAAGCTTGACGTACAAGGAATTAAAATTCATTTGCTTCATTTATTAAAAGGAACGCCAATGGTGAAGCAATATGAAAAAGGACAATTGGAGTTTCTTTCTCTTGAAGATTACGTAAGTCTCGTTGTTGACCAACTTGAAATGATTCCAGAAGACGTAATTGTGCACCGTATCACAGGTGACGGTCCACCTGATTTAATGATTGGCCCAATGTGGAGCTTAAATAAATGGGAAGTATTAAATTCCATCGATGCAGAATTTGTACGCCGCGGAAGCTGGCAAGGAAAATATGCAAATGAGGAGAAACAAAAATGAAATTAGAACGTGTATTACCGTTTGCTCGCTCGCTGCTGCAAACGGCTGTTAAAGAAGGCGATTACGCTGTAGATGCAACACTCGGAAATGGTCATGATGCTTGCTTCCTAGCTGAAATTGTTGGAGATAACGGAAAAGTATTTGGATTTGATATTCAAAAAGAAGCAATTGAAAGTTCTACTATCCGTCTAAAAGAAAAAAAACTTTTCGAACGTACTGTTTTAGTTCACGATAGTCACGATACACTTGTATCCGTATTACCAGAAGATGCAAAAGGAAAAGTAACAGGCGCAATCTTCAACTTAGGTTACCTTCCAGGCGGAGACAAACATATCGTTACAAAGCCGAACTCAACGATTTCGGCGATCGAACAATTATTAGAAGTAATGGCACCTGAAGGTATCATCGTCCTTGTCATTTACCACGGACATCCAGAAGGACAAGTAGAACGCGACGCTGTACTTAAATTTGCAGAAGAACTCGACCAAAAACAAGCTCACGTTTTGCGATACGGCTTCATTAACCAGCAAAATAACCCGCCATTTATTGTGGCGATTGAGAAGCGATAAAGTGAAACTTTAATCAGTGGGGCATTAACGGGGTAATTATATCAACGATTTTTCAATTATATCTATCATAACTCGGGATATATCAACGATTTTTTCGATATATCTATCATAACTTACAATATATCAACGATTTCTTGGATATATCAATTGTTCGACAAAACATAACAAAAAAAGACGTGCACTCACTGCACGTCTTTTTGTTATTCTCCTATATAATGGATATATACAATGTTAAAGGAGACGAAAAAATGATTGGAATACTAGCAGGAATGGGGCCAAAATCAACTGGGCCATTCGTCGATACAGTTGTAGCAGAGTGCCAAACAATATACGGAGCAAAACATGATATGGACTTTCCTCATATGATGATTTATTCTTGCCCAACACCGTTTTACATGGATCGTCCTATCGATCACGAAGCGATGAAAAAAGCGATTATTGAAGGAGCACAAAAACTCGAAAGTGCTGGTGTAGACTTTATTGCTATGCCGTGCAATACAGCGCATCTTTATTTTGAAGAATTACAGCATTCTCTTTCTATTCCAATTTTGAATATAGTCGATGAGACGTTACGAACAATTCCTGAAACTGTAAAAAGAGTCGCTCTTCTCGCAACAGAAGCGACTGTTCAAGCTGGAATTTACCAAGACGGGATTGCAAAACGTAATATAGAATACCTCCATAATGAAAAATGGCAAAAGATGATTAATCAAATTATTACTTGTATTAAAAGCGGAGAAGTTGAAGAAGCCCGCAAATTATGGAGCGCGCTCGTTTTACAATTAAAAGATGAAATAGATACTGCTATTATCGCATGTACTGATTTGAATGTTGTGGCGAGTGAGGATTTTGTGGATTCTGCTCAATGTCTTGCTGAGGCGGTTGTTAGGATGTATCTATCAAATACTAAGAGATCTTCATAAACATAGAAAACAGCCCTTTTAAAATGTGTTTTTTGTTTGCTAAAAATCCCCAAAACTTTTAACTTTCTTCACAATTCTTTCAAAGTATCCACACTTAATCTCGCTATATTAAATAAGTAGTTATTCATATAGGGAAGGTTAGGGGAACTGAAAGTATGAAACAAAATCGTTCGCTTCATTACATTTTTTGGCGTTGGCATTTTTATGCTGGGCTTTTTATTACGCCGCTTCTTATTACTTTGTCACTGAGCGGAATTGGGTATTTATTTCGGGAAGAGGTTGAAGATTTCATCTATAAAGATTTATATTTTGGGAAGAGCGCCCAAACAGTATCTATTTCGATGTCTGATTCTATTTCCTTAACTGAGAAAAAATATCCACATTATAGTGTGGCGAAAATTAGTGAGTTTAATGGGGATTATAATACGAGACTTACGATCGCAAATGAGTATACTGGGCAACAAAAATATGTGTATTTAGATAGTAATAATCAAATTGTCGGAGATCAAAACGCAAGTGAAACGTTTGCCAATATAATGAGGGAATTACATAGTTCTCTTTTAGTTGGTGGCACTGTCGTTAACTATATTGTAGAACTTGCGGCATGTTGGACAATCTTCTTAATTGTGACTGGGTTGTACATGAGTATACGCCAGTTCAAAAACACACCGGCATCCAATAAGCGAGAAAAAGCAAAACGACGTCATTCTATTATCGGTATTATATTTACAATTCCTCTCGTTCTGCTAGTCGCATCTGGCTTGCCATGGTCAGGGTTTATGGGCAACCAAATTTATAAAATCGCAGCGTCGAATGAATCAATCGGATATCCAAAGTTGTATATGGCACCGCCTGAATCCAAGGTAAAAGAATTGCCGTGGGCAACAAGAAAAGAAGCTCCTCCTGAATCTAATTCGAATGAGCCAAAGGCAATTTCAGTTGATACATTACAAAAAGGAATTGAAATAAAAAAGCCATATGTTATCTCACTACCAGCTGATCCAAAAGGTGTATTCACTGTTTCGAAATCGAGCGGTTCTGGTATTACAGGTATGCATGTTGCACCAAATGAAGAGATAACAGCTTACTTTGATCAATATAGCGGAGAACTCATTTCAAAAACGGACTATCGTGATTATGGCTTATTTGCACAATGGTTCACTTACGGTATCCCGCTTCACGAAGGACATTTATTCGGATGGCCAAATAAAATATTATGCTTACTAACGACATTATCTCTATTATTTCTTATTTATTACGGAGTAAAAATGTGGTTAGCAAGAAAGCCGAAAGGAAAATTAGCAGCACCTCCAAAGCAGAGAGATAAGAAAAGTATATTCGTTTTCTTTATCATGATGGTTATATTAGGCGCTGTCATGCCTTTATTCGGACTATCTGTTTTAGTTATTTTCGCAATTGAACTTCTTATATATGTATTTTCAAAAATACGATCATAATAAAAAGCATTTGTACCCCCGTGTACAAATGCTTTTTATTTACTATTTTCTTTTTTTCTACCACTTATTAAAAAGACAATGTCTACTATAATAATCAATGCAATGATAACTTGAGCCACATAAGCCATCGTTGTAGGACCGCCGGCTTTATTCATCATCATATACGTTCCAGTTACAAATGAAATGGAAAGTAGCACGAGTAATGTTACTTCCATATGGTCATATACCCTTTGAAACACTCTCTTCATTTCCACCACCTCTTTCCCATATTATAACAAGAAAACCACTCTACAAGAGTGGTTTTCTTCATCACTGCGCCATTTTCTTTCGGTACAACTTCCCGTTCCAATAGAAGAATCGTGAAGTAAGCCCTCCGTATTTTACAATGCGCCGTGCCATTTTGTGCATATTCTTTTGTGCTGATACTTTTTGATCTGATAAATAAATACCAAGTAACCCTCGGCTAATAAGACGATGAAACTTCGCATGAGGCAAATCACCAATGCTGTTCTCTGCTTCTTCTACAAAATGTTTCATGCGATCTAATATAGCTTGCTCGTTTTCGTAATAACTACAGAAATTCAAATCTCCGCCTATACGGTCTTCTTCTTGATCGATAAAATAATCAAGTAAAATATGAAGTCCTTGTACGTAAGGGAAGTACCCTTGTCTAATTTTCGCAATATCTTCATCATGTAATTCATCATGAAATGCATATGCTACAAGACAGAAGATTCCAAGCGTAGAACCGGCACATGCTGAAAATTCAAACCAGCTCATCTCGGGTAAGTTTTCTTTATGTGCTTCAAACCATGTCTTTAAACGTGGTTCTCTTTCTTCTAACTTCACGTGTTTATGAATTTGTAAATCACAATAATAACAAGCTAGTTCATGAAGAACAGGAGCAATTTTATCATAGTGCTTCGTTTTCTTTAAAACATCTTGGCACGTTTCAACAAGTTCATCTAAATAACCACCATCATCTTGATCATCACGATAACGATAATAATTACCGCCACCTTCTACTTCAGGTGATAATGCCATTAACATGGATTCATGCAGCGCGGCAAAATCGTTCGGATCAAGTGATGTACTGCGATCACATAAATTATCTAAATAGTCGCTAATCGTTTGATACGCTACGATAAAACGAATACATTCCTCTCGGTGTTCATTTGCTAATAGCGCTAAAATGCCACCGCCCTCGCAATGAAACGTTTTATGCTCAATACTTGCGATTGCCTGACTATGAAGCTCATCATTCGGAATATGGTAGGCACGCTCTTTCCACATCGCTAGCTCATGGTGTACAACCGGAAACACATCACGGTATACTTTCGCCATGAGCGTTATGGGATTACTCGGTACGTTCACTTCTTCCTTCATCTCCTCTATTCATTGTACAAATAATTTACTTATTTGTTTCTATTATGTTATTGATACGTATTTCAGTAAATGCCTGAATATAATTCAAAATTTCATCACGCTCATACTCATTTAATAATTCATGATAACAATTAGGCCATTCTTTATATGCCTTATCACTTATTTTAACATTATCAAACCACATGCGGACACGTGTTTTATCTACAAGTTTATCCTCACATGCTTGCATTAGCAAGAGTGGAACGTCTGGAAACTCGTCTATTTTTTTATGAGCAATTTCAATAGACTTAATTAATTCACTATACCAACGTACTGACACTTTGCGCAAGAACAAAGAATCATTCTCCATCGCATCTCTCACTTCATGATTACGTGTCGACATTTCCACTGTAAGATTCGTTGCAAATTGCAATTTTGGTGCAACAACATTTAATATTTTTGAAGCCGCTCGAAGTGGAGCAGCAGGTGCAGCTAATACGCCTAAACATGGCGAACTTAAAATGATACCATCTATATCTTCTCTCTTCGTTTCTTGCATCATACGAATCACGATAAGACCGCCCATACTATGACCGAATAGAAAAATAGGTACCCGATATTTTCTTGCTTCTTTCACCCATAATTTAACTTCTTCTATGTATTCATCAAATGAATCAATATGTCCTCTATTTCTCGAAGTCGTTCCATGTGACGGAAGGTCTCCCATCACGACGTGGTAGCCAATATGATTCCACATTTCCGCGACCGCTTCGTAGCGTCCGTGATATTCCATTGCGCCGTGTACAATAACGACTACAGCTTTCGCTTCCTCCGCTTCATAATTCCACATACAGACCTCCTCCATTTCACTCTTTTTCATAATTTGATACACTAAAACTAGTCTCTAGGAAAGGAAGGCTTTACATGATATATCCTTATAAAGAAAAAAAACCAAAAATTTCGAGTAGTGCTTTTATCGCTGACTATGTTACGATTACAGGCGATGTTTCCATTGGTGAAGAAGCAAGTATTTGGTTTAATACAGTCATCCGAGGTGACGTATCACCGACTATAATTGGAGACCGGGTAAATGTACAAGATCAATGTACACTCCATCAAAGCCCTCAGTATCCTCTTATTTTAGAAGATGACGTTACAGTTGGACATCAAGTTATTTTACATAGCTGTCACATTAAAAAAGATGCTTTAATTGGAATGGGATCTATTATATTAGATGGTGCTGAAATTGGTGAAGGAGCCTTTATCGGGGCTGGGAGTCTCGTTTCACAAGGGAAGAAAATTCCACCAAATACGTTAGCGTTCGGTCGCCCAGCGAAAGTCATTCGTGAATTAACAGAAGAAGACCGTAAAGACATGGAACGAATTCGCACACAATACGTTGAAAAAGGTCAATACTATAAATCATTACAAAAATAATTTTCCTGCTGCCATAAGATTGGCAGCTTTTTTCATCCCGATTGGTGAAGGCTAATAATCAGTGGTGGATGAACAGAATCCCCACTGATTAAAGTTTCACTTTATAAAAACTAACTTTTTCTTTACAAAACATTATTATTCCCTCAACAAAATCTTATTAAAATAGAAGCAAATATCTCCATATATATGTAGATGAGGGAGGATAATTTTCATGAAGGTCAGTGGATTATATAAAATAGAATGTTACATTTTCAAAGGAATTAATCGCTACTTTGATCAAAAAACATTAAATATCTTTTTCAGCAATATTACTCATATTGGTGGTGCCACTTTCTCCATTGCACTCACACTTTTCTTTTTAATTTTCGCAAAAGGGACTTTGCATCAAGCTGCAATTGCAACTGCTATTTCTTTAGCAATTAGCCATATTCCTGTGCAAATATTAAAAAGATATTATCCACGAAAACGTCCTTATTTAACAATTCAGGATGCAAAATATCCAGTCCATCCATTAAAAGACCACTCTTTCCCGTCTGGTCATACAACGGCTGTTTTCTCTGTGTTCATTCCATTTATTTGCTATAATCCAAGCTTACTTGTTTTTCTATTACCGTTAGCATTATGCGTCGGGATTTCTCGCATTTATTTAGGGCTTCACTATCCGTCAGATGTATTCGTTGGTATGTGCCTCGGCACTTGCTCTGGCATCATCTCTTTTTATCAATGCATCCCACTCTTCACGTAAAGGAGTGATATGATGAGAGTCGCCATATTTACCGATACTTTTACACCACAAATCAATGGGGTTGCGAAAACATTAGAGCGATTAACACGTTACTTTCAAAAAGAAAATATCGCCTATTCTGTTTTCGCCCCTCAGCATACCGCTGAAGATAATTTCGTAGCAAATGTGAACAAAATGAGAAGTATCCCGTTAACAATATTATATCCAGAATGCCGCTTTTCTTTTCCTACTCCGCGCATTAAACGGGAACTTCTTACCTTTAAACCTGATATGATTCACATTGCTACACCTTTCAACATGGGACTTTGTGGATTGTATTATGCAAAAAAGTTAAACATTCCAGTTGTCGGTTCTTATCATACTGATTTCGATGCCTATTTACGCTATTACAAAATCGAATTCCTCTCTAATATGCTTTGGAACTATTTAAAATGGTTTCATAGTCATATGCAAAAGAATTTTGTTCCTTCCTCTGAAACATTACATCAACTAAAAAATAAAGGGTTTCAGTCCCTCTCTATTTGGGGACGTGGTGTAGATTGCACACTCTTTCATCCAGCTTATAATACAGACCTATTCCGAAAAAAATATAATATTACAGCGAAGTATGTCCTTTCCTATGTTGGACGGATTGCTCCTGAAAAAGATATTGATACGTTGCAAGACCTTATCGTTAAATCCGCGCATACTCGCAACGACATTCATTGGCTCATCGCCGGAGATGGTCCTCTAGCAGCAAACTTATGTGAATCTGTCTCGAAAACAAATGTCACTTTTACTGGCTATTTACAAGGTGAAGATTTAGCTGAAGCATATGCTTGTTCTAACATAATGGTATTTCCATCAGCTACTGAAACGTTTGGAAATGTCGTACTCGAATCACTTGCATGTGGTACCCCTGTCATTGGTGCAAATAGTGGCGGAGTTAAAAATATTATTACAGATGGAAAAACGGGAGTTCTTTGTCCACCAAAAGATGCGGATGCATTTCTATCATCCATTTATTCTTTATTACAAAATGAAGAAAAACTTATACAGATGGGAATAGCAGCTTCGTCTTATGCGAAATCCAAAAGCTGGGATGAGATTTTTCGTGGCTTACTTAATCAATATGAAGAAGTCCTTCAGCACACCACATCAGAATTACTCGCTTAAACACAAAAACTCCCTTCAAAAAAATGAAGGGAGTTTATTACACGAACACAAATTTTAGTTTAATAAATGATACATAAGGTTAAATATCACTTTATTTCTATATTCATTATAACAAAAATAAACATAACTAAACAGACTTGTAATAAAAACCCATAAAAATTAATATATGGTTATACAGTATTTTTACTGTATAGTGATTTTAAGAATTCCCCTTAAAATCAGCTTACTCACATACCTTTATACAGCAATTGTTTCCCAATTCTGTATATCAAAAAACCTTTCATTCATTTGAAAGGTTTTTTTGAGCTTGCGCATATTCATCTTTCGTATTTACATTTATAAACCATTCTGCATTTGCTTGTATATCTTCTCCGGCAACATATTTCACATTACATTGTAATAAAAGCTGCCCCATACTTCTTTTTTCTTCTTGAAGTAAAGTATAAATCTTTTCTTTCACACGGTTATGATACGCTGCAAGTAACGGTTGTTTTCTTCCATTAATAATAGGTACAACCGCATCATATTCATTGTTCGTTTGCTCTAATAAAATAGTAAACCACTCATGCGAAACATTTGGCGCATCGCAAGGCATAATAGCGTACCAATCTGCTTCTATATATTCCATTCCTGATACAATTCCAGCAAGTGGACCGTTTCCTTTATAGTGCGGAATATCTTCTATAACAGGAACTTGTACGAATTGCTCTACTCGCTCTTTTATATCAGAATGACTAATGACTACAACCTCTTGGAGCGTCCTTGTCATCACTTTCAAAATATGCTCAATAAACGTACTCCCTTGCCAGCTCGCTAACGCTTTCGGCTCACCAAACCTACTCGACATACCGCCCGCTAATACAATTCCAGCCCATTTACTCATTGGCGATGCAGCTCGAATGTAATATGACCTAACTCCGGTAAAATCAACTTATTCATCGCAAGGCGAACTGCTCCGCTAGATCCTGGCATTGAAAAGACAACTTTTCGCCCAATTGTGCCACCAATCGCTCTACTTAACATTGCACTACTTCCGATATCTTCTAAATAACTAATCATGCGGAACAACTCACCAAATCCGACAATTTCTTTATCTAATAAAGCTGATACAGCTTCAATTGTGACATCACGTTTCGTAATACCTGTACCACCATTTGTTAATACAACATCAACATCTTCCTTATGATAACCAGCTAACACTGCTTGCTGAATACTTTCTTGATCATCTTTTACAATTTCATAAGAAGTCACTGTATGGCCTGCTTCTTTTAACAATTCATGTAATAGTTGTCCGCTCTTATCTGTCTCTTCCGTACGTGTATCGGAAATTGTTACAATCTTGCAACGCATTTCTTTTGGCGCTTGTTTTTTATGTTCATTGACACTCATTTTTCCTCTTCCTTTCTTAAAGACTTTTCTTCATTTTATCATACATATCTTTACACAATTATGTATGAAGCCGATGATGCATCATGATACAATATAAGTATAGTAATCCACAAAAAGGAAAATAAAAACATTCTTTCTTATCCCCCTAGACTTCACATCATTAGCTAACCTTTAACTTTTCTTATATTTTCTACGTAGTAGAATTCAGTTTTTAAAATTGCACTACCAAATAAATCGGAGGTCTACCTATTATGGAACTATACAAAAAATTAACAACAACATTCATCCTCTTATTCGTTGCTTCCATCACTGTCGGTTTTTCTCTAAAAGGAGCAATTCCATACGCCACATTAGTAAGTATTATATTCGCAACGCTATTTTTACTAAGCAGTGCCTTTTGCGCGGGTAAAGCACGTCAAATGAAAGGTTGATTGCATATGTTACATAAGAAACGGACCATTTGTAAATCATGTGAAAAAGAAATACAAACATATGAAAAATCATGGATTCATATGCCATTTCCAGCAAGTGGTATGACTAATATGAAAAAAATATATTGAGCTAGACGGAGAAGTGTATTGTAAATCATGCATTCAAATTGTAAGTAAAACGAAATAAAAAAAGCTTTGCGCTCACTGCGCAAAGCTTTTTTTCATATATTATAGACCAGCTTGCTCTTTTAAAGTAGCTGCTTTGTCTGTACGTTCCCATGAAAGATCTACATCAGTACGTCCAAAATGACCGTAAGCTGCTGTTTGTTTGTAAATTGGGCGACGTAAGTCTAGCATTTTAATAATACCAGCTGGGCGAAGATCGAAGTTGTTACGAACTAGTTCTACTAGTACGTCTTCAGATACTTTACCAGTGCCAAATGTATCAACTGAAATTGATACTGGTTGTGCTACGCCAATTGCGTATGCAAGTTGTACTTCTGCTTTGTCAGCAAGTCCAGCTGCTACGATATTTTTCGCAACATAACGAGCTGCATATGCTGCAGAACGGTCAACTTTCGTTGCATCTTTACCAGAGAATGCACCGCCACCGTGGCGAGCGTATCCACCGTAAGTATCAACGATGATTTTACGTCCTGTTAAACCAGCATCACCTTGTGGTCCACCAATTACGAAGCGGCCAGTTGGGTTAATGAAGAATTTCGTTTCTCCATCCATTAATTCTGCTGGAACTACAGCTTTAATTACATGCTCTTTTAAATCGCGATCGATTTCTTCCCATGTAACATCTGGATGATGCTGTGTAGAAATTACAATTGTATCTACACGTACAGGTTTACCATTTTCATCATACTCAATTGTAACTTGCGTTTTTCCATCCGGACGTAAGTATGATAATGTGTCATCTTTACGTACTTCAGTTAAACGGCGAGCTAATTTGTGAGCAAGCGAGATTGGAAGTGGCATTAATTCTTGTGTTTCATTACATGCAAAACCAAACATTAAACCTTGGTCTCCTGCACCAATTGCCTCAATCTCAGCGTCAGTCATTTGACCTTCGCGTGCTTCTAGCGCTTGGTCAACACCCATAGCGATGTCAGCAGATTGCTCATCGATAGATGTTAAAACTGCACAAGTTTCTGCATCGAATCCGTATTTTGCGCGTGTGTAACCAATGCCTTGAATTGTTTCACGAACGATTTTTGGAATGTCTACGTAAGTAGAAGTCGTAATTTCCCCCGCTACCAATACTAAACCAGTTGTTACAGTTGTTTCACAAGCTACACGTGCATTTGCGTCTTTTGATAAGATCGCATCTAAAATTGAATCAGAAATTTGGTCACAAATTTTATCTGGATGTCCTTCAGTTACAGACTCAGATGTGAACAGATGACGTTTTTTTGTCATGTGGTAAACCTCCCTACAGTAATTGTATATATTGTACGGAACTCATCCTTAATTTGCCACAAACTGCGACATACATTTATTCTCCCACACAAGCATACAGAAAAACCTTTCCTACTTAACATAGAGGAAAGGTTTAATTTGCTACTTGCATACTGCTTTTTGCCCTTTGCTCTTATCGTTCGAGACCATTAGCCTCGCACAGGTTTTAGCACCTATTCACATGTATTTACCACTACAAGTGAGGTTGCTGGGCTTCATCGGGCCTGTCCCTCCGCCAGCTCGGGATAAGAGAGTATCCGTCCCAACCTATACTAAAGAAATGATATTCATTTGTCAATTAATATTCACATTTTCCTGAAAGTTTTTCTCAATACGCCTGGAATGAAATATTAATAAGGAAATAATACATTCACACAAACAAAAATAAATAAATAGTATACATTATTTATATAATTGTGTTATACTCTTGATGGGGATTACGAGAAATATTTCATTAAATGAAAAGGATGGTATATAAATATGAGTACTGTGAATGTCCAAATCGGTTTACATGAATTATTGAACGGAAGCAATGCACAGATTCAACTAAGTGTTCCGCAATTAGTGGAAAAAGTATTAATGCGAAATGAAGGGAAATTAACTTCTACTGGTGCAGTTTCTGCTTCAACAGGAAAATACACAGGACGTTCTCCTAAAGATAAATTTATTGTGAAAGAAGCATCGGTTGCTGACAAAATTGCTTGGGGAGCTGTGAACCAACCGATTTCTGAAGAACATTTTAATAAATTATATACTAAAGTTTTAGAATACTTAAAAGAAAAAGAAGAGTTATTCGTCTTCAAAGGATTTGCAGGCGCTGATCGCAACTATCGCCTACCAATTCAAGTTATTAACGAATATGCATGGCACAATCTATTTGTACATCAATTATTTATTCGTCCAACTGAAGAAGAATTAACAACTCATGAATCAGAGTTTACAATTGTTTCTGCACCGAACTTTAAAGCAGATCCAGTAATTGACGGTACAAACTCTGAAGCATTCATCATGGTTTCATTCGAAAAACGTATCGTACTAATTGGTGGTACAGAATACGCTGGAGAAATGAAAAAATCAATCTTCTCTATTATGAACTTCTTACTACCTGAACAAGATATTCTTTCTATGCATTGCTCTGCAAACGTAGGTGAAGAAGGTGACGTAGCACTATTCTTCGGTTTATCTGGAACAGGTAAAACAACTTTATCTGCTGATCCAAACCGTAAATTAATCGGTGATGATGAGCATGGTTGGTCTGATAACGGTGTATTCAATATTGAAGGCGGTTGCTATGCGAAATGTGTAAACCTTTCTCATGAGAAAGAACCACAAATCTTTGATGCAATCAAATTTGGATCTGTTTTAGAAAACGTTGTCATTAATGATCAAACACGCATCGCTGACTATAACGATACTACTTTAACAGAAAATACACGTGCTGCCTACCCTATGCATGCGATTGACAATATCGTGCTGCCAAGTGTTGCAGGACATCCAAATACAATCATTTTCTTAACTGCTGATGCATCTGGCGTATTGCCTCCAATCAGTAAGTTATCAAAAGAACAAGCTATGTACCATTTCTTAAGTGGTTACACTAGTAAACTAGCAGGAACAGAGCGCGGCGTTACATCTCCGCAAGCTACATTCTCAACTTGCTTCGGTTCACCATTCTTACCACTTGATGCATCTCGCTATGCTGAAATGCTTGGTGAAAAAATTGAGAAACACGATGCGAAAGTATTCTTAGTAAACACTGGCTGGACTGGTGGCGAATACGGTGTTGGTAAGCGTATGAACTTAGGTTACACTCGCGCAATGATTCAAGCAGCACTAAGCGGTGAACTTGCAAAAGCTGAAACTGCTAAACATGACATCTTCGGTCTTGAAGTACCTCTTCACGTACCAGGTGTACCTGACGAAGTATTAATGCCTGAACAAACTTGGGCTGATAAAGCTGCTTACAAAACAAAAGCAATTGAACTTGCAAACGAATTCAAAGAGAACTTCAAAAAGTTCGACAGCGTTTCTGAAGCTATTATTAACTTAGGCGGTCCAATCGCTTAAGTTAAAACTTTCTGTTGGAATAACCCTTTACTCATATGAATAAGTGTCGTGTAACCGAAAAGTTTCGCGTACTCACCGACAAAACCCAATGCGGCTTAACGGTTACACACACTTACATAAAAAAGAAGCTTACGTTTTTACGTAAGCTTCTTTCTATCTATTTTTTATACAAGTACGGAGCTAAAAAAGGCTCTAATCGCTTCTAACCATCGCCGGATTCTCTATTCCATCTAAAAAATTCCCGACCACAATCTACAATTCATATACTTAAATTTTCACACATATAAATCACAGATTCAAACACACAAACTTTTTTCCTACTTACTGCATCCTTCTGGTCTCACACTGCCTGGAACTAAAAAAGGCTCTAACCGCTTCTAGCCACCGCTGGATCCTCTATCCCATCTAAAAAGCAGCTTTTATCTTTTTATCTTTTTATCTTTTTATCTTTTTATCTCTTCGTTAATTCTTTCTCATCTTTCATGCTATAGTAGCCTAAATTAACAACAATTAAGAAATAACCGCCCATAATCCCTACTGCAAAAGCCCACATCACCATATGGTGCTCAATTTCGTACATAATAATAGCACCCAAAATAGCAGCGGCAAAACGGTTAAACATACCGAGCGTCGGTGCTTTCGTTTTCTTTACAATGCTATCTCCAAGCTTCTCAATTCGTCTCCCTAAAAGCCAAACACAATACATACTTACGATAAGTCCAATTCCTGCACCTAGAAAATGCGCTGAAAACGGCGTTAACATCCATCCTAATAGCAGAATACCTAGTAAATAATACGATTGAATTTTAAACGATCTTAATGACATACTAATCATGCTGTACCCCTCTTCAGTAGTTTTAATCTATCCAACAAAAGCTGTATAACTCATTTCTTTCGAGTTCATACTACTTAAAATTCTCTTCACTCAAATTAAAAACAACATAAACCCAATGTTTATGTTGTTTAAATGTTTTCAGAAAATAATATTATACAAGATTTCGAACATCATATTCTTATAATTTGTGACGTTTTTCCAAACATTTTTCGTCCATTTATGAAAAAAGTGATATCAATCTATGAACATACGGATATGATGTAATAAATACACAAATAAAGGGGGCGTCTAATGATTTATTTTTTAATGGCTCTCATTCACCTCATTGTCCCTGCACTTATTGGACTTTCGCTATATTGGTACACGAAAAATCATAGTATTTTCTACGCTGTCCTCGGTGTTCTCCTTCCAGGTATTATTCTTATCACACTCTTCCGTATTCCATTTTTAAACTTAATTCCACTTATTACTGCTATCTTATTTCTCGTCTTCTTACCAAAAATAAAAAAATAGGAAAGCAGATCATAAGTGATCTGTTTTCCTATTTTGATATAGGTTCCTGTACGGTAGTATGAACTTTTACTTTCTCCAATTTTACAAACCATAGACCAAAGAAAATGATTATCCCACCGATCATTTGTTGTAATGAAATAGATTCATTTGCCCATATAGCTGCAAATAAAACTGCTACAATCGGTGTAATATACATATATACCATCGTATGGGATGCCCCAATTTTTTGAACACCGATATACCACATTACTAAACCAAATACTGTTACAAAGAAAATAGAATATAGTAAAGCAAATAGTGTCATCCCTTTTGTAATGTGAAACGGCATGACAAATACATGTGGACCACTTAATAATAAAAGCGGAATTGCTCCAACTAATGCCGACCATGCAGTAACACGTAGTGCTGAATATTTTTTAATTAATGGCCCTGCTAAAACAGGATAAAACCCCCAGCATATTGATGTAATCATTCCAATTCCATTCCCGTAAAAAGAACTAGCTAGTGAATGCCCCGCTACTAAAACTAATGCTGCACCCACAAAGGCAATCATAGAACCAATTAACTTCCGAGAAGAAAACTTTTCTTGTTTCAAAAAAACCG
Organism: Bacillus cereus group sp. BceL062; assembly: GCF_051780025.1. Lineage (NCBI taxonomy): Bacteria > Bacillati > Bacillota > Bacilli > Caryophanales > Bacillaceae > Bacillus > Bacillus cereus group sp. BceL062. The sequence continues at coordinate 104,662 of NZ_JBPWGY010000015.1, read as the reverse complement.
CAAATAAAGTTGTAAAAATAGGTGAAATAGAAATGAGTAAAGAGGCATTTGTAGCGGATGTATATTTAACAGTTTCCATAAATAACGTTTGATATAGTACAATACCTACAAAACTAACAACGATTAATCTTGGTATATCTTTTCGCTCCACATAAAGCGACTTTTCAATAAAGAATGTAAGCAATAACAGTAACGGTGCCGCCGCCATCATCCGAATAGCAGTAAACTCAATTGCTGTAAATTCTACAAGCCCATATTTTGCAATGGTATAGTTAATACCCCAAATCATAACGACACTTAAAATTAATAACTCAATTCCCCATCTTCTCATGCGTATCCCCTCCGCAAAGAAAATTATACAGAAAATTCAATCATATGTACATTTCATTATGTGAAAAAATCTTTTTATTGTATCAAGAGCTTTACTTTGACACATGAAATTATATCGGCGATTTTTTAAGTATATCTACTTATCAACAAAAAACGGCAATAATAACACCTTATGCAATAAAAAAGACGATTCCAAAAACATATTGGAACCGTCTTTTCTTTATTATACTCGAACATGTAACTTCATATTTGGATTATAAAACTGGCTCGGGCTTTTCAACTGAAGAGTTCCTCCACCTTCATGCCAATCAACCGTTAACTTATCATCCATAAATACAAGCTTTGTACGATCGGCGATAAAGCTAAGTGTACTTGATTCAATATCTACATCACGCTCATCTTTTTCAGCTACAGCTACTAAATCAATGATTCCGCTCATAACACAACCGCAACCTTCATTATCGTAAAATAATTTTATATATTTCGCTTCATTTGGAATCGTATCCATAATTTTTTTATATGCTGCTTCTGTTACAGTAACGTACATCTGTTAATGTTCATCCCCTCTTCTCGTATCATTCATATATTGTACCACTTTTTTTCTAAAACTTTGTATACAGAAAATTAAGACTAATATACAATGTATGTGATAAAGGAGGTTCTATCACTGATGTCTCAACTAAAGCGATATCCTATTTTATTAGGCCTATTAGGTAGCTTTTTTATTTCTAGCGGAATGATATTACAACATATACTTCCCTATTCTCCTTCTATTGGTTGGATTCTAGGTTTTATTTGTTTCCTATCCGCTTCTTATTTTGCCATGAAAAACAAAAATAACTAATAGAGTAAGAATTAGTTTAAGGAGGATAACACAACATGCCAGCTTTAAAAGAAATAGAACAATCACTCAATCATATATTCCAAATCGAAAAATACGGAAAAGACATTGCCTTTAGTCGCTTTATCCCTGCTGTATATGATTCTATCCAATTCCCATGGCAACAATTTTTTGAAGCAACTTTTGTGGAGCTATTTAACGGTCTTATTTTTGTGGAGCTATTTAACGGTCTTATGATACGAGGGGCTGAAAATGTAAACAAAGTATTTTTAGCTGTATTCCCTACAGATGACGTTCTTGAAGCCTTCATTTCACAATCGACACCTGGTGATTTACTCTTTATGCATCATCCACTTGTAATGGAGTGCGGTGATCCGCTTGGAAAATCAGGCCGTGGTTTTATTCCCATTCCAGAAAAATATTTGCAGGCGATAAAAGAAAAACAACTTTCTATATATACATGTCACGGACCAATGGATTTTCATCAAACGTATGGAACAAGCATTTCAATCGCAAAAGCACTCCAAGCCAGTGTAATTGATGGATTTGCTTACGGTGGTCCAGAAAGCGAGCCAGTCGGTCTCATTTGTGAAATTGATGAAACATCAACAGAAGCACTCCAAAAACGTCTAAAAAAACTCTTCCACATTCCTTACACAGACTTCGAAGGTAAACAACACGATTCCATTAAAAAAATTGCAATTATCGCTGGATGTGGCGATATCGTATCTTTAATGAACGAAGCAGAAGAAAAAGGTGCTGAAGCATATATTGCAGGAGAAATCCATTGCCATATCGACAATGATTACGGTAGACATAAATACTCGCTCATTATGGATTACGTAAAAACAACGAATATGTCACTCATCGGTGTGTCGCACTCTGCCTCTGAATATTTAGTGAAAGAGACATTGATATATGATTGGTTTAAAGAGAACTTTCGTTTGGATATTACTTTAATTCCGCAGGAGAAATGGTGGTTATAAAAGGACGCTTTAATTAGTGAAGATGGGTACACACACCAATTGATTTTTTACAGAATAAAAAAGGAGATCGCTCTCAAGTAAGTAATCTCCCTTTTTCGAATATTTTATCATTACATCGGCAACATTACCTTTACCGTCGTTCCAACTCCAACTTCACTTTCAAAGCTCATTTTACCGTTGTGGTCTTTAATAATTTTTTCTGTAACTACTAACCCTAAACCTGTGCCCGTTTCTTTCGTTGTGTAAAAAGCTTCATTTAACTTTGGAATTTTATCTTTTGGAATGCCGCACCCCTCATCTTTCACCTGAACGACGATTCCATCTTCTACGGTAACTTTAATCGTAATCGTTCCACCAACTGACATTGCTTCAATCCCATTTTTGATTAAATTAAAAAATACTTGTTTTAATCGTTTTTCGTCGCATGTAATTGACGGTATGTCTTTACTGTAAATACCTTGTATGTGCACCCCTTGTTCTAAAGCAGGTTTACCCATAACCCGAATAACATAAGCGATAATTTCTTGTATGTTATGAGTTTCTGATTCTATCGATTTAGATTTCTCAAACCCACTAAGTTCTGTAGTAATTGTATGAATTCGTTCTACCTCTTGCTTCATAATATCGCTATAAATCTTATCCTCGGGATGCTTGTTCGCTTGTTTATTCACAAGTTTTTTTAAAGTTGCTAAAGGTCTTCTAATCTTATAGCCAATAACTGTTGCCATTTTTCCAACAGTTGCTAGTTTTTCTGTTTGTTTTATTTCTTTATCCATCATCTCAATCGTACGAATGTAAGACTGGAATCTCAAAAATATAATCCAACATATAATGGAGAATACGCTACATAATGCCATTGGGATTAAAACGAGAGAAGATTGAATAATGATTCCAATAAGAGCGTACCTTCCAACAATTATCCCTATAACTAACCAAAAATATTTTTTACTCACGAAGATTGGTGCAAATAAAATGAAAAATCCTTCTACTATATTTCCACCATCAAACTCAGCATCACTACCAGAATAAATCATAATATTATGGATAAAATCTAATACATTATAGCCAATTAAAATGATATACTTTACCGCAAATGGATTCTTCCATTTCATAAAATATATGCCGATGCAAAACAATATCACCATCCAAAAATAGAGCCATAAACCTAAACCATCTTCGAATTTTCCTACTCCTTCTTGTTCTCCCCCTATTAAAGGTACGATAAATTCATAGGCAAGATCATATACAAAAAATATAATAAAAAATAAGCTTAAAAATACTTTGAGTGCCTTTATTTCTTCATTTTTAAATATATAGCCTTTATTCATATGGTAACTCCTAGCTTTTCTTCCACTTGGATTTCATAATTTCCAAACTTCATTGGAAGAATGATGTCTATTCTTGTTCCAATATCTCTTTCACTTACAATGCATAATTCACCAAGATGCTCGGCAACAATTCGATCCGCTACCGTAAGTCCTAGACCAATTTTATCTTGTTTCGTTGTATAAAAAGCCTCTGTCACACGGGCTAAATTTTCCTTCTTAATACCGTAACCACTATCGATTATACTTATCATCACATAATCTTTCCCTTTATTTTCTAATCGCAAATCTAAAATGCCACCTTGCTCCATTGCCTCCAGAGCATTATTTATGACATATAAAAAAACTCCTCTTATTTTTCGTTCATCACATTCAACTTCCACTGTTTTTTCTTCCACATTAGAAATAAGTTGAACATTTGATTCATTCATTTTTTCGCGAAGAGTTTTTACTGCTTGTAATACAATTTCTCCTACATCATGTTTCTCATAAATAGAAGGTTTACATGTAGCAACTTCCATTAACTCGCTTATCATATTATTCATATTTTCTATTTCAAAAATCATTCGTTTATAAATAGGATCATCTTCATGCTTCTCTCGCTGTAATTGCGTAAATCCTTTTAACGAAGCAAGTGGATTTTTAATTTCATGCCCGACTGTCGCTGCCATTTTTCCGATCACTGCTAATTTTTGTGATTCACTAGCAATCATAATACTTTCCTTTACAGCTGAAAGATATTGTAAAAATCGATTTAAAATGATGTATGCAGCTATTAATAAAAGTGTGTACATAATAAGAAACATAAACGCTTTTACTTCCTCTAATACAAATAAATAAATCACATATTTCCCTATAATCGTAGCAAGTAAAAACACAAAATACTTTTTATTTAAAAATATAGGTACAAAGAAAATGAGAATAATTTCTATTATATTTACCCCATCAAATGCCGCCTTATTATAAAGAATATACGAAAGTATATTAGCCATTTCTATCCCTATGTATGCAAATAAACATGTATATTTAACAAGGTTTGCTTTCTCTTTTTTTATTAAATATATATTCACGCCGAGTATTGCTGTTCCACAAATAACTTGCCATAGTATGTTATGTCCCTTATCCGTTAGTGATTTATTTTCTAATACGATTGCATAGAAAATTTGATATGCAGTAACAGTAACAAATAGCACCCATAAGAAAATTTTTGCATTCCTTTCTTCTTCTTTATATGATAGAAAACTTTCTTTCACTTTAACACCCCTTCAAAATAATATCTCGAAGAATACCATTTATTATAATAAATGATTTTCATAGACAAACAAAGATAAATCGAACATTTGAGGAAAATCATACCAACAGTGTAATATCTTCAGACTATATGCAAGCATAAAAACTACAATCAATAATACGTATATTATGGGAGGTGTTTTATATGGACGGCAAAAAAAATAAAAAGACAGAACAGCTCCAATCCTTTACACGCGAAAATGAAGGAAAGGAGATGACAACAAATACAGGTGTTAAAATTTCAAATGATGAAAACTCTTTAACTGCCAGTGATCGTGGCCCTACCCTTCTGGAAGATTTTCTTATGCGAGAAAAGCTTTCTCATTTTGATCGTGAACGAATTCCTGAAAGAGTCGTTCATGCACGAGGATACGGAGCACATGGCATTTTTGAGTTATATGAATCTTTAGAAGAGCTAACAATGGCACACTTTCTACAAAACCCTTCAAAAACAACACCACTTTTCGTTCGTTTTTCTGAAGTAGCGGGATCAAAAGGAGCCAATGAAACGAATCGAGATGTTAGAGGATTCGCTGTTAAATTTTATACAGAAGAAGGAAATTTCGACTTAGTAGGAAATAACATACCAATTTTCTTCATTCAAGATGGTATTAAATTTCCTGATCTTATTCACGCCCTTAAACCAGAGCCACATAATGAAATTCCACAGGGCCAAACAGCACATGATACTTTTTGGGACTTCATCGCCAATAATCAAGAATCAGCTGCAATGATGATGTGGATTATGTCCGACCGTACAATTCCAAGAAGTTTTCGAATGATGCAAGGATTTGACGTTCATACATTTCGTTTCGTTAATAAAAATGGAAAGTCGCGATTCATAAAATTCCACTGGAAGCCAAAGCTCGGCGTTCATTCGTTAATTTGGGATAGAGCATACTAACACACATAAGGGGGATACTTCATGTTTGTTACGGTCGAGAAAGATGTTCATATTTTTGTGCAAGACGTTAATCCCGGTCCCGGTAGTAAAACTGTTTTTTTCGTCCATGGCTGGCCTTTAAATCATCAAATGTATCAATATCAACTCAATGTTTTACCGGAGCACGGCTTTCGCTGCATCGCCATGGATATACGCGGAAATGGGCAATCTGATAAGCCATGGACTGGTTACACGTATGACCGATTAGCTGATGATATTGCAATTGTTCTGGAAGCACTCCAAGTAGAAAATGCTACGTTAGTCGGTTTTTCAGTCGGCGGTGCTCTTTCTATTCGCTATATGTCTCGCTACAATGGGAGTCGTATTTCTAAGCTCGCATTAATTGATGCCGTCTCTCCTTCTTTCGTGAAAAATCAAGAGTCCCCTTACGGTGTACCAAAAGAACAAGCAGATACCCTCATTCATCAAATGTATGTAAATTTACCAAAATTTTTAAGTGATGTATCTTTATCATTTTTCAATAGAAACTTAGGAGCTGCAACCCTTGAATGGTTTTCTTATCTCGGTATGCAATCCGCTTCCTATGCTCTCATCAAAATTTTGCAAGCAGCTGCAAACGAAGACGTAACGAAAGACTTAAGTAAAATTAACGTTCCAACAAAAATATTCCACGGCGTTCACGACCAACTGATTCCATACAAGAGCGCTGAACTCACGCAAAAACGGATTAAAAACGCTCAACTACATGCTCTTACAAATAGTGGTCACGGCTCTCCAATCGACCAAGCAGATGAATTAAATGCAGAACTTATAAAATTTTTAAATTCATAGTTTCCTTACAGCAAATTCTTTTTTATTAACTATCTTTTTTGTTTACCCAATTAAACCGGCCCATTCGTAAGTAAGAATAACTACGATACGAATGATACATTCTGTTATCTTCCCATCTCTTTTTTTAATTTATCCCATCGAATATCATTACAACTTATTTTTCCGTTAATATAATTTATTTTTCAAAGAAAGTGAAAGTATATGCCCTATAGGTTATTTGTTGAAGTGAATGAAGTTTTCACAAAATAAAATTCACACATTTCTCACAAATCAATCAATAAAACGATTACATTTTTGTTTATACTAAATGTACAAGTAATACTCCCTAAACCCAGCTTGTCTGGTTACCCCGTTAAATACTATGAAAAAAGGACTTGTATCCTATACAAGTCCTTTTTTGTTTCCCCTATTTAAAGAGTATATCTTTACTATACTGCTTTCCAGCGAGTAAATCATATTGAATCATTTTATATTGCTCTAACATTTCTTTTTGTTTCTTTGTTAAGTCTTTAATCTCTTCGCCATTTTTATCAACTTTTAATTCATCTCTAAGCACTGGTATTTCTTCATGTAACTCCGATAAAAATTGATAAAATGGTGATTTATTTAATCCTGCGTAATCAAAAACAAGATTTGAAAAATAAATTGGACTTACTAAACCTAAATTGTCATTTGGTATATCAAAATTTGCATACATTAATAATGGCGTTTCTGCCATTGCTAATCTTTCATTTATAGTTTCTTCATTCTCAATATATCCAGCTTCTTTATAGATAGCTTTATTTGTCCCTAATACCGGTAAGTGATCCCCAAAGAAAACCAATATAGTAGGTCTTTCTAGCTCTTGAATTTGTTCTATTAAATATTTAAGAGCCTCATCAGAACGCCGTACACCCTCAGTATATGTTTCTAATTCTGCTTTCGATCCCTCATCTGTTAATCCGCTAATTTCTATTTGCTTTTCTTCAAACCTTCCTGGATTGAATGGAAAATGATTTTGCATCGTAACTGCATGAATAAACGTAGGTTGCTTTCTCTTATTCAATTCCTCTATTATTTCTTTACTAATAGATATATCGCTAATATAATCTCCATCTACCTCTACGTTTTTCATTGTATCTTCTGCATTGAAATTATCAAATCCAAAAACATTATATACATCATCCCGCTTATAAAACGATCTTCCATAAGCATGAATTGCATTCGTATAATATCCATGGTTTTTCAACTCACTTGCGATAGATGGAATTTCTTTCTGCCCCGCCACTGCTTGTTGATATGGTACAGAACCCGGCTTTAAAAAGCTCATTGAATAGCTCGTTAACGCTTCAAATTCTGTATTCGCTGTGCTTCCCCCGAATACAGGAGCTATTGTTTGTCCACCCGGAAAATTCTCAATATAGTGATGTAAATTCGCCAATGGATCTTCGCTAAATGAAAGATTCACTAGCTTTGTTGGATCCCAAAAAGCCTCACTCATGAAAAATATAATATTTGGTTTCTCTATCTTCTCTTTTTTCCCTACATTGCTTTCATATTGTTTCTTTATATTATTTGAAATTTGTATCATAGTTTCTTTTGAATATTCTTCTGGCTTCTCAATGACAGTTGTGTCTAAGTTACTGACAAATCCTAAAACAAAACCATTATCACCATAGTTTACATTTTGATTCCAAGCCACGAAGGTTACCCCATATTTTTGCAATACATTACTCATAAATGTATTAGGATAATTACTATATGCATACACCATAAACGTAGAGCCACATATTAAAATAATTCTCGTAATAATATGAGGTTTTATAACTGGAATATGCTTCCTTATATAAATAACTAAATATACAAGCAAAACAATACCAACTATTACTAGGAATATATTCCACCAACTGAAATATTCCATAACCATTGGTATAACAGACTGCATTTGAGTAATCTGTGTGAAATCAGACGGATAGAATGGATCTCCTCTAAAAATGATTTTAAAATGGTTCACAATCCCAAAAATAATTAGCACCAAACTTGTTATCGTGACACTCAAAAATATTCGTCCGAGCAAACTGTACACAAAGACATATATCATATAAATAAATAATAAGCTTAACATATACTGTCCGTATCGCTCATAAACCCAGTTATTAACTAATAAAAGGTTCATATTCTCCTGCATCATGATGTACATCCAATTCACTGTGTGGGCTATTAAAAACAAGAAAATATACCCTCGAATAACCGGTCTAAACTTATAACTAACACTTTTATTTAAATGAATGGCGTATAGTAGTACGCCCCACAAAACAATAATTAGCATACTGATTTGCATTTTCTCATTAAAAAATTCTTTAGTTTTCTCGAATTCGAAAGATTTTAGTATTACAAAAAACAATGTTTCTAAACAAATTGCCCACATTCCACTAAGAATGATTGAAGTTAATAGGTTTTTTTTCGGTTGTTGGGCCGAAAAACTAAAATGAAATTCATCTCTTCTTCGTTGTTGTGTTAAAACATTAAAACGCAATTTATTCCCTCTTTCCTTTACCCCTTGCCTCGCATTAGCAAACATATTGTCCTATACAAAATACCATATTTGTGTGTAGTTAGTCTCCCTATCTGTTTATATTATACACATGTATCCTTAATTTCCTCTTAAAAATAAAGTGAAACTTTAATCAGATTGGGGTTGTCCAGCCCGCACCAATTAGGATAAAAATTCTTCGTCTCTATATTACTAGCATAATATGAACTATGCTTTATCAAAATATTCCTCTAAGAAAAAAACCTGTCAACAGTGACAGGTTCTCCTTCATTCTAACAGACATTAGCATATTTATTATATAAAAGAAAATATCCATACTTTCCATATAATACATACGATCACTATAAATACAAAATCAAAAAAATCTAATCTCGGACCTTTTTCCATATGCATATGTAGCCACATATGAACCCATTTCATTTTTGTATATTTTTGAATGTTTTTCTTTGCAAATCGGTAAATGAGCAATTGTATAATAAAAAATCCAACTACGAAAATGAATACTAAAATGAGAAATTCAATCACGAAATTCCTTCCTATTTTTGTAGCGCTTTTTCGACGATATGGTTCTTCAAAACCCACTCCTCAAACTGAGCACTTCCAAATTCCCAGCTTAAATCACGAGCATGTACAGAAAAAACGTAATGACCAGCATATTCGTCCATAAACCTTCCTAACTCTACATCGTCTTTCTGAATACCGTATACTCCAAAATTAAAATACACATCCCACACGTCTTCATTCTTCCTCTTATAAGCAATCGATTCCATATCACATTCTGTTCCGAAATAATCAAGATGTAAATGTACGCTATCATCATATTCGTACTTCATTTTATCACCCCTTATATTTGTACTTCTTTATCACTCAAAAAATTCCTGCTATCTATACTCACATATGGGCACTTACCTACATATCATGCTTGTAGAGTGACTTCTAGGAGGTGTTATATAGTGAAAAAATTAATAGCTGTTTTTTGCATCATGTTACTAACTGTTTTCACTTTTGCTGCTTGTAGTAGTAAAAAAGAAGGGCCAAAAGATCAAACTCAAAACATTCGCGTCGGCGAAGTTACCCATTCTCTTTTCTATGCACCGTTATATGTTGGGATTGAAAAAGGTTTTTTTAAAGATGAAGGACTAAATATTGACCTACAAACAACAGCTGGCGGAGATAAGACGATGACCGCCCTATTATCTGGTGGAATTGATATTGCTCTTGTCGGTTCTGAAACGTCTATTTACGTTCATCAACAAGGAGCAAAAGACCCTGTTATTAACTTCGCACAGCTTACACAAACAGATGGGACATTTTTAGTTTCACGTAAAAAGCTAGATTCTTTTAATTGGAATGACGTAAAAGGTGTTACGTTTTTAGGTCAGCGTAAAGGCGGCATGCCGCAAATGGTTGGAGAATACGTTTTAAAGAAAAATGGCATTGATCCTCACAAAGATACGAACTTAATTCAAAACATCGAGTTTGCTAATATTGCAAATGCCTACGCGTCTGGTACGGGAGAATTTGTACAGCTCTTTGAACCGACTGCAAGTATATTCGAAAAAGAAGGTAAAGGTTATATCGTCGCTTCGTTCGGAAATGAATCTGGTACTGTTCCTTATACATCGTTCATGGCAAGAGAAAGTTTCTTAAAGAAAGATAAAACTGCTGCTGAAAAGTTCACACGTGCGCTCTATAAAGCGCAGCAATGGGTTGATACACATAGTCCCGAAGAGATCGCTGATGCCGTTTCTCCGTTATTTAAAGACACTTCAAAAGACATTACAGTAAAAGTAATTGAACGGTATAAAAAGCAACATTCTTATGCGACAAATCCGCTATTAGATGCGGAAGAATGGAAACAGCTCCAAACTATTATGAAAGACGCTGGTGAATTACAAAAAGAAGTCCCACATGAAGCGCTCGTCAATACGAAAATTGCCGAAAGCGTTATTAAGAAATAGAGGCGAAGTGTATGAGTTTTTTACAAATACGTAACGTTTCTCACTGCTTTTTCGCAAAAGAGAACGCCAAACTAATTCTCGAAGATATGAGTTTACAAGTGGAAGAAGGAGAATTTATTTCTATACTCGGTCCAAGTGGTTGCGGGAAAACAACGCTTCTCTCGATTATCGCCGGTCTACTTGATCCAATTGAAGGCATCATATTTTTAGATGGTGAACCAATTACAACAAAAAGTCCATCTATGGGTTATATGCTCCAGCAAGATTACTTGTTTCCGTGGAAAACAATTGAAGAAAATATTATGCTTGGACTTCATATTCGAAAGATTTATGATGAACGAACGAAAGAACATACTTTAAAGCTTTTAAAACAAGTCGGTTTGCATGATGTAGAACAGCAATATCCTCGTGAATTGTCCGGTGGTATGCGTCAACGCGCTGCACTCGTTCGAACATTAGCGACTGATCCAAAAATTTTATTGTTAGATGAACCATTTTCCGCTCTCGATTATCAAACAAAGTTAAAACTAGAGGATCTCGTCTTCACATTATTACGTAACTTTAAAAAAACATCTTTACTCGTGACACATGATATTGAAGAAGCAATTGCGATGAGTGATCGTATTTATTTACTACAAGCGAATCCTGGGAAAATTGCAAAAACGTTCGTCGTCCCAGAAAGTATTCGCTCCTTATCACCGTTAGAATCGCGCCATCACTACGACTTTCCAGCCCTTTTCCGAGACATATGGAAGGAGCTGGAGCGCCTTGGATAATATAAAACAGCTACATGAACAATTTCGAAAGAAAGAACGCAGGCGTGCATGGATTGCTCGCTCGCTACAACTTTTACTGCTCATTCTTTTCTTTGCATTATGGGAAATAGCTAGCAAAAACGAATGGATCGATCCTTTACTCTTTAGCTCTCCGTCGAGTATTTGGGAGCTCTTTCTTAGCAAGTGGATTGACGGTTCGCTTTGGATTCATATATGGACGACGCTACTTGAAACAGGAGTAGGCTTCATTCTTGGAACAGTACTCGGGGCTATTATTGCCACGTTCCTTTGGTGGATACCACTTTTAGCTCGCGTTCTTGATCCATATCTCGTCGTCCTAAATGCAATGCCCAAAGTCGCACTCGGCCCTATTATCATTGTAACCTTCGGTCCTAATATTTCATCGTCTATTGCAATGGGCGTAATCATTTCCATCATCATTACCATTCTCGTTATTTACAGCGCATTTCAAGAAGTCGATTCTAACTATATAAAAGTAATGGACACATTTGGCGCAAATAAATGGCAATGCTATAAGCAAGTTATACTCCCCTCATCGTTCCCTGCAATTATTTCAACGCTAAAAGTGAATGTTGGATTATCATGGGTCGGTGTTATTTTCGGTGAGCTTCTCGTTTCTAAACAAGGACTTGGCTACTTAATTAGCTATGGATTCCAAGTCTTTAACTTCACACTCGTCTTACTGAGTGTGCTACTCACATGTGTTCTCGCAACACTGATGTATGTGTTTGTAGAAGCATTTGAAAAACTTCTAATCGGAAAACGAAAAAGAAGCTGACTCAAAACGATATGCTAGAGTCAGCTTCTTTCTTTTACCTTTTATCACACATTTTTGTTTCATTTGTAACATTTCCATCAGCAACCGTAACTGTATGGAAACAGTCTTTCACACGTACTGTAACGACATTATCTTTTCGATCTATTACATGATAATCGTTGAACTTTTTATTTAGTGCACTACGAATTTGCTCCCCTTCAAAAATCGGAAAACCGTGAGACATTACCCAAATGAGACCAGCAACAGCAAGAATCGTTTTCATACGTTTCATTACCTCCTCGAGAGTAAACTTATAGTCCCTACAACACGCGCATTATAATTGTGTCTAAATTGTGACATTTTTATACTAATTCTCTTTTATAGCACTAGTTCCTTCTTCTTTTTTAAAAAAGACAGAATTTTCAACTTTCTCAACATAAAAAACGTAAAGAACTAAAATTCTTCACGTTTTCTCTTGGCTAAAATATATCGGATACATAGCTCACATTCGTGTCCAATTGGTTACTCTATCGTTTTTGAAACATCATATAATCCAGCTAACACTTCCGCTCTCATTTTTACAAGCTCAGGGAACTGATAGAAAAACGCAATTTTTTTATATTTTAACTCCGTTCCTTCTTCCACCTTTTTTGAATCTTGTAAAATAAACGCTGTAAATGTATCTGCAATGTCTTCTGCTACATTTGTCGTCCCGTAAAGAGAAACAAACTCATTTTGTTTCTCTTTAAAAAATTCAATTTGAGCTTCTTCGCTTTCTTCCACTTTCTTTTCTGTCCACTCCTGCTCAATTGGTTTCCAGAACAAATTATGGAATTGATTTATATAAGAGCTCTCCTTCGCACATCCTTCTTGCAAGAAAAGAGATTTACATTTATTTTGGTATGATGAAATATCTTTTTCTTCTTCAAAAGCCTTTAAGTATTTTTCATTTACTGATATTTGTTTATGTCCGAGTGTTAATACGTGGGCTGTCTCATGTATTAATGTTTTCATCACTTGATCAATATTTACTGCAGAATCAAGCGTATCTAAACTAAGGGTCCACTCTTTCGGATACTCTACACTCGGCATAACGTGGGCGACAATTCCGTCGTAACCATCTGTTACCATGTCAAACTCTTTTATGTCAGTGCGATACTTAGCTGGAATAAGAGTGCTATACATCTCCCATAATGATTGATGATACTCTTTATCTTGACGTTGTTTTAGTATCTCTTCTTTCGCTTCTTTATCTTCTGCGAACGCCTTATTCAATCGTTTCCGATCTAGTTTATCGAAATACGGATCTACAATTTCATCACCATCAATATAATAAGAAGCTAAAAAGAAATAATTTTCATCATCCTCTTTTTTCATTTCCGCTTCTTTCATATCATTACTTGAATTTCCTTCTAAATCATAATCCTCTAGTACTTCAAGTTCTGAAAGTCCATCTATTTTTTTATATACCTTTTGAAGCGTCTTATCACCTATTTGTGCACATTCTTCTGTCGTTTCGCACGCATCTTTTTTCTCTCTTTTTGAAGTTTGCTCCGACATATCGCATCCAGCTACTAAGCCCGTTGAAATCATAAAACACACTAACTTGCCATACAGTTTTTTCATACGCCCCTCCATTATTCCATTCTACAAAAATATCATAATCATTTTTTAACGAATATGCGATAATTAATTATAAAAACTGTATGGAGGTTTCCCATGATTCGAGCAGTCTTATTTGACTTAGATGGAACACTATTAGATCGTCGCCAATCTCTAGAGCAATTTATTCGTGATCAATATAATCGTTTCGCCTTTCATTTGATAAACATAGAAAAATTCGAGTATTGCTCTCGTTTTCTCGAGCTCGATAATAATGGTTACACGTGGAAAGATAAGGTATATTCCACTCTCCTTTGCGAATACAACATTACCACTTTAACGCCAGAGCAACTGTTGCACGACTACATTACAAACTTCCGACATCATTGTATTCCTTTCCCAAACATGCATGAACTACTTCAACAATTAAAACAGCTAAACATTAAAATTGGTATAATTACAAACGGCTTTACTGAATTTCAAATGAGCAACCTTCAAGCATTAAACATACATACGTATACAAATACAATTCTCGTTTCAGAAGCGGAAGGAATCAAAAAACCTCATCCTGAAATTTTCAAACGTGCTTTACAAAAGCTGAATGTAAAAGCCGAAGAATGTCTTTACGTTGGAGATCATCCAGAAAACGACGCGCTCGGTTCTGAACAAGTAGGAATTCTTGGCGTTTGGAAGAGAGATTTATTTTGGGGTGACTTCGAGCATTCACGTGTGATAGATGATTTATTAGATGTTCTTTCATTTTTAGAGGTAGAGATAAAAACAAGATAATAGTAAATAAATTATATAAGCGATTTACCGCCAAAAAGAGGAGGCCGTTATTCAAAAACGCCTCCTCTTCCTTTATTGTTCATAAACTGTAAACTGCGGTTTACTCGGATGATCTTTTACTAGTGCATCATCTGGAAATTTTGAAACTTTTTGATATAGAGCAATGTCACCAATACAACTTGCTGTTAGTAGAACACCTAAAAATGAAAGTGGCTCCAGATTCATGGCTAATCCTAATACAATTGGTAAAATTCCAGTCGGTAAAAATGGCAACATTAAAACTTTCTTCATTTGCTTTACTGTAATCACCTGTTTAGAATGAGCATATGCTACACCTAATTTCCAATTGACACCCCATGTTAGTTCACTCCACGGAACACCTCCGATATAACGAAACCCTATTAAATGTATCGCTTCATGAATACAAATGAGAACAATCATTCCAATAATTAAAAGAAACATAACGGGCAATGTAATTTCAACTTGAAACCCGCCTGAAAAAAGCGCATGTAAAAAACTAATTCCAATCGCTAGAGCGAATATTATAAAAAATGAATAGATATTTAATTTAACCATCGAAACAGTAACAGTCGTTTCTTTTCTTTTATCCATCTTCTCCTCCTAAAATGTAAATACATCTTTACAAAATTGTATAATATACCCAAAATTATATAAAGATATATTTACATTCTCGAACAAAAAAAGAAACCGGCCATTTTACTTCGTAAAACAGCCGATTTCTTCTATATGTTTCATCGTACGCGCTAATACATCGTCGCGCATAATAAAGCTAAATTTTCTATCAGTTTTAATGTTATCAGGAATGTCTTTTAATAAAACAGACCCTTTCGTTTCTTCGTAATGCGTATGTTCTTCTACCGCACTAATTGTTGCAAAATAAATGTTTTTAATGATTATTTTGTCTTTTCCAGATACTTTATATTGTCCTAAGTAAGTTAAATCCGAAACTATGCCGCCGGTTTCTTCATGAACTTCTCGAACCGCCGCTTCTTCCGGTGTTTCCCCTAGTTCTACTTTACCACCTGGAAATTCAAGACCGCGACGTAAATGATGCGTTAATAACCATTGATCCCCGTACCGGCATACAACCCAAACATGCTTTGGCTCAGGAGAAAATGGATAACGTTCAAACGATAATTGTACAGTGTTGTGGTAATAATCTTTAAATTTGTACATGCCATTACTCCCCTATTGATGGTTACAAGTTTTTCCTACCACAAATTGTAGCATATTCTCGCTTTTCTGCATAATATTATCCAATTACAATCTATTGATTATTCCCATTTGTTCGACTAATTCTTTCGTCTCATGATTTCCTAATTCGTAAATCATTTTATATGCTTTTTGTAGTTGTTCATCATATCGATCATTATTTGAATCGTGATGATATTCAACAAATGGAACGTGAGACCGTACAAATGAACCTAAATCCTCTACATATGCTTGATCAAAGTACGCTCTTAACTCCGTAATTTCCTCATCATTTGCGTAAACTTCAAAAT
The DNA here is from genome assembly GCF_051780025.1 of Bacillus cereus group sp. BceL062. Classification (NCBI taxonomy): domain Bacteria; kingdom Bacillati; phylum Bacillota; class Bacilli; order Caryophanales; family Bacillaceae; genus Bacillus; species Bacillus cereus group sp. BceL062. The sequence goes on along the minus strand of NZ_JBPWGY010000015.1, from coordinate 88,193 downwards.
TGTACGTATCTGCCGTCTTCACTTGTGAAATTTGACCATTACCTATTGATATATAATATGTTTTTTTCTTCTCCATGTAACACCCTTCTTTCATCCTTTTAGTTTCTATTGTTTTCATCAATTACAAAATTATGTAAAATAAAGAAAAGGAGGGATTTCATGTTCAAAATATTAATTATCGGTATCATAATCGTCCTATTCATACTAGTACTCTCCGTCATGACGATTAATAAAGGCTATGCATACAAACATTCCGTTGATAAACCAGAAGATAATCCTTATACAAAAAATAATAAGGAGGATTCATAATATGCTTCGTGTACTTCGCATTGCAATCGCACTCACTGTGATCATAATGTCGATAATCGGGCTCTATACAGGTCAAAATAACTTTCTACCACTTTCACAATTTTTATTAGGAGCTCTCATGTTCCTCATTGCAATGGAACAAATAAAAAAGAAGGATTCAGGAACAGGATTCATTTGTATTGTTGCCGGTGCTTTCATTTGGATTGTTCTTATCATTAGCTATATAAAATAAAGGGGATACATGTATGCTAAAAGGATTGCGAATTACTTTTTCACTTATTGCTTTATGTATAGCAATCTATAGTTTCTTTACTAGTAATAGAGAAATTATGCCTTATATGTTCATCTTTTTAGGGATGATGGCTTTCGTTATTAGTATAGAGGAAATCTTAAAACAGCAAAAAGGTGGTAGTATACTTGCTCTGTTAGCAGGAGCTGGTGCTTTATTTCTTGGCTTCTCAGAAATATTTCGATAAATAGTCTCTTTAAAGGAGGTATACAATGCTAACTGGATTACGCTATTTTTTCATGCTTCTCACATTCTCTCTTTGCACTTATTCTCTTGCTACCGACAACTTCACACTTCTCCCGTACATGCAATTTGCTCTCAGTTGTTTCTTTATTCTTCTAGGAATTAATGAACTGAAATCCGGAAGAAAATCAATGGGTATCTCGCATTTTTTCGTTTCTAGTCTTATGCTCTTCATTGTAATATCGAATTACTTTCACTAAAGATAACATGTAATTTCCAATCACCTACTGCCTTTCATTTCTTAAAAATGCTCATAAGTGAAACTCGTTGTTTTTCTATACAACCTTTACTTTTCTCTTTTACAAATAAAAAAACTGCCTTTTCACAGGCAGTTTTTCTTTATCCAAATACTTTTTCAAGTTCGTCTTTATCTTGGCTTAACCAGAAGTTCATTAAGCGTTGTGCTCCTTCTAAATCGTGAAGCTTCGCTTGGCCACATTGTGTTTCGTTTGCAGCTGGAATTTCTGTAATTTGAACCGCATCTTTTAATGTTAGTTCTAATAAATCAATGATTTCACGAACTGTTGGTGTTCCGCTTACAACAAGATAATATCCTGTTTGGCAACCCATTGGTGAAATATCGATAATATCAAAATGCGGATAACGATCAATATATTTACGTAAATTAAATGCTAATAAATGCTCTAACGTATGAATAACATCTGGTTTCATTGCTTGTTTATTCGGTTGGCAAAAACGAATATCGAATTTATTTACAATACCGTCACTACCTACGTTGTGAACTCCGCAATGTCTTACATAAGGTGCCTTTACAATCGTATGATCTAATTCAAAGCTTTCTACTGATGGCATACAACATCTCTCCCGCTTTTAATTTAATTCCGTTATATCCAATATGATATAACGGAAATTCACATTAGTAAAGTATTATGTACAGTCGTGCTATAATACTTTAAGAATATGCTGAAAAGGAGACCATTATGAAACAGATTTTTATTGGGATTATACGCTTTTATCAAAAATTCATTTCTCCGGTGACGCCGCCAACGTGCCGCTTTTATCCGACTTGTTCTCATTACGGATTAGAGGCGTTTCAAAAACATGGCGCACTCAAAGGCTTTTGGCTTACTTGTACGCGTATATTAAAATGTCACCCTTTCCACCCGGGAGGATTTGATCCTGTCCCAGATAAAAAGGATGACAAAGTAAATTCTTAATTGTCGTAACCATTCACAACTAAATCTAATTTTCCTGTATCAGGATCTATAACAAGACCGTGAACAGGTACTTCTTCTGGAAGTAATGGATGGTTGCGAAGTATTGATACGCTATGTTCTACACTTTCTTCTACACTAGAGAACCCTTGTAGGAATCTTTCTAAATCGATTCCAGAATAACGAAGTGTATCTAATTTCTCATTTGTTATACCGCGCTCTTTCATCTTCTCAATTGTACTGCTTGCTTGTATTTTTGCCATACCGCAATCATGGTGACCAACTACACAAACTTCATCGGCACCAAGTTCATATACAGCAACTAAAATACTACGCATAATACTTCCGAATGGATGGGAGATAACAGCGCCTGCTACTTTAATAATTTTCACATCACCGTTACGCATATTCATCGCTTTCGGTAATAATTCAACAAGACGAGTATCCATACAAGAGATAATTACCATTTTTTTATTTGGAAATTTTCCTGTTTCATACTCTTCGTATTTTTTCTCTTCAACAAATTTTTCATTGTATTGTAAAATCTCTTCTAATGACTTCATAGTACAGAACCCTCTTTTCTCTCATTTACATTACATATGTAGTGTACCAAAATTTGAAAAACTCAAAAAGGATATTGCATTATAGTAAAAATGAGATATTTTCAGATAACCGACATAATTCTTTCAAAATATACACACACCTTTGTAACAAGTCTCACATACTTTAAACGTATTTTCACTATAAACTGATTGTAGATAATGTAAAAAAGGAGTGAATATTTATTATGTCCGACGTTCTGTTACTAAGTCGTTTTCAATTTGCAATTACTATTTTTTATCACTTTTTATTTGTACCTTTAACAATCGGACTTGTTATTTTAGTAGCATGTATGGAAACTCAATACGCCCGCACATTGAATCCAACATACCGCAAAATGGCAAATTTCTGGGGTAAATTATTTACAATTAACTTCGTAATGGGGATTATAACCGGGATTACGATGGAATTCCAATTTGGAACAAACTGGTCTGAGTACTCCAAATATATGGGAGATATTTTCGGATCCCCTCTCGCAATCGAAGCACTCGTTGCCTTCTTCTTAGAATCTACGTTCATGGGAATATGGTTATTCGGTAAAGACAAAATTTCACCAAAGTTCCGTGCCTTCTGTATGTGGATGGTTGCACTTGGAACAAATATTTCCGCACTTTGGATTATTACAGCAAACGGCTTTATGCAAAATCCTGTTGGCTATGTAGTACGTAACGGCCGCGCTGAATTAAATGATTTCTGGGCACTTGTTACAAATCCATATGCTTGGAACATGTTCTTCCATACTGTAATTAGTTGTTATATCGTTGGTGCTTTCTTCGTTATGGCCATTAGTGCCTATCACTTGCTACGTAAAAACGAAGTGGAATTCTTCAAAAAATCATTTAAGTTTGGTTTAATGTTAGGCTTATTCGCCGCAACTATTACACCGTTTATGGGACATCAATCTGGTGTATCGGCAGCTAAATATCAACCTGCTAAAGGAGCTGCGATGGAAGCAGTTTGGGAAACTGGAAAAGGACAAGGTTTCTCAATCATTCAAATTCCTGATGTAAAAAATGAAAAGAACTTTGAACTACTTACAATTCCAAAACTCGGAAGTTTCTTCTATACAAACTCATTTGATGGAGAAATTGTTGGTTTAAAAGATATTCCGAAAGAAGATCGTCCAAACGTTAACCTCGTGTACTATAGCTTCCGCTTAATGGTCGCACTTGGCATGTTCTTTATGGCATTAACTTGGTACGGCTTCTATTTAAACCGAAAAGGAAAACTAGAAAAATCAAACCGTTATTTAAAAATTACAATGTGGTCTGCCTTACTTCCGTACATTGCAATTAATGCTGGCTGGGTTGTCGCTGAAGTAGGTCGTCAACCGTGGACAGTATATAAACTAATGCGTACAGCAGAATCTGTGTCACCTATATCCGTTCCACAAATTTGGTTCTCATTAATTAGTTTAATATTGTTCTATACTTTACTTTTAATTGCAGACGTATACTTAATGCTAAAGTTCGCAAAAAAAGGACCTGCTGCATTAGAAGAACCTGCTACTGAAGGAGGTACAGCTCATGTCTCATGATATGCTTGCAATCATCTGGTTCGGTTTATGGGGCGTAATTTGGACAGTTTACTTCATTCTTGATGGCTACGCACTCGGTAACGGAATGATTTTCCCATTCGTTGCGAAAGACCGACAAGAACGAAATCAATTACAAGAAGCAATTGGTCCATTTTGGGGTGGTAATGAAGTATGGTTAATTACAGCTGGTGGCGCAACATTTGCTGCCTTTCCAATCACATATGCAAATATGTTTAGTTACCTATACACACCACTATTTTTAGTGTTACTTGCACTATTTGCTCGTGCTGCTGGACTTGAATTTATGCATAAAGATGATTCACCAATTTGGCAAAAAACTTGTAAATGGGCATTTACAATTGGTAGTTTCCTAATCGCTTTTTTATTCGGTGTTACATTCGCTAACCTATATTACGGACTACAAATCGGAAAAAATGGCTATGAAGGAAATTTACTTAGCTTACTAAACCATTACGGTATTTTAGGTGGTCTGTTCTTCACTGCTATATTCGTCGTATCTGGTGCTCTTTGGGTTATGATTAAAACGACTGGTGAAGTATCCGATCGTGCTTATAAAATCGCAAGACCATTTTCAATGGCAGCTGCTATCATTTTAGCTATCTTCTATGTAGCAACTGCAAATCGCACAAACTTATTCCAAAACTTTACGGAATATCCGGTACTATTTACTCTTCCAGTACTTGCAATGTTAATGAGTGTACTCGCACTTATTATGGTGTACAAACATAAAATCGGCCTTGCCTTTACATTTGTTTGCTTAACAATCGCAATGTTTATGACAACTGGCTTTGCGGGTATGTTCCCAAGAATGTTACCTTCTCGCATTAACGACGCCTATAGTACAACGTTATACAACGCAGCTGGTAGCCAATTAAACTTAAAAATTATGTTCTTCGTTGCAATAGTTATGGTACCAATTGTTATTGGCTATCAACTTTGGAGCTACAGTATTTTTAAAAATAAAATCCACAAAGACTCTGCTAAAGGATATCACTAAGATAAAAAAGACACTTCGTTTGAAGTGTCTTTTTTCCGTATGATTTTCGATAAAGTGAAACTATAATCAGTGGGGGTTTTGTTCACCCCCACTGATTATTAGCCCACACCAATCGGACATTTCCGGACATTCGATCCCCTACCTAAATTGAGGTGGGAGTCTTACTGCCCGCAAATAGCAGGATAAGATGTTATACTTTCAATCTAACAACTATGATACAGAAGAATCACAAACAGCTCACAACTAAATTGTATCATAGGGCAAATTCATCATTTTATGCAATTTTACATATTGCACTATAAGGTAAATTGTATCTCTTGGTCATTTACATCATTATCCCTTACATCTGCTGTACTAATCCCGCTAAATGTTCTCACATTTAATCCAGTGTTCGATGATCCCGATCCATTATAAGCTTTCGTCTTTTCAATCGGTTGCACGTTATATTTATCCCCTAAATTAATCGTCCCATTGCAGTTTTCAATAATAACACCTTCAACAACTGCCGGCATATTGTCACCTACTTTCATTTCCTTACTTTCATTTTATGAAAATCGCCTATAAAAATAGCATGTTTCAATAAGAAAAAGCACTCAAAATGAGTGCTTTTTCTCTAAGCATGAATGGCAAGTTTGGAGACAGTTGACTTCTTCAAAATTTTATTAGGGGTAATATTTTGAAAAAGAAAGCCTTTCATATTTAACTTAACACCACTGGAATATATAGTAAATTGATAATGTTTATACGGAAGATTGCTAATGTTTAGTATAGATAGTTTCCACTATGTTAACAGTAAAAACTCATCTCCACTAAACAACAAAAAGTGCCCTCAAAGAAGACACTTTTCATAAACAGACACTATAAAACAGAATTATTTATTGTTATACGATTGTTAGATACAAAAAAGTAGAGGGAAATGCTTGTACAAAATTCTGCTTTATAAAGTCTGTCTACAACTTATATTTTAATCCTCTTCATTTGAAAATAAATATAATATGCACAATTACATACAAAAAAGAAAAGACACTCTACCGAGTGCCTTTTCAACCATTTTACTTTTAATATATCGCCTTACATACATTTTAACATATGTATCTATATGATTTATTGAGAAAATTCAAAATCCTTTTTCTTTCATTTTCACTTATGAAATCATGTAATATAAAAGATATGTCAAATTCTTATACAAGTTGAGGTGTACTATATTTATGCTGTATTTTGGAATTATTCCTCTTATTTTGTTTATTATTTTTCTTATCTCTTATTTAAAAGATCCGCGAAAAATCATAAACGGCTTTTTATTTAATGCCCTTATCTGTTTTTTCCTTCTTTTTTGCGTAATCGTATCTTTGAACTCAGATAGTGCTGTCTTGCGTTACATTATATTTTTACCTTTTTTAGCACTCCTCATTATGCTTCCTTTTGGTATTATCGCTTTAATGTTTGGATTATTTCTTAATGCAAGAATTTTAATGAAGCGAGAAGGAAGACGGTTCACTAACTGTTTAACGCTCCTTGCTGCTTTAGGGATGTTATTCTTTATGTTACTCCCTATTATAAATCCAGCAAGTTTGGTCTCATCACATTTAGAGCCTATTTTTGCAGGTATTTCTCTTATAAGCGTATATTTCTTTATACACTTATCTAACTTTTTAAGTGCTTATTTTCTATACCAATTCAACAGACCTAGACGTAATCAAGATTTCATCATCGTTCTCGGTAGTGGCTTAATTAATGATAAAGTACCACCTTTACTTGCAAGCCGCATTAATAAAGCTATCGACTTTTATTGGAAACAAGCAGCTGTGAATACACCACCAACAATTATTTTCTCTGGTGGACAAGGTCCAGATGAAGGGCTTCCTGAAGCAGAAGCGATGCAAAATTATGCGGTTGAAAAAGGAATTCCTCTTGAACATACAGTGCAAGAAAATCGTTCTGTAAACACATATCAAAATATGTCGTTCTCTAAAGAAATTATGGATTCTTTAAAACCTGAAGGTAAGTATAGAAGTATTTTTACAACGAATAATTTCCACCTTTTCCGCGCTGGTATATATGCAAGACAAGCTGGCCTGAATAGCCAAGGAATTGGATCAAAAACTGCATTTTATTACTGGCCTAATGCAATGATTCGTGAATACGTTGCGATTGTCGTAATGGGACGTAAACGTCATATGAAGTTTTGCGGAGCTATTTTAGGATTCGCTTTATTCATGTCAGTACTTAGTTTTATATTTTCTTAATAGCATCCCATCCTTTGAAAGGATGGGATTTCTTATACTCATTTCAAAAATATTTTAAAGATAACATGGCGATAATATTCCCTCCATACATCCATTAAAGGAGAATTTTTTCAAATTAAATGTTAAAATGAAATTTAGGTGTGAATGATGTAACAAACAAGAAACTAGTTTGAAACGAGGAAATTATATGGAGAAAACTATCAAAAACAAGCCCAATAAGCTAAAAATCGCTTCAAAAGCTTTGATGATTATTATTGGGGCATTTATTACAGCGTACGGATTAGAGGCTGTCTTAATTCCAAATAACGTATCCGACGGTGGTGTAACTGGTTTAAGTATCGTTAGTTCAAGATTATTTGGATTGCCATTAGGGGCTCTAATCGCAGTTATTAACATTCCTTTCGTTTGGTTAGGATATAAGCAAATCGGTAAAAGCTTTGCAATTTATTCCATTATCGGGATTGCTTCATTAGCAATAGGTACCGTTGTCATGCACGGAATACCAACTATTATTGAAGGCGATACATTATTAGTTACAGTTGTTGGTGGTATTATTATCGGTTTTGGTATGGGACTAGCATTACGTAATGGCGGAGCATTAGATGGAATCGATATGCTAGCTGTATTACTTTCTCGCAAGTTACCTTTTGGAACGAGTGACCTTATTTTATTCTTAAACATGTTCGTGTTTATTTTCGTATCAACAGTATTCGGTCTTCAAGGAGCTATTCTTTCGGCAATTGCTTACTTTATTGCTTCGAAAGTGATTCATATCGTTGAAGTTGGTTTAAGTGGTTCGAAAACATTTAAAATTATCACAAAAGAGCCTGAATTAATGGTAGAAACAATTCGCGATCGTTTAGGCCGAAGCGCAACGTATAACGAAGTATACGGTGGTTATTCAAGAGAGAAATTCAAAGAAATTTCTTGTGTAATTAACCGTTTAGAAGAAAGTAAAATGAAAGATCTTATTAATGAAATCGATCCAAATGCCTTTATTACAGTTTATGACGTAGCAGAAGTAAAAGGCGGTAATTTCAAGAAACGTGATATTCATTAATCGTTATGAAAAACGAGGCTGTGCCAACATTTTGGCACAGCCTCGTTTTATTATTAAGTTGCTATCGTTGTCAGTTTTTGTCGGTAAGTCGATATATTTCAATAATCGCTGATATATTTTGAGTTGTGGTCGATATATTCCAATAAGCGCTGATATATTTTTACTCGCCCCACCGGCTCCCTCGTTTAATCCACTCTACATACTTTTGAAAAACCGGCACTTCTTGTTGAAAACGAAGCGGAACATATAGAAAAAGAGTACATGTGCATAGTATCCATAGAATACCTACTACAAAGTGAAATTTCATCGTTGTGCTAATAAACAAACTTAAGAATAATACGAGGAACATAATTACACTAAATCTTTTATACATAGTCATAATAATCTCCTCCTTATAACTTCATTGTACCAGCTATAAGGAATTAATTTCCACGACGAAAAAAAAAGACCAAAAAGCAATTTACACTTTTCGGTCTCTATACTATCTTCTCTTCGTAATTTTCCCAGAACCACCGACCCTCGTTTTCGGAGGAGATGTATTCCTTGGCGGGGTTTTAATAGATGATTTCGGCTTCACATCTAATCCGCTTGAACCACCTGGTGTTTTTGTAATTTTCCCTTTGCTTCCGGTAGAAGGTGGAGGCGTCGTATTATTTCCTTTTTCAGTAATACTTCCCTTATCACCTACTGATGACTTCGAATCTACATTATCGCCTCGCTTAATGATAGATCCTTTCCCTTCCTTCGTAATTGGAGGCGGGGTTTTCTTTTCTTCTTTCGTAGGTGGCCTTTCCGGAATAACTGGTTTATGATTTTGTCTGTCATTATATCCTCGATAATCACCAGATGATGATTTTTTTGAACCGAATATATCGTTTAATATACTCCCCATAATATACCCTTGCAAGAAGGATGGTTGGTAATTTTGACGGACAAACTCTTTATTACTTATTTCAATTAACGTATCAGACGGTTTCTCTTTATCCTTTTGCAGATTATAAATCTTATCAGAATAAACGAGGAACATTTGATTTTCGTCTTCTTTAGATGCTTGCTTCGGTTCTCTTTCATTAATGAGTTCCTTTGCTACTTCAGGAACAGACCGATTGGCGGCCCTATACACGTAAGATTCTTGTTTACCTTCCTTTGCAACAGACTCGAGTGGATAACGGTCTTGAATCGACTTCGTCTGCCCGCCTTGACAGCCTGATAAAGCATAACCGGCAACAACAAGTAAAATAACGATAGCAAGTATAGGGATCACGAACGATTTAATCATGGTAAACAATCGGTTTGACATGATTACGCCCCCTTACGTTGCTCTTATAATTTGTACATCAGCAGGAATGATTGCTTCTCCCTCATACATCATTGTGCGACCATTTTGCCATTCAATACGTAATAATTTTCGGTTATCAGATTGAAATTCCCATACGTACTGTTCTTCTGAAGCAGCGAATGGTGTTTTCCCCATTACAACAACACGTCCGTTATATTGCTCTTCCATATGGTACTCAGTATCATCCATTTCAATTGTCGTCGGAACTTCATCAATTGAATCTAAACGACCATCAATTGGTGTATATAATTTGTAATACGTATTTTCACGATCTTCAATTTTCAAATAACGAATATCTTTCCCATCTTGCAGTGTTAAAACAATTTCCTTACGAGAATGCATGCTCGTTTTTCCAGTTAATTCGTACATGACTAATGAAACTTCAATCATATCGCCAGGAGCTAACGTTAAAAGACTCTTTTCAGGCTTCGGCGGCTCTGGACTTTTCATTATATTTTTAATTCGTTTAAATAAGCTCACAATCTACCCCCTCCTTTTCTCTTTATAAACAAGCGCCTAAAATAAGTGCACCGACAATATGTAATGATCCAGCTAACATCGCATGCGCAACACTGCCTTCTTTCGTACCTTCTTCTAAATCTAAACCAGACATTTTCTTTAGCACAAATTCAATAAACATTTCTACCACTAATAAAATAACGAAAGAAACTGCTGAAGCAAGTAGTGCTTGCCATAAGTCATTCGCTTTTGTTATTGATTGAGATAAAATGTACCCTTGTGCAAATAATTTCATGACGAAACGAGTTGTTACAGCTGTATTCCCATTTTTTATTTCTTTTAAATCATTGTATTTTGTAAAAATTGAATCAACCCACATAATTGCAAATAAAAGTACTGCACTCGCTCCAGTCCATACAAGCATGGCTACTACATTCATCCATGTCATTGCAAAACCTCCTCTAAATATAAAGTGAAACTTTAATCGGTGGGGCGTTTTCCATCCCCTACTGATTATTGGCTCCTACCAACCTCTCTGCTTTCACGAAATGTTGAGGTGGGAGTCTTACTACCGTCAAATAGCGGGGAATAGAAAACCGACATGAATTTGTTTAGACATGTCGGTTCATTTGTCTCTATTCTATATTATTTCTCATACTGCTTCATAATACGAGCTAATTCATCGTCAACAGCAGAATTTTTGTTTAAGCTTGCGAATTCATCATCTAATGACTTTTCTTTTTTGTAAACTTCACCGCTTGCTTCTGCTTCAGCTTCTAATTGAAGAGCTTTCTCTTCCATACGGCTTAAACCAGCTTTTGCTGAATTTGAATCAAACCCAGACATCGCCTGATTAATATTCTTTTGTGCTTTCGCTGCATTTACACGTGCTACAAGTGTTTCACGTTTATTTTTCAGCTCTGTTAATTGCTTACGCATTTCTTCTAACTTCGCACGAAGATTATCAGCAGCTGCTTTATTTTGCTCATAGCTTGCTTTATACTCATTCATTTTTTGCTCTGCATTTTGTTTTTCTTCTAGTGCACGGCGCGCAAGATCTAAGTTACTAGCTTGAACAGCCATATGAGCTTGATCTTCACGCTTTTTCACAAGTGCTTCTTGTTCTTCAAATAATAATTTGAACTTTTTCTCAAGCGCGATTTGAGCTGCTACACTTTTCTCAGCTTCTTGTACATCCGCTTGCATATCGCGTAAATATTGATCCGTCATCTTAACTGGATCTTCCGCTTTTTCAATTAATGAATACACATTTGACATTGTTAAATCTCGTAATCGTTTAAATACAGACATCCAAATTCCTCCTATGATATACCTCATATTTCAAATTCACTACTTGGAAAACTTAAAAATCTCCCTTTACAGTAAAGAATATTCATTTTTACAGCCTATGTGTTTATTATAACAAAACTAATATGTCCTTACATGTTATTTCCAAAATATAACCAATATAATATGACATTCCAGATATAACATTGTATTCCTAATATATTATATTAACAATATATTATAATTAAAACCATCAAAAATTGACTTATTTTTATTTACTTTCACTAAATTACATTATTGTAATGTTACTGTAAGCTAACTCGATAGTTACATTCCGATATTTCTTATACACTAATACCAGAAGCAACAAACAAGCTTCTCAAACTGTAAGAACTAATACAAAAACTGTATTTACTATAAAACATATGACAAGGAGAAATCATCATGAAAAAATTAGTAGGAATCGGATTAGCAGCAGCAATTTCATTCGGAGCATTATCAGGTTGTTCTTTATTAGGAGAAAAGGCAAACGGCTTTGTATTGTACGGATCAGAAGAGCAAGTAACACAAATTGCAGATAAAAACAAAAAAGAAGTGAAAGAAAAAGACTTCTATAAAATGAAACTTACAACGTTAGAAGATAAAAAAGTTCTTGTAATGGATAAAAAAACTGGTGAAGAACTAGTGAAGAAAGAGTTACTTAGCAAAGTGGATGCAAAAGACGACACGAAACCACTGGATAAATTACCAGCTGTAACAACAGAACAAGGTGTATTATTCGCAAAAAACAAAGTTGAAAATGCTAAAATCGATGGCGCGAAATTAAAATATGAAGGCAACATAATTATCGGAAGTGGCCGTGCATATGCAGATATGTTCGCGATTGTTGATGATGCAACTTACAACAATGTAAAAGGTGAAGAAAAATCGGTGGGTGTATTAAAATTTGATAAGGACCCGAGTAAAGAATTCCCTGGCAAAAATGGTGTAGAAACATCACAACTTGTAAAAATTAAAAAGTAAGAAAAAAGCTTTGCGAGATTCGCAAAGCTTTTTTTCTACTTGTGAGCGATTTGCTCCATATCCGGACTACAAGTTTGCGACTGGCATGACTTATTTAAAGAACATGCTGCGCATTTTCCTTTTTTACTTCTTTTTACGAAATTAACTAACGTATATGCTGCATAACCAAAAATGATAGCTCCAATTATAATATTGACCATCATCATACATCTCCTTTTAGAATCCGAGTAAAGATCCAACTTGGTATATAATAAGCGTTAATACATAAGCAACTACGAGCGGATAAACGACTGAGAAAATCGTCCATTTCGCTGATCCTGTTTCACGTTTAATAACAGCTACTGTCGCTAAGCACGGAACGTATAATAAAATAAAGAACATAAATGCATACGCTGATAATGCTGTATAATGTGCTCCCATTACGTTTCCAAGCACATCTTCTTTAACCGCATAAATAATCGCCATTGTAGAAACGACAACTTCTTTCGCTAAAAATCCTGTTAAAAGGGATGCTGCAGCTTGCCACGTTCCAAAGCCTAGCGGTGCAAATAGCGGTGCGATAAATCCACCAATCATCGCTAAGTAACTGTCTCCCATATCAACACCAAATCCTGATGGACCTGCATAATTTAATAGCCAAATGACAACCGAACCACCAAAGATGAATGTACCAGCTTTACGAACAAACCCTTTCCCTTTTTCCCATGTGCTAAGCCATAACGTTTTCGCTTGTGGCACGCGGTAAGGCGGTAGTTCAATGACGAAAATAGATTTTTCCGCTTTTAAAATAGTAAGAGACATTATTTTTGTAACTAATAACGCAAGGACAATCCCTGCAACGTATAAAGAGAACACAACAGTTGCCTGACTATGAGGGAAGAACACTCCCGCAAATAATGCATATACAGGTAAACGTGCTGAACAAGACATAAATGGTGTTACAAGAACTGTAAGTAAACGCTCTTTCTCCTGTTCAATCGTTCTCGCTGCCATAATACCTGGAACGTTACATCCAAAACCGATAATCATCGGAATAAAAGCTTTACCGTTTAATCCGAAGAACTCCATAATCCTATCCATCACAACTGCAATTCGCGCCATATATCCTGAGTCTTCTAATAATGAAATGAAAAAGAATAGTGCAAAGATTTGTGGCACAAATACTAACACAGCACCAACACCGGCGATAATACCTTCCGTAACAAGTGCTTGAATAAAATCAGAAGCTCCAATACTTGTAAGTCCAGCCGTCACCCAATCCGTAAGCTGCCCACCAAAAAACTCATCTAACATATCCGATAAAGGTGTCCCAATCCACGTAAACGTAACCTGAAAAATAAAAAACATAACTGCTAAAAAGATTGGAAGTCCTAAAATTTTATGTGTAATTAATCTATCAATTTTTTCTGAAAAAGGAATTTTTCCTTCTTTCTCATGCTTCATAACGTTTGTTTTTAACTTTTCAATATACGCTTCACGAGTTTTGTAAATGTGCTCTTCTAACGTACAATCAAGTTTTCCTTCTAAGCGAGATCGAATGGCTATGAGTTCCTTATAAATTGGTAATGCTTTCATTTCTTTTTCTACTACTTCGTTATTGCTTAAAAATTGAAGTGCTAACCATCTCGGATGCTCGTAATTCACTGTCTCTAAAAGAGCAATTACTTCTCCAATTCCTTCATCCATTTGTACACCATATGAAATAAGGAATGGCTTTTTCTCTTTTTTGTCAATTTCTTTAAGAGTCGCAAGTAGTTCTTCACAGCCTTTTCCGCTTCTTGCAACGACAGGAACGACAGTTACACCTAATAGTTCTGATAATCGTTTTACATCAATTACAATTCCTCTTTGCTTCGCCACATCAACCATATTTAAACCAATTGAAACTGGCTTGCCAAATTCGAGCAACTGCAACGTTAAATGCATATTTCGTTCAAACTGCGAGGAATCCACAATATTTAACATATGCTGAAATTCTTCTGTTAATAGAAAGTTTGTTACAACACCTTCATCACGCGAAACTGGATTTAAATCATAAACACCTGGTAAATCAATCAATGTGCCTTGCTTATCTTTTAATTTACCAACCTTCTTTTCTACTGTTACACCGCTCCAGTTTCCTACATATTCATAAGAACCAGTAAGTGCATTAAATAATGATGTCTTCCCTGTATTCGGATTCCCTAGCAAAGCTACCTTATTCACGCTAATTCCACCTTTATCATTTTCGCGTCACAATGACGAATACTAATTAACTGTCCACGACACTCCAATGTACAAGGACCTTTAAACATCGCTTTCTGTTTCAGGCGAAGTTCGCTTCCTTCAGCAAGACCGAAAGCAGCTAGTCTACGCTTTAATAGCTGATCTAAAGACTGAATACTTTTTACTAACACTTTCTCTCCAATTTTAATATCTACTAAGCTCATAACCTTCCCCCTCAGAAGAGAATGATAATTATTTTCAAAAAAATTATACCACACCCAATTTCTCTTGTACTATACCCTTTTGCTTCATATTTATTAACATTTCGCTACAATTGTATTTCAATTATTGTCATACTGTATTCGTTTGCCATTCTCATCCATTTCGCTTACAATAAACAATAGCAAATAAAGAATCTCGTTATCACTGGGGGAGCCATGCCGCTGAGAGGGAACACTTCGTTCCGACCCTTCGAACCTGTTAGTTAATGCTAACGCAGGGATTGTGCAAACGTCCGAAATACATACCTCATTTTTATTTACGTATTTCGTATCCTCCTATGATATCTATTCTTTTTTGTACAACTTGGATTTAGGGGGAGACAACATGCGTAACACTAATTTACAAGCGATGATCGAATCTGCTATTCTTGCAGCCTTCGCCATGGTCATCGACATTTTACCATTATCAATTAAACTTCCAACAGGCGGTTCTATCTCATTCGCTATGATTCCTATTTTTATTATTGCTTACCGCTGGGGCTTTAAATCAGCTTTCTTAGGTGGTTTAGTTTGGGGACTGTTACAAATTGTCGTAGGTGATGCCTACATTTTAACACCAGTTCAAGCATTCATTGAGTACTTCATTGCCTTTGCTTTTATCGGATTTGCCGGGTTATTCTATCGTCCAATTCAAAATGCACTTTTAGCATCTAATGCGAATGGCGACGAACAATCAAACTTAAGTAGCCATAAAGATAAACCTTCATCAAAACAAAACCAAGGAAAGAAAGTAATTGGATTCATTATCGTTGCTACATTTATCGGTAGTCTAGCTCGTTACTTCTGTCACTTTATTGCCGGTATTATTTTCTGGGGACAATATGCACCGAAAGGTCAATCAGCTGTGCTATATTCATTAATCGTAAATGGCAGCACAATGCTTGGTTCTTTTATTCTATGTACAGTTTTACTTATATTTTTATTTATCACTTCACCACGCTTATTCAAAAGCATCAATGCTTATCAAATAAATGCAAACAAAAAGGGCGCTTAACTAGCGCCCTTTTTTATATCAAAATTCTCAATGAGTAATATCAATAATAAATACAATAAATGCACAAAGAAAAATAAATACCATCACACCTAGTAAATTGCTATTCATGGCTAATCTACTCCTTACATAACCTCTTTTTCTAACAAGATTATATCTCTTAAAAATAAAGATTAGGTAAAGATAATATGAAAATAACTTAAAAAAAAGCGTAGCATGTATGATCTACGCTTTTTTCAGTAAGTAGAAGTAAAATAACACACCATCTTCTGTATTCTTTACCCCATATTCAGCATCGTGCAGTTCTAAAATATTCTTTGAAATAGCAAGCCCAAGCCCTGTTCCACCTTGTGAACGATGACGTGCTGCATCCACGCGATAAAAACGATCCCAAATTTTATCTAATTGCTCTTCTTCAATATGAGTACCTTTATTTTCAATACACACTTTTATACGATTTTTCTCATCTATTGTAGAAATAATAATATCCTCTTTATTCGGTGTATAACGTATGGCATTCGTAATGAAGTTCACGATGACTTGTTCAATCCGGCCTTGATTTGCGACTACTTCAAATGGACCTATATTTTTATGAACACGAAGTTCTTTTTTCTCTATTTCTACAGAAAGGTGTTCACATATATCTTCAATTACTGTATCGATATAAAATGAATCTTTTTTCATTTTATATGTACCTGACTCAAATTTAGCTAACTCAAGCATATCTAAAATTAACGTATCCATTTTATCTACTTCTCGTTCCATCGCTTGAAAATAGTACTCTTTTTTATGTTCAGCTACCCCATCCTTTAAAATAGAAATACAGCTTTTCATAATACTTAACGGTGTTTTTAATTCATGTGAAACACCAGAAATGAATTCCTTCCGCGTCTTTTCTAGCTTTCTTTCCTTTTCAATATCTTGTTCTAGCTGTCCAATATGCGAATGGAGTTTATTCGATAGCGTATTAATATTTTTCGATAAATCACCAATTTCATCTTTTGAAGTAATTGGTATTTTTTCTGTGAAATCTAAATGCGCTATTTTTTTCGTTGTATCATTTATTTTTAGTAGCGGTTTTGCAATTTGTTTCGAGTAATAAAACGAAGCTAGAAAAACCAAAACGACTACAAATGCAATAATGTAAATGTAATAATCTTGTACCATTTGTACAGCCTCATCTACTGGTTGTAAAGAAGCCATCGCATATATATATGCTACTGATCCATCTTTTTCTTTTATTGGCTTAATTAATAATTTATATTTTATATCATTCTTTTCAAAATCCATTGTTTCTATTGTATATCGTATTTTATTGCTTTCTTTTAATAATAAATCAGTTTGAAAATCCTTAATGTTATCTAAAAATATACTATTTTTATAAATTGGATTCACAGGACCTTTTACATCAGGTAACTGTACTTTTGTAACACGTCCTCCTATGTAAAAGCCTAATTCCTGAGCAGCTTCTTCCTGAACAGCTGGTTTCTTTTCCTTAACAAGTTGCTCCCCAGCTGCTCTCTTTTTCTCCTCATCTAATTTCACTTTCTCCTGAAACGCTTTTTCTAAAGGCTTATTAGATCCATTTAAATTTTGCTTACTTAACGTGAAAGAGAATGGAATGAAACTATCTTCTTGTTTCACTCCAGAAACATGCATTGTTTGTCCTAAAAACTGATCTGATGATTTATTATCAATCTCCTCTATATTGACGAGATTGTATAAGGGAATCTTGAATATTTGTTGTCCAAAGCTCTTTTGCTCCCTACGGTCTATCGTTACCTCAAAATAAAAATCATCCACATGTTTTAAATTCCCATTCTGATCTAATGTCGTAATCCACGTATTATTTTCTCTAAAAAAGTCTTGCTCCAGTTTCTGAATTCCTTCTGCATTTCCTGCATAATTTAAATAATTCTTTTCAAAGGAATTTAAATTCACTTTAATATCTTCTACTTTTCGATTTGCATAATATTGTTTGAAAAATATCGTTTGTCCAATAAAAATCGTCGCTAAAATCAACATACATAATGCTGTTGTGAGAGTAAATAATTTTAGTACAATCCCTTTTCTCATACATTCCCCTCAAACTTATATCCAGTTCGCACTACAGTTGTAATGTACTTTGCTTTCTCTCCTAATTTATTTCTTAAATTACGAATATGGCTATTAACCGTTCGATCATCACCAGCAAATTCATATCCCCAAATTCTTGAAATTAATTGTTCCCTTGTTAGTACAATTCCTTGGTTTTTCATGAAATACACCAATATTTCAAACTCCGTATGCGTTAAACTAACATCTACCTCATCAACAGTAACAGTACGTGATGGAAAATGAACGTGGATACCATGAATTGATAACGTATCATCTTCATTCTCTAAAGGTTTCTTCGATGCTTTTCTACTTTCTAATAATCGTTTCGCTCTTGCTAATAAAATTGGTGGACTGTACGGCTTCGTCACATAGTCATCTGCCCCAAGTTCAAAACCAAGTAACGTATCATCTTCATCTACGCGCGCCGTCAACATAATAATAGGCACCTCAGACGTCTTCCGAATTCTTCGGCAAACAGACCATCCATCGAGTTCCGGCAACATAATATCTAAAATAACTAAATCAACCTCTTCTTCTTCAAATACAACTAAAGCTTCTTTCCCGTCCCTTGCTTCAAACACTACATATTGTTCACTTAAAAAATAATCTTTTAATATTTCACGTAAAATCTCTTCATCTTCAACAATTAAAATGTTTTTTGACATAACCTATGTATCCCCCTCTCGCCTTCAGAAACTATAATTTTATTTTGAATAACTAGCAGTTAACTTCGCCTCGATAATATATCTATCTGGTGCATCGCCTATATACTCAAATGGATAGCAAGTCGTCAGTGTTAATATCGGTTCTTCTTTTTTTATAATAACAGTACGATCATCCGCATGGGTAATCCATGTCTTTTGAATTTCATATGTGTAAGTTTTATTATCATACTCTAAAGTAAGAGTATCCTTTTCTTTCAACTCTCCTAAATCTGTAAATACAGTATCTCGATGTCCACTCAGTACAGTATGTCCCCCTCCAGATGGCGTTGTCGTTAAATCACTAACGAACATACCAACTCCTTTTTTGAGCGTTGCATCATTTGCTCCCCAATATATAGAAAACTTCTTCTTTATTTTCGGTATATTTAACATTGCTACTTTTTCTCCTTCTTTATGTTCTATTTGAGAAGAAGGCACTTGAGAAGTTACAGGTGTTTCATGAGAAAGTTGAGTATCTTGTATATTTTTAAGTTTCTTTATTTCTTCTGCCGTTAATTCTTGCGCAGAGCTTTTTCCTTTATACCATTCCACAGCGTAATATGATCCCATGAATAGCCCTATGGCCATCAATATGATACCGATATAATTGAGTAACTTCATGTTTCATCCCTCCATGCAAAAAATGGTAGGAATAACCTACCATTTTTAATATGTGAAATTATCCCATTCTTTATAGGACAATATTTTATTTACGCCTTAACTTTATTACGACGATTCAAACCAAATAATGTACCTACCGCTACAAGACATGCGCTTAATCCCATCATTGCTACATTATTAGATGCTGTATTTGGTAATTTTTCACCTTTTACAACTGGCTTCGCTACTTCTTTTTTTGCCGCATCTTTTTTTTGTTGCACTTGTGCTTCTTCTTTTTTCCTTACTTCATTCTTTTGTTGCTCTTTTATCGCAGCTTCTTTTTTAGCCATATCACTTTTCTCTTGGACTTGTACCGCTTGCTTTTTCTCTTCTTCATTTTTTTGCTGCGCCTTAATTGCTTCTTCTTTTTTAGCTTTATCTTGTTGCACTTGCGCTGCTTCTTCCTTTGTTACTGTTCCAGTATCCGCACTTGCTACTGAAGAATATCCTACTGTTAAAAGTGCCATTGCACAGATTGGTAATAGTTTCTTTTTCATTTTATCTCTCTCCTCTTATACGTTTTACATCACTTCGCATCGGATGTATCACTAGAATAAACAAGAGATATAAATATAAGATGCAGATGAAATATATTTCATTTAAAGATTTCATTGTAAAAAATAAAAAAACATCGCAATATATACGATGTTTTTTGGGTGCGTGTCTCAATATTTACATGTTACTTTCGCGTGTTTCAGAAGTAGAATGGGCCGGAGCGATAACTAATTGTCTCGGCTCAGTTTTCTTGAAGTGATTTTTGACGTTACACTTACGACGTTGAACAACCCACGCTTTAATAGGATTTGTTAAAATAATCTTTTGCTCTTCGTTAGGGGCCTCTTCTTCCAATCTACAACTTTCGCTCCATTTACGCCATTTCATTGTAAATTGGGAAGAAGAATGATCGTCTTTACGATCAAACAAGTGCAAAAAATCCATTTCTCCAGCTAGCATTACGGTGTTACTAGTCGCTAAAAAAGAAAAGGTTGTCCAACGTTTCTCCATGCCCTCCTACTCCTTCTTCACATATAGAGTGCCTAAAACTTAATTTACCTAAAATATGCTTGCCTTTTACCTTACACCCTTAGTTTATCCAAAATACTATTATGCAACTATCGATTTGTCTTACAACTACCTTACAGTTTTGTAAGAAACGAAAAAACCTTCACTATATATACGTGAAGGTTTCTTAATTCTTATCTATATGATTTTTCATATTATCAAGTCCAGCTTCTTTGAGCTGTGATATCATACCATGGGAAATTGCGCCTAATACTAAAGTCATTCCAATTAGTGAAATGCGAATTACAGGTACATCAATTATGTAAGCCAACATACCAAGAACAATTGTTAAAAGCAATGCTTTTATAAATGTTACACTTGTATACTGTTTCTTTTTCATCATAATCACCCTTTGTGGAAGCGTTTTCTTAATGTAATCAGTATATCATATCATCTGACTATTTTGTGGGGATTTTTGTAAAAACCTTATGTCTTCTTTGACTTTTTTCTTTCTATCCTTTACAGTCGAAATGTTCACAAGTTTTACACTGTAGGAGGATTCAAATGAAAATTGAAATAAAAGACACTTTAATTTCTGAAGAACAATTACAAGCAAAAGTAAAAGAACTAGCACTTCAAATCGAGCGTGACTTTGAAGAAGAAGAAATCGTAGTAATCGCAGTATTAAAAGGTTCATTCGTATTTGCTGCTGATTTAATTCGTCACATTAAAAACGAAGTAACAATCGACTTTATCTCTGCATCTAGCTACGGAAATCAAACAGAAACAACTGGAAAAGTAAAACTATTAAAAGATATCGATGTAAACATTACTGGAAAAAACGTAATTGTCGTAGAAGACATTATCGATTCTGGTTTAACACTTCACTTCTTAAAAGATCACTTCTTCATGCACAAACCAAAAGCATTGAAATTCTGTACGTTACTTGATAAACCTGAACGCCGTAAAGTGGACTTAAAAGCTGAATATGTTGGCTTCCAAATTCCAGACGAATTTATCGTTGGCTACGGCATCGACTGCGCAGAAAAATATCGTAACTTACCATTTATCGCTTCAGTTGTAACGGAGTAATATAATAAAATAAAGTGAAACTTTAATCAGTGGTTTTTTTCTCCCACTGATTATTAGCCTTCACCAATCGGGCTTTTACGGGCAGTTAATCTCCCACCTGACTTCCTCTTATTCGGCGAAATTTGAGGTGGGAGTCTTACTGCCCGTTAAGCGGGGTAAACTTCCATCAATTACTGATGGAAGTTTATTTTCTATCACAATTCGTAAAAGACAAAGGGAGAGAATAAAAATGACAAAGACAAAATTTGAAAAGGTACTCCTCATCGTAAATCCAAAAGCTGGACAAGGCGACTTACATACAAATTTGGCGAAAATCGTACCACCTCTTGCGGCAAATTTTCCTGACTTACGTATCCTTCATACGAAAAAACAAGGTGATGCAACAAAATATTGTCAGGAATTTGCTAGTAAAGTAGATTTAATTATCGTCTTTGGCGGTGACGGAACTGTATTTGAATGCACAAACGGCTTAGCCCCTCTTGAAACTAGACCTACACTTGCAATTATTCCAGGCGGAACTTGCAACGACTTCTCCCGCACACTTGGTGTTCCGCAAAACATTGCAGAAGCGGCAAAACTTATCACAAAGGAACACGTAAAACCAATTGACGTTGCAAAAGCAAATGGACAACATTTCTTAAACTTCTGGGGCATTGGTCTCGTATCTGAAGTATCAAACAATATCGATGCAGAAGAAAAAGCAAAGCTTGGTAAAATCGGTTACTATTTAAGTACAATTCGAACTGTAAAAAACGCTGAAACATTCCCAGTTAAAATCACTTATGACGGACAAGTATATGAAGACGAAGCTGTTCTTGTTATGGTTGGAAACGGTGAATATCTTGGTGGTATTCCTTCCTTTATTCCGAACGTAAAATGTGATGACGGTACACTTGATATTTTCGTAGTTAAGTCAACAGGCATTCAAGCGTTTAAAGATTATATCGGAAAGAAACTATTTGAAGACTCAAATGAAAATGATATTTTCCACGTAAAGGCGAAATCCATTCATATTGAAACAAAAGAAGAAAAAGAAGTAGATACAGATGGAGAAAGTTCGCTTCATACACCGTGTCATATTGAATTATTACCAGGACACTTTACGATGATTTATAATCCTGCGGTTGTATAAGAAAAAACGAGTGCTATCACTCGTTTTTCTCTTCTAATCTAGTTATGTTGTTGAATCATCTCTTGTATTTCTTTAACTCTCTCCAAAGTAATTCCATTTCTTTGTTCGATCGCTAAAGTAAGTGCATTAAATGTGCATGAAGTTTAGCATATTTTAGGACATAAATAACGATAAAAAAGCAAAAAAACATAGTCTTCACTACGTTCTCTTGCTTTTTTCATTTACTAACAATCCGAAAATAAGCACGAACCGTCAACAAATAATAACCAATATAAATAACGCTATACACGCCAATGCTAATTAATAACGGGACTGCAATTTCATACGGAATAACTGTCGCTAATCCTTTCAGCGCAAATAAAGTGTGTAATATACCAAGTACTAAAGGAGTGAAGAAGATAAATCTCATTTGTTTTGCGATTGCCTTTTTCATTTCTTTTTTCGTAACACCGAGTTTTCGAAGAACGATGTACCGTTCACGGTCTGCATGTGCTTCTGTTAATTGTTTGAAGTAAATGATAGATCCTGTTGCAAGTAAAAATACAAGTCCTAAGAACATACCACTAAACATCATTAAACCTGATATTTCAATACCATCACGGAAAATAGTATAGAAATCACTGAATTGTTCTCCTCCTTCTGCATCTTCTTCCGGTATTACTTTCTTTAATTTCTCTGTTAACACTTCACTATTTCTTTCATCTTTCACATCAATATTTTTCACAGTATGAGCTCCAATTGCCTTCTTCGCTTGCTCATACACTTCATCCGGAACGACAACTAGAAGTTCATATAAGTTTGTAATATTTTTTGCTTGTACATCTTTCACTTGTACTGGTGCTACTTCTCCAATCGGGAAGATAGCTTCTCGATTTTTATATACGCCACTATCCCTCTTCCCTTCACTGTACATGCCATCAAATGCATACGCTTCTGTCTTCTTTAAAGACACAGTTTCTTCATTCAAATATTTTGCTATTTTATTAAATGCTGACTGTGCGATAATTTCAGTTGTTCTTGCATGTAAACTATCTTTATTTGAAATATCATCACCGTATTCACCTACTACTTTTACCGTCTCTAACTCATATTGATGAATGACTTCATTCTTTTCTTCTTTTAAAATCTCATTCACTTTACGATCTACATGATTATCTTTCATTTCATATGAATAACTAACTGGCTTATATTTTTTTGCTTGCATGTATGTGTTGTAATACATCGTAACAGAAGTTCCAACCGCCGTTAACGTTACTGCACTTAATACTGCAATCGTCGCTAACGATTTCGCATTTCCTTTAATGCGGTATAGTAACTGAGATGTCGTCACAATTTGCATTCCGTTATAGAATGAAGATTTTTTGTTTCGCACTCTTTTTAATACAAAGACTGTAAAGAACATAAATAATAAATACGTTCCAAGTACTGTTGCTAATAAAATGTAAAGAGCAAGTGGCATAAAGTTATCACTATTTGCATTTTTAATAGCCGTTACTGATAAGAAATACCCTGATCCAATTAATAATATAGAAATGATAGCCATTATTTTAGAACCTTTTGGCATGACTTCGCCTTCGTTATCTGCACGGAATAGCTCAATTAACTTAAATTGATAAATAACGCGGTACCCTTTAAACGATGTGTATAAAATAATGAAACAAAAAATAACTGCTGTATCTATAACCGCTCCAATCGGTACTTCAAAGTGAACTTTTACACCTAACTCCATCATATTTACAAGTAAATTCAGGAACCCTTTTGAAAGTAAACTACCTATTATAATTCCGATTACTAACGATAATAACCCCATTAACATGTTTTCATAAAAAAGCATTTTACCTATTTCTTTCTTTCGAATACCAAGTAAAGAATAAAGACCTATTTCTTTCTTACGCTTTCGTGTAAAGAAACCATTCGAATATATAATAAATATAGCAACGAAAATAATGAGCATTACACTCGCAAGCTGGAATCCTCGTCCGATGTTATCTCCAGCTTCACTTATTTGTGAATTGTATTGCAACGCCTTAAACGTAAAATAAATGACGATGCTAAAAATCATAGACGCAAAGTAAATAAAATAATCTTTAAAATTTCGTTTTATATTACGAAGCGCAATGCTAGATAAGCTCATTTATAGCACCTCCAGAAATTGAAGACATCACATCAATAATTTGTTGGAAGAATTGTTTGCGTGTCATACCCCCTCGGTGTAATTCTTTATATAACTTGCCATCTTTAATAAATACAACGCGTTTACAATAACTTGCTGCAAATGCATCATGCGTTACCATTAAAATTGTTACACGATCTTTCTCGTTTAATGTTTTCATGCTTTCTAATAAATCTGTCGCTGACTTTGAATCAAGTGCACCCGTTGGCTCATCCCCAAAAATCATGCTTGGATTTGTTACAATCGCTCTTGATGCTGCACAGCGCTGTTTTTGTCCACCTGATGCTTCATACGGATATTGATTTAAAATATGATCTATTCCAAACTTCTTCGCAATCGTCTCGACTCGTAATTCTACTTCTTTCGCCTTCACTTTTGATAAAGCGAGTGGCAGTGCAATATTCTCTCGTACTGTTAACGTATCTAACAAGTTATAATCTTGAAAAATGAATCCTAAATGATTACGACGAAATAGCGCCAATTCATCATCATTCATCTTCACAATATCTTTTCCATCAATTAAAATCTCACCTTTTGAAGCTGTATCAATGGTAGAAAGGACATTTAAAAGTGTCGTCTTACCAGAACCAGACGGTCCCATAATACCGACAAACTCTCCTTCTTTTACCTGTAAATGAATATCTTTCAACGCTTCAAACGTATTCCCGCCTGTATCATATATTTTCGAAATCCCTTTCGCCTCTAACATTGTTTTCATCTATCTGTACCTCCTGTTATGATTCTTGATGTTCTCTTTAAGCAACAGAATTCAGTATAGATACATTTTCTTAACAAATAGTGACGGGGTTTCTTAATATTTTCTTAAAAAAGAAATTTAATAATCATAAAAAAGCCTGCAGTTGTTACACTGCAGACTTTCAAATGTTTAATAAATTGATTAACCTAAATATGCTTGTTGTAATGCCTCTAAACCATCTTTATAAATTCCATGGAATAGATTAATTGCCTCTTCATCAGTAACCGCTACAGGAGTGAAGCTACCAGACCATTCAACTAATGATGTGTTAGCATCTTTACCTTCTTTCACACGAATTGTAGATAAATAGTTTGTCACAGGGAACGGTGCTTGCATAATTGAATATGTGTAGTAGCGCTCTTTCTCATTAAATGCTTCTAAACGCTCTACAATCGCATCGCCATCAGGATTAGCTAAATGGCGTACACGCCCGCCTTCCGTTACTTTACTGCTAGGAATATACGGTAACCAATCTGGAAGTGCATCAAAACCTCCAATTAATTTCCATACTTGTTCAGGTGAAGCTGGAATTTCAATAGATGTAATAGTGTTTGCCATTTTCATTACGCTCCTTTTTATTTAACGTTAATTGGTAGTGGTGCATTAGCTGCAACTAGTTTTTGTTCACGCATTTCTTCCCAGAACGCTGCCGGAATCACTGTTTTCAATGCAGCTTGGTCTTCTGCAATTCGTTCCGGTTTACTTGCACCAGGAATAACAGCTGCAACTGCTGGATTAGCCAATGCAAATTGTAAAGCAGCAGCTTTAATGCTAATTCCATGACGATCTGCAAGGTTTTTCATTTTATTAACTTTTGCAATGATTTCTGGTGACGCTTTTTGGTATTCGAAGTGAGCACCTCCAGCAAGTACACCTGAGCTATATGGTCCACCAACAACAATGTCCATATTGTTTTTTACAGCTGCAGGCATTACGCGTTGTAACGCACGCTCATGGTCTAATAATGAATAGCGACCCGCTAGTAAAGAAACATTTGGTTTTGCTTCTTCTAAGTCCAGCATAAGTTCAATTGATTCTACTTTGTTTACTCCAAGGCCCCAGCCTTTAATTACACCTTCATCACGCAATTGAGTAAGTGCACGGAATGCTCCTGTTCGAGCAATTTCAAATTGTGAAATCCACTCATCTCCATAAAAATCTTGTGCTACATCATGAATATAAACAAAATCTAGACGATCTGTTTTTAAACGTTTTAAACTATCCTCAATAGAACGAAGCGTCGCATCCGCACTGTAGTCATTGATGATTTTATTTTTACGACCAAATTCGAATAGTCCGCCCTTTTCACCTAAATCACGTGTAGATGGATCTTCCAATTCATCTGAAATAATTCGACCTACTTTTGTACTTAAGAAGTAATCATCACGATTTCGTTTCGATAGTGCTTCACCAAGACGAATCTCTGCTAAACCAGATCCATAAAGTGGCGCTGTATCGAAGTAACGAACACCATTATCCCAAGCAGCATCCACTGTTGCGATTGCTTCTTCTTCTGGAATATTACGGTACATATTACCTAGTGGTGCCGTACCAAAACCAAGTGTGCCTTTTAATAAATCTTTCATTTAAAATCTCCTCCTAAAATCTATTTAAAAATAATGAATGGATATCAATTAATGTGAAAAGGAATGACTGATCAAAAGCGATATAAAGGGTTCGAACAGTCAGAGAAGTATGCACTCCAAAGCACGATAGTTATTAAAAAAACATAGATACTTTGTAGTTTCATATTACTCATGTCCCTCTTACGTATGTAATTATGTCTCATCTAAGATCCAATAAAAAGTACGCACTTTAAAGTGTTATAGATACTAATAAGTAACAATTTTATGTTTCAACGTCTGTAGCTCCAAAATAAAATGATTTAAATTGATTTTATTAAAAAAATCCACTATTCCTGTGGAGGTCACTATAGAAGTTATCAGTGGAAAATGGAAAGTTAGTATTATTCCTTATAAAAAAAGGCAAAACGAACCGAAGTATGTTCGTTTTGCCTTTTTATCTTCTCTAAAATATTACATTACATTTTGAACAAAAAGGAGCAGAATTCCCTTTTCTAATTTTCGCATCACATTTTGGACAATATACATATCGCTCTTCTATCTTTTGCCGCTCTATCATATGTAAGGATACTATTCTCATACTACACATAACCCCAATTAATATAAGACTAACAATGAGTAGCATAACTCTCACTCCCCTTCTACATTTTACCATAAAATAACAAACCCGATTCTCTCATCAGGAATCGGGTTTATACTTACAATCCTAACTTTGCCTTTGCACCATCAGGAATTTTATCTACTTCTATTTGCACTTTATCATGTAAAAACTTCCCTCTCGTAATAACATGCCAATACGATCCTTTCGGTAATTCATCTACCCCATTAATCGTAACTTCTTTTACCTCTCCTTTTTCATCATAAGCTTTTACTGTATACTCACGACCTTTATTTCCATCTAACTCTTTTCCATCATTATCGATCACTGCATAACGATATTCTAAATCAAGAAATGGGTTCATTCGATCAATTGCAGCACTCCCATTTAATAAATATGCCGCTCCTGCTACAATCACAAGTAATGATCCTAAAATAAATCTTTTCATCTATATTCCGCCTTTCATTATGTTTTTCAATAAGACCTTTCTAAGTATAGAGAGCATTTCTTAATAAAAACTCGTACAGTTTCTTAACTTTTTCTTAATGTAACAGGGCTGTGCATCAGCACTTCGATAAATAAAGCCATACTCATAATAAAAGGAGGCTGCCGCCTCCTTTATTTACTCATCACTGTATTCCTTTTTTGTCTGTATAAATAAAACACACTCACAATCACTGCAATGATTCCTCCAAAATACACGCCATACTCTATCGCAATCGCCACAATACTTTCAATATGTTGTCCAAATATAGAACCAAGCACAAAGTAAACGAGCGTCCAAACAAAGCCTGTCGTATAGGAATATAAAACATACGTCTTAAATGACATGTTATTCATTCCAACTAAATACGGCACGATATGTCTTACAACCGGTATGAAATAACTCGTAATTAGTGCGTAATGTCCGTATGCCTCGACCATTTCTTGTGATTTTATAAAATACTTCGCCTTCTTCTTTTTCATTAATTTATGGAGTACTTTTGTCCCAAATATTTTCCCTAATATATATCCTAAAGAAAGCCCGGACACAACGCCTAAATATGTTAATAAAAACGCAGGAATAACACTTAATATACCTAATGAAGATACAAATCCTCCGCTCATCACAATCATTTCATCTGGAATTGGCATACCGATAATTCCTAACCATAAACAGAAAAATAATGCCCAATACCCGTACTGTTCAATGTATGATAATAATTCATGTAATTCCATTATGCATACGCTCTCCTTAGCTCTTTTTTACAGCTAAAGACGTAAGCTGGCGGGAAATTGAGCCACACTTTTTCTAATATAATTTCAGGGAAGAAATGCTGTATAAAGCCTTTTTTCACAAGTGAATATTGAAATGTTATGAATTCCCCATTCTCATGTATCGCTTCCATTGCATTTTTTAAAATACGTTTTGAAACTTCTTCTGGTAAAGAAGTAAAAGGCAATCCTGATAAGACGTAATCAATGCATTCTATATTGAACTCTTCCATATACTTCTTTATATTTTCAGCTGAACCGTGTACAACAATGACGTTCTGCTCATCTTTAAATTTTCTCTTTAGCTCTTTGCAAAACACTTCATTAATTTCAATAAGAAGAAATATTGTTTCCTTCTTCTTTCTCTTCATAATTTCTTTCGTAAAGACCCCTGTACCAGGACCTAACTCTACAATGCATTTCGCTTTATTAAAATCAATTACATCTACCATTTTCTTTGCTAATATTTTTGAACTTGGCGCAATTGCACCAGTATGTTTCGGATGTTTAATAAATTCATGTAAGAATGTTATGAGTTGCATGTAAACCTCTCCCCATTCGTTCAATTGTTTTTAACTTGTTTCTAAGTATAACTATCGTTTCTTAATAAAAATTGAGGAGATTTCTTAAGATTTTATGAAGAATAAAAAAACAGCTATCGCCTATAGCGATAGCTGCCCCTCATTACTTCGCACTCACGATCTTATAATAAGAACGAACCGTTAAGAAGTAATATCCAATATAAATGACACCGTATACTCCTATACTAATTAGAAGCGGAATCATAATTTCAAATGGTAATATATTTGATAAACCTTTTAGTGCAAATAAGCTGTGTAAAATACCGATTACTAACGGAATAGCGAAGATAAAGCTTACTTGTTTCGCGATAGCTTTCTTCATTTCTTGCTTCGTTACACCAACTTTATGAAGGACAATGTAACGATCACGGTCAGCACTTGCTTCTGTTAATTGTTTAAAGTAAATGATTGAGCCTGTCGCTAATAGGAAGACTAATCCTAAGAATAACCCAATAAACATCATTAAGCCTGTCGTTTCAAGCCCCATTTGGAATCCTGTATAGAAATCGTTAAATGGTTTTAAAACTTCTGATTCACCAGCTGGCATAATGCTTGCTAATTTTGCTGTTAACTCTTTACTATTTCGCTCACCTTTTACATCAATATTTTTTACAGTGCGCGTTTCGTTTACTTGTTTCACTTGCTCATATGTTTTATCAGAAACGATTACAAATAGTTCATTTAAATTTGTAAGGCTTCTATTATTTACACCTTTAATTTTTAATTCTTTTGACTCATTTCCAACAGGGAATACAGCTGTATTTCCTGTATAAAGAGGACCAAAATCCAGTTTCTCAATATATAAGCTATCATATACGAAAGCTTCATTCGCACTTAAATTTACAGGTTCTACATCTAAATGTTTCACATGTTCATTAAAGCTTGATTGAGAAATAAGCTGGTACTGATTCGTAACATTATAGTGTGTGTTCAGAACTTGATCAGCTCTTTCACCTTTAAATGTTCCTTTCACAGGAATCATTTCAACTTCTGATTCATATTTGACTGGGTGATTATTCTTCTCTCCAGCAAGTATTTCATTTACTTTTTTATCTAATGCTGCATCTTTTTTCTCATAGGAATAACTATACGGCGCAGCAACTTTTGATTGCGTAAATGTGTTGTAATACATCGTAACTGACGTACCAACCGCTGTTAATGTAACTGCACTTAAAATAGCGATTGTCGCCAGTGATTTCGCATTTCCTTTAATACGATATAGTAACTGCGATGTCGTTACCATATTCATACCATTATAAAATGCTGACTTATTATTTCTTGCACGTTTCAATACAAATACTGTGAAGAACATGAACAGTAAATAAGTCCCTGCTACTGTCGCTAATAAAATGTATAATGCAACGACCATAAAGTCTGCATACATAACTGCTTTCATGTACATTAGCGCTAAAAAATAACCTGAACCGATTAAGAAAACTGAAATTAATGCCATAATGACAGATCCTTTTGGCATTGCTTCTCCTTCACGTTCTGCGCGGAAAAGTTCAATTAACTTAAAGCGATAAATTAAACGATATCCTTGGAGTGATGTATATAAAATAATCACAAAGAAAATAATTGCTGTATCAATAATGGCAGCCATCGGTACTTCAAAATGAACGTTTAAATTTAATCCCATCATATTTACTAATAACTCAAGGAATAATTTTGAAAGGACACTACCGATTGCAATCCCGATTACTAATGACATTAATCCCATTAACATATTTTCATAAAAGAGCATTTTACCGATTTGTCTTTTTCGAATACCTAGTAAAGAATATAAGCCAACTTCTTTTTTACGTTTCCGTGTAAAGAATCCGTTTGAATATATAATGAACACTGCTACAAAAATGATAAGCATCACACTGGAAACTTGAAACGCACCGCTAATCTTTTTAGAAGCTTCTGCTGCTTTTTCCATTTGTGAATTATATTGCAGTGCTTTAAATGTAAAGTAAATGACGATACTAAAAATCATTGATGCAAAATATACAAAGTAGTCTTTAAAGTTCCGCTGTATGTTGCGGAGGGCAATGCTAGATAAGGTCATCAGCCATACCTCCTGAAATAGAAGACATTACGTCAACGACTTTTTGGAAGAACTGTTTACGCGTTGATTCACCGCGGTGCAATTCTTTATATAGTTCACCATCTTTAATAAAAATAACTCGTTTACAGTAACTCGCCGCAAATGCATCATGTGTTACCATTAAAATGGTAGAGTTATCATATTCATTTAACGATTTCATGCTTTCTAATAAATCTGTAGCTGATTTAGAATCAAGCGCTCCAGTTGGCTCGTCCCCGAAAATCATACTTGGATTTGTAACGATTGCACGTGATGCGGCGCAGCGCTGCTTCTGTCCACCCGAAACTTGATATGGGAACTGACTTAAAATATGATCAATACCAAATTTCTTTGAGATTTCAAGAACGCGGCGATCAATCTCACTCGCTTTCACCTTTGATAACGCAAGTGGTAAAGCGATATTCTCTTTCACTGTTAACGTATCTAATAAGTTATAATCTTGGAAAATGAAACCTAAATGATCGCGGCGGAATAACGCTAACTTATCGTCATTCATTTTCACGATATCTTTGCCATCAATTAAAATTTCACCGTTTGTCGCATTATCAATTGTAGAAAGAACATTTAGTAAAGTCGTCTTACCAGAACCAGAAGGCCCCATAATTCCAACGAACTCACCTTCTTTTACCTGTAAGTTAATACCTTTTAACGCTGCAAATTTGTTACCACCCGTGTCATATACTTTTTCAATATTTTTTGCTTCTAACACTGTTTTCATCTCGACATCCCTCATTTCTTCTATTCTCTATTTTCAACTATATACACTCTCTACTCTTGCCACTATCGATGTTTCTTACACAAACATGACAGTTATGTAAGGCACATAAGTAAAGACATCAAAAAGTTAACGTAATGAATTAAAGTACTTTGTTACTATAACATTGGGATATCATACCATCCATTCATTCTCCTTACAGGAACATTACAATTTTGTAAGGTGAAAAAGCTACCTACAAAGTTGTGCACGAAATGTCGGATGGAGCTATTTCGTTCCTGCTATTCTATGTACAGAGGAGGTCATAATATGGATTCACTTAAAAATATGAATGCAGCAATGCACTATATTGAAGATAACCTTACGAATGAAATTGATTTTAAAGAAGTTGCGAGGCTAGCACTCTGCTCCGAGTATCACTTTAAAAGGATGTTTTCATTTCTAGCTGGCATATCGCTGTCAGATTACATTCGCTGTAGACGTCTTACTCTCGCTGCCTTTGAACTAAAAAACAGCAATACAAAAGTCATTGATGTTGCTATAAAATATGGCTACAATTCACCAGATTCATTTGCACGTGCATTTCAAAATTTGCATGGCATAACGCCTTCAGAAGCTCGAAGTACTAGTCATTCTTTGAAAGCTTATTCACCAATGACCTTCCAATTATCCATTCAAGGAGGAACTGAAATGAACTATCGAATTGAAGAAAAAGACTCATTTCGAATTATAGGTATTACAAAACGAGTGCCAATCGTTTTCAATGGTGTAAATGAAGAAATTGCTTCTATGTGGAAAAGTTTAAACCCACAGTCCATTCAAACATTAAAGATGCTTTCAAATGTGGAACCAAATGGAATCATTAGTGCTTCTACAAATTTTTCTGAAGGAAGAATGGAGGAAAAAGGCGAACTCGATCATTATATTGGAGTAGCCACAACAAAAGATTGTCCAGAGCAATTCGCGCAACTTGAAGTCGCAGCTTCAACATGGGCTATATTTGAAGCTGTAGGTCCATTTCCTGATGCATTACAAAATGTGTGGGGACGTATTTATTCTGAATGGTTCCCTTCTTCAAACTATGAACTAGCAGGAGGTCCGGAAATATTGTGGAATGAAAGTAAAGAGATATCCTCGCCGAATTTCAGAAGCGAGATATGGATACCTGTTTTAAAAAAGTAATATAAGAGTCTAAACCTTTTCAAAATAAAAAAGCTGCTCTTCCTTTTTAAAGGAAAAACAGCTTCTTTATTTTATCCCGCTATTTGCGGGCAGTAAAACTCCCACCTCAAAATTCAGATGAAGCAAAGAAGTTAGGTGGGAGATAAACTGCCCGTAAACGCCCGATTGGTAAGGGCTAATAATCAGTGGGGATGAACATCCCCCCACTGATTAAAGTTTCACTTTATACTTCTTCTCGACTCGTTCTTATACAAGAAAATAGTAATAATCGTAAGTACTATAACAACTACAAAAGTAAATACTCTGTCGTTCGAGATAGTACCGGTACCGATTAACAAGGCAGGTATAACTGCCATAATTAAGCCACCAAACATACCGATAAACGATCCTATACTTTGTTTTATTACTTGAGTTTCTGATACCCAATCATAATAACCAAATCGATTATTAATAAAAATTCCCCATACTGCCGAAAAGAGTGAGTATGTTATCGGTGTTATTACGATGAAAAGAGAACTCCAAACATCGAGTTTTAACCCGATTATTAGCAATACGGCACTAATAAGTGATGCAGGTATACTCAATGAAAGATTCATAAGAATTTTACTGTCATAAACCATCTTTGGCGCTATAGGCAATGACTTAATAATCCATACATTTTTTCCTTCTAAAGACAATGACACACATGTTGTACACGTCATTGAAATCGCTGCTGCAATAGCAAATGGAGCAATCTTTTGCAACAAGGGCTCAATTCCAGGATACGCTATTAATTGACTTGGCCCTACTACAACTACAGCTAACGAGAAAGCTATCGCCATCACGACTCCCATTCCACTATTTATGACATACACTGTAGAAGAAAAGAAACGTTTCAGCTCTTTTTTATACAATGCGACCAATACACTTTCTTTTCTCATACTATTAATCTCATAATTTGAAAGCATATGATAAGTGGAAATCCCTGTGTTTATTTGCTTATATTTTAACGAAAGTATTTTTACAAAAAGATAATACCAACTAACTGATATCCCGACGAATAAGATGAAAGCTATAATATCAGCATGAACAATTGCTTTTTGAAACATGTTAGCTAGTGGATACACTTTAATTAATTGCTCCGAAACAATTGCACCAATTCCATTCATATCATTAAGGCTATATTGAGCATTTCCGTTTTTTAGCATAAAGAAACCGAATGTAATAATTACTATAAAACTTAAAATCGTAGTTATTTTATTCGCATTTTTAAATTTAGAAGCGATTGCCGTAATCGCAGCTCCAAAGATTGCTGCAATTGTTGTTGGAATTAAAGATGCTATAAACATACTGATGAACCACATAAAGTAAAAAGAAACTGATTGATTTTCATGTATGCCATAAACAACTCCCATCGGTAGCATAATTACGATTGAAAAGATTGTATTCAGCAAGTATAAATACAAAAATCTACTTGCAATAACAGTACTTACACGAATCGGCAATGACATTAAAAAGTCGTAATCCTTAAAAGCAAAAATTTCTCCATTTGCCTTAAATATAGTGAAAAACAACGTTAATACACTGCTAATAACTAGTGCATAAACGGGAATAATTTCACTCATTCCTAGTTTCACCAATCCATATGCCGAGGCTCCGCAATATAACATTAACATGACACCAACTAGAGCAATAGATGCTGTCAGCAAAATCTTATTCTGCTTCTTTTTCTTATCTTTTTCATATTTAAAAGTGTTTAGACCGAGCTGCGTTATTAACCGGATTTTTAAAAGTCCTAAACTATTAGTATTCATTAGCAAGCTCCTTCATAAAGAGCTCTTCCAATGAACTTTCCTTTATTAAAGAATGCACTTCCCCTGAAAGTGCTAATTTCCCTCTATTTATCATCGCTATTTTATTGCATAACTTCTCCGCTACATCTAAAACGTGCGTAGAAAAGAAAATCGCACTTCCTTTTTCACAAAGCTCTTTCATAATACCTTTCAAAACTACGGCTGCTTTTGGATCAAGACCAACGAAAGGTTCATCTAAAACTAATAATTTCGGTTTATGTAAAACCGCCGATATAATCGCTACTTTTTGTTTCATGCCATGCGAATAAGAAGATATTAAGTCTCCCAAGTAAGGTGTAATCTCAAAGGCATCCCCATACTTCTGAATCTGTTCTTCCCGATCCTTCGCCGGCACTTTATATACATCCGCAACAAAGTTCAAATATTGAATTCCTGTTAATTGCTCATATAAATCTGGATTATCAGGAATATACGCCATTACTCTCTTACATGCAATCGGATCCTTTTTTACTGAATGTCCATCAATAAAAATTTCGCCCTCTTCAAAATCTATAACTCCTACTAACGACTTAATTGTTGTACTTTTCCCCGCACCGTTATGTCCAATAAATCCAAAGATATCTCCTGCTTTAACAGTAATATTTAAATGATTTACTGCTTTCTTTCCACCTTTGTATGTCTTACTAAAATTTATAATTTCTAACATGTAAAATCCCCCCAAGTTATCTTTTTAACTGAATTTTCAGACCTTTAAACAGAAAATTTACTCAGTGAGCTTTTCATTATCCCCACTGAGTATTAAAATCTCTTAACACATAGAAACTATAACTATAAAATTTGATTAATATAGCTCACAATTGTATTTCTTTTTTATATAAAACGTAAGAATATAAATTCGTTATAATAACAGCAACTACTATAATCCCCAGCATCATATAAGATCTCCAATCAGCCGGAGCGAAAACACTTATAATCATAATAATTCCTAAAGCCACAAATACTTTTCCACTAAATCGATGTGTTTTCCGCCACACTTCTTCATTACTTAACGTCCATGGATTACGCATCCCGACAAAAAAGTTTGGCTTACACTGTGGTAAATAATTACCCATTACTAAAAATAAAACACCCACTAATAATTCTGGAACCCGATTAATAAATAAGTTATATCCTAATCCACTTGTAATAATATCTATATTCCCTACAAATAGTAGCAGGAGTACCCCATTATTCATCATCATAAAAGCTTTAGAAAATTTCTCGTAATTTGCTTTTCTTGGATCAATCTTAGGTATCACATTTAGAAATATATATAATGCAATCATAATTCCGACCATAGAAATCATTCCGTAAAATTTAGACGAATAGCCATCTACCTTACCGCCGCTCCAATGTGTCGCAATTGTATCCGGCAAATGCGGCCAAGCAAACGCCCAAGCTAAACAAGTTGTAACAATTAATATAATTGCGAAAAGATGTTTTTTCATTTCCCCTCTTCCCCCTTATTTGTAAACGTAAACACCCAAGTCAACAAATCTTGAAAGACAGTTGTGTTTAAAGAGTACACAACGAATTGCCCTCTTTTTTCATCTTGAATAAGTTCAGCATTTTTAAGTGCACTTAAGTGGTGTGAAATACTTGGTTTCGTCATATTGAAATGTTCGGCAATTTCACCAGCGGTTAGATCACCTTCTTTTAATAAGTCTAAAATTTTTCGCCTTGTTGGATCTGCTAATGCTTTGAATGCTTGATTCAATGTCTTTCTTCCTTTCGATAATTAGACATTTAGATATTTATCTAAATGTTAAAATGATTTCAGTTAATTGTCAATAATATGTAAGGCCCTTTTTACTTTTTCCACTTTTAACCTAACATTAATTACTTTATAGAGTAAAACTGTAAAGATGGAAGAAATACGAGAGATACAAAATAAAAGAAGCTCTTCTAACTAAAGGAAGAGCTTCTTTTATTTAAACTTTATGATTTTATTAACAAACGAAGAAATCCAAAAGATTATTAAACTTATAATAAAGGACATACCTACTATCGTTCCGAATTCATCTAACCAATAACTAATCATACTTTCACACACCTAGTATGGATTCTATTACATATAAGTAAGAAATCATTCGTTCTTTGTAGAGTCCTTTTGGACAGTTTTATGCGCCATATCCACTGGAATTTTCGTTGTCCAAGTTCCTTCCGTTCCTCCAATTCTGTTAATATTAATATGTACAGATAAGAAGTCTGGAAATCTTTCACCTTCTAACGGTTCAAAAACCATTACTCCTTCTGGTTTATCATGAGCAGCTAACACCGTGTCAAAACTTTCCCCTGCTTGATTCGTTACATAAAATATATCTGTATCTGATGCATCCGGATTACCAATACGATCTTTTTGATAATTATCGATACGAGTGTTACTAAGAAAATGCAAATATTGGACAGCATTAAATTTCTTATTTTTATAATACGGGCTCTCCACTTGTTTCCCGTCTTCTTTACCATCTTTTGTAATATCGAGCCCAGTTGTATTAAATTCATATGGGACGAGCGAACCATCTTGCTGTTCAAACCGATAGTAAATAAGTATTTTAGCATCTTGAATTAATATTTCTTTTATATGAAGCGTAATACCATTATCCACTATTTTTTCGTTTAACTGTATAGACTTCCCATTCGCAGCGTCCTTTTTAACTTCTTCACCAATCATTTCATTTAACTTTACCTCTGGCTTTGCAAAATAGGAATTATTTAATGCCATTGTACTCGTCGGTATAATAACAGCCGCTATTAAACCTGCTATTAATAATTTCTTTTTCGCCTTCTTTTTGTTTTCTTTTTTATACATTTGACTAAAGGATTGATAAGCACGCTCTTTAACCTCTTTTGGAACCTCTTGTTTCATTGCTTCTTTACATTCATTTGAAAACGACATTTGAATTAGATTCCTCCTCATCTATTTCTATACTAGACTGATTCCGAATTTTTTCTAACGCTCTGTGAATTCTAGACCTTACTGTACCTACAGGGATTTGTAATAGTTCTGCAATTTCTTCATACGTGTAATCGTGGTAAAAGCGATACACGATTACTATTCTAAATTTAAATGGAAGTTCTTGTATCACCGTTAATAACTGCTCTTCTGTTTCTTTTCTTAATAATACTTTTTCGGGAACGTCTACAACTGGATTATCACTTAATTGTTGTTTTTCAAATAAGCGCATCCTCTTCCATATATTTTTTCTCCACTGACTAATCTGTTTGTAAACAATTCCATTCAACCAAAATAGAAACGGTCTAGATTGATCATATGTTGAAATAGATTTCCAAAGTTGAAAGTAAACTTCATTTACGATTTCATTTGTATCATGCCGATTTTTAACTATAGCGAAGACAGTTTCATATATTCTCTGACTCGTTAAATCAAATATAAATTCAAAAGCCTCCTCATCACCTTTTAATAAACGTCCTATCCAGATATGTATATCCTCATTACTTACCAAGTAGTGCCCCCTCCTTAACGATGTTCTCACTATATATTGGACAGTAAGCAAAATAAAGTTCCAAATTTCATAAAAAATATATTATTTTTTATTCATTTCATCTATTTAAAAGGAAAATAAATTCAATTATCTCTATAATACTTTTTACTTTTCTCACTTTTAACCTATACTGTTAACTAGCTTATATTTCAACATAATGAAAAGACGTGAAACACATGGTACACTATAGCTACAATTGTTTTTTTGAGGAGGAATATACATATGTATAAAATTTTAATCGTTGAAGACGATCCAAATATTTCATCATTACTGCAATCTCACATTCAAAAATACGGGTACGACGCTGTTGTTACTGAAAACTTTGATGATATTATGGAATCGTTTAACGCCGTGAAGCCACACCTTGTTTTACTTGATGTAAACTTACCGAAATTCGATGGATTCTACTGGTGCCGTCAAATTCGTCATGAATCTACTTGTCCAATTATTTTCATTTCAGCGCGTGCTGGTGAGATGGAACAAATTATGGCGATTGAAAGCGGTGCGGATGATTATATTACGAAACCGTTCCACTACGACGTTGTAATGGCAAAAATTAAAGGTCAATTGCGCCGTATTTACGGTGACTATGCACCAAATATTTCTGAACGTATCGTTGAAGTAGAAGGTTTAAAACTATTCCCTGAACGTCCAGAAATTCACTTCGGATCTGAACAAGTTCTTTTAACGAAGAAAGAAGCAATTTTAGCCGAAATGTTATTATCTAAATTCCCTCGTACAGCGAGCCGTGAAGATTTATTAGCTGCTCTTTGGGATGATGAGAGCTTCGTTGAGGAAAATACATTAAACGTAAACATCACGCGTCTTCGTAAAAAGTTCAATGAGCTTGGTATTGAAAATGCTATTGAAACAGTACGTGGACTTGGGTATCGTTTTAACGCAACTTGGAGTGAATAAGCATGAAGCTATTTTTACGTGATCATTTTACATTTTTTCTACTGTACGTATTAAACTTCGGTATCATTTTCGTTCTCTATGATGCAGTAGATGGATTTCAAAATAATAAATTTTACTTCATCGTTTTAAGCTTATACTTATTTATTTGTTTCCTCGCTTATCGTTACGTTCGTAACCGTAGAATGTATCATAGATTAAGTGAGCAGCCAGAAAAAATGGAAGATGCGTTTATTGAAAGAGCAACCGCTCCGATGCCTCACGGTGTAAATGAACTCGTGCGTACGCAATACCGTCTCTTCCAAAAAGAACTACAATCGTATGAAGTAAAACAACAGGAACATCAATTGTTCATTAACCATTGGGTGCACCAAAT
The DNA here is from genome assembly GCF_051780025.1 of Bacillus cereus group sp. BceL062. Classification (NCBI taxonomy): domain Bacteria; kingdom Bacillati; phylum Bacillota; class Bacilli; order Caryophanales; family Bacillaceae; genus Bacillus; species Bacillus cereus group sp. BceL062. The sequence goes on along the minus strand of NZ_JBPWGY010000015.1, from coordinate 47,880 downwards.
GAAGACACCTGTTTCTGTTATGCAACTTATGGTACTCGAAATGGAAGACGAACATTTAATTCCGAAATTTAAAAAAGAGTTAGAGCGTCTAAACCAAGGACTTGATATGGCTTTATACATGGCTAGGTTAAATAACTTCCATGAAGATTTCCATGTTGAGACGATTTCATTAAAAGATACAGTAACAAAAAATATTAATGGATTAAAAGAATTATTCATTCGTAATGGTGTCTTCCCTGTTTTAGAAGTACATTCTGATCTAAAGGTTGCTTCTGATGCGAAATGGCTAAAATTTATTATCTATCAGTTAATGACAAATGCAGTCCGTTACTCTGGTGAGCGTGGAAAGAAAGTGTTCTTATCCGCTTATCGAAATGGAAAAGACATTATTCTAGAAGTTCGCGATGAAGGCGTTGGTATTCCGCAAGAAGATATTCGAAGAGTATTTGAACCATTTTACACTGGGAAAAACGGTCGTACATTCGGAGAATCTACCGGTATGGGGCTTTATATTGTAAGTAAAATTTGTGATTATTTAGGTCACTCCGTCAAACTAGATTCTGAAATTGGTAAAGGAACGACGATTAAAATCATCTTCCACAATGCTGCGAATAATCAAGCAGAGAATGTAGAGAAGGTGACTGAATCATGATCAGAACATATGCTAGCAAAATGTATGAGAACTCACTCTCATACATTTTTTGCAATAAAACTACATATTTCCCTGCTAACGGGAGGCATGTATTATGACATTTTGGCAATTTGCATTTAAAAATGTAACGCGCAACTCTAGGGCTTATTTTGCTTACTTTATAAGCAGTGCCTTTTCCATTGCTGTTTTCTTTTCGTTCGCTGTTTATTTGTTTCATCCGAAATTACAAAATCCCACTATGATCTCTGAAATTTCAGGATTAATGATTTTTTCAGAAGTTGTTATTGTTTTGTTCTCGTTCTTTTTTCTACTCTATTCAATCGGATCGTTTTTAAAAGTTCGTAAAAAGCAATTTGGTATTTTAACTATTTTAGGTATATCAAAAAAGCAATTACATCGACTCGTTTTCACTGAAAATATGTTAATTGGTATTTTATCTATCTTTTTCGGTATGCAGTTTGGACTTGTCTTTTCGCAGTTTTTCTTATTAGTAACAGCGAAAATTACACATCTACCGGGGATATATTTATATCCCCCTACGAACGCTTTCATTTTAACAACGATTGTGTTCCTTAGTCTCTTTATCGCTGTATCTTCATTTACACCCATGCTAATTCGTACGAAAAAGACGGTAAACCTATTAAAAACGAATGGTAGGAAACAAAAGGAAAGAAAACCATCCATATTTATCTCTCTATTTGGTGCTATCTGTTTATTAGGTGGTTATATTTTAGCTGCAAACCCTAAATATTTCTTCTCAATAAACACGCAAGTAGGCGTTATCTACATGGTTTCAAGTGTTTTTGTGATTCCAGCACTTGTTACAATTGGGACCTATTTTTTCTTTTCTCAAATTAGTTTCTTACTTATTTATATTTTAAAGAAAAGAAGAAAGTTTTATATGAAACGAATTAATATGCTTTGGATTTCGGATTTAGCAAGTCGTATTCGAACGAATATCAATATGCTTTTTATTGTAGCCATGCTTTCTACAATTGCTTTCACAATGATTACGTTCCTATATGGATTCGGAAAGTTTACAAAGCTAGATGTTGCGAGAACTTCACCTTTTCCATTTTCTTATTTTTCATATGACGCAAATCCTTTTGTTAACAAGCATTTAACTTGGCTTGAACAGCAGTTACAAAAAGAAAATTTCTCTTATAAAAAGATCAAAACTGATTTATATGAAACACCATTGAAAGAAGATGAAGGTATAACGACTTACAATGACATTTATGCAATGAAACAAAGTGACTATAATAAACTTGCAGCTTCCCTGCGAATGAAAGAACTATTCATGAGTGATAACGAAGCATATATCTTAAGCGGCGACGCTTATTTCACCTTATTCAGCCAATTTGAGCCAAGCTTCAATAGAAAATCCATTACACTTTCTAGCACAAATACGATATTACAAGTAAAGGGCTATGAACAAGCAGGGGCCATTCCCTCTGACTTTTCATATCAAACTTTAATTTTACCTGACGCTGTTGTAAACAACTTACCAAGTACAACAAAGCATGTAGCAGCGTACAATTATAACGTACAAAATTGGGAAAAGACGTATGAAATTGCTGATGATTTTATGAAAAGAATACAAAGAGATCGACAAGAATTCCAATACGAAGGACCCCTTGTACGCTCCTATGAATCAGCAAGCTCATTATATAGAATCACATCAGGAAGTGCCGCATACTTCCTAATCGGGACATTCTTAGGTGTCATTTTCTTTATTGGAGCTGGTAGCGTTCTTTACTTCAGAATGTATACAGATTTAACGAACGAACAAGAAAAATATGTAGCAATTTCAAAAATTGGTGTAACAGATGCAGAGATGAAAAGATCTGCAACCATTCAACTTAGCATTTTATTTTTTGTTCCGTACGTTATGGCGTCCATTCATACAATGTTCGCGACAAAAATGCTTCAAGACGTAATTGCTTTATCACTATTCAAAGAAATTTCAGCAGTTCTTATTATTTTTGGAGTAGTTGAATTCATCTTTTTCTTATTCATTCGTTCCTTTTACATGCAAAAGTTATCAGAGTATACGAATGGTTAAGTTTTATAAATATATTAGTACAGGAAAAGGATACCTCTTATATCCTTTTCCTCTTCATTATATTAGGAGGTTCAGGTGAATGACATTTTGGCAGTTTGCCTTTAAAAACGTAACAAGAAACGCCAGAGCTTATTTCGCCTATTTTGTAAGCAGTGCGTTTTCCATTGCTATTTTTTTCTCATTTGCAGTTTATTTATTTCATCCTAAATTGCATATGACAGACGTGAATTATGCTCTGAACATATTAATGACAATTTCAGAAGTTGTCATTGTGTTCTTTTCATTTTTCTTTTTACTCTATTCAATTGGTACATTTTTAAAGGTTCGTAAAAAACAATTTGGGATTTTAACAGTACTTGGTATATCTCAAAAACAATTAAAGCGACTCATCTTTATAGAAAATATGCTGATCGGTGTGCTTTCTATATTTTTTGGCATTCAACTTGGACTTGTCTTTTCACAGTTCTTTTTACTAGTTACCGCCAAAATTACACATGTACCTGGTCTATATTTATATTGGCCTACAGGTGCTATCGTTTTAACTATAATCATCTTTCTTGGACTCTTCATTCTCGTATCATCTTTTACACCGATGCTAATCCGTACGAGAAAAGCTGTACGTCTTTTAAAAGAAGGAACAAAACAAAAAGAAAGAAAAGCATCCGTACTCATTTCTCTATTTGGTGCGATATGTTTAATATCTGGATATGTATTAGCAGCAAATCCTCTATATTTTATGTCGCTAGGCGACATCATCGGGCTTTTATATGCCGTCTCTAGTATATTTGTCATTCCATCGCTTATTGCAGCCGGAACATATTTTTTCTTTTCACAGATTAGTTTTTTACTTATCCGTATATTAAAAACGCGAAGAAAGTTTTATATGAAACGAATTAATATGCTTTGGATTTCTGATTTAGCAACGCGCATTCGAACAAATATTAATATGCTATTTATAGTAGCGATGCTATCAACGCTCGCTTTTACAATGATTACATTCTTATATGGATTCGGGAAATTTACAAAGTTTGATGCGATTAGGCAAAACCCTTTCCCGTTTACGTATTTATCACATACTGAAAATACGTTAGCTGATGAACATTTAAACTGGTTAGAGCAAAAATTTAATGAAGAGCACTTTACTTATACAAAATTTAAAACAGACATATATGAAGTATCTTCAGCTGAAGATAACTCGCAGCTCTATTATGCCATTAAACAAAGTGACTATAATGTACTTGCTAAGGCGTTAAACTGGGAAACTCTCTCGGTGAATAAGAATGAATCTTATATTCTTATGAAAGACTTAGACGATCAAGTTGTTGGAACAATTCATACTAAAGAAAAGAAAAATACTCTTACACTTGCTCAAAACAATTTACAACTACAAGTGAAAGAATATAAAAGTTATAACCCATTCCCAAACAGCTTAATATACCAATTGCTCATACTATCTGATGAAAATGTAGAAACATTATCCACCGTTTCAAAACAAATGAGTGTATATAACTTTAAAGTTAACGATTGGGAAGAAGCACATACTATCGGTTCAGCATTTATAACAAAAATCGATAACGACAATGCAGCGATTCAAGCAGAGCATCCACCGTTTCATGCAAGTGAAGCAAGCGACTCTTTATACAACACGAAACTAAACGTTGCTTCATTCTTCTTAATCGGAACTTTTCTTGGCGTTATTTTCTTCATCGGTGCGGGCAGTGTTCTGTATTTCCGAATGTATACTGATTTAACAAATGAGCAAGAAAAGTATATAACGATTACAAAGATTGGATTAACAGCAGACGAAATGAAACAGTCTGCTACAATCCAACTTGCGATTCTTTTCTTTGTCCCTTACATTATGGCATCCATCCATACGATGTTCGCGACAAAGATGCTACAAGAGATATTACATCTCTCGTTCTTCGCTGAAATTACAGTCGTACTTATGATTTTTGGAACGGTTGAAATTCTCTTTTTCCTTTTAATTCGTTCCTTTTATATGCAAAAATTATCACAACATATTAAGTTTTAAAAATAGAAAGGTGATTATTATGGAAGAAGTATTACACATAAAAAACGTCTCAAAAGTGTATGAAGGGAAAGTCCCTCATACCGCTTTAAAAAATATAAATTTACACGTGGATAAAGGTGAATTCGTCGCAATTATGGGGCCTTCTGGAAGTGGTAAATCTACGTTTTTAAACGTTATTTCTACAATTGATTCTCCTACTTCTGGAGAAGTCGTAATTAACGGCAAACAACCTCATACATTTCGTAGAGAAAAATTAGCAATTTTCCGCCGTCAAGAATTAGGATTTGTTTTCCAAAACTTTAACCTATTAGATACGTTAACGATTGGAGAAAATATCGTATTACCTTTAACGTTAGATAATGTTCCTTTAAAAGAAATGGACGAAAAGCTCGATAACATCTCAAAGAAACTTGGAATTGATCATATTTTGGACAAACGTATTTTTGAAGTTTCAGGAGGGCAAGCACAGCGTACTGCGGTAGCACGTGCTGTCATTCATCATCCGTCTCTTTTACTTGCGGATGAACCAACAGGAAACTTAGATTCAAAAGCAGCGATTGATGTAATGGAGTTATTTACGAAATTAAACAAAGAAGAAGATGCAACGATTTTAATGGTTACGCATGATCCGTTTGCAGCAAGTTATTGTAACCGTGTTATTTTCATTAAAGATGGAGAGCTTTACAATGAACTGCATCGTGGATTGTATCGTGAGAAGTTTTATCAAGAAATATTAGATGTCCTAGCATTATTAGGAGGAAGACGTGGATGACATTTTGGCAGTTTGCATTTAAAAATGTCTCGCGTAATTCTAAAGCATATTTCGCTTATTTTGTAAGTAGTGCTTTTTCTATTATGGTTTTCTTTTCATTTACTGTATATGCGTATCATCCGCGCTTACAAAGTGTACAAGGCTTTCAAGATCGGGATCCTCTAATGAACTTAGCTAGTACAGCACAGCTTGTGATCGTTATGTTCTCGTTCTTCTTTCTCTTATATTCAATTGGAACATTTTTAAATGTTCGGAAGCAGCAATTCGGGATACTCACTATTCTTGGTATCTCACAGAGACAATTAAAAAGATTGTTATTTACCGAAAACATGATAATTGGGATATTATCTATCTTTATCGGTATACAGGGTGGTCTTGTATTTTCTAACTTTTTCTTATTAGTCACTTCGAAATTAACAAGTTCGAAAGGTCTTTATTTATATTGGCCAACAGAAGCGGTTATCGTTACAACCGTAACGTTTATCATTTTATTTTTAATCGTTTCTACGTTTACACCAATGTTTATTCGTACTCGAAAAACAACGCAGCTTATTAAGGGAGTTAACAAAAAGAAGAGCGAAAAAAAACCATCTATACTCATTTCACTATTTGCTTTAACTTGTTTAGGACTATGCTATTATATTGCCGGTTATCCGCAAGGCTACATAACGGAAAAAAATGCACAAAATGGGTCTGTATTCTTAATTATGCTATCTATTTTACCGCTCGTAGTAGTTGGGACGTATTTGTTTTTTTCACAAACATTTCTTCTCTTTATCTATATTTTAAAGAAACGAAGAAAGTTTTATTTGAAACAAATAAATATGTTATGGATTTCAGATTTAGTTTCTCGTACCCGCAGTAATATTAATGTACTCTTTATCGTTTCTATGCTATCTGCACTTGCATTTACAATTATTATCGGGTTATTTGCTGCAAACAATCATACGAAAGCATCCATACTAGAACGATATCCAATACCATTCACCTATACATCAGAAGGTGTTAATGCATTTGAACAAAAGCATATTACTACGATTGAAACTGAACTTACAAATGCTAATTTTCAATATGACAAATATAAGTTTACCGTTTTAAAAGATACAGCTTCAAAAGAATCAATTTCCATTATGAAAATGAGTGATTATAACGCAATAGCAAAGCAATTAAACAGACCAGAAATCACTCTTGATTCTACACAAGTTTATAATATTTCTCGCTATTCACCAGCGTTATTAAATCTCGTGTCTAACCCATTTGCGAAGCAGGACACGATTACACTTGGCTCTAATAAAAAAGAATTTCAAATTAAAGGCTTTATTAATAGAGGAATTGAGCCTCCCTTTGCATTACCTCACTTAATTGTGATGCAAGATGAAGTAATTGAAAATATGATTCCGCATATTGAAACAATTACAGTTTATAACTACTTCGTGGAAAATTGGGAAAACGCAATTGTCCCAACAAAAAATATATTAAAAAGCTTAGATCATGATGCAGAAACCTTGTATGAAGCACATAAGGATGAAGAAGATTTCATTAAACCATTTCATATTTATACAGCTACGGATGAACTCGTTCATAGTAAAGGAAATGCGGTTGCTCAGTTCTTTATTTGGGCATTTCTCGGCTTTATTTTCTTTATCGGTGCGGCTAGTGTTTTATACTTCCGTATGTATAACGACTTAACGAATGAAAAACAAAAATACATTACGATTACAAAGCTTGGCTTAACTGAATCAGAAATGTTTCGCTCTGCAACAATTCAATTAGGAATTTTATTTTTCGTTCCTTACATCGTTGCTGGTGTTCACACGTTATTTGCGGTTAAGTTTTTACAAAGTATGTTTTCTTTTTCATTACTAAAAGAGACATGTATCGTACTCACCTTTTTCGGGATTATCGAGATTATTTTCTTCTTCTTAATCCGTTCTCTGTACATTAATAAATTATCACAACATATTAAAACGTGAATAAAATGGCCTTGTGCAATACGCACAAGGCCATTTTCAATAGTTTTTAATTAGCAGCAATATCCACCATAGCCGCCTGCATAACCGCCGTAACCACCATAACCACAACCGCCGCCTCCGCCGAAGCAGCTAGCACCGATGATAATTAATAAAATAAACAATACGATTAGAAGCGCAAAACCGCCGCCGCACCCATGTCTGCGGTTACAATCATCATGTCTGTGTTCACACTTTTCGCTCATTACTCTATTCCTCCTTTAGTATCATTCATAACAAGTTCACCTTGCTCTAAATGAGGGGATTCCATTTATATTATGTTTTCAGGGCGAATAGGAAGCTTGGCTTACTTAAAAACGGGCTTGTTTTGGCAATTGGACTTCATCAAAAAAAGATACCTATTCAGGTATCTTTTAAAGAAACATATTCAACACAAGGGCAAAACCGAATGCAATAAATGATAACAATGTTTCCAGCACCGTCCACGTTTTAAACGTTTCCTTCACCGTCAAACCTAAATACTCTTTTACAAGCCAGAAGCCTGCATCATTTACGTGAGAAAACATTAGTGAACCTGCACCGGTTGCTATAACGAGCAATTCTAAATTTACACCAGACATGTGCTGAATAACTGGTGAAACAATTCCTGCTGCTGTCGTTAATGCTACTGTAGCTGATCCGGTCGCTATTCGAATTAATCCAGCTACCATGAAAGCTAAGACGATTGGTGATAACGATATATGTTCTGCCATTTGCGCAATCGCCGTTCCAACTCCACTTTCAATTAATATTTGTTTAAACCCACCACCTGCACCAATTATTAAAATAATTGAGCCTACAGGTAGTAAACTTTCATCTGTTAATTTTTTTATCATCTTTTTATTAATTCCTTGTTTGATGCCAAGTAAATAAAATGCTGCAAAACATGAAATAAGTAAAGCGATTACTGGACTTCCTATAAAGACTAAAAATTCAGTTATTTTTATTGATAAAGAAATATACGGTGCAACTACTGATAAAATCATTAACACGACTGGCAGTAAAATAATAAAAAACGAAACTTTACGACTTGGTAAATCGGTTGATACAGTCGTAACTCGAACAAGCTCCGGTTCATTTTCAGGTATAACCCTCTTATGTACCCACTTCGCAAATATCGGCCCTGCGATGATGGCTGTTGGTAACGCGATAATTAATGAATATAAAAGCACTTTTCCTAAGTTCGCATTATAAATACCTATCGCTGTCATCGCACCTGGATGCGGAGGCACTAGCCCATGCACAATTGATAATCCAGCAATAACAGGTAACGCAATTAACAATATATTTTGCTTCGCCGTTTTTCGAATGGAAATAACAAGTGGTAATAAAATGACGATTCCCACTTCAAAAAAGACTGGAATCCCTATAACAAACCCTGCAAATAACATTGCCCAAGGTAATTTTTTTACGCCGAAAAATCGAATAAAGAAATCTGCAACTTGCATGCCTGCCCCTGAATCAGACATCATTTTCCCTAAGATAGTTCCAAGTGCCAAAATGCCAACTAAATGCCCTAGTACACTACCAACACCAGTTTCATAGGCAGCCACTATTTTCGTTAAGTTCAGTCCAGACATAATAGCTAAAAATAAACTAGCAACTGTTAAACTAATAAATGCATGCCATTTCCACCATGATACCCCTAAAATGACAATTGCGATCGCAAGTAACGTGACGATTAATAAGTATATATCCATCTCTCATTCCCCTTACTTTTATAAAAAAAGAGGGAAAATCCCCTCTTTTTTATACGTCATAATTAACTACATAATGCTGCATTTCTGTATTGTAGTAGCCTTCGCTATATTCAATTACTTCGCCAACTTCATCGTAAGAATAGCGCATACGTTTTAATAACGCTGTCCCCTCTTTTTCACCTAACGATTCTGCAACGAAACTGGGCGCAAGTCCAACTGCGAATTCATCTCTGAAGTTTTCTAAATGTATACCTCGGTCTTCGACTAAATCATAAAGTGATTGTAAATCAAAGTCCGATAAGTCTGTACTTGCCATTTTCGCTGAGAAATAGTGCGTATAATGAATATATGGTGCATCATTTAACGTATATAAACGTTCAATACGAAAACTCTCTTTACCGAATAAGCGAAATGGCACTGTTCCTTCTTCATTATGAACGACTTCTGCCTTTAGCAATTTCTTTTGTACTTTATATCCTTCTTCCACTAACACTTCTGTAAATTTCTTACCCTTTGACAGTTTTGTCGCAGAAGTATTACGAATCACTTTCGTTCCTTTGCCGCTCTTCTTTTCCAAATATCCTTCTTGAGCGAGTTCTTTAATCGCATTACGCACTGTAATCTTACTAACTTTGAACTCTTCTTCTAATTGCGGTTCTGAAGGAATATTCGTATGAATCGCATATACGCCATGCAATATTCGATCACGAATAATATTTTTTATTTGTAAATATAATGGTCCTTTTTTCCTCGTTACGTTCACTGTTACACCCACTACCTTTCTACATCACCTACTGATGCCGTCATCGCCCGAAGTATATCTTTCTCTGATGACATTGGCGTATCACCGACGATTGTATGTGCTAGCATTCCAGCTGCTGACGCAAATGAAACAGCTTTCTCTGGTGCAAACTCTTTTATCTCGCCATGAATAATTCCGCTCGTATAAGCATCTCCAGCACCTATTCTATCATATACAGAAAACGTAAGTGTTTTTGCAAAAGTGAACGAACCATCTTTACATATAAACCCGCGAAGCGAATGTGTATTATCACTGTTAATAGAGCGATGAGTACCAGCGATTGTAGCGATATGATACGTTTCAGCTACCTTTGGAATGAGATCCAGCAGCTGCGCCTCACGCTCCGTCTCTTCTGTTTTCATCCCAAGAACGAACATCGCATCTTTTTCATTCATCATAACGATATTAGCAAGTCCTAGCATTTCTTCATAATGCGGTTTTGCCTGTTCATATCCGTCTTCTCCCCAAAGTGAGGGACGATAATTACAATCAAAAACGACGGTTCCTCCGTTTTCTTTAACTGCTCTCGCTAAAGACTTCATATGATGGCGCACCGTATCATTCATCGCAAGTGTAATACCGCAAAAATGAACGATATCAATCTCCTTAGCAATTTCTTCAAATTGGTACATCTCTTCAGACGCCGTATTGAAGCTACTTTCTAGTCGATTCGAATACGTAACGCGGCTTGCACGTGCACCAAATCCATTTTCTAAAAAGTACATGCCGACATATTTGCCGCCCCTTGAAACAAGCGGGGTTTGCACACCTAACTTTTGAATGTATGATAATGCCGCATCTCCAACCGGATTTTCCGGTAAAGTTGAGATAAGAAGTCCTTCATGCCCTAGATGAGAAAGCGCCGCTGCAACATTCACACCTGTACCAGAAAATGAGTAATTTAATGTGTTTGCTTGCGACAATAATTCATATCCAGGTACTTGCAGGCGCATCATTACTTCGCCGAATGCTGCAATTTTCTTACGCATATTGATCAACTAACTTCTTCACGACTGCTAATAATTCACGCACATCTTCTGTTTTCGTATTACTAGTTTCTTTATCAATAATAGAAGAGTACACGTGCGGGATAACTTGCTCTACATTTGCTTCAAGCGCAATGCGTACAATTGTTTCAAAGTTCTCTTTATCAATTCCGCCTGTTGGCTCTAATGCGAATCCTTCTTCCGCACAAGCTTTCGCAACTGCGCGATATTCTTCTTCATGAGCTAAACCTTTCATTGGGAAGTATTTCAATGAATTTCCGCCCATATCACGTACAAGTGCGATCGCTGTTTTAATTGGAACGATTGCTTTTTCTTCCCCAGCTGCACTAATTGGGCCAGTAGAAATGTTTACGTAACCTACTTTTCCTGTTGGCGATACTAAACTATTAATCCAGCTATCTTTTTCGCCAAGATTTGCACGTGTCGCTCCAACTGAAGGGAACACTTGGTTAATATGGCTACCAGGATAATGCTTCGCAATTTCAGCCACAACTGCCGCTTGGCGATTATCTCCTGCTCCTAGTCCGATTGATACAGCATCCTCAATTTCTTTTCCGTATGCTTTCATCGCCGTAACTGCTTCTTCTACAGTCGGATAGTCTTTTGATAGCACACCGACTACTACATAACCTTCTGCTGCTTCAAAAATATCTTTCGCATTTTCTATATTGTTTGCCAATACATTTAATGCTACGCGGCCTTTATAAAAACGTTTTTGAATGTTTGTCATTTTAGTTTCCCCCTACAATTTCTCTCATTTTTTCTTCAATTACATGTATGTCATCACCTTGAAGTGGACGTGGATCGATATCAAAGAATCCTTGTCTTACTCCGTAATCACGTGTATAAATGGCAATTTCCCCTTCGCGTAATGCTGTCACAACATCTTTTGCTGATTTATTTAATTGTGTCTCGTTAATATGAATACGAGCTCTAAAGATTGCTCTTCCGGCTTCATCTTGAACGATCGTTACATTTACGCCGTTTAATTCTTTTAGCGGCATAAGTACTTGTAACAATTCTTTTTCTTGCTCGCTCTTATCTTCTTTTACTCCGTACTCATCAAGCGCTTGAAGTAAGCCAAATGTTGTTTCTTTCCCAACCTTCATACTTCTTCCGATGCAATGTAATTGCACTTTCAGCCACTCAATATACTTTCTTTTACCGCCCACAATACCAGAAGTAGGCCCTTCAATCGCCTTTGAACCACTATAAATGGCAAGGTCTGAATACTTCACATATTTTTGAATGTTTTCTTCAGCTGCCGCATCAACGATAAGCGGGATGTTATTTCGCTGCGCAACTTCCCATGCTTCTTCAACAGAAATCATATTTTTTTGTACTGCATGATGGGATTTCACATAAAGAATCGCCGCTGTATTTTCACCAATCGCATCTTCAATATGCTCTGCTTTCCCTTCATTTGCATAGCCAACTTCTACAAGTTTACCGCCGCCTAAGTAAATCATCGTTTCAACAGGGGCACCGTATTGAACGTTATGACCCTTTAACATAATCACTTCGTTTTTCGCGATTACTTCTTGATGAAGTCTTTCACTTTTACGGCGATTTCCTTCTGTAACGATACCAGCGATAGAAAGCGCAATTCCGCTCGATGCTGAATTCACAACAACTGCTGCCTCTGACTCTAGAATTCTCGCAATATGGTCTCCTGCTTTATCTACTAAATCTGCAATTTCCACATAATTTTGTCCCCCATGTTTCATTGCATCCATAACTGTATCTGTCGGAGCGGATACACCTAAAATACTCATTCTACCGCTCGCATTAATTACTCTTTTTAATCCGTACTTAGCATTCAATGAATGACCCATTGATTACAACCCCTTTCGTATCAATCCTTCTTTCAGCAATGCGCTGATCCCCTTCTGAATCAATTAACGTAACCTTCTCATCTTTAACCGTAAATAAAGTTAAGTTTGCAATATCTCCTTCTTGAATACGGCCAAGCTCTGGTTTCTTAAGCCACTCTGCCGCATTTTTCGTAACCGCATCAATCACTTCTTCTAGCGGATAACCTAAGTAAAGGAATTTCGAAAGAACGTGAGCCATACTATACACTGGACCATATATACGATTCTTCCGGTAAATATCCGTACTAATTGTATTAAAGGCAATATCGTGACGCTTCGCCGCTTCTGCTACTTTAAAAGAAAAGCTAGCATTACCGTGACCAACATCTAAATGCACGCCGCGATTCACCGCATCTAACAACACAGGTAGCGGTTTCCCTTCTTCATCAAATAAATTATTTTCTTTCCCGTTTAAATAATGTGTAATCACATCATCTTTTTCTAAAAGAGGTACAACTTCCTCTATACGAGGAGGCGCTGAACCGATATGTACCATAATCGGTAATGATGTTTCACGAGATAAAGAACGGGCAACATGAAGCGGTTCAATTCCACTATCACAAACGACACTTTTACTCATTCTCGCCTTTAACCCAACTATTACATCTTTATACTTTTCTACTGCTTCTATCGCTTTCTCTTTATCTATCCATTCCATATTGGATAATTCATCAATTCGTTTCAAACCGATGCGAGAAATATTTAAAAAGGCAAATAAATTTGTCTTTGCCTGCTCTCTACTTTTTACTAAATCTGCAATGCGATCAGCACCGCAACTACCCGCATCAACAATTGTCGTTACCCCTTGCTTAACGCCAATTTCATCTACCTCATCACCATACGGATCAAACTCTGGAAAAGCATGAACGTGCAAATCAATCCAGCCACTCGATACGTAAGTACCAGAGTAATCAAGAACCTTTCCACCTTCAGCAGCACCAGCTTTCGTCACCTGTGCGATTTTATTATTTTCAATTACAATGTCAATCTCTTCCCCGTTCACACGTTTCACATTACGTAGTACGAATCGTTCTGTCATTGTATTTCCACCCTTTTCTATAGGAAGCCATAAGAATACGCTTACATTAAAATTTCATTTTTCTTTATCTCTTTCACACATTTAGAGTAGCACAAAAAAAGGGAGAAGTAAATATAACGTTATAATGTTTAAAAGTAAATAAAAAGATGCTCCTCCAAAATGCTAATAGTATAGGAAATTATATCAACGATTTTTTGAATATATCTATCATAACTTACAATATATCAACGATTTTTCAATTATATCTATCATAACTTATAATATATTAACGATTCGACAAAGAATATCGATTTACCGACAAAAAACGTCACTTCCTTTCTTATATAAGAAAAGGCTGTCCCAAATGGCACAGCCTTTTTCTCTATTCCTGAACCGTCACAATAACCCCATCCATATTGTTCCCGGAAATTTCATACTGCTTGTTTGCTGGAACGTTCACTTTCGTATTCTCAGAAACTTTATAATAAGAAATAGTATATTTCTTACCTTCTACTTCAGTTGAAACCTCTTTTTCCTCTTTTAAAAACTCTAAATATTCCTCTAGTGTAAAATTCTTTTTTTGCATAATTGCGCTATGAGGTAGGCCGACATAACGGATATGCCATGGCTCATATTGAATTCCAGTAATGTTACTTTTATTTTTCGGATAACGTAATACAAAGCCATGCTTCCATACGTTCTCTTCAATCCATTTTCCTTCAGGCGCTTTCTCCATTTTCTTTTGAGTAGACCCAATGTCCAGTGATAATCCTAAATTATGTTCACTGTATCCTGCTGGAAGTGCATAATCAGATCCCATTTTTTCATATAGCTGTTTTTGCTCTTGGAAATCTCTATAACCACTACTAATCAAAAAATGGTTAACACTTTCTTTGCCAGCCGCATCGACAACGTTCAAAAACTTTTTCACAACATCCTTTGATAAACGAAGATTTCTATCAAATATTACATAGCCTCTCACTAATTCACTATTATGATTTACATTTATAATATCAGACCTAATACTATCTTTTTTTACTGGATAATCCCTATTAACTAATAATAAATCACCCTTATAAATTTGTTCCTTCGTAATCTCTTTCCTCTCGGTGTTTGCCGCCTTTACTAGCTCATCTTTCCCGACAATTTTAACATCGATTTCCTTTTGAAATAACGGTGATATATAAACGCCTACACATACTGTGCATGCTATAAAAAAAGAAATAAATACCCACTTTTTCATTTCTAGTTCCTCCTTAACGTAACTTACGTATAGAATAGAAAAAACTATTAAAATAAAAAGTGGGGTAAAGTTTAAATTTTTATTAAATTGTTACGTTCTCGTCTTTTGGCAATCTCACTTCAAATAGCGTTCTAACTACATTACTTTCAGCAGAAATCGTACCGTTATGCTGCTCGACAATATTTTTTGCAATAAATAGTCCAAGGCCTGTCCCGCCACGGTTCTCGGTTCTCGCTTTATCACCTGTATAAAACATATCAAATAGATACGGTAAATCTTCTTCTGGAATGCTATCTCCGTAATTCATAACTTGCACGACAACTTCTCCATTATCGACATACCCATTCATATCAATAAATTGTCCATCATATCCGTATCGAACAGCATTTGTTAACAAGTTTTCAAATACTCTAGCTAACAATTTTCCATCACCGTGCATCGGTAAATGAGCATCAACATGCAATCTAGCTTCTAAATGATGTTTCTCTAATAACGGATATAATTCCTCTTCTAACTGTATAAGCAACTCACTTATATCAATAGGCTTTTTATCCAGCTTTAGCATGCCATAATTCATACGTGTAATTTCAAATAGCTCATCAATTAAACTTTCCAGCCTTTGTGATTTCGTATATGCAATCGTGGAAAAATGTTTAATTTGTTCCTTCGTCAAATTCTCATCTTTAAGAATTAAATCTAAATATCCTAACACGGATGTTAATGGCGTTCTTAAATCATGAGCTAAATTCACAACGAGCTGATCTTTACTACTTTCAGCAAAGTCGCCTCTTTCCACAGCTTCTTTTAACTTTTCACTCGCAACATTTATTTCGCGCGCGATATTTCCAAACTCATCATTTGATGAAACTTGAACTTTATTTGTAAAGTTACCGTTCGCAAGATGATGAATCCCTTTAGAAATTTCATCAAAGTATTTTAAATACGGTTTTGTCAAAAAGAAGAAAAAGATAATAGATAACGGAATAAAGAAAATTAAAAAGAAGTTAATGTCCCCAAATTCCCTTACCATTGATCGAAATTGCGCTAAAGGCTCTTCGTAGCGAACCATCTTTTTATAATACAGCTGCAATCCTTTATAAATTATATAAGTTACAGTTGCTGCAAGCACCATACTTAATGCAAATAAGGCAATCATTTTAAAACGAAAGCTTTTCATCATGTTAGCCATTGAAAGTATAACCTACCCCCCACACTGTTTTTATTAACTTATCCTTTCTTTTATCTTCCCCAAGCTTTTTCCGTAACGTACGAATATGTACCATAACTGTATTTCCACCTTCATAATAATCATCTGCCCATACTTGCTGAAAAATATTTTCCACATTGTACACTTTCTTCGGATGACTCGCTAATAAATATAAAATGTCAAATTCTTTCGGTGTTAACTCAATTTGCTCTCCATATACATTTACCGTTCGGCGCTCAGGATCAATAATGACTCCGCCAATCTCTAAAGCAGACTTACTCTCCGCTACTTTCGGTTGATTTAACGTAAAAAACCTACGCAGTTGTGCATTTACACGTGCAACTAGTTCTATTGGTGTGAAAGGCTTCGTCATATAATCATCCGCACCTAGTACAAGACCTGTCACCTTATCGAAGTCAGATGTTTTCGCGCTTAAGAAAATAATCGGCATATGATATTTGGCGCGAATCTGTCTCGTCACTTCATACCCATCCATTTTCGGCATCATAATATCTAAAACGACTAAGTCAATTGACTGCGTTTCAATAATATGAATTGCCTCTTCCCCATCAGCCGCTTTCACAACGTGGTACCCTTCTTTTTCTAAATGTATCTCAATTAAATCAGCAATTTCTGCCTCATCATCAGCTATCAAAATTGAAATGCGCTTCATCTTACTCCCCCTTTATACGCTCGATTTTAAACTAGTCTATCCAATTTGTACAATACAAAAAAGGCTACCCGTTTGAGTAGCCTTAGTAAATGAAATTATATCGACCATAACTTGAATTATATCGGCGATTTTCCAATTATATCGACCGTAACTCGAATTATATCAGCGATTATTGAAATATATCGACTTACCGACAATTAACGACAAAACCCTCTCGCTATTTGCGGACAGCCTAACGAAACTTCCATTTACCGCTCAAACACAATCCGCTGCTTCGTGATTTCATCCAGTCTCCCACGATCTACTTCATACTCAGCTTCAACACTTTGCGGTACAATCACTTTCCCGCCCTTAAGCATCACTTCCGGCGAAATAATATCCTGCTCCCAATGTCGACTAGAAGCGGATATATCACCAGGAATCGTAAAGTTCGGCAATGAAGCAAGCGCAACGTTTTGTGCTCGTGATATCCCCATCTCTACCATACCACCGCACCAAACGGGTATGTTATGCTCCATGCAATAATTATGGATTTGAATAGATTCTGTTAATCCGCCCACTCGCCCTGGTTTAATGTTAACAATTTGGCAACTACCAAGCGTAATCGCAACGCGCGCGTCTTCTAAACTATGGATGCTTTCGTCTAAACAAATCGGCGTTTCAATTTTCTTTTGCAGCTGTGCATGATCAAGAAAATCGTAATCCGCTAGCGGTTGTTCAATCATCAGCAATTGAAATTCATCTAGTCGTTTCAGCCTCTCCGTATCCGCTAATGTATAGGCTGAATTTGCATCAGCCATTAACGGGATATTCGGAAACTCTTTACGAATTTCTTTCAATAATTCGTAATCATGCTCTGGCTTTATTTTCACTTTAAAACGCTCGTATCCTTCTTCCGCGTACTTCTCGATTTGTTTTAGCATAACCGGAATCGTATTGATCCCGATTACAACGCCGACCTCAATTTCAGACTTCGTTCCGCCAAGCAATGTCGCTAGCGGTTTCTTTTGACGCGTCGCATATAAATCCCAAACAGCCCCTTCTATTCCGGCCTTTGCCATTCGGTTTCTCTTTATATGCTGGAACAAACTCGGCACTTCATTCGGATGAGAAATTTCAGTTTCCAATAAATCCGGTATTAAAAAATCCTGAAGTACATGCAGTGCTGTCTTCACCGTTTCTTCCGTATACCACGGTTCAGAAAAAGCAACGACTTCACCAAAACCAACGTATCCATCTTTATCTTCTAATTCAACGACGATACTCTCACGCCTTTCGTAAGTTCCGTAGCTTGCAGCAAACGGGATTACGAGTGGCATTTCCGTTATATAAAGTGTCACTTTTTTTATCTCCACCTACATCTCCTCCACTAATTGTCTTAACTCTCGTCTTAACAATTTTTTCGAAGCGTTTCGTGGTAATTCCTCTAAGAAACACACTTTCTTCGGCACTTTATATTTCGCTAATTTCTCCTCGCAAAAATGAAGAAGTTCTTCTTCTGTTACCTCTCCGCTTTTTACAACAAAAGCAGCTGGCACTTGTCCCCAACTTTCGTCAGCCATACCGACAACACCGGCTTCTGCTACTGCAGGATGAGAGAGTAACACTTCTTCAATTTGAGCTGGATATATATTTTCTCCCCCAGAAATAATTAAATCACTGCGGCGGTCTAATACGTATAAAAATCCTTCTTCATCTAAATAACCGAGGTCACCAGTATGAAGCCAGCCATTTTGAATTGTTTCACGCGTCGCATCTTCACGGTTAAAATAGCCACCTGTTACGTTCGGTCCTTTTACAACAATTTCTCCTTCAGCATGTGGAGGCACTACTACGCCGTCTTTTTCAATACGAAGCTGACATTGGAATAGTGGTTTTCCAGCTGATCCTACTTTCGTTAACATGTAATCTGCTGATAACGTACAAATTTGCGAAGACGTTTCTGTCATACCGTACGTTTGATACACAGGAATTCCTTTTTCTACACACGTTTCTAATAACGGTTTCGGCACTGGCCCTCCGCCTAGTAACATGCATCGTAAAGAAGAGGGATATGTCTCTTCTCCAAGTCGCTCTAAAAGATCTGTTAACATTTTAGAAACGACAGAAATAATCGTAACGCCTCTCGTTTGAAGTGCTTCATGAATAAAATTAGCATCATATTTCGGAACGAGTAAAATGCGCATACCGTACATAATATTTTTCATTAACAGAGATAGCCCGCCAACGTGGAACATCGGCATACAAGCTAACCAGCAATCATCATCACGAAGCCCTAAATTAAGCGAAGAACCGACTGCGCTTGCCCAATGATTACCGTACGTTAAAATAACGCCTTTCGGCTTCCCTGTCGTCCCAGACGTATAAATAATTGTCATCGCTTCTTCTAAAGAGAATTCTTCCTGTATAGATGCTTCTGCCTTCGATCCATTCATCACTTCAGCGAATGAATATACAGGAACATCTGTAGTCTCAAAATCTTGATCCGTCACTAAACAAACAACTTCAGCATCATCCATTTGCCAAAGTAGCTCTTCTCTTGAAAGACGCGTATTTAAAAGCACAGCTACTGCACCTACGTAAGATAGGGCGTGAATAACTGTAATCATCTCCATACCATTTTTCATCAGAACAGCCACCTTTTGTCCACGCTTCACTCCAACATGCGTGAGACGTTCACAAACAGATACTACTTTTTCATGCAGCTGCATAAAAGTAACCTTTTCATCCTCTATTTCAATTGCAGTGCGATCTGGTGTTAAAAATGCACGTTGCTTTAACCAGTTAGGCATCGTCTCCATCATTCATTCTCCTTTCATGAAAGAAAGAGACTTGATGTGACATCAAGTCTCTTAGTTGTTTTGTTTCCGGTTGATTCCATCTAGCTACAGCGGCTAAACAGTCGGCTCCGCTTTTGGTTTGATCACGGGAAACGAGGGAATTGACCGAAGTCCGGACTGCGTTTTTCTTTGAACGCGTCACGACCTTCTTTTGCTTCGTCAGTTGTGTAGTACAATAACGTTGCATCTCCAGCTAATTGTTGAATACCAGCTAGACCGTCTGTATCTGCGTTGAATGCAGCTTTTAAGAAACGAAGTGCCATTGGGCTGTTTGCTAAAATTTCTTGTGCCCATTGTACTGTTTCTGCTTCAAGCTCTTCTAATGGTACTACTGTGTTTACTAAGCCCATATCAAGCGCTTCCTGTGCGCTGTATTGACGACATAAGTACCAAATTTCGCGAGCTTTCTTGTGGCCTACCATACGAGCTAAGTAACCAGCTCCGTATCCACCGTCAAAGCTTCCTACTTTAGGACCTGTTTGTCCGAATACAGCGTTGTCTGCAGCGATTGTTAAGTCACATACGATATGAAGTACGTGTCCTCCACCGATTGCATAACCTGCTACCATTGCGATAACTGGTTTAGGAATTGCGCGAATTAGACGTTGTAAGTCTAATACGTTTAGACGTGGGATTTGGTCGTCACCTACATATCCACCATGACCGCGAACTTTTTGGTCGCCGCCAGAACAGAATGCACGTCCACCTTCACCTGTTAAAATGATAACGCCAACATTTGCATCATCACGAGCGTGTGCAAAAGCGTTGATTAACTCCATTACCGTTTTAGGACGGAATGCGTTATGTACTTCAGGGCGGTTAATCGAAATCTTTGCGATACCATTGTATGTTGAATAAATAATATCTTCGTAATTGCCTTCTTTTACCCATTCAATAGCCATTACAACTACCTCCTTGTATATTTCTGATCTCCTCTATAAGTGTAGCTTCCCTCTTAGGTGAAAAAAGCATCACTGCATAGTTTTTAGAAATCCCTTTACCATTGTATCAAACTTTTCTGGTTGTTCCACATGAATTGCATGGCCAGCACCATCAATTTTGACAAATTTCGCGTCAGAGACGCATTTTTCGATATTTTTTAATATGCGAAAGAACTTTTCATCATGCTCACCGTTCACTAAAAGAACAGGCATTTTTAAGTTTTGTAGCTCATTCCACCATGAAGGCTGAGCCCCTGTTCCCATGCCTCGCAAGCTATTTGCAAGTCCTTTTGAATTGTTAGCAAGTCGTTCTTTTCGCACTGCTTCTTGTACCTTTTCTGCTAAACGTTTTTGCGTTTCGAACAGCGGAATATTTTCCCACATCGCTACAAAACTTTCGATTCCTTCTCGCTCAATTTTATGAGCAAGTCGCTCATCTTTTTCACGACGTTCTTTTCTAGCCTCTTCACTTTCAAGCCCAGCTGTACAATTTTCTAATAAAAGAGAACGTACATATTCTGGATATAGGCATGCCATCGTAATCGCCAGCCTACCGCCCATTGAATAGCCGAGTATGTGCGCTTTTTCAATATGAAGGTAATCTAGCAGCTCTTTCATTTGTAATGCCGCATTTCTAATATCATAATGCGTCACAGCTTCAGGACTTTCCGTTTTTCCGTGCCCAACAATGTCTACTAAAATGACTTGAAATTTCTCGCTCCAAGAAGGAACGAAAAAACGCCACGTTTCCATGCTTCCCGTAAAACCATGAAGAAGTAGAAGTGGTTCACCGCTTCCGACTACTTCATATTCATACGATACACCTTGCAACGTTACTTTCATCGTGATTCACCTTGTAAAGATGTAGTAATTACGTCCATCGTTTTTGCCCATAATGTACGGTGCAATGTTAAGTTCTCATCACGATTCGTACAAATTTCCACAACGTGTAAACCTTCCGCCCTTGTTCCCTTTTGTACCTCTTCTCGGAATTGCTCCCAACCATTTACACGGCTAAATGAACCACCGTACATTTTAACAACGTGTTCATAATCAAGCCCAATCGGTGTTCCAAATAATGATTCAAAATGTTCCTTTTTCTCATACTGTGGTAAGAATGAGAAAATACCGCCACCGTCATTATTTACAACGACAATTGTTATGTTTAATTCATGTAATTTCGCTGCTAACAGTCCATTTAAATCGTGATAAAATGATAAATCACCGATGACTAATACGAGCGGATCACAAATAACGCTCGCGCCTAAAGCTGTTGAAATGATTCCATCGATACCATTTACACCGCGATTTGCCATCACCTGAATGTTTTTATTTGATGTGAAGAAGAATGAATCTGTATCACGAATTGGCATACTATTACTCGCAAATAACGTTGCCCCATCTGGTAATACGCGTACAATATCCGTAATAACCTTTCCTTCAAATGCCGTTTCATATGTTTCCATTTCACGAAGCGTTTCCTTCGTTTTTTCGTTTATATGTTGCCACATCCCGAACCAATCATTCTTTTTCATAGCTGGCATTTTTTCTATTAATGCACTACAAAATGCAATATCATTTGCCTGTACAACTTCTGTCGCAACAAGAGCTGGATCTCTCCATTGTCCGGATTCGTCGACAACGATATGAACGGCTTTCGTCTGTTTTTTAATAAACTGCGTTAATGCTTTCGAAACAGGCATACCACCAAAGCGAATCATAACTTCTGGCTTCCACGTTTCTTTTAACAACTCATTTCGTAAAAATGTATCGTAACAGTCGATTACCATCGTTTTATCGTGATGTCCGCTACGAATGTTAGAAAGTGGATCCGCTAATATTGGATATCCTGTTTTTTTAGCTAATTGTGCCGCAAACTCTGCGATTTCTGAATGACTATCATCTCCACAAATAATAAGCCCCTTTTCCATATGTGAAAGGCGCCCTACAAGAGAATCTACATATTCACTCGGCATCACCGCGTTCCCTTGCTGAACTACTCCTGTATATTCCCCGCGTCCTTTATCCCATAAACTTTCTAATGAAAAGTCCGGGATAAGCGGTTCACGAACTGGAAAATTAAGATGAACAGGTCCTTGCGGCGTTAAAAGTGCGCTTGCTATCATGCGCTGCGTCGTCATGCGAGCATAATGATACATCGCTTCACTCGCTTCTGGAATCGCCATCTCTGTAAATTGCTTCACAAACGTACCGTATAAATTAATTTGATTCATCGCTTGTGGTGCACCGACATCTCTTAATTCATGCGGTCTATCTGCCGTTAAGACGATAAGCGGCACTCGTGAATGAAAAGCTTCACATACAGCTGGGTAATAGTTCGCTGCTGCCGTTCCTGACGTACATAATAATGCAACAGGACGCTTTTTTGCTTTTGCGATACCAAGCGCAAAAAATCCTGCTGATCTTTCATCTACGTGTAAATATGTGTTCATTCCTTCATGTTGTTCCATTAGTAGAGCAATCGGCGTTGACCGTGAGCCTGGACTAATGACAACATCACATACATTTAGACGCGTCAGTTCATCCACGAACGCGCCTAAATAATATGATAATGCTTCTATATGATTGTTCATTTCATTAATTCCTCCAAAGCACCAAGCATCGGTCTAAACTTCAAACTTGTTTCTTCATATTCAAGTTGCGGTACAGAATCAATTACAATCCCACAACCGGCAAATAAGGATGCTTTCTCGCCATTTAATAATCCGCAGCGAAGCGCAACCGCAAATTCACCATTTCCTTCATCATCTATCCACCCAATCGGTGCACCGTACAATCCTCTGTCTAACAATTCCACATCACGAATGAGCTTCATCGCTTCCAAACGAGGCGTCCCGCCAAGAGCTGGTGTTGGATGTAATTCTTCTACCATTGTTAAAAGACTCACATCACCTTTTGCTTCTACAGGCGTATATAAATGAATTAAGTTTTTCGTTGTTAATAAACCCGGACTTTCCGGAATATTAACGACGTTGCAATGCTCATTTAATACACCGCGAATCATGTTCACTACATAACCATGTTCAGCTAAATTCTTTTCATCATGAAGAAGCGCATTACCATTTTGTTTACTTTCTTCTATAGAATGACCATGACCGATTGAACCAGCAAGACACATCGACGTAAACTTCTCATCTTCTTTGCGAATTAATCTCTCTGGTGTCGCTCCTAGGAAACATGCTCCTTTATAATCAAAAGAAAATACGTAACAATCCGGTTGCCCAATGCGAAGCGCTTCTAAAACAAGAGCAGAATCAATAGAATGATTCACCTCTACTTTTAACTCCCTCGCTAATACAACCTTCTGCACGTTACCCTGCTTCATCTCATCTTGCACTTTCTCAATTGCTTTCATCCAGCCTTTCGGATCAACTTCTACTTTAGAAGTAACAATTAATTTCGATCCTTCTAGCGCACATTTACTCTCCCCAAAAATTTTCTCTTCTAAAGAAATCATTTCGTTATAAAGAATTTCTGCACAATCTGTTTCTGAAACAAATGTATTCATCGTTAACCACGCTTTTTCATTTTTTACAGTTAATAAAAATGCGGGTAGTGAAAATGTTGTATCTTTAAATTCTTTCCATAGGTCTGTTTTCTCTTTTTCTGGATCAAATGAAAACCCACCAAATAAAAGAGGACCTGTTCCAAATTCATATTCATCTCTTTGCACAAATGCATTCTCTTTTACTTTCTCCCACTCATCACGAGCAGTTTGAAAGCGCTTATGAGAAGAATTTGCTATAGTGAAAACAGAGCCAATTCCTGCAAATATTACATGCTGAGCTGGGTCTGCAAAATAACATCTATTTTCGAATGAAGTCCTTTTTCCTGCTGCATAAAACAGAAGTGGATCCACCCAGTCTATTTGTTTGACAAAACTAACTAATGTTTTTTCATTCTTTACACGCTTAATGGCCGCACTAAGAACTTCTTGCAAGCCTTTTTGTTTCGTTTGAATCACAATTGTCTCCCCCCTATGGGCGAAAAATAGTCATAATTACGCTTGATTTTAAGATACACCTCAAACGAAAGGCCTGTCAACGTTTAGCATTTCTGAGAAATTCACCTTCTCTTCCTAGAAAATAAACGTTGACACTAAATGATGCTTTTTCTACACTTAATTGTGTACAATATGTGACCTAAGGAGGATTCAACATGGAAATGAACGTCGAAACGAATTCCTCTCCTACGGCGCCAAAGCCAAGCAAACAAACAGGCTGGCGCATTTGGTGGAGTTTACTACGCCCCCATACATTAACAGCAGCTTTCGTTCCTGTTTTCATCGGAACAGCATATGCGATGCAGGTCGGAGGTATAAATCAAATACATCTCCCTCTTTTCCTTATGATGCTTCTTGCTTGTCTTCTCATTCAAGCAGCAACAAACATGTTTAATGAATACTTTGATTATAAAAGAGGACTCGATCATGAAGGTTCAGTTGGAATCGGCGGCGCTATCGTTCGCGATGGCATTCAGCCAAAAACAGTACTGAACTTAGCATTTGGATTTTTCGGCATCGCAATGCTATTAGGCGTTTATATTTGTATGAATTCTAGCTGGTGGCTTGCTGCAATCGGTCTTATTTGTATGGCCGTTGCTTACCTTTATACAGGCGGCCCACTTCCAATTGCCTATACACCATTTGGTGAGTTAACAGCCGGATTATTTATGGGTGTCATCATTATTGGTATTTCATTCTTTATTCAAACTGGAACTGTAACGTCAGAAGTCATTTTACTATCTATTCCAAGCTCCATTTTAATTGGTGCCATTTTACTAGCTAATAACATCCGTGACTTAGATGGCGATAAAGAAAACGGTCGTAAAACGTTAGCAATTCTCGTTGGACGTGAAAGAGCCGTTGGTGTACTTGCTTCTATGTTCATCGTTTCCTACATTTGGACAATTGCTTTAATTATCGTGGGCATCGTATCACCATGGATGCTGATCGTATTTTTAAGTGCACCGAAAGCATTTAAAGCGACGAAAGGTTTTATCGGCAAAAGCATTCCAATGGAAATGGTACCTGCGATGATTTCAACAGCAAAAACAAATACAATCTTCGGTCTCCTCATGGGAATCGGATTATTACTTGGATATTTCCTTTAAAAGGAGCTGCTAATGCGGCTCCTTTTTCATATACCAATTTCAGCTCATAATTCCTACTCGCAACGCTCATACTATGTAAAGAAACTGAATTGTAGGAAGGTGGACGACTATGTTAACTCCACAACAAATAAATCAATTTAAATCCGTTTTAGAAAAACAAAAACAAGAACTAGAGCAAACAATACAAACTCATGAAAATGAAAATCGTGCCTCTGAACGCGATTCCGTCGGAGAATTGTCTAGCTATGATAACCATCCAGGTGATATGGCTACAGAGCTATATGAACGTGAAAAAGATTTCGGGCTTATTGAGCTTTGGCATAAACAGCTAGAGGATACGAAACATGCCTTGCAAAAAATAGAAGCAGGTACGTACGGTATTTGTGAAGTGTCTGGCGTGGAAATTCCATTTGCAAGATTAGAAGCAATGCCGACTGCTACAACATGCATACAGCACGCGACAAATAAATTAAATATGGAGACCCGTCCAGTTGAAGAAGAAGTATTGGCTCCTTCTTTCCATAAGCACGATGAAGATCATTCTGTTGAGTACGATGCAGAAGATGCGTGGCAAGATGTCGCAAATTATGGAACGTCTGAAACACCGTCTGATTTAGAAAGACAAGATTCAAAAAATTATAATGGTATGTATGTAAATAGTGAAGAGAATGTTGGATATGTAGAGGATTTCGAAAACTTTATCGGTACAGATATGTATGGAAAAAACCCACAAGTTTTCGCCACAGAAGAACATGAAGAGTATGAACAAATGCTTGATGACTTTGAAGAGCGTACCTTCAAAGGCGAATTATCTTCAAATGAATCTAGTTCCAAAGAGTAAAGTGAAACTTTAATTAGTGTGGGGACCATCCCCCACTAATTATTAGCCCACACCTTTCGGACGTTTACGGGATAAAAAAAAGCATTCCGAAATTCGGAATGCTTTTTATCGCTAGCTAATTAGTTTTTTGTAACGTTAGCTGCTTGTGGTCCGCGGTTTCCTTCAACGATTTCGAAAGAAACTTCTTGACCTTCTTCTAAAGTTTTGAAGCCTTCGCCTTGGATAGCTGAGAAATGTACGAATACGTCTTCTCCGCCTTCAACTTCGATGAAGCCAAAACCTTTTTCGCCGTTAAACCATTTAACTTTACCTGTTTGCATGTCATGTACCTCCTAAATAAAAATGAAACTATGAATCCACATGAAAAGGTGGATATAAAGGACATGAATGTATAACAAGCTTACAGCCTTTAATACAACGTGCTTTATTTCCGTACCACATTATGTAGCTCAATAGTGCTTTCACTATATCACGCTATATGAAAAACGTCAAATGAGAACACTTTCATTCCATCATTTTTTTATAATTTTAATATAATGTTGAATTTCCATCTCCTTATTTTATTTGAAAATTAACAAAACTAGAGTATTCTAATACTATTAAATTCTGTACAATATAAATATATATTACATATGAGGTGAAAAAAAATGAAGGCACATGAAATCGAATATAAGTTATACGGTGACGATATGCAGTTCGTTGAAATTGAATTAGATCCAGAAGAGAGTGTTATCGCAGAAGCTGGGGCAATGATGATGATGGAAGACTACATCGAAATGGAGACAATTTTCGGTGATGGTTCTGGACCATCTAACGGTCTATTCGGAAAATTAATGGGGGCTGGTAAGCGTCTTGTTACAGGTGAAAGCATGTTTATGACTGTATTTACAAATACAGGTCACGGCAAACGCCACGTCTCATTTGCTGCTCCTTATCCTGGTAAAATTGTTCCTGTTGATTTAACAGAATATCAAGGGAAAATAGTTTGCCAAAAAGATGCGTTTCTTTGTGCTGCAAAAGGTGTTTCTATCGGAATTGAGTTTACTAAAAAAATAGGAACTGGTTTCTTTGGTGGTGAAGGTTTCATCATGCAGAAACTTGAAGGTGATGGTCTAGCTTTCATGCATGCAGGCGGAACTGTATATAAGCGCGAATTAAAACCCGGCGAGAAACTTCGCATTGATACAGGTTGTCTCGTTGCCATGACAAAAGACGTTAACTATGATATTGAATTTGTAGGAAAAGTAAAAACAGCTCTATTTGGCGGTGAAGGTTTATTTTTCGCAACGCTAGAAGGTCCTGGAACGGTTTGGATTCAGTCCTTAACACTTAGCCGCTTAGCAGCACGCCTTACGAGTCCAGCAGCTCAAAGCACCGGTGAAGGCAGTGTTTTAGGTGGACTTGGTCGTTTATTAGATGGAAAAGAGTAAAAGTGCCCTTATGGGGCGCTTTTTATTTAGGTGGACTACGCTTCCCCTCCCCCCTCATATAACTAAATGTTCCATCCTCATTTTCAAAACCCTCAAAAAGAATGAATCAAGTCCCTCACTGCATATATTTAACCATACCTTTTCTTAAGGAGGGCTTCCTTAATGCGTACTCCTTTATCCTTTGATAAAGACACTGCCATATTGTTAGCTTCTTGTTGTGAGTTAACGTATGAACAATATAAACAAAATGGGATTTTTGAAATACCAGATGGTTTTCAATATGTACAAGGTTTTCAAGGAAAAACCATTCAAATGACAGAATGGTTTGGATTCATATTAGAATCTGAGGATACAATTATTGTAGCTTTTCGGGGCACACAAACAGATACAGACTGGATTATCGATTCACTCGTCAACCAAAAGCCATACCCATATGCTTTAAACAGCGGAAATGTCCATAACGGCTTTCTTTCTATTTATGAATCTTGCCGAGATTCTATTATGGATATGCTCGTATCATTGCCAGCCCATAAAAAACTACTAGCTACCGGACATAGTTTAGGTGGTGCGCTTGCTACATTACACATATTAGATGCACGTATCAATACTGCCTTCGCACAGTATGGCCTTTATACATTCGCTTCTCCAAAAGTAGGAGATATCGCTTTTCGAAATTATTATAAACTACAAGTAGCTAGTAGCTTTCGTTTTGTAAATTTATTCGATGTCGTTCCACTTCTCCCTCCGCGAAACATAAATTTTAATGATCGTGATTGGGAATATGCCCACGTTCATCACAATATGACATTTACAAAAAATACAAAATCTATTACGAATAATCATTCCATGACAACATACAAAACATGTCTGACTTCTCATTTTTAACCAGTAAACAATTGGAAATTACACATTCGTATACTATAATAATATATGAATTTACTTTTGGATGAGGGGACCTTACATGTTAAAGTTTATCTTTGCACTTTTTCTCATTGTAATTTTTTCGGTTACAGGTTTCTTTACATTTTCATACTTTGCGACAGGAGAATATGGTGGAACAGGCATAATCTATACCGCTATCCCATTTCTTTCTTAAGCAAAATAAGTAAACCGAGCTTAGTCTCATTTAGCTCGGTTTACTTTGCGAAGCAATCGTATTCCTGTTTTAAAAGCGAATACACTTTAGAATCACTGTACGTATTATTCATTTTTACATTTTGCCTCAATGTACCTTCATATACCATTTTTAATTTTTGCATCACACGTTCAGAAGCTACATTTTTCACACTACATCTCCCTTCAATACGATTCAAATTTAATTCTTGAAAACCAACTTTTATAACTTGTTCTAACGCTTCAACAATAACTCCTTTCCCCCAATATGTTGGGCTAATTACAGCTCCAATCGATGCACTATTATGTGGCATAAGCCATATTCCACATGTTCCAATTACCTTTTGGTTATCATTCAGCATAATAGACCATATAAGAGCCTTACCATCTCGTATCGTTGTAAACATATTTTCTAATAAACGATGAGTTTCCTCTTTCGTTTTATGTACTTCCCTCGGTACATATGTCGCTGTTTCCGAATTAGAATATACTTCAAATAAATCAGCTGCATGTGCACCGTGTATCTTCGTTAAAATTAATCTATTTGTTTTTAAATCTCCTTGTTCATACATACCCTTCATATGCCATTCACCACACTTCTGTATAATGAGTAAAAGTCCCTTCAAAAGGGACTTTTACTTAATGTTGTTTAACCGTATTACCAATACCCCAAATTTCATTACTGTACTGCAAAATCGTTCGATCGCTCGCAAAATGACCTGATTGTGCAATATTTAAAATCGACATTTCTAGCCATTTCGTTCGATTTTCATAAGTACGCCCTACAGCTTCTTGCCTTTCCGCATATGGACCAAAATCTCGCAAAACGAAATATTCATCATTTTGAATAACGAGAGAATCGTAAATTGCTTCAAATTCAGCTCCCGACTGTGCAAAGAAACCATTCGTTAACTGATCTACTACTTTTTTAATATGCATATTGTGGTGATAATAATCACTTGCACGATATCCACCATTTTGATAGTAATGAAGAACCTCTTCCGCCGTTAAACCGAAAATGAAACAGTTATCATCACCGACCCTGTCTTTTATTTCAATATTAGCTCCGTCTAATGTGCCGAGTGTAATCGCACCATTCATCATAAATTTCATATTTCCTGTTCCTGATGCTTCTTTACTCGCAGTTGAAATTTGTTCACTTACATCCGCCGCTGGGAATATATCTTCCGCTACAGAAACTCGATAGTTTTCTAGAAAGATAACTTTCATATATTGGCTTACGTACGGATCGTTATTTACTTTCCTTGCGAGTTCATTAATTAATTTAATAATTTTTTTCGCATAATAATAGCCAGGTGATGCTTTCGCTCCAAAAATAAAAGTACGCGGATAAAATGTAAAACTAGTATCCTCTTTCAAACGGTTATACAAATATAAAATATGAAGAACGTTTAATAATTGTCGCTTGTAAGCATGCAGTCTTTTTACTTGCACGTCAAAAATAGAATTTGGATCAATTGTAATCCCCATTTTATTATGAATACGCTCCGCTAAAATCTCTTTACGCTCTTGTTTTACCTCTGCAAATTTCTCTTGGAAACTCGCATCATATTGAACTGTTTGCAACGCCTGCAGCTTAATCGGTTCTTTCTTCCACTCTGTTCCAATCGCTTCTGAAATAAGGTTCGTCAGCTGCGGATTTGCCTTCATTAACCAACGTCTATGAGCGATTCCATTCGTCTTATTATTAAACTTATCTGGATAAAACTCATAAAACAATCGCATTTCACGTTGCTTCAAAATTTCCGTATGAATTTTTGCTACACCGTTTACGCTATGGCTACCGACAATTGCTAAATGAGCCATTTTCACAAGATCATGTGCAATAATCGCCATATCTTCAATGCGACGCCATTCGTACGGATAACGTTCCCAAAGTTCATGACAGAAACGTTCATTAATCTCTTCAATAATCATATAAATTCTCGGTAATAACGGTTTAAAAATGTGAATTGGCCACTTCTCAAGCGCTTCTGATAACGTCGTATGATTCGTATAAGAAATCGTTTGCGTCGTTATGTGCCAAGCCTCTTCCCATGCTAATTTTTCTTCATCTAATAAAATACGCATCAGTTCTGGAATCGCTAAAACCGGATGTGTATCATTAATATGAATCGCAATTTTTTCATGTAATTGACGAAGGTCACCATATCTTTCTCTATGCGTACGAACGATATTTTGTAAACTTGCTGATACGAGGAAATACTGTTGTTTTAAGCGAAGTATTTTCCCCTCTTCATGCGTATCATCTGGATATAAAAACTCCGATACCGCCTCTGTTTCACGCTTATATTTCAAAATATCTTTGCAGTTTTGCGGGAAAGGAACTGGTTCAGCATTCCAAAGCCTAAGCGTATTTACAGTACTCGTCTCATAGCCTACTACTGGAACATCATATGGTACCGCCATAATGACTTCTGCATTCGTATGCCTGAACTCTAAACGTCCATCCATTTCTAACGGCTCCACACTGCCAAAATAGCTTACTTCTACAGCTTGATCATGCCTTCTTACTTCCCATACATTTTCATGAAGAAGCCATTGTTCTGGAAACTCAACTTGATAACCATCAACAATTTTTTGATCAAACAAGCCATGTTTGTAACGAATCCCACAGCCGTGTCCTGGTAAGTTTAAAGATGCGAGTGAATCAAGAAAACAGGCTGCTAGACGTCCAAGCCCACCATTTCCAAGACCTGCATCTGCTTCCACCTCTTCTAACTCTTGCAAAGAAATCCCAAGCTCCGAAAGGCCCTGCTCACATACATCCCTGATGCCTAAATTTAAAATGTTACTTCCAAGCAAACGTCCAAGTAAAAACTCAATGGATAAGTAATACATTTGCTTTTGCTCTCCAGACCGATAGCTTTCGTTCGTTGCAATCCATTGACTATTCATATACTCACGTACCATGTACCCAAGCGTATTATATTGATCACGAGTTGTAGAGTCTTTGAAACTTTTCCCATACATCGTCTCTAACTTTTCTAGAAAGGCTGATTTGAAACTTTCAACATGAGTAAACATTTTTTCACCACCTACATGTTATTCCATGAGACTTTTATACAATTTCTTATAAGCAAGAGCTGATTTCTCCCAACTATAATCTTCAGTCATCGCTTGTGTTACAAGCTGTTCCCATACCGGCTTATCGTGATAAAATTCAATTGCACGGCGAACCGTATACAACATGTCATGTGCATTGAAGTTCGTGAAACTGAAACCATTTCCTTCTCCTGTTTCTTCATCATAAGATTGTACAGTATCGTTTAATCCACCTGTTTCTCTTACAATCGGAATCGTACCGTACGCTAATGCGATAAGTTGTCCAAGTCCACACGGTTCAAACAGTGACGGCATTAAAAATAGATCGCTTCCCGCATACACTTGATGCGCAAGCTCCTCATTAAATCCGATATATACCTTCACCTTCTCTGGATACTCATATGCCATCCATTCAAAGAACTGCTCGTATTCTGAATCACCGGATCCTAAAATAATACATTGTACATCTTCTTCCATTATTTCACGGAATACAGTACGTACTAAATCAAGACCTTTTTGTTTCGTTAATCTCGTGACCATTGCAATAATTGGTGTATCCTCTTTTTCTGGCAAACCAAAATAACGCTGCAATGCACGTTTATTTTCATTTTTTTCATATAATGACTCTGCATCATACTGAGCTGTAATATACGAGTCCGTTTCTGGGTTATATACGCTCGTGTCAATTCCATTTACAATGCCACTCAGCTTATCATTATATTTTCGTAGCAATCCATCTAATTTCTCACCGAAAAACTCATATTGTATTTCTTCTTTATATGTCGGGCTAACCGCTGTAATTTGATCAGAAGCGATAATACCGCCTTTCATAAAGTTCACATTTCCATAAAACTCTAGCTGCTCACTATGAAAGTATTCATCACCAAGCTCTAACAGGTCGTACATCACTTCAGGAGAAAATACACCTTGGAACTGCAAGTTATGAATTGTATATACCGTTTTAATACGCTCATATAATGGGTTGTCTTGATACTTTTCGCGAAGTAAGAAATTAACCATAGCGGTATGCCAATCATGGCTATGAAGAACATCCACTTCAAAATCAAGATGCGGAATACACTCTAAAACTGCCTTCGAAAAATAAGAAAAACGCTCTCCGTCATCATAATGACCGTACAAAGAATCCCTCTTAAAATAATATTCATTGTCTATTAAATAATACGTAATCCCGTCTTGCTCACCTTTTAAAATTCCGCAATATTGATTTCTCCAGCCAAGAGGAACGTTAATTACTTTATGAAGCGTACATCCATCTCTTAATTTTTGCGGAATAAGACTATAATTCGGAAGTATAATACGTACATCCACACCTAATTTTTTAAGCTCTTTTGGGAGCGCACCTGCTACATCAGCTAATCCTCCCGATTTAACAAACGGTACACATTCTGATACTGCAAATAAAATATTCACTTGTTGTCCCACTGCTCGAAAAGCATATATTACCCTTCTTGCAGCTTCCTCCCTTCGAGTTTTCATTTAAATTAAAACTTTAATCAGTGGAGGAAAGACCCCCACTGATTCTTCAAGAATAACTATTAATCGTACTGTTTTGAATGCTTCCTTTTTCTACAACGTACGGCTCATCGGTGTTTCCTTTTAAAACGACACCGTCACCAATTTTCACGTCTTTATCAATAATAACACCGTCTATTATACAGTTATCTCCAATTTGGCTCTTTTGCATAATAATACTATTACGAACAATTGAACCTTTTCCAATTTTAACAGAACGGGAAACAACACTGTTTTCTACTTCCCCTTCAATAATACTGCCATTTGCAATCATTGTATTTTTCACGACTGCACCCTTTAGGTAACGAGTTGGTGGCTCATCTTTTACTTTCGTAAAAATCGGTGCTTCTTTCTTAAATAATTGCTTCCAAATAGCAGGTTGCAAAATTTCTAAGCTATGTTTATAGTAACCTTCAATCGAGTCAATAATAGCTACATATCCTGTATGCTCATACGTAGCAATATGCAGTGATTTTCCGCGCTTTTCTCTCACTACATCAAATAAACTGTATTGCTCCACATCTTTATATGTCTCAAATAAATCTAACAATAATTGTTTCTTTAACACGTATGTTTGAAGCGAAACCCCTTCATGGCAAACTTCAGTAATATCAGCTGCCGTATGTATATGCCGCTCTAACACCGCCTGGAAATTTAATGCTGTTACGAGATGGCTATTCGTAATAACAACGTATTCTTCTCTGCTTCTTAGAAAATAATCAATATGTCTTCTAAAATGTGCAAAAGATCCAAACTCATCTTGGTCACATTGGCAATTTGGTGGGAATAAAAACAATCCGTCACGTTTTCTATCTAAATCCCACTGTTTCCCTGAACCAACATGGTCCATTAACGAACGGTTTTTATGGCTTGTAAAAACCGCCACACTATGAATATTAGAATTCACCATATTGGAAAGCATGAAATCAATGAGTCGATAACGGCCCCCAAACGGTAGCGCCGCTAGTGAACGATGCCCTGTTACTTTCTGTAAGGAAGTAAAACTTCCCGTTGCATTAATAATTCCTAACATTTTTTCTCCCATTCATTTCATCCCCCTTTTCTATTTCCCTTCAGCAATTAATACTACATCGTCAACATTTTTTTCTGGACGAATGATTGTTCCATCTTCAATAACCATTTCCGATCCAACAATTGCTCTTTCAATCACAACATTTTTCCCAATCTTCGCTCCTGGCATAACGACGGAATCAATAACCATACTACCTTCTTCCACCGTCACCCCTTGGAATAAGACAGAATGCTTCACGTCCCCTTCAATGACGCACCCTTCGTTAATCAGTGATTCTTCCACTTTTGCCTTTTCCGCAATATATTGAGGCGGTTCGTTTGGATTGACAGAATAAATACGCCAGTTACGATCATTTAAATTCAATGATGTTTCATCGCGAAGTAAATCCATATTCGCTTCCCATAAGCTTTTCACTGTTCCAACATCTTTCCAATATCCTTCAAACGGATACGCCATTAGCTTCTTCCCTTCATCTAATAAAAGCGGAAGTACATCTTTTCCGAAATCATTACTAGATTCAGGATTTCTTGCATCCATTTCTAAATACTCTTTCAAAATTGCCCAGTTAAAAATATAGATTCCCATTGATGCAAGATTACTTCTTGGAAATTGCGGTTTCTCTTCAAACTCAACAATTTCCATCTCTTCATTCGTATTCATAATGCCAAAGCGACTCGCTTCATCCCAAGGCACTTCAATAACAGAAATCGAAACGTCCGCTTCTTTCTCAACATGGTAATCTAGCATTTTACTGTAATCCATTTTATAAATATGATCGCCTGATAAAATAAGGACATACTCTGGTTCGTACTGACTTAAATAGTTTAAGTTTTGATAAATGGCACTTGCCGTACCTGTGTACCACTTCACACCTGAAGACTCCGCATAAGGAGGTAATACTGTGACTCCACCGTTTACTCGGTCTAAATCCCAAGCATTGCCGATTCCGATATAATTATGAAGTTCAAGCGGTTGATACTGCGTCAAAATCCCAACCGTTTCAATACCAGAATTCGCACAATTACTTAACGTAAAATCAATAATGCGATATTTACCACCAAATGGAACAGCTGGCTTGGCTAAATTTTTTGTTAATGCACTTAAACGACTACCTTTTCCCCCTGCTAGTA
Organism: Bacillus cereus group sp. BceL062; assembly: GCF_051780025.1. NCBI lineage: Bacteria > Bacillati > Bacillota > Bacilli > Caryophanales > Bacillaceae > Bacillus > Bacillus cereus group sp. BceL062. The sequence continues at coordinate 11,763 of NZ_JBPWGY010000015.1, read as the reverse complement.
ACATTGCTACGCACTTTTGTTTTTGAGCCATCTTGTTTTTTGCTCCCCTTTCTAGTCTTCACTGGTCGTAATATGGATACGCCAAATGGTGGAATTGTAATTTCTACATGTGCCTCTTGATTATGGTACGGTTCTAGAGTCGCCTTAAGACGTTTTTTATTCACTTGCCCCGAGCCGCCATATTGCTCCGCATCACTGTTTAAAATCTCGTTATAATACTCGAAATCTGGCACACCTACTTTATAGTTTTCATATGTAGCTTTCGTAAAATTACATACGACAACTAACGCATCTTCTTGTTTATCTCCTTGACGAATAAACGAGAAAATACTTTGCTCATTATTATTAGCATCAATCCACTGAAATCCTTCAGGTGAATGATCAAGCTGCCAAAGTGGTTTTGAGCGCTTATACAATGCTATGAGCTCTTTAAAGTAATCATGCATATAACGATGCATTTCAAAATCATGTAAATTCCAATCTAAATCTTCAAGGTCTTTCCACTCATCAAACTGCCCAAATTCTCCTCCCATGAAAAGTAATTTCTTTCCTGGGTGAGTAAATAAATATCCATATAATAAACGAAGCTGAGCAAACTTATCCCAGTAATCTCCTGGCATTTTATTTAATAACGACTTTTTCCCGTGAACGACTTCATCATGAGAAAGCGGTAATATGAAGTTTTCAGAGTAAGCATATAGTAAAGAGAATGTTATTTTCTCATGAATATACTTCCTGTATTCAGGTGCACACTCCATATATTTCAGCACGTCATTCATCCAGCCCATATTCCATTTGTAATTGAATCCAAGTCCACCTTCATAAGTTGGAGCTGTTACAAGTGGCCAAGCTGTTGAATCTTCTGCTGTCATAAGAAAGTCTTCATCCTCTGCAAATACCGCTTCATTTAACTCTCGTAAAAATGAAACAGCGTGCTCATTACTTTGCTCCTGTCCTTCTTTATTCCAGTACAACATATTCGCAACTGCATCCACCCTGAAACCGTCAATATGGAAATATCTCATCCAAAATAACGCATTTGAAATTAAGAAATTACGTACTTCCCTTTTTCCTAAATCAAAATTGACAGTTCCCCATACTTGGTTTTCTTGTACATCCTTATCTTTATATTCATAAGTCGGTGTCCCATCAAACAAATATAGACCGTGAGCATCTTTACAAAAATGCCCCGGCACCCAATCTAAAATGACACCGATTCCATATTTATGACATTCATCGACAAAATACATCAAATCATGTGGTGTGCCGAATCTACTCGTTGCTGCATAATATCCCGTCCCTTGATATCCCCAAGAACGATCATATGGATGCTCAACAAGCGGCATGATTTCAATATGTGTAAATTGATGTTCCACCACATACGGAATGAGTTCTTCTACCATTTCCCTATAAGAATACAGCGTTCCATCTTCTTTCTTCTTCCAGGAACCGAAATGTAATTCATAAACTGTCATCGCTTCTTTATAAACCGGCTTTTTCTTTTTCTTACGACTCCAGTTTTTATCATTCCATTCGTATCCCTTCATATCAAAAACTACAGATGCCGTATTCGGTCTTACTTCTGCATATACAGCGTACGGATCTGCCTTAAAAATGACGTCACCAGCCATCGTTTCAATCGCATATTTATATATTTCCCTTTCTTCAATATGCGGTATAAACAAGGACCAAATTCCCTCTTCTGTCTCTTGTAGCATCTTATGTTGCTCATAATCCCATTCATTAAAATCGCCAACAACACTCATTGCTTTCGCATGAGGAGCCCATACTGTAAATCGTACCCCTCGCATCTCATCTTCCGTTACAATATGTGCGCCAAAGATGCTATAACTCTCATAGTACTTTTCTGTATGAAACTCATCTCGTTTCACTTTTTCACAATTTATTACACTCAATATGCTCACCTCACTAAGATGACAGAATTTTTTATACTTTAACTATTTCTGCAAAAAACTGTGATATCCTTGTTGATTCATAAAAAATATTCGTTTTTTTCTTAAAAACGTTGGTTTTTCTTCACATTTCCGTGTAAAATATCGAATTTTGACGAATATTCATTGCAAACGCTTCATTTTCCCCTATCTTTTTTACTATCATTTTTTTCTCAACCTCTATTTTATTAGGTTTAGCCTATTTTTCATGCTATTTTCTACTTAAAACCGTAGCAAAACAATCTGTCATAAAAAAATATTTCTCAATATTTTTTGTCATAATTTTATTGAAATGCAAAATTCATCAGCATATACTTGTTCTCAATAAAGAACATTACGCTTTCGTAAATATAATTCATACTAGAATACTGTGTTTACTTTGCGAACGTTTCATAAAAAATCATATTAGGGGGCTTTCTTATGTCATTGAAACAAAAAGTAGGAATGGGAGTTGTCACAGCAACGCTTGGCTTATCACTTACATGCGGCGGTGTATTCGCCTACTTCAGTGATTCTGAAACATCTAGTAACTCATTTCAAGCTGGAACACTAGATCTTTCTATTAATCCAAGTGTAATCGTTGATGTGAAAGATTTAAAGCCAGGTGACTTTATTGAAAAAAATTTCACGCTTGAAAATAAAGGGTCATTGGATATTGCAAAAGTAGCACTTGAAACATCATATGAAGTTACAGATGCAAAGCTAAATAATGACGGTGAAGATTTAGGCGACCACATTATCGTAAAGTTTCTAGTGAATGATGGAAAGCCATCGAATCCAAACGATGATCATGAAATTTTGTGGGAAACAAAACTATCAAAATTAAAAACTATGAAACCTGAGAATGTATCTACATCTTTAGAACGTCATAACTTAATAGACGGTATTACATCTGGTGAAACAGATTATTTACACGTGCTCTTCTCCTTTGAAGACAACGACCAAGATCAAAATAAATTCCAAGGTGATTCCTTACAGCTAAACTGGACATTCCATGCCGAGCAAACAAAAGGCGTGGAGAAATAATTTTTAAAATACAAATTACCGGAGGCCTATAAATGAAAAATAAAAATCGTTTCGTTACCGGAATTGTAACGGCTGGCGTTCTATTTTCAACTGCCCTTCCGTTCAATGTACTTGCTGAAAATCCTACTAATCAAATTGACTCTGCAAACGCTCAGTCTTTATTATCAAAGCTTTCTAAAGAACAGCGCCTGGCATTACAAACTGTAGATGCCAATCCCGGCTTTACAATTTCGCCAGATATTAATACGAGTAGTTCTGAGCCTGTAAATATCATTGTAGAATTTCAAACTGCCCCAGTAAAAATTAATGAATTAAAACAAAAAGCGAAAGGCTTACAAGCTACTCCTGAAAGTATACAAGCGCGCATCAATCAAGAGCACAAAGAATTCCAGGAAGGATTAAAACGCCTTCACCAATTCAGTCCATCAGTAAAATCGGGAAATTTCCAGTCTGTACAAATTAAACGTTCTTATAAGCATGCGATAAATGGTGTTGCGCTGACATTACCGGCAAATACAGTTGAAGAATTGTTACGGATCGGTGTTGTAAAACGTATTTGGAAAGATTACGAAGTGAAATTAAATTTACCGAAACAAGCTGAGCAAAAAGCACCTCAAAAACTAACAGATAGCATCCCGCAAATCGGGGTAGATAAGTTACATAGTGAGGGCATTACCGGAAAAGGTATTAAAGTTGGTGTATTAGATACAGGCATCGATTACAATCACCCTGACTTAAAAGACGTGTATAAAGGCTATCGTTCAAAATTTGGCGAGGATTCTAGTAAGATAGATCCAAACTCTGTAAAAGGTTGGGACTTTATTAATAACGATGCAGATCCGATGGAAACAACTTATTCAGAGTGGCAACAATCTGGTGCTCCTGAATTTGATAACCGTGGCTCTGCCTTCTACACATCACACGGCACTCACGTAGCAGGTATCGTTTCTGCTCAAAAGAAAAACAAATCAGATTCAGCAATAAAAGGTGTTGCACCTGACATTGAACTATATAACTATCGTGTACTCGGTCCATATGGAAGTGGAGATAGTTCAGGTATTATCGCTGCAATTGACAAATCCATTTCTGACGGTATGAACGTTATTAACTTATCGTTAGGTGACGATAGCAACAATCCGCTGGATCCAACATCTATCGCTGTCAATAATGCGATGCTTTCCGGCCTGGTTACAGTCGTTGCTGCTGGGAACTCTGGACCAAATCCATCAACACTCGGATCACCAGGTGCTTCTCCATTTGCTATTACGGTTGGAGCAAGCGATAGTTCTATTTCCTTACCGAAACTATCAAGTCATGCTGGACAATTACAATTCCCTAACTTGCTTTTATTTGGCAAAAATTTCACTGATAGCATAGAAGATTTCAAAGGACAATCTTTACCTATTGAATCTGTAGGAATCGGTACAGCCGACGAGTTTAGTAAAAAGGATGTAAAAGGAAAAATCGCTCTCGTTGCACGTGGTACAACCTCATTTGATGAAAAAATTGCTAACGCAAAACAAGCCGGTGCAAAAGCCGTTATTATTTATAACAATGTGGATGGAGAGATTCCTTTCTACGTTGGTGAAAGCACAAAATACATTCCAGCATTCCGCCTAACGAAAGAAGATGGTGAAAAACTAAAAGCTCAAATCGAACAGGGTAGCACATCCTTAACTTTCGATGAAATTAATTACATTCAAACAGAAGGCGATCATCTTGCAGACTTTAGCTCACGCGGTCCTGTTACAACAAATGATGACATTAAACCTGATATTACAGCGCCTGGTGTTGCTGTCCTTTCAACAGTACCTGAATATATTAACGATCCGCAAGAGGGCGAAAACTATGACGTTTCCTATGAGCGTATGCAAGGAACATCCATGGCTTCTCCTCATATCGCTGGCGTTGCTGCTCTTATTTTACAAGAACACCCAGAATACTCTCCATTTGATGTAAAAGCGTCTCTCATGAACACTGCTGATGATTTAAAAGAAAAATATTCCGTGTATGAAGTTGGAGCTGGGCGAATAGATGCTTACAACGCCGTTCATACGGAAACAAGCTTTAAAGTGTTAGATACGACACAAACTGTTGTAAATGATGAAGTGATTGAAGTACCTGAAGAAACTGGATCCATTGCATTCGGTAAGTTTTATCAAAAAGACGGCGAAGCTCTTGAACAAAAACGAAATATAAAAGTAGCTAATCATAATAAACAAGAGAAAAAAGAATTTAAAACAGAAATTTCTTATACACCAGCCTCTTCCACTATTAACAATGCTACCGCAAATGGGGTAAAAGTTTCTGTTCCAGAAACAATTACTCTTGATGCTGGAAAATCAGATGAAATTGAAGCGAAAATTAATGTGCCAGCTGGTGTGAAACAAGGCCGATATGAAGGTTATATTCATATTACAAATACGAAAAATAAAGAAGAAACATATCAAATTCCATTTTCTATTCGCATATCAGAACCTGGTATTGAAAATGCGCTATTATCAAGAAAAGCAATTTCAACTGATACATCTAAATTTAATCCATACGGCGAATCATATGTTCACGGGGCATTCCAATTAAACAGCCCACTTGAAACGTTAGATCTTATTGTGAAAGATTCAAAAACAAATAAAGCGCTCGGCTTCATTGGAACATTAAACACGAGTGGTCTAAAAACTGATGTGTATTACTACCTAGACTCATTCTTTAACGGAAAAGTGTATCCTTTTACAAATGATCCAGCGAAACCAATTGGTGATGAGAAAATCAATTTACCAGAAGGAGACTACACAATTGAGTTTGTCGGCTATGATAAAGCTGGGAAAGCACGTGTAAAAGGCGATTATGTCGTAATCGATAATACACCACCTGAAGTGAAATTAACTGGATTAAAACCTGGCATTTATGAGTTAAATGAAGAAAATTATACAGTAGAAGACGGTAAAAAAGCGTTATGGATTAAAGGAAATGTGTATGATTCGAACGTTGATTACTTAAAAGGAAAAGGTTTAAACATTACGCAAGAAGCGAACGGAGTTATGTATTATGACTATTCTCCATACTTGCATAAGTTTTTACCTATTAATGCAGATGGTGACTTTAAAGTTGGCATTACCCCTGAATCCTTTAAAGTAGAAGGACCAATGAACACAGGCGTATATATTTTCGATTATGCAACTGCAGGTCCTGATTATCCAAGCGGTGTAAATAACTATTGGTTTATCCCACAAGGTGCTCAATATGCGAAAACTAGTTATGATAAAAAAGAAGTATACAAAAATGATGAACTTACTGTAACACTAAACGCAAAACACGTAAAACAATTTGTTGCAGGGGAATTTAACGTAAAATTCCTAGAGAAAAATTTCAAATTTGCAAATGCGAAATTGAATCCTACTTTTGAAAAGCTACTTTCTGAAAAAGGTGTAATCGCAAAAGTGAATGAGCCGAAATTAGAAGCCGGTTCTGTTACAGTAGGCGGATCTATCGATGATAAAAACTTCGCCGGATTAGATGGTGATTTCCCGTTCATTGATGTAACTTTCAAAGTAGAAAATGATGAATTTTATGAAGCAAATGCCCAATTAGAATCACCAATTTTTGTTTACTGGAAACAAGGTGAAACAGAACCGAATAGAATGCGTGTACTTCAAGATCAAACATTCTCAGTTATGTCCTTAAACTCACTAGTAGAAGGAAATATTAAACCTGGTGCATTCTTAAATGAACGTGGATATTTAGATGAAAAGCTCGATTATACAAAGCTTGGTGTAAAAGTATATGCAACTGATTCTTACCGTCATAAGTTTGAAGGCTCACTAGATAAATACGGATACTTCAAACTGAATGGACTTCCTGTTAATAATCGTAACTATAATTTATACGTAGAAGTACCAGGGCATTTAACAAGCCGTCTAACAACAAAATTAGGTACTGAAAAAGATGGTAAGCTACTTGGCCAATATTATTATGCACGATCTGACGAGAACCTTGCCGGTGATGTAAATGGTGATAAAGTCATTGATATTAAAGATGCTGAAATTATCGCTAGCAACTATGGTAAAAAAGGAGTATCTGTAAAAAGCGGCGACCTTAATAGCGACGGAATTGTCGATGAAAAAGACATTCGCTTCGTTGAAAAGAACTTCTTGAAAAAAGGACCAGATGCATCTAAATCACAAACAGCTGTAGAAAAATCAAAAAGCGGTACACTCGCAGATATTTTAAAGAAATTGGGCTTAACGCCTAAAAAATAATAAAGTGAAACTTTAATCAGTGGGGATTTTGTTCATCCCCACTGATTATTAGCCCACACCAATCGGGGTCTTACTGCCCGGCAAATAGCGGGATAAAAAAGAGCACTCTACTTTACGTAGAGTGCTCTTTTTCTATAAACGACCCTTATCCAGCAAAAGGGGTATATTGGGGATATACAAGGGAAACCGGAAAAGGAATTTATATTAAATTATATAAGTTCAGAGGTAAGAAGCAGTTTCCCACCTCTGAATTATTTAGCAATTATTATAGTACTGGTGCCATTGTTTCTTTTAATACTTTTACAGAATGAGCGAATTTCACTTTTTCTTCTTCATTTAGCTCAAGTTCTACAATTTCACGTACACCTTCGCGGTTAATTACAGCTGGAACACCTACGTAAGCATCTTTCTCACCGTATTGACCTTCAAGGTATGCAGATACAGTTAATACGCTGTTCTCGTTGTTTAAGATTGCTTTAGTTACACGAAGTAGTGACATACCGATTCCGTAGTAAGTTGCACCTTTACGCTCAATGATATGATAAGCTGCGTCACGTACGTTTTCGAAAATTTTATCTAAGTCTTCTTGATTGTACTGTTCGTTGTTAGCTAAGATTGTTTCTAGTTTTTGTACACCGATAGTAGCGTGGCTCCATACTGGAAGTTCAGTATCACCGTGCTCACCAACGATGTAAGCATGAACGTTACGTGGATCTACATCTAAGTAGTCACCTAACATGTAACGAAAACGAGCAGAGTCTAAAGTTGTACCAGAACCGATTACGCGCTCTTTTGGTAGACCAGATTCTTTCCAAGTTACGTAAGTTAAAATGTCAACTGGGTTAGTTGCGATTAAGAAGATTCCATCGAATCCGCTATCCATAATACCGCGAACGATTTGTTTAAAGATCTTTGTATTTTTCTCAACTAAGTCTAAACGAGTTTCACCTGGTTTTTGTGGTAATCCCGCAGTGATAACTACTAAATCTGCATCTTTACAATCTGCATAGCTACCGCTCCAAACTTTTGTTGGTGATGGAGAGAATGGTACCGCATGGCTTAAGTCCATTGCTTCCCCTTCTGCTTTTGCTTCATTAACATCTACAAGTACGAATTCTTCAGCTACACCTTGGTTGATCATTGAGTAGGCGTAACTACAACCTACAGCTCCTGTTCCTACTAATACTACACGATTGATACCTTTTTTCATGTTAATTTCCCCTCTCTATTGTTCACATATATTTTTTTATGATTGTTTAAGTAATTAATTAAAATACTAATTTAATGTTGTTTAACTTCTTTACATTCATATTGTAGCACGTATCATTGTGAATTACTTCACAAATTATGACCTATTTGTGAACTTTTTCACATAGAGTGTAAAGTTATTGGAATAGGTGTGGAATCCATTTCAATGGAGGCGTTTTCTTTAGATTGTGAAAGGGTTTTTCTTATGGTTTTTGTCCGTGAAGTAAAATTATATCGACTTATCGATACACCCCACAATAATAACAGTATAAAAAAGCTGTCTTCAGTAGATTACCTATTGATAGACAGCTTCTTCTATATATTATTTATAATCGGCCGTAGCCCCTAATACAGCAGCCTTTACATAATTTTGACCATTTAACTTTTGTAAATCAGCAGCAGTTCCTGTCACAACAACACCAATTACTTTTACATCCTGCTCACTTGATTTTGGTTTCTTCCCTTTTAGGTAGTCATATATGCGCTTATATTCCTCATAATACTTTCCCTTTTGCTCCAGTCCATTTTGAATTGCTAAAAGAAAATCTTTTTCTGTTCCATTTCCAAATTCAATATCACCTGGTTTTGCTTTAAAACCGTACACATTATAAGCACTTTCGGTCATATCATCAATAGAATATGATTTTTTATCATCATACGTATCTACCCAATACCAAACAGGATGCACCCCTTCTGGAAGTATCTCTTTTATTTCAGACACTTTATACAGTTTATCAAAAGATATAGCCAATTCAGCTACTTTCTTTTCATCTTTTATTTTCTCTATATCATTTATATAACGATTATATGAAGCAAATGGGAGATAAAACTGCATCTCTCTTTCCATCGTTTGATTATTATACAATTCACTTGTCTTATTAATACGTTCATTCCCCATTACAACATTATCTGATATTGTTAATGGATTTACATTCGATAATCGGCGAAATGTATTCCAAACTTTATACTCATACACTTCATCTTCCCACTTAACAGGTTTCCCTTCAATAACCTTATATGTTTTATACTCTACTGTGCTTTTAAATAAACCGTTAGAAGTAATTGCTACGCCTCTTTCCGTATTAGGTCTTGTAATTTGTCTTATCATATTTAAGTCACGATCCATAGTTAAGTAAGCTCTATTGTTCAATTGTGAAATTACTATTATAAAACCAAAGAATAGAACAATAAAAAGTGAAATCGAAATTACTGTAATTTTTAATAATTGTCTTCGCTTCGCCTTCTTCAACATTTTTGATACTTTACTTGAATCTATATCAAAATCGAAATCATCTCTGCTCATCTTCAAACCTCCCATACAGCTTTTTAAACTCATTGCGAGCCCTATACAAAGAAACACGTACTGTCTCTTCTTTCATCTCTAATACGGTTGCTATTTCCTTATATGAGAGTTCATAGTCACACTTTAATAAGAGAATATGTTTATATACTGGATTCATCTTTCCAAGTATGCTTTGTATTTCTACTTGAAGCTCTTTTCTTAAAAGTGGTTCATCTAATCCTTTTGCTCCAATTAATTGAACAGATTCAATCGGGATTTGTTCAATACGCTGTTGCCTTCTTGCTACATCACGATGCCTATTAATCGCAACTTGAAATAACCATGTTTTTATATACGTAATTTTCATATTCGGTATAGATACTAATGCCTTATGTATCGTGTCTTGAACGATATCTTCTGCTTCTACTGGTGGTACTCCAATTTTAAGTAAATACCTATAAATGCTTTTAGATGTTTCTATAATGATTTTTTCATACTCCATCGCTCTCTCCTTTCTATTAGTTAGACGATTCAAATAGAAAAAAGTATACAAGAAATCCATAAAAAAAAGCAGACTATCCAAAGTCTACTTTTACACAACAAAAAAGAGATAGCAGATTATGCTATCTCTTTTAGTATGACCCGTACGGGATTCGAACCCGTGTTACCGCCGTGAAAGGGCGGTGTCTTAACCACTTGACCAACGGGCCAATTCTGGCAGAGAAGAAGGGATTCGAACCCTCGCACCGCGTTCGCGATCTACTCCCTTAGCAGGGGAGCCCCTTGAGCCACTTGGGTACTTCTCTATAATATGGCTCCGCAGGTAGGACTCGAACCTACGACCGATCGGTTAACAGCCGATAGCTCTACCACTGAGCTACTGCGGAACAATTATGGTGGGCCTAAATGGACTCGAACCATCGACCTCACGCTTATCAGGCGTGCGCTCTAACCAGCTGAGCTATAGGCCCATAATTGAAAAGCGGGTGAAGAGAATCGAACTCTCGACCAGAGCTTGGAAGGCTCTTGTTTTACCACTAAACTACACCCGCATTAAATTGTAAATGGTGAGCCATGAAGGATTCGAACCTTCGACCCTCTGATTAAAAGTCAGATGCTCTACCAACTGAGCTAATGGCTCATTTTGAAAGTGGTGCCGGCTAGAGGACTTGAACCCCCAACCTACTGATTACAAGTCAGTTGCTCTACCAATTGAGCTAAGCCGGCTTGCGATTTCAAAATGGTGGCTCGGGACGGAATCGAACCGCCGACACGAGGATTTTCAGTCCTCTGCTCTACCGACTGAGCTACCGAGCCTTTATGTAAAAAAATGGCGGTCCCGACCGGGGTCGAACCGGCGATCTCCTGCGTGACAGGCAGGCATGTTAACCACTACACCACGGGACCATTTGGTTGCGGGGACAGGATTTGAACCTGCGACCTTCGGGTTATGAGCCCGACGAGCTACCGTGCTGCTCCACCCCGCGATGATAAAATATTTAATTTAGAAAAAATGGAGGAGGTAGAGGGATTCGAACCCCCGCGCGACTCTCGCCGCCTGTCGGTTTTCAAGACCGATCCCTTCAGCCGAACTTGGGTATACCTCCGAGATATAAACTTTGAGTGGTGGACCTTGTAGGACTCGAACCTACGACCGGACGGTTATGAGCCGTCTGCTCTAACCAGCTGAGCTAAAGGTCCTTATGGTAGCGGCGGAGGGGATCGAACCCCCGACCTCACGGGTATGAACCGTACGCTCTAGCCAGCTGAGCTACACCGCCATAAGTAATATAAAAATAAGTGGAGCCTAGCGGGATCGAACCGCTGACCTCCTGCGTGCAAGGCAGGCGCTCTCCCAGCTGAGCTAAGGCCCCATGTTTTTGGGAATATCGGGAAGACAGGATTTGAACCTGCGACCCCCTGGTCCCAAACCAGGTGCTCTACCAAGCTGAGCCACTTCCCGTTAATAAAAGCGCGCCCGAGAGGAGTCGAACCCCTA
>NZ_JBPWGY010000014.1:0-201573 GCF_051780025.1 Bacillus cereus group sp. BceL062 | reverse complement strand
AATACGAAACGGATAAAGGCAAAATTAAAAATGAGCCCGGTGCAATACCGGACTCATTTGGATCAAGCTGCCTAATGAAATAACCGTGTCTAACTTTTAGGGGTCACTTCACATAAGGATGCTCGTTTTTACTTTTATGGGGGACTCTCGGGTCAATATCATCTCTTTCCAGAAAGTAAAAATTAAATCAGCTCATAAACAAGTTTTTTTTAATTTAATTCATAGATCTTACTGCAACTTGGAATTGTCCCTTAGAACCATCATCATTTGAAACGTAAATTTTATATGTTCCAATCGGTAATGGAGATAAAGCATTCCGTACATTTGTAACATTAATTTGTTGTTCTCCAGGTTTTATATAACCACCAACAATTAACTCCGTATTTGGGCCTTTTACACTATACCCCATTGTATTTTGGCCATTATTTTTCATAAAGAAGCTTAAATCAGTACTCCCATTATATACAAAAGAAGTGACAGCCTCTCCACTATAATCCATTGTTTGAGTTAATAATATGTCTGCAGGAACGTGTTCAACTATATTAATTGCATCATTCGTTTTGTGCACTTCTTCAGCATAAGTATTATTCCCTAACACACCAAGTGTTAATGCCGAAATCACTCCACAACTAAGCACTAGTTTATTTAACTTCATTTTAAGCTCCCCCTTGATGTTTGTATTCTATTACCATCATACATTCTTTTTTAAGTGCGTTTTTATGTAATAATTCATATCCTTAAATATACATATAATAACTTTACGTATTGATATTTATTAAGTAACTCACATAGATAAAGCTACAGTATTATGTTTTATAAAAAAGAACATGTTAATTTCAAAGGTTTTTTCACACAAAATGTATACGATTCATTACCACAATACTCGAGTGAACAGTGTTTTCATTTCAGATAAATTATATGAATAAAAAAATTTTAAATTTTCACTTTGTAATTCGGTAAATTCCATGTTAATATAACGAAAGCTACAAAATAATGGTCGTCATATATATTGTTTTCACAGAATATTCACACTCAGAAACCCATTATTTTACCAGTAATTCAATCCCAATTTTATCTATACAAAAGTTATTTTCTAATTTCATATGTACATAAATTCAAGTAGATTTTTTATCTATTATTTTTTCTATCTTCCTCATCAATTCTAATACGAGTAATATAATAACATTTTTTCAATTATCCTTCCTTTTTTAGATAGAAAGTCTACTAATACTAAACATCTAGGTCCAACTTATACATAATCCTACTTACAAACTATCGGAGATGCAAAACTATGGGAATTTCTACTCTCTTATTAAATACCTTTATTATAATAATTTGTATCCTTTGCTATCACGTATTTTGGCTAGAATTTAGAGAAAAAATAACATGTAATAATATGTTAATTTCTACTCTCTCCTCTATTGCTATTATTTTTTGTATGACTTTTCCTTTTCATTTACATGCTGGCTTTATTTATGATTTACGTTTTATTCCTATCATATTAGTTTTTCTGTATGGAAATACAAAAAACATTGTTCTTATAGGAATTTTATATCTTTCTTATCGCTTTTACTTAGGTGGAAATGGCGTTCTTCCATCATTTATTATCTTTACAATTATTTCTGGTATAACAATGCTCTTCCGTTACTTATTACCTATGCATTTTAAAGAAAAAAAGATATTATTAAGCTTACTCCTTATTTTAGTATGTACAGCTTCACTTTCTATCTGCGGTATTGTAACTCAAATAAATACAGGAGGTAAAATAGACGCTACTCTCATAGAATTTTTATTAAATTATATAATCATTAATATTTTCACAGTATTATTATCAGTTTATTTAATAGAGGGAATGATTGAGAAATATAAAATGAAAGAAAAACTGCAACGGGCTGAAAAATTTTATATAGCTAGTGAGCTAGCGGCGTCAATTGCACACGAAATCCACAATCCACTAACCACGGTACATGGATTCACTCAATTATTAAATGAAAAACATGCCTCTAAGCTATCTCAGGATCAGTACTTAGAAATCATGTTAATTGAAATGCAGCAAATACAATCTACTATCAATAACTATTTATCTTTAACCAAACCACAGAATACCCTAAAAGAGAAAATAGATATTAATTACATTTTAAATCAGGTGAAAGACACTATTTCACCACTCGCTCTATCATACAAAGTTGAAATAAAACAAAATAGTACAGATTCCTTTTATATAAATGGGGATCCCGAAAAATTCAGACTCTGTCTAAACAACATCATACAAAATGGAATTGAGGCTATGAAAAATGGTGGAGTTTTACAAATAAATATACAAAAAATAAAAGGAAATATTATAATTAACATTATTGATTCAGGTATTGGAATGTCATCTCAACAAATAAAACGAATTGCTTTGCCGTTTTATTCAACAACAGAAAAAGGGACTGGACTTGGTACTATGATTGCTTACAGTATTATTAAAGAATTAAACGGAGATATAGAGATAGAGAGTGAATTAGGTAAAGGGACACGTTTTTCTATTAGTATCCCCTGCTAATGTAATGAAAGTTATTTAGATGATAAAAATTTTCTACTTAACTTTTTAAATAAATGAATTTTAAAAATTCCGCTACCTTACGTATCAATTATCTTACTTTCAAATAATAAGGATCAGAGTTTATCTGTAAAAATAGACAAACTCTGATCCTTTAATTAAACGTACTTAAAATTCACTACTTTTCTTACATTTTGATGAACTAATAATTTTTCGATTTCATCTCATTTACTGTTCAGATCTGTTTAATTTAAATATAAAATCTCTCGACACTTAATTTGTTAATGTCATTAGAGTCATTGTCTACAGTTGTTTTTTCATTAAAAGCATAGATCTTTTTGCTATTCATCGAAAAAAACAAATTCCCTTTTACTACTTCACTTCTACCGTATAATTCCCTGTTCCCCCACCATACTGATACACATGTAAATAATATTTCCCTGGATACGTATAGTAGCTACCTACTAGTTGATTTCCTTGTTGCTGGGCATACGTAACATAATTATTTAAATCTGCTTCCGAATAAAGAACCCAGTTTACTCCAATATTATTTTCTTTCGTTACATTGATTTGAATGTTTTTAGCTGTTTCTACATTTATTTCAAAGAAATCACTTGTATCACCATTTCCTAAACTAGCACGTAAAATTTGATTCAACTGCAGTTTATTTGCTGTTTGGAATGAATTGTTTGGCTCTTTTTCTACACTGTTATCTTCTTTCTTTTTAACTGTCACACTCGTTGTAGCAGTATTAGTTGCTCCTTTATCGTCTGTTACTGTTAATTTCGCTGTATATGTTCCTTCTTTTGTATAAATGTGCGTTGAGTTTTGTTCATTACTTACAGTACCGTCTCCAAACTCCCATTTATAAGAAGCAATTTTTCCATCTTCATCTTTTGATCCATCGCTTTTAAAAGAGATTGCTTCGTTCACATTTCCGCTATACGGACCATTTATAACTGCGACCGGCGCTTTATTCACAGCTCCTTCTTCTGTATTCATACCATGGAACACAACATCATACTCAAATTGTCCTGATGCATTCACACGATAATTCACAAAATAAGCTGTTACTGTTTTATAGCCTGTCCATTCTTTTGCACTTAAACGTTTTAACGTATCATTCACCTTTTGTGTAATTGTTTTCCAGTCTTCATATTCTCCTTTTGCAGCAGTACCTGTATATGTTCCTTGTAGTGTAAATGTATTAAAGAACTGTGATTTATTTTTCTTTACAGATACATTTTTTACATTTGCTTCCGCCGTAATTTCTGCTGCAATATCTGAAACTGGTTTCGATGCGTGCGTTGCTAAATAATCATCTGATACTAACGGAACATTATATTTATCACGATTATCAACT
Source organism: Bacillus cereus group sp. BceL062 (assembly GCF_051780025.1). Classification (NCBI taxonomy): domain Bacteria; kingdom Bacillati; phylum Bacillota; class Bacilli; order Caryophanales; family Bacillaceae; genus Bacillus; species Bacillus cereus group sp. BceL062. Next base: position 197,668 of record NZ_JBPWGY010000014.1, on the reverse strand, counting down.
AACATTTGCATATAGTCTTGATACTCTTTATTTAAATTCGCATCTTTACTTAACGCAGAGCGATATGCATCATATGCTGCCACATCATTTTTCCTAATAAGGTCATGAACTTTATCAAACATATCATACCTCTTATTGTACATGTACGATTGTAAAGCGAAGGAATAATTATAGAAATCCCACGTTCCATACTTTGCATTTAACGTTCGCTCGGCCGTATAACGCTCTGCTGGATTTGAAGATAATCCTCCTATAATGCTCTTTCTCGGTACAACATTATCCGTTCTCGTTGCTCCTGCAAAAAATTCAGCATTTCCTTCTTCAAACCAAGATAATCTTTCATTTTCATACATCTTACCTTGTCCCCATAGTCCTGGCACTTCATATCTACCTTGTAAATAATGCGTGAACTCATGTCGGAATAACTCTTCTAAACTATAAATACTTTCTTGTGGTGTACGTTCATAAGTAAAGAATGTACCTGTTCCTTCTATATAAAGACCACCATTATTCGTTTCATACCCGTACAATTGACGATTAAATTGATATTCTGCTGGACTATTATAAATAACCATCGTCAATACATCATCTGGATTCCCTTTTTCTAATGGCTGGTCACTTTCAACGGTACGATGGAATTGTGCCTTCACTTCTTTCGCTGCCCAATATAGACGTTTTACTTTTTCCTCAGTCACTTTATCTCCAGCTTTTAAAACAATTGCACCATCATCAAACGTATACGTTTTCGGTAAATATTTTTTCTTACCATCTTCTCGTATTTGATCTAAATTAACCATATTTCCATTTGCATCTTTTCCGCCATAATTTGTCGCGATTTGCTCAGCTGCTACGAAATATTGCTCCCCTAAGTACGGGTATATGTTCATCGCATCTGTTACAACTTGTAACCCTTTCGTCCCTGTACTATGGAACGTACCGAGTCTACCTGTATAATAAATGCCATTGTTAATAAGCCATCCGTTTTTCGCTGTAATCGTTCCCATTAATGCAAAACGACTTAGCTCATTAATATAACTATCTATTTTCTGATACCATACTGTATCTTTCGGTACTTTTCTCGTATCGTACAAATATGATTGAATATCGTAATCCACACCTTGCATAATATCGTAAATCGCATTTCCAGCTGAAAGATTATCTACCAATGTAGAAAAACTATCATTATATTGTTTAAAAATCTTCGCAGCCGATGTTATCGTTTCCACATCACTCGAAGCGTTTCCTATTAATTTTCCGTATGATGATACAACTCTATTTTGTTCTAATGTACCGAGCTTAAAATTCGGGTTGCTCGCAATCGTTTTTAATGCAGGTAAGCATTTATCATGATAGCTTCGTTCATTCAGTTTACTTAATTCTGTATTATAAAATCCTAAATAAAACCCGGATCGCAATACCTCTACTAATGTCTCAATCCCTTTTGAATCATCTTGCGTATAAGTTTGCCCTTGCTGCTTTAATTTATCAATAATCGCCTGCATCCTACTATCATTTTGATAGAATGCTAGACTGTCTTTATTAAACTGAAATAACTCCGTAATTTGCTCCCAGTCGATTGTTACAAGTAAATCTACTAATTGCTGATTGCTTAATTGATTTAATTCAGCAATTGTATAAGTTTTCGCTACAGCTAATTGTTTACTTTCTTTTTTTACTTCTGGCGGTCTTTGCGATAAATCAGCAAATTGTAGCCTTTTCTCAAAAGACTTATTTTCTAGCACTTTTGATGAATGAGCTAATTCTTGCACTGGCAATTGTACACCAACTGGCTCCATTTTGAGCACATTTCGATAAGAAACTTGCTCTTCCTTAGTATTTTCCGCCGATATGCTCCCTTGAAAACTCCCTAAAAGTAAACTAGCAAAACTTACCCCTACTAAAACTTTTTTTGAATAGCCTTTCATACTCTCCCCTACCTTACATTTTTTAGTGCCCTGCACTAATATCTTACTATTCTGACTATTTATTCTGTATTGAGAAAAAATAAGGTAACGTTCACATATGTATCCATTCATAGCAAAATTAACGCTTGACTCTCCATGCGATTTGTGTCAAAAAAAGGATAGATAATAGCGAAATTTCTGCTACATCTAACCTCTTTTTCAACGCTATGAATTTAACTTTACAAATGTTATTTCTGGTAATGTTTGTATATATTGAATGAATGCATTCTTTTCTTCAGGTGATATATTTTTCAGCTGCATTCCTACCTTATAAACTACACCTGTATCTTGCTGTAAAGATTCCACTTCATATGAAAGTATTGGAATACCTTTCATATGAAGCTTCTCTAATATTTGTTGTACCGTTTCATGTTTATTCATACAAATTTGCACTGTTATATTTTGCGGAAATAAAAATCGCACTTTAAAAATACGACTTACAATCTCTAACCCAATTAAAACGAGAATCGTAGCTCCAATCCCTACTACATACATACCCGCTCCAATTGCTAATCCAATTCCTGCTGTAGCCCATAAACCAGCCGCTGTCGTTAATCCTTTCACTACCTGTTTTTGAATAATAATTGTACCTGCACCTAAAAAACCTACTCCACTAACAACTTGCGCTGCAATACGACTTGGATCAAGGGACATATGATTTTCAAACATAATATCTGAAAAGGCATATTTCGAAACAACCATTATTAAAGCGCTCCCTACCGCTACGAGGAAATGAGTCTTTAATCCAGCTTCTTTTGATCGAATTTCCCTTTCAATACCAATCATTGCTCCTAATAAACCAGCAATACCAATTCGTAAAATAAAATCAATATGTAAGCTCACGAACACTTCCCCCTTTCATTCATTATAGATGGATAAAACAAAAATTATCACACACATCCATTTATCGATATAAAAACATTCCATCAAAATTCACTTACTATCCCAACGATTTTATGCTAATATTTTAAATATTAGCATAAACAAGATAACCTATTTCTCATACAAAAAAACCTTTAAGTTCAACACCTTACTTATCTTCAGTTAAAAATTGCATATGAAGTGCAAGAAATGAGGTTGAGAAAGTTAGAAAACGCTTTCATTTTCTACCTTGATTTTTGTGAAATAAAACATAAATAAAAGGAGCTTACTAGCAATGAATGTCTTTTTGATTACACCTACTACTGATTTACAAGAAGAATACTTAGATTTTTATAACGAATGGAAAGATAGCGGTGAAACGATGATTCCGTGGGTTATTTCAAAGGACCCTTCTAACTTTCCGGCTATGATTCAAGAATTACTCGATGCACATAACGGAGTAAACCTTCCTGAATCTTGGGTACCAGACTCTACGTATTGGCTCGTTACAGATGAAAATAAAATTGTAGGAGTTGTTAATATACGTCATAGTTTAACCGAACATTTATTTAACACTGGAGGTCATATCGGTTATGGCATTCGCCCTTCTGAAAGAAGAAAAGGTTATGCTACGAAGTTATTAGAGTTATCGCTAGAAAAAACGAAGGAATTAAACATCGAGAAAGTACTTGTCGTTTGTGACGAAGTGAATACAGGATCAGAAAAAACAATCTTGCATAACGGCGGGCTTCGTGGTGATGATTTCATTGAGGAAGATGGAAATATTGTAAGAAGGTATTGGATTGAACTATGAATAATTAAAAACAAGCCAGAAAGTGATTACACACTTCCTGGCTTGTTTTATGCTACTTCTATTTCAAACTGTACTGTAATACCACTTGGATCTACTACTGTAAATCCATTTGTAGTTTCATTTATTTCATGTTGTTTTTCTATTAATCTTTCTTTCACTTCATCTAACGCTTCTTTATGCGGTAGTACAATCGTATATACCTTTAGTCCAGTTGCATGTGCTGGTGGGTGCGGATTATTTACTCCGTTCCACGTATTTGCACCGATATGGTGATGATAGCCTCCTGCCGAAATAAATAAGCAATCCTCTTCACGCTGTTGTACCTCAAAGCCTACAGTCTTTACATAAAACTCATGTGACTTTTCTACATCAGCTATTCGTAAATGTACGTGTCCAACGACAGTATCAGCAGGCAAACCAGCAAACTCATAATCAACGAGCGTTGCCAATTCTTTTAAATCAAGTGGTGTACTTCCTCCTGGCCCTTCTCCCCATTGATCGCGCGGGCGGTCTGCATATATTTCAATCCCATTACCCTCTAAGTCTTGTAAATAAAACGCTTCGCTATACGTATGATCACTTGCACTATTAAACCTTGAAATTGGTAAAATTTCATTTGAATATGTATAACGCCCTTCTTGTTCAGCCGGGCTATCAATTACATTCTTATTACGAAGAACCCCAAATAGTGCCGAAGCAAAAGCTTCACGAGTCGGAACTAAAAAAGCAACATGATATATACCAGTCGTACGTGGTTCTTGCAGTGCCCCATTCTCCAACTTTTCAAGAATAAGCAGCGTATTCTTACCACCCTTTCCAGATAAATATGATTTATTCCCCTCTTGTTTAATTACTTCTAAGCCTACTACATTCTCATAAAAAGCAATTTGACGCTCTAAATCTTTCACTTTAAATGCAACATGACCAATACGTGTTTTCGGATGAATTTGTACCATGAATAACTCCATCTCCTTATCCCAATATTTTTCCATTACATATAACCGTTACTATGAAGAATACAACCAAAATCACCCTATGTAAATAAGAAAAGTCAGAATTTATACATATTTTTATTTTCTTAATAAAAAAGCCACCTCTTCTAACTTTCAGAAAAAGTGACTTTATAACTCTTATCTCATTTTATGTACTTCAGCAACTAACTTTCCGCCCTGAATGCCCATATAAAGCTTCACAGGTGCGTCGTTCGTGTTTTCAAATACTAAGTCTAAGTATGGATATGCAATTGTAGCATCTCTTCCTTGTGGCACATAACCTACTGTTTTAGAATGCGTCGTTCTCTCTACCATTTTCAAACCAGCTTGATCTGCTGCATTGTATAAAGTCGAAGATGTTTGACAAACACCTCCACCATATCCATCTACTAATTTACCATCTACAATTTCTTTTCCTAATTGATATCCTTTATCTGGCGTTGTATCACCGATTAATGCATTAAAAGAGAAGCGGTCTCCTTTTGCTAATACAACTCCATTTATGCTCGCCGCTGACAAACGAATATTCTCAATACGACCACCTGTTGATCCACCTAAATTCGTTTCATATCTACCAATTACCGTACCACTTCCTTGCGCATCACTTAATGTTGCCGTAGGCTTTTTCTCTGTGATTGGTAACTGATATGAAGAATCCCACATACCAACATTTAACAATTTATCTACTAATTCTTTTTCCATTAATTCATAAGAAGGTTTTCCTTCTTGCCAACTTCCATCAGGTGCTATACGTGATGGAACCATCTTTTTATCAACGGTTTTCCCAACCTCACTAGCAACCTTCGTTACCGATTTTTTAAATTTTGCTTCGTCTTCAAAATAGCCTAAACTAGACAAATCTATTTTTTTCACTTCAGTACCTGTTCGACTATCAACTAAACTAATAGAATCCTGCACTTCTGCTTTAGCAGCGACAGTGTGTCCACCAATATCACTTACTAATGCAACATCACTTACTTTTGTACCACAACCACTCACTACAGCTACGCATAGCACCCCAACTAAAATACCCTTTATTTTACGGAACAATATACTCTCTCCTTTTCCCCAACACTGCTTTTATGTATTATTTCATTTTTATGTATGTTTTGTTACAATCATTTTACAATATGTTTATAAAATGTTACAAGTTATTTTTTACTCTATTTAAATTACTCTTTTCTTTTGTAAATGTCTATACATATTTTTATGAAAATGTAAGTTTAGCAAATTTGTAACCTTTATGTAACCTCTCCCCTTCCATCCATTATATACCATTAAATAAATGAAAAACAAATGTAACAACTCCCTGTTCTTATTTATAAAAGTAAATCACGTAAATATAATTAGGTATTTGCCGTGCCACTGCTCCGCTTTTACACATACAGTATCGTGTATTTAACCTATTTTAAAGAAATGGAGGATGTTTTTATGTACCCCTACAATCCATATGATTCATATAACCAATACGGTTATCAGCCTCAATATGATTTACAAGCACAATACCAACAATATATAGATCAAACAGAACAAGTTAATCCATATGACCAAAATAGACAATTTCAACTTCCAATCTCTTTCCCTGGTACTGGAAACCGTCAACTAGAACGACGAGTAAATGAGCTTGAGCAAAGAGTACGTCAATTAGAAAATACTGTTGAGCGCCATACACGTAGACTAAATCGCTTAAACCAACGTTTACGTACAGTAGAAAACAGACTTAACATTCCATTTGCAGCGTTAGAAGACGGATTTTAATTTTGAAAATAAAAAATATATAAGGAAGGGTCTCCCCTTCCTTATATAAATTGACGAAAGTTTTCTCCATCTCTATACTGATAAGAGTTAACGAAATGAAACAAGGTGATAAATATGGATTTTGAAATAAATTTTCTTTCCTTTTATGTTGTACAAGTAGAAGGAAAAGGCGAAGCCGTTGATAAACGCTATAAACATTTTCAAACATTAGACGCTGAAGAATATGAAGATAGCTCTTTAAAAGAATTTTTGAATGGTGAATTATTAAAAATTTCAAAGCGAAAAGTAGAACGTCATGCCAAAACGGAACAAGCCCCAACAAAGATTGGGCGCTTTATTGTAGAAGAAGGACACGAACTCGATTCAAACCCTCATTACAACCTATTTAATCGTATTCGTTTTGCAGAAACAAAAGAAAACTTCAAAGATATGAGCGAGCCTCTCGTTTATACATATCTTGACACAAGCGCTGTTCGTGGTGGTGTATTTTTAATTGCTCAAGCAAAACTACGTAAATACTTTGATGACCCGTTCGTATTCGTTATGAAATGTGACTTTGAACCGAAAGTTGCCTCTATTTCAGATGAATCAACGCTTATTCGTAACGTCGAAATGGCCATCACAACGAAGAATATGAAATCTATCCAATATCCGTACATGCCTGAAGAAGGTATGGTCGAAGTGGGTGAGCTAAAAATTCACCAAGCATCACACGCCCGCTACTTTGAGGACTTCTTAAAATTCGTCGAATACGAGCGCTCTATGCCTGAAATTATGAAAACACAAGTAATGGACATGGTATATGACCAAATTGAAGATGTATTTGAAGAAGGTACGGAAGAACGCGAACAATTCGACCAAGCAATGGAAGTATGGGCTGCCAGTCCGAAGCGGGAGATTATGGAACAATTTTCAACCGAAGAAGTAATGGAAGCTACCGCTCAAATCGTCGAGCACGCCCCAGAAGTGGAATTAAAGCTAAAAGCAGATCATATCTCTGTGAAGGCCCTGCTTGCTGATTTCGGAGATCAAATACATATCGCGAAGGTAAATGACCGATACGTATTAATGATTGAGGCTGATACACTTACGTTTGAAAAAGGCTTCTCTCCTATTGAGTTTCTGAAGCCAGATGAGTTGCAAGATGTGATTGAGCGGATTGAGAATAAGCAACAGTTTTCATATAATCCGAACGGGGTTGAATAAAGAAAATCAAGTAACCAATAAACATGTTTTAAATAACAACTATGTGTCTACAAATGAGACCACACAATACTAAAAATTTCGATTCTAACATTGAATAAATGCTTCCCTATAACTATTTTTTTACTGAGCGCTATTAACAAAGCGCTCTTTTATTTTGGACTTACTTGACGTTTACTTTAAAAACCGACTCTACTAAGAATCGGTTTCTCTGCTTTATAACAAGATGTGCTTATGTATTAAATTTTTTTGACTTAAGATAAAATTTGTTGCAGTATCTAAATAAATTCGTTCCTTGTTGTACAAACACATTTCCAGTTGAAATATCCTTTTCAATATGTTCTTGTATACAACGTACTACAATTTTTTCACTTTTTACTAATAGACCCAGTCCTTCTATAAGTTTTTGATGTTTTCCTTATAGTCACTATATATGTTATTAAAATAAAAATTTCACTTTACTACCTCAAATTTATTGTACTCGTAAAAAGATAATTGAAAACGATATTCTGGATGCTCTCTCACCCAATCGTAGGCTTCTTCTAAAATATCCATTTTATTTTGTGGGTCATTAAGTTCACTGCATTCGTCCCTTTTCTGTTTGCACAGAGGGCAGAACCCATTCACTATCGTGGCACTCATCGCACTAATAGTTTTATTTTCTAAGTCAACTAATATATGAAGAATAAGAGAATGTTCTGCTGTTGTAGTCACCATCATTTCAGCAATCCTATTCTCATTCCAAAAGACACCGTTTAATTCCATCTTTACGTTAATATCTTTGATATCCAAATTTATCATCATCGCATCTCCCATATATATAACGCTTATCTTACTCTTCAATTTTAATCTTTAATTCACCGCGGTTTAAAGATATATTAAGCTTTTACTAACTCCTTTTTACTATAAGAGGAAGTGTAATAAAAATAAAAAGTGATGAGAATATAATATAAAAAATAAAACAGTTAAAATGTTAACGATTGCTTCCATTTAACTGTACCCTCTTTCATTTTTATGAGCTCTTATTTTATTAATATATTTTAAAATTCTTACGACGCCTTAATTTTCAAAGCAATTATAATAGCCAAATTACAACAACAAATTGATTCCTAATTAAATTTGAATACTTTACTCATCCGTCAATACGATGACTTTAAATTTATATAGCTAGAAATGGAAGAGAATGTCACCTAGACTGTGCATTCTCCTCCATCTCAGCCAAATATTTAAGCTGCCGCTCCGCTTTTCTCACCGCTGTAAGGAAATGTTTTTTCAGAAGTTCTACTGTATTTTCACTTATATAATACCTTTCCGTTATACTTTCCCACGTTTCACTACTTTCAAATGCACTCCACACAAATGGTCGTTCTGCATGTTTCTTCAGTTCTTTAAACACCCATTTTCGCATCTTTTTTTTCGCTTTTTCTGTTAGTTTTCCGTTCTTTACAAGTTCAAGCTCACCGTGTCTCTTGTATCGCTTATTAATATCTCTCTCGCTATATATTTTAAGAAGTATATTTGCTGTATTCTCAGCATCTGCTAAAGCGCGGTGCTGTTTCCCTTCCCACGTTAAGCCGAGCTGTTCTACTGCAAATTGCAAACTTGGTGTATGTTCAAACAATTCTTCATAAGCCTGGAAAATAAATTTTTGCAAATCAAATCTACTGTCTTTTTCCATACACGGGCATTCTAGGCCATGTAATGTACAATCATGGGATAGAAAATGATAATCTTCTTTTCCCCATGAAATAAATACAGAATCTTCTCCAATGAACTGAATAAATTTCTCTATAATTTGAGGGAATTTCTCTACACCAATTAAATCTTTCTTTGTAATTCCAGTTAATTTTGTTGTATGACGAGTTAATGGGGCACTTGGTTTTACTAACTCTGAAAATTCTCCAATAACCTTCATTGTACTCACATCTATTTTTACAGCTCCAATATCTACTATTTCTGACGGATCTTCTGATTTATACGGCCTAAAATTCCTTTCGATATCAAACACAATGAACCGTGTAGCGTTTTTCAATTTATTTACCTCTTTCTAAAATCCTTTTCACACACATACTTTATTTTCAGTATCTATTTATTCATACACTTTATGCATGAAATACCTCGTATAAAAAACAAAAATTCAGTCTTATTATCATATGTACATTGGAGGATATTCAATAAGAACGCAAAAAAAAGAAGGGCGAGCCCTTCTTTTTTTCAAAAATTACTTCTTGTTAACGTTAGTAGCTTGTGGTCCACGGTTACCTTGTTCTACTTCGAAAGTAACTTCTTGACCTTCTTCTAAAGTTTTGAAGCCGTCGCCTTGGATAGCTGAGAAATGAACGAATACGTCTTCTCCGCCTTCAACTTCGATGAAACCGAAACCTTTTTCTGAGTTAAACCATTTTACTTTACCGTTTTGCATGAAAAAAATCCTCCTACAATGTACCTATATGTACATATTCATTTTCAACCACCTTACAATAATAAACCAGACATTAAAAAACTGCAACCCCTGAGGAGATTTAACATTGCTATCCTCCTCGGAAGTTACAGCTCATTTAAATCTCTATATTATTAAAAGTAAAATGGTTTAAACATACTATATCATATCAATATAATAAAAGCAAAGTTTTTTTTGCTAAACAACTTTTTTCTTCCACTGCATCGCTTTTGATTCACCTGATCCAGCTACAACATAGCCTTCTTTTTGATTAACAATGCGCCAACCATGCCCTTTAACCGAGTCACATACTGTAACAATCCCTTCATTAAGATGCACACGGCAAACCGTGCTAACGCCCGCCTTATTTTGCGTTGAAGTCGTATATAGCACATGTTGATCTACACTTAAGTCTAAATAGCTACTAGCTTTCTGCTCACTTTGACATGTATGCCAATATAGTTTTTCATTCTCAATACTTTCATCTATTTTACAAAAAGAAATATTACCACCAATTCCTTTACACGATCCACTTGCTGCTACTAGATAAGAATTATGTAGAGTCAACGCAGAAATCATTTGATTCATCGCTATTTTAATTCTTTTTAATTTACGTTTCTCTAAATCAAAAAGCCAAACACCACCATATTTCGCATGTATTTTCGTACCAATAAATAAGTAATGTTTATATAAGAATAACGAACGAATAGACGGTGCATCACTGCCATAATCAAGAAATGGATGAATGGTCTCCCATGTAGAACCGAAATTATTAGAAAGATACAATGTTTTATCTCCATGAGCAATGACAGTTCCTTGTACATTACTACACACATTCCAACTCGTTGCTTTTGTTGGAAAACGCTGAATTGTCCAGTTCTCTCCACCATTCATGCTACGAATAAAAATCCCTTCGTCGCCTACACCATAAACTATATTATCTACGCTATGTAAATCCCGAATTCGTTTTTGAAAGCCATTTAAAATTTGTTTCCATTCTCCGTCTTGTTCAATAAATAAGCCATCATATGTAGTAGCTAACATAAGTTTTCCATCTCTTAATTTTGTAATAGCAGTTGCACTTAACATTGTCTCCACGTTGACACTCCCATTCTTAGAACTTCTCAGCAAATGCAATTGCAAAATTACTGCATTTTTCAATATCCTCTTCATCTTCTGGAGATAATTCAATTTTCAATCCTTCTTGTACAAGTTCTGCACCGCGTTCTACAAGACGTTCTTCAAATATCGTCACCGCTTCACAAAACAGTTCATATGCCGTATCACCTGATCCAAATACAGCTGCTTTTTTTCCTGACAAATCTATATTTTCTAAATCCTCGTGGAAATCTTCTGCCTCAAACGGCAATTCACCATCGCCCCACGTATAAGATCCTAAAATAATTCCATCATAAGCTAGCAATTCTTCAGCATCCATGCCTTCCATCTCTTGCAATACTACTTCATGATCAAAAGCATCCAAACTTACTTTTATTAAATCAGCAATACTCTCTGTATTTCCTGACATACTCGCATACGCAATTAAAATTTTCGCCACTTTGGCATCCCCCTCTTACAATGAATGATTCTCATTCTCATTATATTAATAATGAGAATCAATTTCAATTATATTTTTCATTTTTATTTATTCCATACAAAAAAGCACAGATGACTATACAATCACCTGTGCTTTTTTATTACTTTTTAAAAATACCAAATGGCTTTCCAACTGGTAAAACAACTTTTCCGAAGTGTGTATTTAACACTGCTGCGGCTGAACCATAGAAAGATAATAATGAAATACATAGTTCAGAATATGCTGCTAAATTATGCATTGCGTGCGGCATAACACCTAAAGTACTTAATGAAAGACCAATAAATAAGAAATCAATAAGTACGAAAATCATAAATAATACTTTATGTGTTTCCATTGCACCAATCGTCATAAAGATTGTGAAAATTAAATATCCGATAAAGGCTACACCAAGCTGTTTTGAATCTGCAGTTTGGGCTAATTTTTCGCCGAATACTCCAAGTTGAATTAACCAAGTCATTCCAACACCTAACCAAAACAGGCCGTACGCACCAAATGCTGTCGTACCGAACGTGTTGTTATGCTTTGCATCGTGAATGCATGCAAAGATTTGTGCAAATCCCCCTAAAAAGATTGCCCATGGTAATACAAGTGAAACGCCATCTGTTAAACCTAACTTTTGAGATGATGCTACAAGTGTTACCATTGCTAATCCAAATAGACCGATTCCAGATGGATCTGCTGTTGTCATTTTCACATGATGTGTAGTAGTTTGATTGCTCATATAAACCTCCTGATTATAAACATACTCGAATACAATACTTAAATCAGCAGGCTATGTCAATGGTTTTTTTTGTATGTTGTCAGACCTTACATCTTATAATAATCGAATATACTTTCGACCACTTCGTAAGGTTTTATATTCACATTTTTCAACTCATTTATCGGTATCCATAACGGAATATAACAACCTCTATCTTTCTGCTTAAACTCCTCACCTTTTCCGCTTCCGAATACTCCGTCCGTAATATAGGCTTCATAATAATATTCGGTACCTTTATACTTTATCTTTGTAATAAGGTGCTTTACTTCTATATGTACCCCTAATTCTTCGTATATCTCTCGCTTCGTTGCCTCTTCCGATGTTTCTCCTTCTTCTATTCCACCGCCTGGAAAAACGTAATATACTTCATCGTCTCGAACACGTTTTATTAGAGCAATTTTTCCATCCTGTACAATAATAGCCACGCCGCGATTTCTCATCATTTTATTACCTCAATACGAACCGCAACTGTTCCCCACTTTTCTTCTTGTTCTTTCGTATATATTTTGTATGTACTTTCTAACATTTCCTCTAAACTATCATTTTCACAATCCAATAACTTTTTATCAATTTGCTCGTACATTTCTTTAAAGCTTTCGTATCGCTTTACTTCCGTTACTTTTACAACCATCGTTTCTGCTGTCGTAAGGTTCGTAAATACAATTTCATCGCCTTGTTTTATAAGTTGACGTTTTTTATCGTATAAGCGTACTTCATATACCTTTTTTCCTGATTGAATTGACTGAAAAGGTTTATTATATAACCCCATTTCGTATCTCATCCACTCCACTCCCCTTTATTCATTTTCCCTACTAACATACTTACATCTTACTAATTCATACAACACAGTTCGCCTTACTCCACCTTGCATATAATGTTCCATATCCATTACTTGCTTTAGAGAGGATGCTAAATTTGTTATGTTATATTTAAATCAAAAACCTGAATATAGTAAATATGATATTGGTGATTATACTTATAGTAAAGTAGGTCCAACTATTTTTTCTTGGAATGATGAAACGAAATTGAAAATAGGTAATTTTTGTTCATTAGGAGAAGAAGTCGTTTTCATACTTGGCGGCGAGCATCGTGCTGATTGGATAACGACTTACCCATTTAATGCTCTCTTCGATGAAGGAGCACATATTACTGGTCATCCTTCATCAAAAGGTGATATCGTAGTCGGCAATGATGTATGGATTGGTTATCAATCCTGCGTTTTATCTGGTGTTACAATTGGTAACGGGGCCATTATCGGTGCAAAGAGTGTAGTTACAAAAGACGTACCTCCATATGCAATTGTAGCTGGGAACCCTGCCAAACTAGTTCGCTATCGTTTTTCACAAGAAACCATTGAAAAACTAGAAAAACTTGCATGGTGGGACTGGGATATTTCTGTCATAAAAGGAGCTATTCCATTTCTACTCTCCAACAAAACCAATGAATTTTTCACCTCACCCGAAAAAGAATCTACATGATTGATACACATAAAAAAGAGCATCCTATTCTTACAGGATGCTCTTTTGGTATTTATTTTTTATTTATTTGTAAGTGATTACATGGAGAACATTGAAATGGAATTTTATCTAAGCAATTAAAGTTCGTTTCGCAAATTTGTTCTATCGTTGGAACAAATGGGATGACTACCATGTTACTTTCTATTATTTGTGTAACAGGTGGCAATACTGTACCTACTTGATGTTCAAAGCGAATACTCGCTTGGTTAATATAATTTCCTGAACCACTTGGTGCGCTCTGAACTACTACTTGAAACGAAACTGTCCGCGCTTCACCCGGATTTAAATTTCCTATAAGAAACCCTGATACTGGACTTACATTTCGTAATGGAACACTATCGACTATTACGCTTCCAGGGATAAATCGAACACTACTATCTAACATGTCTTGAAAACGAATATTTTGCATGACAGTATCACCTGTATTTGTAATGACTGTCGTAAACGTAATGACATCTCCAATTGTTGCTGTTTGAAGATTTGCCGTTTTTACGACTGTCGTTGAGACATTTTGAGGGATAAACGGGATAACAACTGTATTACTATCACCTTCCACTACTACAGGTGGCTCATTCGGATTTACAGTTGCGAGCCCAGTCGCTGTAGCAGTATTTGTAACTAAATTATTTATTTGTCCTCCCGTTATTACAACTTGGAAATTAATAATTGCCGCATCATTTGGCTGAAAATCACCTAACGGAATACCCGTATTCGGATTGGCAAATGGAAGAGGTACATCATTTACCGTTACCGTGCCATTTATAAATAACGTATTTGGATCAATGATATCTGTTAAAACAATATTCGTCACAGGAACTGTACTATCATTTATGACGGCAATGCCGTAAGTGACAACATCTCCTACCATTGCTACTTCAAAGTTTGCTCCTTTTGCAACAAATAAAATTGCAGTATTTACCGTTACAATAACTGTATTACTCGTGTCCATCACTGTAACTGGCGGTTCACCTGGTACTAAAATATATTCTGCTGATGCTCCAGCAACGTTCACTACTGTACCACCATCTGGAAAACTCGTAATCGTAGCTTCATATGTTACAATCGCCGTCTCACCGACTGGAATGTCCAAAATCGTAAATCCAACCTGCGGATTTACTCCCGGACGCGCTACTCCATTTACCGTTACACTATTTGGTACAAAAACAGCTTCCGGAGATAGCACATCAATAAATTGAACATTCATTGCGTCAGTCGTACCAGTATTTAATATACGAACACGATACGTTACCGTTTCTCCTACTCCAACAATTGAATGATCTACTTCTTTCAGCATATCTAAACTGCCTCTATTTACTGGTGTGACTGTCGTATTACTTGAATTGGTAATTGTAAACGGTGGTTCTCCTGGAATCAATTCGAAATCACCAGTTACTCTCGCTGTATTCATAATGCTACTAGAAGGCGGAATTGAAATTACATTTACTTCAAATGTGATTAATACGCTATCCCCTACTGCAAGATCCGGTAATGAAAAGCCTACAAAAGGATCTAAACCTACTTGCGGAATCCCATTTATTTGTACACTTCCAGGAACAAATTCTAAACTAGGTGATGGAACATCGATAAACTGAACATTCGTCGCTGTTACCGTTCCCGTATTTGTAACTTGCACACTATACGTTAACGTATCTCCTAAACGTGTCGCTTCTTTATTTACAGATTTTATAATGCTGAAACGTCCTCTATTTATTCTTGTTATAGTCGTATTACTCGGATCTGTCACTATAACCGGTGGTTCTCCTGGCACTAAAGTAAAACTTCCTGTTATATTTGCAACGTTCGTAATTGTTCCTGATGACGGGATGGTTGTAACTGTCGCTTGAAACGTCACTATAACCGTTTCACCAACTGGTATATCTCCAACTCCAAAGCCAGTAATCGGATTTAAGTTTGGTTGCGAAACTCCATTTACCGTTACACTATTTGGTACAAATGACGCTCCTGCTGAAATCGTATCAACAAACTGAACATCGTTAGCTATTACTGTTCCTGTATTCGTTATTTGAACCGTATACGTTAATACATCTCCAACGAGAGTAGCCGCTCTATTTACTTGTTTAATAACATTAAATTGTCCTCTATTGACAGTTGTGAGTGTTGTATTGCTCGGTTGGTTTACTATAACTGGTGGTTCTCCTGGTACTAATACAAAGCTACCTGTTACATTTGCCGTATTGACAATTGTTCCGTTTGATGGAACACTAACAACTGTTACTTGGAATGTTACTTCTACACTTTCACCTGGATTTATATCTGGAAGCGGGAATCCATTATTCGGATTGAATCCAGGTTGTAACACACCGTCTATCGTTACACTGTTCGGCACGAATGCTATAGAGGAAGGTAATACATCACTATATTGAACATTCGTTGCTGTCACTGTCCCTGTATTTTGAACTACTGTTGTATAGGTGATTGTATCCCCTACTGCAACAATCGGCTGACTCACTGATTTTAATACATTCAAACCAGATTCATTTATTTCTGTTAATGTCGTGTTACTTGTCGTCGTTTCAGTAATAGGTGGTTCTGTTTCACTTACAGCAAATGTCGCGGTAACGTCTACAAAGTTAACAACTGTACCACCTTCTGGTATGCTCGTTACCGTCTCCTGATATGTGACAAGTACAAAATCATCTACAGGTATATCTGGAACTGTAAAACCAATGAAAGGATCTAATCCTGGTGCCGGTACCCCGTTTATGCTCACACTTCCTGGTACAAATGCTACACCCGCGGAAGTAGTATCTATAAATTGAACATTCGTCGCTGCCACTGTTCCAAAATTAAAAATCAATACATCATACGTTAAAATTTCTCCTACAGTCGCTACTTCTTTATCTACTAGTTTTAACGGAAAAATAAACGCTATATTAATTGTCGTAACGACTAAATTCGTTAATATCGTTTCCGTAATCGGTGGTTCCTGCGGATTCGGTTGTGAAGTAAATGTAACGTCAGCATCGTTTAATATGACTTCATTATCTGGAATCTCTGTAATTGTCACTTGGAATGTTACCGTAATACTTCCACCAGCAATTAATAATGGAGTAACAGTAAATCCTATTTCTGGATTTAAACCAAATTGCTGAACCCCACCTATCGTTACACTATTTTCGACAAATGTCGTTCCTTCCGGAATGACATCTTGGAAGAGTACATCTGTAACAGGTATAATTCCTACGTTCGTAATTAGCACGCTATACGTTAATACATCTCCAACAGCCCCAGTTGCAACGTCAACTGCTTTTGTTGCTGTTACTTCACCAGGAGGAGGTAACGGTATTGTAACTACTGTCGTATTACTTGAATTTGTCGTTGTTACAGGTGGTTGTAAAGGATTTAATAAGAAAGTGGCTGTAGCAGATGCCGTATTTAATACTGCTCCGCGTGGGGATGGCGTAACTACTGTAACTTGGAACGTTACTGTCACTGATGCCCCAGCTGCAATATTAGGAAGCGGGAAACCAATATTCGGATCTAAACCAAGCTGTGAAATTCCATTTATCGTCACACTGTTTGCGACAAATGCTGTTTCTGGAGCAATTGGATCGATGAAAGAAACATTCGTCGCTGGTACTGTGCCGTTATTTCGAATGACAACAGAATACGTATAAGTTTCTCCAAATGCCGCTTGTTGTACAGATGAAGATTTTTGTATATTTAACTGTGCTGTGTTTACTTGTGTCACGACAAAATTGCTATTCGTAACAGTCGTTATTGGAGGGTTTGCTGGATTTATAAGAAAACTTGCAGTAACGTTCGATTGGTTTCTAATATTTCCACCGCTCGGAACACTCGTCACTGTAACTTGAAACGTAATCGTAGCCGTTTGTCCGACCGGAATATTTGGTACTGGGAAACCTGCCATAGGATCCGCGCCTTGCTGAACAACTCCATTTATCGTCACACTATTTGCTACAAACGCAGTTCCAACAGGAATCGGATCTTGAAAAATAATATTCGTTGCAGGAACAGTTCCTGTATTTTGAATAAGGATCGTATACGTTAACGTATCTCCTATACCTGCTTGCGGTGTGTTTACACTCTTTATTACATTAATTGATCCTACATTCACTCGCGTCACAACAATATTACTAATCGTTACAATTGTAATCGGTGGCTGGAGAGGACTTACTTGAAAATCAGCAGTTACATTTGCATTATTCGGAAGAACCCTATTTGGTGGTACACTCGTGATCGTCACTTGAAAAGCAACTGTTACCATCCCTCCTACTGGAATATTAGCAAGTGGAAATCCAGTTGTTGGGTTTAAACCTGGCTGAGGCGTTCCATTTATTGTTACACTATTTGCTACAAACGTTGTT
Organism: Bacillus cereus group sp. BceL062; assembly: GCF_051780025.1. Taxonomy (NCBI): domain Bacteria; kingdom Bacillati; phylum Bacillota; class Bacilli; order Caryophanales; family Bacillaceae; genus Bacillus; species Bacillus cereus group sp. BceL062. The sequence continues at coordinate 179,413 of NZ_JBPWGY010000014.1, read as the reverse complement.
CCAGATGGAATTGGATCAAGGAATGATACATTTGTCGCTGCTACCGTTCCACTATTTTGTATACGAACTGTATACGTTAACGTATCTCCTACACCTGCTTCAGTAGCGCTTACACTCTTCATTACATTTAACCCTGAAGAATTCACGACTGTCATAACAGTATTACTTGGTACTGTTACAGTAATCGGTGGCTCTGTTGGATTTACAAGGAAATCTCCAGTTACATTCGCATTATTTACGACATTATTTCCTTGGGGAATTTCATCAATTAATACTTCAAACGTAACAATAACACTGGCGCCAGTAGGCAAATCATTTAATGGGAATCCAAGTTCTGGATCTGCCCCTTCTTGTAAAACACCATTCACAACTACACTATTTTCAATAAATAATGTCCCTTGCGGAATTGAATCTTGGAAAAATACATTTGTAGCTGGTACACTACCTGCATTTATAACTTCGATTGTATATACTAAAATATCTCCTACTGTTGCAACATTCGTATTCACTGCTTTCACAACTTCAAAGTTCCCTGATTGTACTGTCGTATTCACAACGTTACTCGGAACATTGATTGTTACTGGTGGTTCATTCGGATTCACTTGAAAGCTTGCTGTTACATTTGCTTGATTTAAAATATCTTCATTTTCTGGATCCTGTACAATTAATACGTCAAATGTGACTACAACTGTTTGAGCCGCAGGAATATTAGGAAGAGAAAATCCTGTATTCGGATTCAATCCACTTTGCGGTACTCCATTAATTGTTACAGAATTTGCAACGAAAGAAACAGCGGAAGAAATAGTGTCTTGGAAAAATACATTTGTTAACGGAACGTTCCCTGTATTTTGGACGGCAATCGTGTACGTTAAATTGTCTCCTACTGCTGCTTGCGTTGTATTCACTTCTTTTATTACATTTAAACCACCTGTATTAACTTGTGTCACTACAGTATTCGTTTGTCTATTAATCGCTACTGGCGGCTGATTTGGTTTCACGACGAAATTAGCCGATACATTTCCGCGATTCGCAATCGTACCTCCTGATGGTGTAGATGTCACTCGTACTTGAAAAGTCACTGTCCTACTTCCGCCGGGAGATATATTTGCTACCGCAAACCCAGTCGCTGGATTTGCCCCAGGTTGCGAAACCCCATCTACAGTCACACTATTTGCAATAAAAGTCGTTCCAATTGGGATTGGATCTTGAAAAACAACATTCGTCGCAAGTACATTTCCTGTATTCTCAATTGTAACGGTGTACGTAAGAACGTCATTCACTGTCGCAAAAGCTCTATCCACTGTTTTTCTCGTTCTTAGATCAGCTATATTAATAGTAGTAAATACAGTATTACTCGTCGCTTGACCTGAAATTGGTTGTTGACCTGGCACTGGGGTAAAGGTAAATGTTACACTCGCACGGTTCGGAATTGGATTGACAAGAGGGTTCGATGTCACTCGAACTTGAAAGCGCACTACAGTCGTTTGCGAAGCATTAATACTTCCGAGATTAATACTAGTTGATGGATTCGCTCCTGGACGTGCTACTCCGTTTACCGTAACGCTGTTTGCGACAAATGTTGTTCCTGCAGGGATACTATCAACAAAAATAACATTGTTTGCAGCAACATTCCCATTATTCGTCACACTAACTGTGTACGTTAATACATCATTAAGAGTTGCCGTCTGTAGATCTACAGATTTTTGCATACTTATAGTTGCTTGATTCACTGTCGTTTGTACTGTGTTTGAAGAAGACGTACTTGTAATAGGGGCACTACCGACAAAAGGACGGAATTGATATGACACCATTGCACGATTTGGAATAGGATTTGGGTTCGGGAACGATGTTATTCGAACTTGAAATGTAACAATTCTTTGCGTGTTATTTGGGATTGTACCTAAATTAATTCCATTCGCGGGATTCGCACTCGGTTGTGTTACTCCACCTACCGTTACACTACCTGCTACAAATGTCGTTCCGTTCGGAATACTATCTTGTAATACAACGTTTTCTGCACTTCCTGTTCCTGTATTCGGGACCGTAATCGTATAGGTGAGAGTATCCCCTACCCCTGCAACGCTTCTATTAACCGATTTAACAGGATTAATGATTGGACCTGTCGCATCAATTTGAACACCGAAACCAGCTGCAGCATATCCATCTCCATTTGTGACAAAGCGAACAGTTGCTGATGTTTGATTGTTTACTAAAGATGAGGAGGCATCTACATTCGTAATATCCCACCCCTGTCTTCGGACGGCCAAAGCTACCCCTAACGGCTGATTCAAATCTCCAAATGTACCGCTCGTATCTAAATTTCCACTGTCATTACAAATTTGTGACTGAAAGAAATTATTTGCAGGATTTCTCGGACCGAATAAAGCAACTGTATTATTTGCATTCGGACCAAAACGAAGTTGATCTCCAGAAATGTTAGAATCACCTTCTTGGGCAGTTACAAGTACCCTTCCTGTAACAGCTCCTGTTGCCGGAGTTGCAAATCCTGAAATAGTAGCATCAACTGGCGGGGATGAAGCATCGATAATTTCTTGACCTGCATATACTGACAAATTCCGAAGTGGTAAACTTGCATTTTGATACACAACCTCAAGCGTCCAGCCAGCTGAACGACTGATTGTTGGATCAGCTGAAGTTCTTGCAGCTGGCACGGCACCTGTTGTATATGTGCCTGCCCCACCTGCACTTACAAGATTCGTTACATTAGCAGAGCGAGCATAATAAAACTGGTTTCCTACTGAACCTTGCTGCGCTGTAGCAGGATCGGGCGTAACTGAAAAAGTTCCTGCTGGTGTTGTAAATGTAATATTATCATTTAAAAATGGTAAAACATCTTCCGTATCAGTCCGAAAAGTACCAGCCCAAACCAACTCTGCATACAAAATACTACTCCCTGCCGGAAGGTTTAAAATTGCACTTGAAGAATTCAATTGCCAGTCATCTGTTGTCCCTGCTGGGAATCCTGGTACTTGCAGCGCTGTATTTACTGTCGTAAATACAGCAAGTGTACCAAAAATATTACCTGGCGCAGGCGATGTAGGACTAAGTCCCAACGTATTCCCAGTGAACGTGACGGCACCAGTTACTGTCGTTGTAAAGCGATTTAAAAAAGGCACGTAATCATCTCATTTCATTTATAGTAAAAAGTGCTCTATACTATAAAATGTAGACAAACTATACAATGTACGTTGTCCAACAAAATTCCGCACATACGAGAGGAGTTTATAAAACTATGCGCTACGTTATCATAACAGGAACTTCACAAGGTTTAGGGGAGGCAATTGCCGCGCAATTATTAGAAGAAAGCACAACCATCATCTCTATTTCTAGAAGAGAAAATAAAGAGCTTACTAAACTTGCAGAGCAATATAACAGCAATTGTATTTTCCATTCCTTAGATCTTCAAGATGTACATCATTTAGAAACTAACTTTAACGAAATCATTTCATCCATTAAAGAAGACAATGTATCTTCTATTCATTTAATTAATAATGCGGGTACAGTTGCACCAATGAAGCCGATTGAAAAAGCAGAAAGCGAACAATTCATTACGAACGTTCACATTAATTTACTTGCCCCTATGATTCTTACATCTATGTTCATGAAACATACGAAAGACTGGAAAGTAGATAAACGCGTTGTAAACATTTCATCTGGTGCAGGAAAAAAACCTTACTTTGGCTGGGGCGCTTATTGTACTACGAAAGCTGGTGTAAATATGTTTACACAATGCGTAGCGACTGAAGAAGAGGAAAAAGAATATCCAGTAAAAATCGTCGCTTTTGCACCTGGTGTTGTGGATACAAATATGCAAGCACAAATTCGTGAAACAAATAAAGAAGACTTCACAAATTTAGACCGATTCATCACACTAAAAGAAGAAGGAAAGCTATTATCACCTGAATATGTGGGAAAAGCTATTCGTAACTTACTAGAAACTGAGAACTTCCCGCAAGGCGAGGTTATTAGAATTGATGAATAATAAAAAGGTGTGCTAAAATAGCACGCCTTTTTATTCTACTTCTCTAAAAATATGAGCACAGACTCCGCAATTTGTTCATAACCAATTTCTTGATAAATTTTATTAGATGTCGGATTGGCTAAATCAGTATATAGTGTAGTCGTCTTGTACCCTTCGTCTAACATACGTTGACTGAGTGCCGCTACACAATTAGATGCGTACCCTTTTTTTCGTGCTTCTTTCGGGGTATAAACGAAATTTACTGTTATATTATTTGTAGTTGGTCTCGTTTTTGCAGCTACAGAAACGAGTTTCCCATCTACTTCTAGACCAAATAGACGATTATTAGTGATTAATGTATGTGCGGTTCGTTCCGCTTCTTCTTTCGTAGTTGGGAGCTTCACATCTTCACAAAATTGATATATCCATTTTTCTATTAATGGCAACTCATCATTAGTTATTTCTCGAAAAATTCCATCCTCGTTCCACTTCTTCTTAATTTGTTGTAATGCATATACACCTTGTTTCATTACAACATTCGTTTTCTTATTTTCTAACACCGCAATCTCTTCAGCTAATTTCTGTACAATTTCCTTATTACCGATCAATCCAGGAATGTCCGGATATACTTTCGATAACTCTTTTGCAAGTTTCACTATATCTACTTCCGAATTTTCAGAAGTTGCAACAATCATTTGTATCTTCTCTTCTGTTTGAAGAAATACAACTGTAATTTCTTCTCCTCGTTTCGCTACCCCCATAAACGTCGGTTCTTGAGCTACTTGTAATATACCTAACATTAAATTATTTTCCTGCTCATTCTTTTCTAAAAATGGTGTAACATCTTCTTTGAAATGAAGAATCTCTTTATATACGTGTAATTGAATCATCGACAATCTCTTCTCTCCATTTATATTTTAATTAAGTATTGGCGATTAATTCATTAAATCCTTCTTTTACGATTCGATAATATTTGAAACTAATATGTTCAAATTATATTCAGCTCGTAATATTCTCCGTTTTTCCGTTTCAAATCGCTCTTCTTCATTTTGAAATGACTCTTTACGCTTTTGAATCATTCGTTCCATCTCTTTTTTACTCGGTCCTCCGTATACATTTCTTTTTTGAATAAAAGCTTCTGGCGATATAATTTCTTTCCACTCTTTTTCTAATAAATGTATTTTAAATTTTTCTTGTAAGTATATATTTACATCTTTGAAATGTAATTCATGAAGCTCCTTTTTCTGCACCAATGACATATTAGCAATCGTACTTGCTGCATGATGAGCATGTCGAAATGGAATTTTATAGTTTTTTGTTAAAACATCTGCAAAATCAGTTATCGTTATTGCATGTTTATAGGAACGACTTTTTAACGTTTCTTCTTCTACTTTCATCGTTCGAATGACTGCATTCATAATCGAAAATACGCGAATCGTCTTTTCGATTCCTTTATATAAATACGGCTGTAAGTCATCTTCCGTATCGACAATATCCCCAAATGGTGTATTATGAATCATTTGAAATACTGTAAACGCTTCTCCTAAAGCGCTACTCGTAATAGCACGAGCATGCTCAATTGAAACTGGATTTCTTTTTTGTGGCATAATACTACTAATTTGCACATATGGCTTCGCAACAGTAATACCATCATATTCTTTCGTCGCTAATAATAAGAAGTCATGAATCCATCTACTCGTATTTGTCATCATTATCATAAGTAACGAGCTAACATCTAATAAATAATCCGCTCCAGCGACAGCATCATATGAGTTCTCAATTACATTTGTAAACCCAAGTAAATGAGAAACTCGTTCTCGTTTAATCGGAAAACTTGTTGTTGAAAGTGCAGCTGCCCCCATCGGAGACTGATTTAAAATTTGGTACGTTTTTTTCATTCGTTCTAAGTCTCTTTGCATCGTATCATAAATTGCTAACATATAATGACCAAACGTTGTTGGCTGTGCTGGTTGTGTATGTGTATAAGCTGGCATAACTGTTCCCTTATGATCATCAGCAAGTTGCAATATACTTTCTTGCAATAATAAATGGTGTTCCATTAATCGTAATACATATCGTCTTAAGCTCATACGATACATCGTTACTCCCATATCATTTCTACTTCGACCGATATGCATATTACTTACAAAATCACACTTTGCTTCCTGAGAAATTAAATGTTCAACTAAAAAAAAGAGATCTTCATGTTGTTCTGTATATCGCAATTGATCTTTGGGCATTCCTTCTACCTTTTTTAGTGCTTTTAATATAACTGTAGCTTCTTCTTTTTTTATTAAACTTTCTTCAGTCAGCATCATAATATGCGCTTTATGCACTTGAAACATATCTTTTAATAAGTAGTTATGCTGAAAATTAAATACATGTTGTAATACACAATCCACATATGTTTTCCCAGGGAAATCAGCGCCTTCATTCTTTATAAATTCTTCTTTACTCTGTTTCATCACCTTTTCCCCTTTCACCTAAGTATTACTACCCATCATACCCAGAGATAGTAAAAAAGTGCTTATACATAAAGTGAAACTTTAATTAGCCCTTACCAATCGGCCTTTTACAGGCAGTTGTACTCCCACCTAACTCTCTCGCATTCGCCCAATTTTGAGATGGGAGTCTTACTGTCCACAAATAGCGGGACAAAAATAAACTCGGTGCTTTATGCACCGAGTTTATTTAATAAAAGTCGCATCATACTTATCACTTTGCAACACTTGGAAATGTAAATTTGCTAAATGTTTACGTATTTCTGCACTGTCATCTTCATTTAAATTATTCGCTAAAAATACAATTTCTGTACAGTTCCCGCGCTTATCCATAGCATAAACCGCTTTTGTAACCGTCCATGGCGTATACCCATTCTTTTGTCCTGCGTGTCTGAATGTTTTACGATATTTCTTGGCACTCATATCTGTTTCAACGATACTTGCCCACACTTTTTCTTCAGCTTCTGTCAGGCCACCTTTATGGTTTGCCTTTTGCAGCAATACCATATAATCGTTTGCGGACGCAGCTGGTAATCTATCTGACCAAATTTTATCATAACGTTCCTCTAAATAAAGAGGAATTTCTTTCTGTAATAATGACCCCTTCTTTTTTAAGCGCTCATGAATAATCATCGCATATTCACGATATTGCTCTTGAGTCATTTCTTTTAATTTTTTCTCTATTTTATATTTTGGAACATGTAATTCTTTATGCAAATATCCCGGGATATATAAAGATGAAACAATCGGAAATAGTGGTTGATGTGCAGGGAGCGATAAACTTTGTAAATTTCGATTAATGTTATCTAATCCTAACACTTCCATTAAATATTCCGCATTAGCATTCGAACTAAACTTAACCATTCCTCTTGCCACGTCTTCTAAAGTAACGGCTCCTTCAGTTATCTTGCCTGTCTTCTCCAAATACCTTTGCCATCTATCTTGTGCACCACCATCTGTATTCGGTACATAATATCGATTGACATCATTAATTGAAACGAAACTAGCCGGGTCAATTTTCCCTTCTGTAACTTGTTTCGTATATTCAAGCGCCACAATTAATTTCATCGTACTAGCAACTGGTAATACAACATTTGGATTTACAGAATAAACAACTTTATCATTTCTCTTTACTAGAAGCGCACTATTTTTTTCATCTTTATGTTCTTCAATAAAAGATGCGATATACTGTGCATCATCATTATTTGAACTCCACACTTTTTTCACTAAAAAGTTACCCGATATTACCAAAACGAAAATACCCACAATCATTGCGCATACTATAGTTTTTTTCAAGTAAAATTCCTCTCCTATTGTGCAACTCTTCTCTCTTTATCTAAAAAAACAAAATAATGGAGATGGTTATTTAAGTAACCATCTCCATTATTTTAACTTGTATTCTCCTATTATGTCTACGTCATAATTTTCACGAAATCTTCGAGAAATTTTTTATAATGTAACGACCAACCAATTCGAACCCAATTTTTTAAGGCTTTTGAGTCAGGTTGTGGACGGAAATCAGCAATACTTTCGCCCTTTGCAATTCCAACAGTATCTACATCGACACGGCGATACACATAATCTAAAAGGGACGGATTCGCCGCGACCATCATTGTGACAACGTCATGTACTGGACTTCCTGTTATTTTCGGGTTCAACTTTTTATAGGCTTTATAATAATACGTAAAAATCGGTTCAATTAACTTATTAAAACTCGTTTTAGAATGTTTCGTAATATATTTTACCATCTCTGGCGTTATAATTGCCTCGGATGTAACATTAAGCGGAACTAATGTTACATTCTTCGCATTTTGCATAACTAACTGTGACGCAATCGGATCGCCATGAAAATTCGCCTCCGCCACTGGTGTAACATTGCCAGGCATTAAAAAAGCACCGCCCATTATATAATATTCTTTTACATATTTCATCATCGGCTTTTCTAAAATAAACGCTGTCGCTAATGTCGTTGACCTACCGGCATCGACTATTATTAATTCTCCTTTATACTTTTCAAGAATATCAAAAAATGCACAAAAAGGTTTTATATTTGGTGAAAAAGCTTTCGGAGGCTTAATTGGCCCTAAACCGTCTGCTCCATGGATTTCTGGATAATACGTTGTAACATCTCCAGATAAAGGAATTTTCGCACCATTAATAACAGGTATATCTTCCCGTCCTGCCATTTGCAATAAATACGCAGCATTACTTGTTGCCTTTTCTTGCGTTACATTTCCATATCCGGTTACAACACCAACAATATCAATATCAGGATGCATAATTCCATACATGATGGCTAAAGAGTCATCAATTCCCGGGTCTCCCAAAAATAACACTTTTTTCATCGACCTCAACTCCATCCCCTCAGTTGTTATTAATTTATGAATAGCCCTACATATACAGAATAAAAAAGATGAATTTTATAAAAAAAACGCAGTCCTATACGGACTACGTTCTTCATCTAGCCTATGCTGTTTTTTTCCACAGCAATCATACTTCCCACTATGTAAGCGATAAACGCAAAGCAAATTGGGAAGACAACTGTATGTATACCGAACGGATTTGGGTAGAAAAGATGAATACACATATATGAGCCTACCCCAACTAAAATGGAAGCGAGCGCTCCAGTTGCATTCCCTTTTCTCCAATATAACCCTAAGACGATCGGCCAAATGAATGCTGCTTCTAATCCACCGAAAGAAAATAAATTTAACCATATTAAAAAATCTGGCGGTTTAATCGCCGCTGCATAAACGAGCAGTCCTACAATACCCGTAATCCACAAACTTCCTTTTTTTATCGTACTGTCTGCTGCATCTTTATTTATGTAATTTACATATATATCTTTAATAATCGATGAACTTACAAGTAACAATAGCGAATTTACTGTAGACATAATCGCTGCCATTGGTGCCGCTAAGAAAACGCCAGCTAGCCAAGGCGGCAACACTTCCATCGCTAGTAGCGGCATGACTTTATCTGGTACCGTTATACCAGGAAGTACTACTCGTGCAAATACACCCGTTAAATGCATCCCGATCATAATTGTACCAACGACAACCGTTCCAATGATTAGAGCTTGATGCATAGCTTTTGAATTTTTATAAGACATAGCACGCACACTAATTTGTGGTAAACCGACAACGCCAATTCCAATTAAAATCCAAAACGATGTAACATATGATTTCGTTAAACTACCATCTGCTCCGAATGGTGTAATTAAATTCGGATTGATTTGAACAAGTTCCTGCATAATCTTTTCAATTCCACCACCAGCAATAACAGTAGCAACTAAAATGATTGTCGTTCCAACTAACATAATGATACCTAATAACGTATCTGATAACGCAACTGCGCGGAACCCACCAATTAATACATACACAAGTACAGAAAAAGTAAATAAAAATAGTGCTGTTGTATAAGATAGACCTGTTAGCGACTCAATTAATCGTCCACCGCCGACCCACTGGGCTACTGTTGCTGAAAATAAAAAGATAATAATACATAACGCCGAAAGTATAACAACCGCTTTATTATTGTATCTTCCTTTTAAATAATCGATAAGCGTAATTGCTTCCATCTTCCTAGCAATAATTGCAAACTTTTTACCGATAACCGTTAAAACGATATACCCTGTTACAACTTGAATCGCAGATAATAATACCCATCCAAGTCCCATATTGTAAGCAATACCAGGGCCACCAATGAAACTACTTGCACTACCGTACGTAGCAATCATTGTCATCGCTAATAATAAACCGCCAAGCTCACGTCCACCAAGAAAATATTCTTGCAAAAATTTATTATGAGCAGTCGCTTGTACGCGTCTTGAAGCATATATACCAATTAAAAATACAACGATAAACGAAATTATCATTGGAATGATTACATACCAATTCATCTATTATTCCTCACTTTTTTCTTCCTCATCGAGTGAAATATCTTGAAATACAAAACGAACAACTAAACTAAGCAAAATAACCATTACGACAAATCCAACAATACAACTATAAAAAAACCATGCTGGAAAACCGAATACATATGTATATTCACTTGGATTTTTACTACCAAGCCCATAAGCAAATCCGTACCATATTATAAAATTGATAATAGCAAGTCCAAGACCAATTAACGCTTCTCTATGGGCAATTCGAAAGCGTGGATCATCATGATAATTCTTCATTTTCTCCCTCCTCTCACGATGTATTATTGTACCATTGTTCTTCTAGTTTTTCCTACTAGAAAGCAAAAACAAGCAGGATTTTTTATAATTATATAGAAGACTCTCTTACATTACATATTTTTTACAATTGTAACACAAATGAAATTTGAATTTTCAGTAATTGTTAATTATGATTTTAATTAGAGGCTTTCCATCTAGTTCCTACATCCTTGATTTCGGAATAAACGCCGTCTCGTACTGCGTTTACATTATATTTTCAAGGGGGTTATACAATGAGTCAACTAGCTGTAAATCTTCATGAAAAGGTAGAAAAGTTTCTTCAAGGCACGAAAAAGTTATATGTGAATGGATCTTTCGTTGAAAGCGCTTCTGGTAAAACGTTTAAAACGCCTAACCCTGCAACTGGCGAAACGCTTGCCATCGTTTCTGAAGCTGGTCGCGAAGATATTCATAAAGCTGTAGTCGCAGCTCGCATGGCTTTTGACGAAGGTCCTTGGTCTCGCATGAGCACTGCTGAACGAAGCCGCCTTATGTACAAGCTTGCCGATTTAATGGAAGAACATAAAGAAGAGCTTGCACAGCTCGAAACGTTAGATAACGGAAAGCCAATCCGTGAAACAATGGCAGCAGACATACCACTTGCAATTGAGCATATGCGCTATTATGCTGGCTGGGCGACGAAAATCGTTGGTCAAACAATTCCTGTTTCCGGTGATTACTTTAACTATACACGCCATGAAGCTGTTGGTGTTGTTGGTCAAATTATCCCTTGGAACTTCCCGCTTCTTATGGCAATGTGGAAAATGGGAGCGGCGCTTGCTACAGGATGTACAATCGTTTTAAAACCTGCAGAACAAACTCCACTATCCGCTCTATACTTAGCTGAATTAATTGAAGAAGCTGGATTCCCGAAAGGTGTTATTAATATCGTTCCTGGATTCGGTGAATCAGCTGGACAAGCTCTCGTTAATCATCCACTCGTTGATAAAATTGCATTTACTGGTTCTACTCCAGTTGGCAAACAAATTATGAGACAAGCATCCGAATCATTAAAACGTGTTACTTTAGAACTTGGTGGTAAATCACCAAATATTATTTTACCAGACGCCGACTTATCTCGCGCTATTCCTGGTGCACTTTCTGGTGTTATGTTTAACCAAGGACAAGTATGCTCTGCTGGATCACGCTTATTTATTCCGAAGAAAATGTATGATAATGTCATGGCTGATCTCGTCCTTTATTCTAAAAAATTAAATCAAGGTGCTGGTCTAAGTCCAGAAACTACAATCGGTCCTCTCGTTTCCGAAGAACAACAAAAACGTGTAATGAGCTTCATTGAAAAAGGGATTGAAGAAGGCGCTGAAGTACTTTGCGGAGGAAGTAATCCATTTGATCAAGGCTACTTCGTTTCTCCTACAGTATTCGCCGACGTCAATGATGAGATGACAATCGCAAAAGAAGAAATTTTCGGTCCAGTTATTTCTGCAATACCGTTTAACGATATTGATGAAGTAATTGAACGTGCGAATAAATCACAATTTGGCTTGGCAGCTGGTGTATGGACAGAAAATGTTAAGACAGCACACTATGTTGCAAGTAAAGTACGCGCAGGTACAGTATGGGTAAACTGTTATAACGTCTTTGATGCAGCATCTCCATTTGGAGGATTTAAACAATCTGGTCTTGGCCGTGAAATGGGATCTTACGCATTAAATAACTATACAGAAGTGAAGAGCGTTTGGTTAAACTTAAATTAAATCGAAAGAACCTGATCCACTCGGTCAGGTTCTTTTCATTATGTATTCCTTTAAACTTGCAGCCCTCCGCTCACATTTAATACTTCTCCTGTAATATAGGATGCGTATTCTGACGCTAAAAAGGCCGCCGCGTTCGCAATATCTTCTGGCGTTCCAATTCTACCAACCGGAATCGCTCCAACCATTTTTTCTTTTACTTTATCCGGTATTGTTTTTGTCATATCCGTATCCATAAATCCTGGACAAATTGCATTACAAGTAATACCGAAGCTTCCAACTTCTTTCGCTGCTGTTTTCGTTAGACCGACAACGCCAGCTTTCGTTGCCGCATAATTTGCTTGTCCAATATTCCCTTCTCTACTTATTGAAGAAATATTAATAATGCGCCCATATTGTTGTTGTCTCATATAAAGAAGAGCTGGCTGCATACAATAAAAAACGCCAGTTAAGTTTACTTGTAATACTTGTTCCCAAGCTGATTTCTCCATCTTATGTAACATTGCATCTTTTGTAATTCCAGCGTTATTTACTAAAATATGCAGTGTCCCAAATTTTTGAACTGCATACTCAATTAATGATTTCGCTTCATTTTGATTACTTACATCACATCGATATAAGCTTACTTCATATCCTTCGTCCGATAATTCACGTGTCGTTTTTTGTAGTTTTTCTTCATTTACATCACTAATTAAAACTTTAGCCCCAAGCCTGGCAAAAACTCGTGCAATTTCTTTTCCAATTCCTTGGGCGCCACCTGTTACAACAGCTGTTTTCCCATTTAAAAATTCCATCCCTATCCCCCATTTCTATTACTTATACTGTATATTTCGGCTTTTTGCTTTCCAAATCCTCTTTGTATAAAAAAGTCTATTTGTGTCAAACTAACTTTGCAACGTCGCATAAAGTGAAACTTTAATCAGTGGGAAGTTTGTTCATCCCCCACTGATTATCAGCCCTCACCAATCGGGCAGTTACGGGCAGTTAATCTCCCACCTAGCTTCTTTGTTCCATCTGAATTTTGAGGTGGGAGTTTTACTACCCGTTATGCGGGATAAAGTGCAAGGAGATTGTGTCGAATGAACAAAAAAAATTTCAAACAAAGCAAAGCCACTGATGGTATTGATGTTGAGTTCTCTCGTGAACTCGCTGACCACAATGACTTAGAAGCAAACGCACGTGCAAATGCCGCTGATGCACGTCAAAAACGCCAGTCATCAGAAAAATAAGGGTAAATCATAACCTTATTCTTTTCAACAGGGACCTACTACCCAACAAAATAAACCGAGAAACATCTCTCGGTTTATTTTTTGTATTTCTTTGCATAATGCGCCAAAGTAAGTAACGGATATATATGAGCGTAGCTATGGTAATGAATATAAAACCCACCTGGTAAAGCTGTTCCAGTAGGATATTTCTCATTTACATAAGGATTCGCAAGCAAATATGAAATACCTTTTCGAATAGCTGGTGTTTCTTTATCATAGTAAGAAATAAGAGCATCTAAAGCCCATGCTGTTTGCGATGGTGTACTAAATGGTAAAGTAGCAAATCGTTTTTCCACACTACTTTGACAAGATTCTCCCCAGCCACCATCTTCATGCTGTATATGTTCAAGCCATAAAGTTGCTCGTTTTAAAGAAGGGTGAGCAGAAGTAATTCCTAACGCCCGTAAGCCAGTCATCACTGCCCATGTACCATATATATAACAAATGCCCCATTTTCCATACCACGATCCATTTTCCTCCTGTTCATTCATTAACCAGTTGATTGCACTTTGTTTTTGTTTCTCGGGCAATTCATTTTGCGTATATGTCCCGAAAAACTCTAACACTCTGCCTGTAATATCTGGTGTAGAAGGATCCGTAATCATATCGCTTGCATTTTCGATTGGTAAATTCGCTAATAACTTGCTTGTCACGCCTTTTTCAAATGCTCCCCAACCACCATCATTATTTTGTAATCCTTTAATCCAATTCGTCCCTTTCTTCCAAGCATCATCCACATTTCCGTTCCCTCTACTTTGTGCCAATGCTCTTAACACAGCTGTTGTATCATCAACATCAGGAACTGTCGTATTCACATCAGAAAAACCCCAACCGCCCGGAATAAGCGCCGGCGCATGCACACTCCAATCAGCTTTTTTCTTATGTTGTTTTTTTAATAAATACGCTGACGCATTTTGAATCATTTTACTTTCTTTCGAAACACGAGCCTCTTGCAACGCATAACTAAGTAATGCTGTATCCCATACAGTTGACGGGGAATTTTGTAAATGGTTCCCTCTTTCCATCTTCCATATATAAGATGTTATCCCCGTTATAGCCTTTTGAATCATTGGCGATTGAATAGAATGTCCTAGCGCAAGTAAAGCATAAATCATATAAAACGAAGCACTTGCGTAACTATATAACGTTCCATTCTCATCGATACGCTCTTTCATAAAACGTTCTACTTCCTCATTTCCTTTATGATGTAAGGAAAGCGGATAAGATATAATTTGTTTCACATTACCTAATAATGTTTGAAACATTGGAGATCGGCCCTCCCGAAACCATTCTCCGCCCCCGCCCGCAATATGATTTAAATTAGGTAGTAACTTTTTCCCTACACGAAACCTTTTATTTAAACACAACATCATCGGAATTAAATGGATACGTGCCGAACTACTTAATTCAAATATACTGAGGGGGGAATCATTTTGCAGAAACATAATCGGTGTTGGCAAATGAAAGAGCGAAGGATATTCATACTCTCCATGAATTGCTAATAAAAACTTCGTCATAAAATGAGCACGCGCCACTCCCCCACGTTCTGTAATAAACATTTCCGCTCGCTTCATATTCGCATCTTCTTTTGTATACTTTTTCGAAGCAAGTAGGGCAGCATAAGATTGAATGGTAGCAGATAAATTGCCCCCCATTTCATCATCATACAATTTCCATGTCCCTTCATTCGTTTGGAGTGAAGCTAATCTTTTTACAAACGGTTCTACCTCTTTATCTCTACCTAATAATTTTAATAAAAAAATCATATGGCAATCAGTTAATGGTGCTCCTTCAAAACAGAATCTCCACGTACCATCTTGCCTTTGCATCGTTTGAAGTGCAGTTGTCCTTCTCGCTATTTCTTCATGCACTTTTTCATATAATAACAAGGCATTCACCTACCCTTTCGAAATCCGTATAACGATATTCAAAAAAGCAACCGAATATGTGTAAAAACAAAGAAAAGCAGAACACATATTATGTTCTGCTCATAAACAATATCCCACTCCGACAATAACCCCTAATAAAGCACCGACTACTACTTCATACGGTGTATGTCCGACAAGCTCATTTAACTTCTTATATTCTGTTTGTTTACCATGAAAAAATTCATTCAATATTTTCGCTTGTTTACTTACCGCAAGCCTTACTCCTGAAGCGTCATACATAACAATGATTGCAAAGATTGCAGCCACTGCAAATATGGTACTTTCCACACCTTCCACAACTCCAACACCTGTCGCAAGCGCTGTAACAGTTGAAGCATGAGAACTTGGCATCCCACCTGAAGCAAAAAATTTTGCAAAATCAAATTCACCCGTTTTAACTAATTTAAAGACTACTTTTGTTAACTGTGCTATAAACCACGAAATTACAGCAGCCATCAGCGGATCATTATGTAAAATTGTTTCCATGTTCTCAGCTCCCTACTAGCTATAATGGAAATTCTATATAGTATCAGTATAAAGAAAAATGCGTAGAAAATACTACGCATTATGATACTTTTGCTGATTTATTTTTTATAAATTTCGGTTGTTTCTGCACTAAAAACTTTGTCTTCGCTATTGAAAATACAAATAAAGCAACCCATATACAGAAAAATGCCATCATATGAGTAGATGTAAAATGTTCACCAAATACAAATACACCTAAAATTAAACTAATCGTTGGCGCAATATATTGTAAAAAGCCTACCATATAAAGCGGAATAAGTTGTGCTCCTTTTGCAAAATAAAATAGTGGTAGCGCTGTAACAATACCTGCTCCTATTAAAAGTAACGTCGATAGCATTGAAATAGCTCCAAATGAACCGAAACCATGTACCCCTGTCATAACGAGATAAATGAGCGCAAACGGCGTCACTAACATCGTTTCCATCGTAAGCCCAATCGTCGCATCATAGTTTAACAATTTTTTCGTTAATCCGTATAATCCAAATGAAAAGGCAAGTGATAAAGAAACCCATGGAATGGATCCAAAACGTATTGTTAAAATGATAACCCCTACTCCAGCTAAACCTACTGCAACATATTGCCAAAAGTTTAACTTTTCCTTTAATACGACTGTACCAAGTAAAATACTAATAAGTGGATTAATATAATACCCAAGACTCGCTTCAATGACATGATTATGATTAACGGCCCATATGTAGACAAACCAGTTCCCACTAATCAAAATTGAAGCAATTGTTAATGACATTAATAATTTAGGTCGTTTAAAAAGATTCACAAACTCCCCAACAAACTGACGAAATCTCTTCGTAACAGCTAATACGATTAACATAAAAACGAACGCCCAAACAATGCGGTGTGCTAATATTTCATCTGCTGGAACTTCCTCAACCCATTTCCAATAAATCGGTAGGATTCCCCACATCGTATAAGCACCAGCCGCATATATAATCCCTTTTTTTTGCTGTGCTGATTGACTCCCCATCTTCCTTTTTCTCCTCTTCTCATTTTTTCTCCATTATACGGTTTCATATGCTCACTTTACCAATAATCAATCTGTAATTCTTTCGACATTTCTCATATAGCGAAAAATAAACATACCGTTATTACAACAAGTAACGGTATGCCGAAAACAAATTTCTTTTTATGCGTTTTATGGTGAAACATATACATACCGATCCAAGCTCCAACAGCTCCTCCAGCTGCCGCTGATAAAAACAACGTGCTTTCTGGCGTTCTCCACTGTTTCTTCTTTGCTTTTCGTTTATCAAGCCCCATAAGGCTAAAAGCTATAACATTAATAATAATAAAATAAATCCATTTCATCGCTTTCTCTCCCTATGAAAAATTCGCTTAATGGTAACATGAAAAAACGATAGAAACAACTGAAGAACACTTTTTAGCAAACTAGTTCTATTCCTTTATTTTAATTGATCATGTTTACATTTATATAACCAATATAAAGCGCGATTACAGCTATTAAAAAGAAAGATGTTATGAACAGAACTTTATATTTCACTTCCATCACCCACCACAACCACATCATCAAAAAAACTTCTCTCAATCTCTTTCTCATCAAAATGAAGAACAACAATTAACCCTACATATAAAGAAACGAAATTCAAAAACCATTCCCCATTATCATCTTGCTTAGCTAAACATTTAAATATCTCTTGAAATTGCATACGTTCATCAGAAGCAACGATCGGACGCACACCAAAATATTTCAACACAAGATTTAACTTAAGATTTATAGATAAAGACAAACTATATTTTAAGAGCTCTGTATAATTTGTAACATTTTTTTCGCTATACAGTTTCACAAGCATTTGATGTAAAGTAGGAATCGATAATTCTATGTCAGTCACTTTTGTTGTTTCTATCGTTTCAATCATCTTTTTCATATCCATCACATGCACCCCTTCTGAAAAAACTTTAAAGCCAGAGAGTATTTAATTCATAATGTGCAATAATTGTGCATTTCTCTTCTCTCGTTCTTCTTCACTGACTAAGTCATACTTTTTTAATACATGAAAGATGTCGTTTAATATTTCCTGCGAATGTTTATTTTGCAAAAATCCATTCAAATCTTTGAAAAGAATTTCAGATAAAAAACCCTTTTGACTTTCAAGCTTATTCATTACATCTTCAATAGAATGATCAATATTACATGCCATATTAAACTTCCTCCTCTATCCTCTATAAATAATATCTTCTGCTAATGCAGTAAATACTTCTCCAACGAGAGAGTCTTCATCATATACAGATGAATCGTTATTTTCTTCACGTTTTGCAAAAGGTATTTGTGCAATTACTTCTGTTTGCAATTGTTCTGCTAACATTTCGCCGCCCCCTTTTCCGAAGAGATAATTTTTTGATCCATCTTGCTCTTCGTAATAAGCCATATTTTCCACAATTCCTACAATCTCGTGTTTTGTATGTTTTGCCATTACGCCTACTCTAGAAGCTACAAATGAAGCTACATTGTGCGGCGTTGTAACGATAATTTCTTTCGCTTGTGGGATCATCGCTGCAACATCAATGGCAACATCTCCTGTACCAGGTGGTAAATCGAGAAGTAAATAATCTAAATCTCCCCAGTGTGTATTCGCAAGGAAGTTTTGAATCCATTTATTTAACATCGGTCCACGCCACATGACTGGATTATTTCCTTCTGTAAAAAATCCCATTGACATAATTTTAACACCGTGACTAACGACTGGAATTGCTGTTTGATCAATCATTGTTGGTTTTTGATTCGTTTCCATCATAGCCGGAATGCTAAAACCATATATGTCTGCATCTAAAATCCCAACCTTTTTACCCATTCTAGCTAAGGCAGTAGCAAGATTAATTGTCACCGTTGATTTTCCGACTCCGCCTTTCCCACTCGTTACAGTAATAAAATGTACACCTGAATCATGACGGAGCATGCTTGGCATACCTGTTTCTGTTCTACTATTTTTCTTTAATTTTTCTGTTAGCATAGCTCTTTCTTCTTGTGTCATCGAACCAAATGTTACATCCACTTTAGATGCACCAATTGCGTGAAGGGACTCTTCCACATCTTGTTGAATTTTCGCTTTTAACGGACAACCTTGAATGGTTAACACTACTTCAAGCTTAACCTCTGTTCCATGTATTTGTACATTTCTAACCATATTTAATTCCACAACACTTTTGTGTAACTCTGGATCCTCTACATGTTGTAATGCGTTCATTATTTGTTCTTGCGTAAGCATAGAGCTCATCCCTTCTCTTATTCTAATTTATATATAGCATCTTCTTATTACTTCAACTGATGAAAGTTTCCATTTATTTTTTAATGTCTTTAATAGTCATCGTTGCGAGAAAGCATTATTATCCCCCACTTACAGGCGGGATTAATGCGACGATATCTCCAGCTTTTATCATCTCTTCATTCGTTACAAACTCTTCATTAATTGCAACCATTACTGTATCCAAAGATTGCAAATGATAACTATCTTTCAACCATTCATTTAATTGTCCAACAGTCATTTCTTTTTTTTCTGAAATTATTAATTGATCCGATCCGACTTCCTCACGCAAATTTGCAAACAGTAAAATTGTAATCATTTTCTCATTCTTCCTTCTTCGGTTTTCCTTCTGGATATGATGTATTTTCAAGTTGATCTCCAATCCACATCGTTCCATCTTCCCAAAATTCTTTTTTCCAAATTGGAACGATGCGTTTTATGCGTTCAATCGCGTACTCATTCGCTTCATAAGCTACTTTACGATGCGGTGATGAAACTGCAATAACTACCGCAATATCCATTATTTCCAGCCGCCCTACACGGTGCGTAATGGCTACTTGTGCGTCCGGCCATTTCCCGTTAATTTCCTCACCAATTCTTGTAAGTTGTTTTACTGCCATCGGTTTATATGCTTCATACTTTAAATGTAGCGTTCGTTTTCCTTTTGTTAATTCTCTCACCGTACCAATAAATGTTGTAATCGCACCCGCTTCTCTTCTTGCGACTTTATTCGTTACTTCTTCCACTAAAATTGGTTTTTCTACAATCTGAAATAGTGATTGCCCCATTAGAAACACCTCTCTTATAAAATGTCCAAGGCCATTCACTACCTTCGTTATCTTCTAATAAAAGAACATCGACAAACATTTCTTTTTTATATCCTCTTGTCCCGCCTGGCAATACGATAAAAGCGTTCGATTCTGCTAATGAAGAAACCGAGCTAGACTTATCAAATCCTGATGGATATGCAATTAATTGCCCTTCATTACATGTCAGTTTTGCTCGTACAAATCTTGTAAATGGATTTGGTTTCAGAAAATATTTTCCTAATAATGCTTTTTCTCTTTTCAAATACGCTTTTTCACTAAACATATACGCACGAATACATGGCCTTACAAACAACTCAAATCCTACATAACATGCTGATGGATTTCCTGATAAACCAAATAATAGCTTGCCATTTAATTGTGCTACAGTCGTTACACTTCCTGGTCGCATTGCAACCTTATTGAAAAGAACGGATGCACCTAACCTTTCATATATAGCTGGTAAATAATCGTAATCTCCTACTGATACACCGCCCGTTGTAATGAGCATATCTACTTGACTTAACGCATCTTTCACAGCTGTAAAACACGTATCAAAATCATCACTAAACTTCCCAAAGTATTTTACTCTTCCGCCCACTCTTCGAATTTGAGACAGTATCATGTACGTATTACTATTTCGAATTTTCCCTGGCTCTAACGACTCATTTACATCAAGTAATTCACTACCAGTCGCTAATAGTCCAATTACTGGCTTTTTCGCAACTGGCACTTCACTATAACCGAATGTAGCAAGAAGAGCTGAAATACCTGGATTAATGTACGATCCTTTCTTTGCAAGAACCGTTCCTTTACGAGCATCTTCACCTTGAAAAGAAATATTATCACCCGTTTTGAATGAGCGTTTCACTTCCATATAATCGTTCCCATTATCCTCATATTGACGAGTCAGTTCTAACATAACAACCGCATCACAACCATTTGGAATTTGTGCTCCTGTCATAATTCGAACTGCTTGAAACGAACCTACTTTCTCATCGAATAGTGATCCTGCGCCAATTTCACCAACTACTTTAAATACAATTGGCGTTTCATAACTCGCTAAATTCGTATCTTCTGCTCTAATAGCAAACCCATCATACGGTGAACGATTGAATGAAGGTACGTCATGATCAGCTACTAAATCCTCCGCTAATATACGTCCGTAAGCTAATTCAATAGGTAGTAGCTCTTTTAAACCATTGTTAGCAAATTCCATCACTTTTCGAATAGCTTCTGCAACCGTAATTGGCACTCTTCTTTCCATTATTGACAACCCTTTCTATTAACCGAATAAGCGATAATATAGTTGTTTCGCTTTTGGAATTTCGTTTGTACCATGAATGAACACACGACCATCTTGAAAAATAACGACGCGATAATCCTCTAATTGACAAGATAGTAAATATGGATTCCGCTCTACTTTCCCAAGTTTTTTTAATACTTTTTCTACGTCATCAAAATTGTATTGCCTATTTTCTACTGATCTTATTTGAACTGTATTTCTTCCGCATAAAACAGCTACCTTCGTTTGGTTTTCGTATGATAAATAAGGATAAGCTCGATTTAAACCGCACGATGGACAATTGTCCGTTTTTATTTTTCCTAGTTTTATAAAATGATTTTGATTACTCCATATATCAAACATGAAAAACGTCTTTCTAATTACTGAGTAATCTTCCACTAAAATTTTGAGTGCTTCTGCCACTTGATATGCCGCAACGATTTGAACAGCTGGACTAATAATCCCAGCCGTGTCGCACGTCACACCTATAACGGGAACATTCTTCAGTACACAATGTAAACACGGCATTTTTTGCGGAATAATCGTATAACTCATACCGTACGATCCAACACAAGATCCATATACCCACGGAATATTATGTTTTTGTGATAAATCATTTATGATAAATCGAATATCAAAATTATCTGTAGCATCAATGATTACATCGACATTTTCTAATAGCCCTTCCATGTTTTCTACACTTGCATCCATTATGAAAGCATGTATTTGTACTTCTGAATTAATTTGTTCCAACCGTTTTTTAGCAGCAATTGCTTTCGGGATTTTCCCTCTTGCATCTTCTTCAGAGTAAAGTTGTTGTCTTTGTAAATTACTCCACTCTACGTAATCACGATCAATAATTGTCAACTTACCAATACCTGCACGCACGAGACTTTCTGCACTTGTACTTCCTAATGCACCTGCTCCTACAATTAACACATGCTTATTCCGAATTTTTTCTTGCCCTTTACTCCCGATTGGTTTGAACAACTGTTGCCGAGAATACCGCTCCTCCATTGCATACCCTTCCTTTCAAGAAATCTATTTCACATTAGAGTCTTGTTTTTGATAACAAGCAAAGTAAGCAAACCCTACAAATCCAGCTCCTCCAATGACATTTCCGATAAAAACAGGAACAAAGTTTTTAGCAAGGTCCAGCCACGTCAGATGACCTGCAAAAATAACCGCTGATATGACAAACATATTTGCTACTACTTGTTGAAATCCAATCACTACAAATGCCATAATTGGAATCCAAATCCCAATTATCTTTCCGACAAAATCACTCGTCCCGTAAGCGAGCCAAAGCGCAAGACAAACGAGCCAATTACAACCAATCGCCAAAATTAAAGTTCTCCCAAACGATTCTTGTAACTTCCCTTCCGCTATCGCTAACGTTTTATTTAAATAATCTCCCTCTGTTAATCCGCCAAGATGTCCAAAGCAATACGCAACGAAAATTGCACCAACAAAGTTCATTACAGTAATCCAAGCCCAATTATTCAGTACACTTATCAATGTAATTTTCTTTGCATAAAGCGCCATAGACAGTGACATCATATTTCCTGTAATCAATTCTCCTCCTGCTAACACTACGAGCATAAGCCCAATAGGAAACACTGCTCCTCCTAAAACATTCACTAAACTTCCCCAATGCTCCGGCAAATTACCTAAAACTCGAATGTTAAGTAAAAATCCTAATGATATAAATGCTCCTCCTAAAAAACCGAGAATAAGCATTGCTGGCAGCGTCTGGCTTACTTTTTGAACACCGGCCTCGATTACGAGTTCAGCAATTTGTTCCGGTTTATGAAATGCCATTACCAATTCCTCCATTTTCTCCAAATAAAAAAGCAGCTTCAAAAAACCTCCTCAAAATAAAGGTTTTTGAATGCTGCTTAATGTCTCTGCACATCTTTTACAGAGAGATCAATCATCACTTTTACTATGAAATAGACAGTCCACATCTCTTGCACACTTTCCATTTTCCACTATTATGTCAGCCTTATATATTAACCACCGATATGTGACATTTCAATTTTAGGCATTGTTTTCTTATTAGTATGACTTAAGCGTTCGTCTGAATATCGATTTTCTCGATTATTCCAAATGTCGTGAATTACAGCTGTAATTTCCTCATCCGTATCCCCCGATCGAAGCAATGCTCTCAAATCATTTCCTTTAGAAGCAAATAAACAAGTATACAATTTTCCTTCTGCAGAAATGCGAGCTCTCGTACATGATGAGCAGAAAGAATCAGTTACAGATGAAATAATACCTATTTCCTCATCACTGCCTATATAACGGTACCTAGTTGCTACTTCACCTGGATAATTTGCTTCTATCCGTTCTAACGGCATAACCTCACGAATTGTATTTACTATTTCTTGTTTGGAAATAACTTCACCTAACTCCCAACCGTTATAATTTCCAACGTCCATATACTCAATAAAACGAAGAATATGCTTATTTTCCTTAAAGTATTGCGCCATCTGCAAGATGTCCTGTTCGTTTTTCCCCTTTTGAACGACCATGTTTATTTTAATTTTCATACCCACTTCAGCCGCAGCCTGTATACCCTCAAGAACCCTTTGCACTTTGCTTCTATTACCATTTAAATAGAAAAAGCGCTCTTCTTCTAAGGAATCCAGACTAACTGTCACACGTGATAACCCCGCTTTATATAAATCAGGTGCAAACTTTTTAAGTAACGATCCATTTGTTGTTAAACCGATATCCTCCACACCATCTATTTTATTAAGCCGCTCAATAAGCTCTGGAAGCCCTCTTCGAAGTAACGGCTCTCCGCCTGTAATCCGTAACTTTCTCACACCTAAAGAAACGAAAATACGTGTTATCCTTTCAATCTCATCAAAAGATAAAATTTTATCATTAGACAAAAACGAATAATCAGGACCAAATATTTCTTCTGGCATACAATATCGACAGCGAAAATTACAGCGATCAGTAACTGAAATACGTAAATCCTTTAACGGACGATGCAATTTGTCTAATGTAATTGATTTCATCTTCCTTGCCTCACTTTTACTTATTTTATATTTAAAACACGTTCTGGATGCGTATATATATTTAAAGACTGATTACGAATAAACCCTATCGTAGTAATCCCTAACTCTTCCGCTAACTGCAAAGCTAATTCAGTTGGCGCTGATTTTGACAGTATAATTTCACAGCCGATTTTTGCAACTTTCAATAATATTTCTGAAGAAATACGACCACTAAAAACAATGATTTTATCTTTTATAGAAATATTATTTTTTAAACAATAACCGTAAATTTTATCTAGCGCATTATGCCTACCAATATCCATTCGGCCTAAAATAATACCATTTACATCACATAAAGCTGCGTTATGCACTCCGCCAGTATGTCGAAATGTATCCGCAGATTGCTGCATTTCATTCATTAAATGAAAACAATCTTCGACAGCAACCTTTACATGGACACCATTCATTTTCTTTACGCTTAGTGCATCATTTGCAAAAACAAACCCTTGCCTACTCATACCACAGCACGAAGTAATATAACGTTTATTTTGCATTTGTTCGTAATACGGGTTTATTTTTGTTGTCGTTACATGTACAAATCCTTCTTTCTCCTGTACCCATATGTCATCAATATCTTCATACTTCCGAATGATTCCTTCAGATGCTAAGAAGCCTATTACCATATCTTCTATATATTCTGGAGTACTAACCATTGTAACAAACTCCTGTCCGTTCATTTTAATTGTGACTGGAAACTCTGTTACAATGCTGTCCTCTATATGCTTAAACACCCCTTGTTCATAACGGAAAACTTCTCTTTCTACCTGTATCGGTTTCACGATCAGTATCCTTCTCTCACGTTATATTTTTATCAAAAACAAATACCGAAACAGCAATATCTTCTTCTACTTTCATATCTGAAAATAAGTTCACTAATTTCGCTCCAACAAGTTCCTCCAAATGTTCACGAGAATTCGCAGCGTAAACTTCTTGGATCATTTTCGTTCTAGCCATATGAACCATTTCCGCGCCATCCATCGTACTTGAAATGAATTTCTCTGTAGGTGTTAAGTTCCCATACAGTGTTGCAATCGCCATATTTTCAGCAAATACAGTATGAATTCGTTCTGGTCCTTTTCCGAATAGTTCCTTTCGGAGTTTTCTTATCATATCATTAAATTCATGTACCTTTTTCATCATAAAATCATACCTCCTAAAAGCCTCATTTTACTTTATTATATATTTTACCAAAATGATCTTTTCGCCCAAACTATTTCGTACAAATATTTGGGCGAAAAGGTAAACTTCATGAAGTTTATTCGTCTTTTAATCCTTTACCCATACCTTTTAGGAAATGAAGACCAAACCCGATAGCACGGTTAATATCTGGATCTTTTAATACTTTCATAAGATCGAATATCCCCACTTTTTTATTACTTTCTAGATGCTCATTACCTTCTTCCAGTCCTACTAATAAACTACCTATAAGTTTTTTCGTAAGTTCTGGGTCAAGTTCTGTTAAAGCACCTGCAGCACCCATCATATTATTAATTAAATTTGTAACAGGTTTACGAGTTACTTGACCGAGAACGATCTTTGCGATTGGTTCTTTCGCTTTCAGCATAGAATTTGCTGCTTCTAGCATGCCAATATCATTTAATTCCCCGACAATATGAAACATTTGATTTAAAGCTTCTTCATTATTAGCTAGAAGCTCCTTTAAATCCTCTAACTTTTGCTGTTTTATTTCTTCCTCAGTTAATTCATGTTTTTGAATCGTTTTAATAGGTGCAGCCATATTTTTTCTCCTCCCTACTTATCCGTTAAATGTACATACCCTGGACGTGCCCACTTACGATCTACCTCAATACCAGCTTGAGGATGACGTTTTTTATTACGCG
Source organism: Bacillus cereus group sp. BceL062 (assembly GCF_051780025.1). NCBI lineage: Bacteria > Bacillati > Bacillota > Bacilli > Caryophanales > Bacillaceae > Bacillus > Bacillus cereus group sp. BceL062. The sequence continues at coordinate 152,997 of NZ_JBPWGY010000014.1, read as the reverse complement.
GGTTCGCTTTTGGCATCGGATTTTCGCCATTAACTTCTAACACTTCCATGCGCACTTTCGTCTGTTTATAAGCAGGTGTATTCGTACGTACGTCAACAGCAGGGCCTGTTAAGAAATTAATTGCCGATTCATTATCTGTAGAGTTCATCGGTACATATAACTCATTCGCTTTTACACGATCCGTTACAAGTGCCCGTAATTTTAGTGCTCCAAAAGGAGAAACAAGGCGCACTAATGAACCTGTTTTCACGCCACGTTCTTTTGCAAGTTCTGGAGAAACTTCAACAAAAACGCCAGGTACTTTCGTTTGAATACCTGTTGATTTATTTGTCATATTTCCTTCATGGAAATGTTCTAACATACGACCGTTGTTAATGTGAAGGTCGAACTCCGCTGGGAATTCAGCTGGACGTACCCAGTCAGCAATCGCAAAACGCGCTTTTTTATCTGGGAAATTAAATCCATCTTGGAAAAGTAGCGGTGTATTCGTTCCATCAAAACTTCCCCAATGGAAACTATTCCATCCTTCAAGTACTTCATAGTTTGCTTGTGAGAATAGCGGTGATAAGCTTGCCATTTCAGCAAAAATTTCACTTGGGTGACTATAATTCCAGTTTGCACCTAATTTATTCGCAATCTCCTGCACGATCCACCAGTCTGGCTTCGCATCACCAAGCGTAGGAATAACTTGATACAATCTTTGCACACGTCTCTCTGTATTTGTGAAAGTACCTTCTTTCTCAAGAGATGGTGCTGCCGGTAATACAACATCTGCGTATTGAGCAGTTTTAGAAAGGAAAACATCTTGTACAACGAAGAAATCAAGGCTTGATAACACTTCATGTACATGATTTGCATTCGAGTCTACAAGAGCCATATCCTCTCCGACAAGATACATAGCTTTCATCTTTCCTTCTTCAATCGCGTGAAGCATTTCAATATTATTAAGACCTGGTTCACTATCAATTTCCACTCCGTAAGCCATTTCAAATTTCGTACGTTCCATATCGTTCGTAACGTGCTGATATCCAGGAAGCCATCCTGGTAAAGTTCCCATATCACAAGCACCTTGTACGTTATTATGACCTCGAAGTGGGTAGGCACCTGCACCTGAACGACGATAATTCCCTGTTGCAAGAAGTAAGTTTGAAATTGCAGCGGAAGTATCAGAACCACCTGTATTTTGCGTTACCCCCATACCCCAAAGGATACATGTACCATCTGCATCACGAATCATTTCAGCCATTTGAATAAGTGTTTCTGTTGAAATACCTGTTACTTCTTCTGCATATTCAAGTGTATATTCTTTTAAGCTCTCTTTGAAATCTTCAAAGAAGTTTACATTTTCATTAATAAACTCCTGATCATGCCAACCTTGATCAATCATATATTTCGCAACAGCCATTAACCATACTTGGTCTGTTCCTTGTTTTGGACTAATAAAGACATCTGATCGCTCTGCCATTTCTGTTTTACGAAGATCCGCTACAATTAACTTTTGTCCGTGTAATTTATGGGCCCGTTTAATACGTGTAGCTAAAACAGGATGACCTTCTGTCGGATTACATCCTACAATAATAACAAGACCAGATTGCGCAATATCTTTAATCGTTCCTGCATCACCGCCCATACCAATTGTACGGAATAAACCATCCGTTGCTGGTGATTGGCAATAACGTGAGCAATTATCAATATTATTCGTTCCAAATACTTGCCGAGCTAATTTTTGAATGACATAATTGTCTTCATTCGTAATTTTAGAGGAAGAGATAAATCCGATAGAACCTTTGCCGTACTCTTCTTTAATAGCGCCTAATTTATTTGCAACTACATTCAGTGCTTCTTCCCATGTAGATTCAACAAACGTTCCATTTTTACGAATTAATGGTTTCGTAATTCGTTCTTTAGAATTTACGAAGTCCCAACCAAATTTCCCTTTTACACAAGTTGAAATTGCGTTAACTGGCGCATCTGAAGATGGTTGTACTTTAAGGATTTTACGCCCTTTCGTCCACACTTCAAATGAACAACCGACACCGCAAAATGTACATACTGTTTTTGTTTTCTTCGTACGAGTCTCACGCATGGCCGCTTCCACTTCTGATACCGCAAAAATACCGCTATATCCAGGCTCAACTTCTTTAATTAAATCTATCATCGGTTCAAGAATATCCGGCTTTAATCCCGTCATAAATCCAGCTTCACCAAGCATTGATTTCTCCATTAAAGCATTACAAGGACAAATCGTTACACATTGCCCACAGCTCACGCATGAAGAATCATTGATATCTACGCCATTATCCCAAATAACACGAGGACGCTCGGCTTCCCAGTCGATAGATATCGTTTCATTTACTTGTAAGTTTTGGCACACCTCTACACATTGACCACATGCGATACATTGATTAGGGTCGTAGCGATAAAACGGATGAGTCATATCAACTTCACTTACATCTACTTTTGGTTCGTAAGGATATTTTTGATGTTCAATCTCCATTAATTCTGCAGTATTATGCAGTTTACAGTTCCCATTATTGTTGTCACATACCGTACAATATAATAAATGGTTTTCTAATAATCGATCCATCGCCTCTGTTTGTGCTTCTTTCGCACGACCAGAACCGAGTTCAATGTTCATACCTTCCGTCGCCACTGTCGAACAAGATCTCATCAACTTTCCATCAACTTCTACAATACAAGTGTCACACGTTTGAATAGGGTCTACTTCTGGTACATAACAAATTTGCGGATGTTCAATCCCGTTGTCATTAATGATGCCTAATATCGTTGAACCGGGCTCCGCTGTATACTTTTTTCCGTCAATTGTAATATGAACCATGTTGTCATTCATGGTCTTTCCCCCTTTTTGAGAATAAAAAAACTCCACCACGAAAATATACGCACCACATTTTGGGCACGTTATCATCATGGTGGAGTAGTGTATTAGCACATCTTGCTAAAATACCAATCCATTTATTCATAAATAAAACGATAGATTCATAACAGGTCATATCACGATTCCATCTTTAACACTATTATTATAACGTTAAAGTTGAAAATATACAATATGTAATTTAAACTACGCATATGTCTGCATGCAACTATCCATAATAACCCATATAAAGTGAAACTTTAATCAGCCTTAACCAATCGGGCTTTTACGGGCAGCCCGTTAATCCGGGATAAAACATAACAAGGAGAAAGTGAACAAATGGGGTCTTTTAACAAATGGATACGCGGTGAAAAATCTTTTTCTGCACAAGAGCAAGCTGATCATACATTACATAAACCTATTTCTTCTTCTCTTCCACTTAATTTAAAACACTTGTCCAAGTTATTTAGTGGTATTCCAGAATTAATTACACGTACTTTTCCGTTAAAAAACGGCCAAGAGGCTGCTCTTATATATATGGAAGGACTTGTAGATAAAACTGTTATTAATGTAGATATTCTTCGTCCTCTTTTATTTAAAGAGTGGAATGAGGACGATTTTTGGGAATCTTCCGTTTCTATCGGAAATATAAAAAAGGTTCAGAAGTGGACAGACATTGAACAATCCCTTTTACATGGTAAAAGTATTTTATTTATAGATGGGCAACTATCAGCTTTAGAACTAGATACGCAAGCGGCACCAAAAAGAAGCATTGAAGAACCTACAACAGAGACATCAATAAAAAGCTCACATGAAGGATTTAATGAAGTAGCGAGCGACAGTCTCGCTCTTATTCGCCGATATATCCCAAATCGCGAATTAAAGGTGAAGGAATTCACCGTTGGCGAGCGAGCAAGTTCTAAAGTTTTTTTACTTTACCTAGCAGACATCGCAAACGAAGATGTCATACAAGAAATGACATGCCGCATTGAATCAATAAAAGTGGATGCTATTCTTACTACCGGTGAATTAGAAGATTTTGTTGAAGATAATTCATACACGCTCTTTCCACAATTATCAATAACCGAACGTCCTGATACGACGGCCCATCACATTTTGAATGGGCGAATCGCTGTTGTTGTAGATCGCTCACCCGGCGTATTAATTGGACCTATGACCTTTTCAGCTTTTTTTCAAACAATAGATGATTACAGCTTCAGGCCAATGATTCCATCTTTTATACGTCTCCTTCGTTTCACAGGATTATTTATTGCAATTTTTGCTCCTGCTCTTTATATTGCTATGATTTCCTTTCATTATGAAGTGATTCCGCTTAAATTATTGTTAACAATCGGCGAGTCTCGTGCTAAAATTCCTTTTCCACCTATATTAGAAGCACTTTTGATGGAATTAGTACTTGAAATGCTCCGTGAAGCTGCGGTTCGGCTTCCGGGTCCCGTTGGACAAACGATCGGCGTCGTAGGAGGAATTGTAATTGGACAGGCTGCAGTGCAAGCAGGAATTGTAAGTAACGTTATGGTTATCGTCGTATCCATTACTGCAGTCGCTTCTTTCATCATCCCTAACATGGAAATGTCTGCAGGGATTCGGCTACTTCGATTCCCAATGATGCTAATTGCTTCTTTATTTGGTGTCATTGGCATTATGGTTGGGATGGCAGTTATCATCATCCATATTCTTTCTATGGAATCACTTGGTGTACCATATGGTAGTCCTTTTTCTCCGTCATTTGCTTCGGATTTAAAAGACATTCTTATACGTTTACCATGGAAAGTAATGAAAAAACGACCGCTCTCTCTTAACTTAAAACAAGAAAACCGACAACGAGACGTGAAAGAAAGGAAGGAAAATAAGTGACAAATCGTGCAAAGAGGGAGATCACTTTATTTCAATACATTCTAACAATTAGTGGTGTTCAAGTTGGCTTCGGCGTCCTCACACTTCCTCGTGAAGTTGCACAAGGAGCGAATACCGATGGCTGGATGTCAATTATTATTGGATGGGCTATAACGACTTGTGTAAGTCTTTGCATTATACAAATTATGGCGAAACATCCTGGTTATTCTTTACTTGATGTATTAACACGTTATTTAGGGAACTGGCTGGGAAAAATCGCAATGCTTCTTTGGATTTTATATGCTGTACTTGCCGCTGTTTCTTTAATATTCTCCCTCTTATATGTCATTCATATTTGGATTTTACCTAGATCTCCAATGTTTTTAATTATGATTTTGCTTTCTATTCCAATGGTTATGCTAGCATGTAAAGGTGTTCTCATTATAAGTCGCTACGCTGTTTTTACTGTTCTATTTACTTTGTGGATGCCATTGCTATTATTTATCCCTCTTAAAGATAGTCATTGGATTTACCTTCTTCCTCTTCTTAAGGAAGGTTGGATGCCAGTTTTACACACTGTAAAATCAACTATTATTGCGTTTCTCGGATTTGAGTTTGCATTTGTCCTTTATCCTTACCTTAGTAACAAATCATCTGCAAAGAAAGGAATTGTTCTTGCAAATCTAATTACACTATTTGTTTATCTTCAAGTCACTTTCGTCTCTTTTGTTTATTTTAGCCCAGATGGTATTACAAAGTTTTTATGGCCCACTCTTTCTCTTGTTACACCATTTCACTTTTCATTTCTTGAGCGCTTTGAAATTATCTTTTTGTCATTTTATCTCTTTATTATTTTTGATTCTTGCATTCCTTATATTTTCACTGCTTCAGATGGAATCAATCAATTACTTAACAAAAAAAGCAATTCATTACCTGTTTGGTTTTTATTATTCGGGTGTGTTTTCGTTTTATTCTTTTATACTCCTTCCTCTTATCAAATAAGTGCCTTACGGGAATTTTGGGGAACTACAAGTTATTTTATCGTTTTTCTATTCCCAGTCGTATTTCTCTTATACATGACACTTTATCAGTATTGGAAAAGGAGACAAATTTAAATGAGACGCTTTATTCATTTCACTATACTTTGCTTTCTCATAATCTTTTTAACAGGCTGTGGCGATCGGCTCGACTTAGAAAAACAATCGATTTCATTAATTTACGGGTTTGACGCAAAAGCAAAAGGTAAATTAATTGTGTACCATGTAAACCCTATTTTTAATGAAGATGTAGAGAAAAAATACGAAACCCATGTAGCGAAAGTACATACCCCTCGAGAAGCAAAAGCAACGTTTAATAGTTCAAGCAACGGTCTAGTTTCTACAGAAAAGTTACAGCTCATTTTATTTAGCAATAATTTTTTAAAACAAGAAGGTGCTATGCCTTACCTTGATGTTTGGTATCGCGACCCTAAAAACACTGGAAATATGCGTTTGGTTGCAGTAAATGGTCCCATTTCCTCTGTTATATATAATAACTTTAAAGATAAGCCTGCTCTTCCTGAGTACTTAACTGATTTAATTAATACGAACAAACTGTACAATCGGACCGTTTTTACGACATTTCATGAATTTCACAGGCAAACGTTTAATAAAGGTATAACACCTGCTATTTCAGAAATAAAAAAAGGTAAAAAAGATGTTATCGTTACCGGTTCTGCACTACTAACTTCTCGTGGAATTTATAAAATGTCATTAAATCGTTATGAAAGCGCACTTCTTCTTCTATTACAAAAGAAGGCTAATACACCAGTTTCTCTTACAATGAAGATCCTTTCTACTCGAGTTGAAAGTAATAGTAATTTAAAAGATACAGAAGGCAACGATTTCGTAACTATAAATGTTCTTAGCATGAATCGTAACATTCGTTCAGGTTATAGCGATAACCATTTCAAATTTAATATTAAAATGAATTTAAAAATTGCTATATCTGAGATTACATTCAATATGGATTTAGATAAAGATAAAAAGAAATTAACTTCACTTATCGCAAAACAACTAAACAAAGATTTAAACGAATTAATTCACAAAATTCAAAAACAGCAACTGGATCCATTCGGATTTGGTGATTATGCGAGGGCTTTTCAATATAAAGAATGGAAGAAGGTTGAAGACGATTGGCCTAATTCCTTTTCCAAAGCTAGCGCAAAAGTAACACCGACTATCAAAATTTTAGAAAGTGGGATTATTAAATAAAAAATACACGCTATCTGTTCTTATAAGTATAAAGAACAGATAGCGTGTTTTCATTTACATGACAAGTATTATTTCAACAGACTATACTCTATTTCCGTTTCTAACATTACTATGTTTTTTTGCGTATATAAAATATATAAAAACACCGATTATAATCCATGCCACAAAACTAATTAAAGTAAGCTTAGAAAGGTTCAAAGCTAAATATATACAACTTACTATTGAAACGATAGGTAAAAAAGGTACTAGGGGCGCACGGAATGGTCTTTTCATATTAGGATGTGTCTTCCTTAGTACAATGACAGCTATAGATACAAAAACAAATGCTGTTATCGTTCCCATATTCACTAAATTAGCCAATAAGTTCAAATCCACTAATCCCGCTAATAAAGCTGCTAGTATGCCTGTAACCCATGTATTAAAAAATGGCGTTTGTAAACGTTTATGAACACTGGAAAGTCTTTTTGGTAATAACCCATCTCGACTCATCGAGTAAGATACACGAACAAATGCAAACATAGCTACTAACAGAACTGTCGTTAGCCCCGCTATTGCCCCCACCGATAACAAGCCAGCAATTCTATCTTCTCCTACAGTGCGCAACGCATATGCAACTGGATCAGCAACATTCAACTCCGTAAACGGAACCATTCCAGTCAACACGAATGAAACTCCTACATATAGAACGGTACAAATGAATAAAGAAACAAGTAGCCCAATCGGTACGTTACGCTGTGGACGCTTCACTTCCTCTGCAGCTGTTGCAACTGCATCAAATCCTAAAAAAGCAAAGAATACAGTGGCTGCTCCTCCTACCACACCGTGAAAACCAAACGGTAGAAATGGTTGCCAATTTTCTGGTTTTACATATTGTGTCCCTACAATAATAAATCCTACAATAACAGCCAGTTTAATAATAACCATTATATTATTAATTCGGGCACTTTCTTTTGCACCACGACTTAATAAAAATGTTACAACTAAAATAATTAGAACTGCTGGTAAATCAATAATTCCACCCTTCCCCATGCCAGGTGCTGATGCAAAGATTGTAGGGATGTGAATATTAAACCCTAGTAGCAATGACTGAAAATAAGCTGACCATCCTGCTGCCACCGCAGAAGTTGCTAATAAGTACTCCAACATCACACACCAACCAACTATAAATGCAAAAATCTCACCTAATGTCATATATGTATACGAATATACACTTCCTGAAACTGGAACTGCAGATGCAAATTCAGCATAACAGAAAGCTACACATGCACATACAATGGCCGCTAATATAAATGATAATACAATCGCTGGACCAGCATGTTTCGCCGCTACGATACCAGTTAATACAAAAATCCCTGTACCAATAATCGCTCCAATTCCTAAAAGAGTTAAATCAATCGCTCCTAAAGTTTGATTCAATACTTTTTTCTTTTCTTCATCCATTGTTTTCTTTATTAAAAGACTCATTCATTGAAACCTCTTTTTCAAGTTTATCTCTTACTAATTACAATCTTTATTACTGTTCTGTTTAGAAAATAAAATTATACACAATTTACTCCTTTTCTCTTATAGACTTAGCAATCTTAAAAACAGAAAAATCAATCTTTTTAACTCATAGTAAATTTTAAAAATAATTATTGCGAAAATACATCTCTAAGAATGCTGATTGAATTTATCATACAATTAATTATATTGTCAACAATATAATTAATTAAACAAAGACGGTTAATTATGTATCAAATGTTATTTTTAAACATAATTATTTTCTCGAAAACATTGTTTTTTTCTGTTTTTATGTTCACATTCATTTTCCCTCACTGATTTTTATACAATTTTCATTACATAGAATTCAAATAAAATCACCATACCTTTAATCAAAATACTATCTTTAAATAATAATTCATTTGAAGTTATGTAACCTTTTTAAGCGAATAAAAAAGTGCAGATTTTCATCTGCACTTTTTTTATTCTTTCACTTCAGCTTCTGCACTACTATTTTCAAGATTCTCTTTCTGAGCTTCTTCTATCTCAGCTGAAATCATTCCATAATAAAGTTCTGGATACAATCCAAATATTTGATATACACTTCCTAAAAACGGCATCAGAATCCCTCTTTTCTAAAGTTGTATTGCCACTTTTAAGGATTCCCTTTTCATTCATTATACATTCGTTTTTGGCGTTTCTTCTTCATCTTGAACACTTAATAAATTTTGCCACTTTTTATAAGGAGCGCTATTCGGATCCACATACCCTTTTGCATACGAACGATCCCACAATTGTTTAATAAACATTTCTTTCTCTTTCTTCGCAACCATATCGGCACCTGTACCGTAATAGTTTTGAAAGTATAGTTCGATTTCATCAAGGAATAATCTTAATAATTCATCTGACGTTTCTTCTAACGTCGGATCATACTTCGCTTCACGGTCATACATTAAAATCATATCTAAAAGATTGTGAACATGTTCTTTTCTAAGCCATCTTACATCTTGAGCTCCTAATACGAACGGATGTGTATATAAATGTCCACCTTGAATCATTGCCTTTTCTTGCTCTTCTTCAAATCTGGACAAGATGTTTTCATAAATAAACGGATTATGAAGTAATGCTCTGTGTAATTTATAACTTTCACTTGAAATATTTTTCCCCATCGACTGAATTAAGAAGCTACGTCCAACGCCGTTATATTGATACACAAACTGCCCATCAACAGCAACTAAACTAATCCAGCGATACATATACGCATATAGAAGGGCACGATTACATTTATCGTAGTCTAACTTCGTTTGAGTCGCATTCAAGTCGGGCATAAAGGCTGGTAAGTGCCAATACTTATCTAAATGCGGCGTTAAACTAGATTTTTTACTATTTAATTTGTTCACACGGCGATAATATGATTGGAAGTAGTCACCTTTATCATTCATAAAACCGTTCGCAATGTGTCCTGATGATAATTTAGGAAAATCTTGCAATGATAAACCGTAATGTGCCCGGTAACAGATCACTTCAAATGGTGAAAAAGCTTCATGTACTGTATCTTTTTCTTTAAACATTTCTTGAATTAATTCTTCTTGCAGTTCTTTCTTTAAAGTTGGATGTATACCCCAATATTGTAATTCCCTATGGTGAGAAACTTTCGGCACGAATGGACTAGCTAAATGGAACAGATCTTCAATTTTTTCACGAACGTATTCATCACGATCACGCTTCTTATAATCCGCTTCTTTTCGCAATGCCTCTATAATATTAAGTTCTAATTTATCACGATAACGTACTTGTAATTCATCATAACAATAGCTCAATATATGTTCACGGTAAAAATCTTCTACCTTTTTCGATTGAATCTCTTCCGTTTTCGCATCCCGACAATATTCCCCATACAAACTCATATAAATTTCTGCTGATATATCTTTCGGCAATACACCTAAATTTAAATGTTGCTGCATATCTTGCCATATTTTTTCTTGCAACTTCTCTTCCGCTAATACGTATACATTCGTTGGGTTTGTTTTCCCTTCAAACTCCTTACTTCTTTTTTGAATTTCAAACAATAAATTTTCACGTGTTTCATGTAAATTATCAAAAAACCTTTCCCAATATTGAATCATTTTATTAACTGCTTGATATAACGATTGATAAACGAGTTCTAACAGCATTTCTTTTCTGTACTCATTTAATTTGTGTACATATTGCGTTACGATATCTTCAAATTCTTTTTTAAATAAACGTTGTTGATTATTCACCATTTTTCCAAACCAACCTTGTTGCTGAGCGATTTCAACGCGGCGTACAGCAGTTACCGTTCCATCTATATTACCTACATTAAATTTTTTATCATAATTTTGAATTACATTACGCTTCTGTTCATTATTTTCATGTAGTCGATTCATTTTTTCTACTAACTGCTTTCGAATTTCATATAACATAAAACGCGCTGCTACTGGATGAACAGGGTCTGTTTTCTTTAAAAACCATGTATTTAATTGATAGGACTGTCCTTCAGACCCACTTGGTGAAAAACGGTCTGATTCAATCATGTCATATAAAAGTGTCGTTACATGTTCATGTACACGGCTCGGAATCGCATACGCATATAAACGAACCGCATGATCTACTCTCGCTACTTCTCCTTTCATTTGTTCCATCATTTTTAGTTTCGCAGCTGAAATTTTACACTCGTGCTGCAAACGATTTAATTCCTCATCTTTTTGCACTGTGCGCTGTACATAGCTTTCTACAGCTTCTAAAAACAGTTTAGATTTCGCAACTCCGAGCTTACCGCCCTCTGCTCCTTCACGCGTTTCATTGTACATTTGTCTATAGAAAATATGGGCTTGTTCTGGACGGGTAGCAAGATGTTCTAAATCCTCTAAATAACTTTTGCCACGCTCTGGCTTTTCACGCTGCATACCACGTTTTACATCTTGGTCGTACCTTTGCTTCTTTTCTTGAAAGAGTTGATCCAAATGAAGCCACGATTCGTCTAAACCTTGCACAGCCCATTTTAAAGCACAATATTTTAACACATGTTCATATGGATAAATGAGCTTTGCTGTTCCTGCCCCGCAATATCGTCCTTTCCCGCTTGATTCTGCCAATTGCTGAATTTGATTATCTTCCTGTGCAAAATGACTTGTGGACATCGGACTAAATAACTGTAAATAAATCGTATTTGCCATCTGCTCCATATAATCCGATAAATTGTGTAAATGGTGTCCATGTAAGTTTTCGTAATCGTATAAGAAACAATAATTGTATGGTAAATGATGTTGTTTAATCGTATGATTCGTTCTTCCATCCTCATCTACTTGATCCGGACGGTATTCTAATTCAATCGTTACACCACCGCGTTTTGATAATTCTCCAGTTGAACCGAGCGTAATGGCATGCAATTCTTTTAAAGACGCATAACCATTTGCTTGCACCGTTTCAAATTCTTTCGCACTAACCGTTCTCGTCTTCACTAACACATCAGGCATTAAAAATGCACCGCGTATTAAAATGTTATGATGCTGCAGTTTTTTCCGAAGCATTTCACGTAAATATAATGCAATTTGCAGAAACATCCCCGAACCTGTTCCGCCTGCTAGTGATGTTACAATAATAACTCGCACACCATATTCCGTTTGATCACTTGTAACCGGAAAAATCTTCTCAATTTCTTGCCAAAAGGACGTCAATTTATCTTCTTTCATCGCAGCACGTAACGCTAAACGTGAAATGACGCGTAACTGTCCTGCTCCTTCTGTTAATGGTTTATCAAGTATAGTTGGATCCATTGGAAACCACTCTGGAATCGTTGGATCTCCTGCAATATACTCTCTAGGCGTTTTACTTGAACTCGTTTGTGTCTTAAACTTTCGAATATGATCAAATTTACTCAATGTATTCACATCTGTATCAAATACGTGCATCGCTACCTTTTTTCGGCGCTCTTCAGGCAGTTTTTCATATATTTGATGCGTCACAGTACTACCGATTCCACCTAATCCAATTAATATCGTTGGAACTTGTAATGTCATGTGAACCACCTTCCTATTCTTGCTTGTTTAAAAAGAAAGGGAAAGAAAGCTAAGACTCCCCTCTTATCCCTACCTACTATTCACATTCATATTTGTAAATCTCCTTACCATATCCTCTATCAATTAATAAAAGTTCATTTGGATATAGTGTCTTATGCTCCATTCCTACTTCTTCCTCTGTTATAAACATCCCATCAATAATCATTCCTACTACTTGTGACTCTTTCGCTACAAAGACAGATTTCGAACCTTTCTTCGCTATAAACGTAACGGATTGCACAGTTTTTCTTTCTGCTCGAAATGGGATACCAAAATAATGTTTCCACCATTTATTTCGAAGTAATTCTGGTTCAGATTGATATAACCAATCTTTCGCTACTTCTTGATCCCATTCGTAATACAATAGCGCTTTCCGGTGAAATCTTGGACGAACAATCCATCCTAAAACGATTATGCCTACTACTAGCAGCAATAAAGTGATAGGAATGACAAACTTAAAAATAAGCGCATACTTTTCATAAAACGGCGCACTTTGAATATGGAGTGATATTTGCTTCTTTACTTCTTGTAATTTCGCATCTTGTATAACGATGGTAGCTTCTACGGTGCCAGTATCTGTGAAATTGAATGTGTCGGAGTAATAAGGACGAGGATAAACGTAAATTTGATTACCACGTTGTTTTATTTCATAGTTGATTGATTGTTTAGATGTGACACCAGTAGATTTTAATAGTTTCTTTACAGCCCCTTCTGTCATCAGCTTACCATCTAACTTTGGTTGTAAAATAAACGGTTTACTATTCTCTAAATTCGTTACTTTTTCTTCATAATCTTTCGTAACAGTTTGAAGTGATAATTTTGGCTTTTCTGTTGTTTCAATTTTGAATTCTTTCGTCTGTCTGTAAAATCCCTTTATATTCATATGAACTTTTCCACGTACTAACCCTTTACCAATCTTCGTTTCGTAATAAAACACATGCCTCTTATCGTTCCACTTCATCGGATATTGTTTTCCGTCTATTTCTAATTCTGCTTGAAAGTAAGAAGACTGAATTGGTAACTCAGTAGGCTTTGCTTCAATAACAGCAGTAACACCTTCGTACATTTCTTCAACATTTTTTTGACTATTATCATCTTTGTCATAAGTAGAAACCGTATAGTTAAGCGCTGGTTCAACAAGTACTTGCAATCCTTCTTTCTCAATATCCCGATCCACTTCTATCGTATATGTTCCTGGTTTAATGACTTCCTGATTTTCCGTGCTTATATGAACTATATTTCCGAATAATTTCGCTTCTCCGGGTGCATGTATGGAAAAAGAAGACTGTAACTGTAATGGTTTCGAAATTTGTGTGACCTGATAATTAGACAGCGAAGGCGATTGTCGTACAAGCGTCATACGCTTTAATGGGAACGGCGTTGTAATCTCTACTTTCTTTCCTACTACTTTCGTTTTTACAATCGATTCAACAGAGGAGAATGGATCACGATTCGCAACTAATGCTGCCACTTGATTTACACTTTTTACAATGCCGTCCTCTCCGCTTGACGGCATCGTAACTCCGTTTATCTCTTTCTTCCATATTTCTTTAAACGTATTTAATTGTTCTTTTTCTTGCTGCCCTAAATCCTCTTCCATCGTAATTAAGATAGGATGTAAAGATATCTTTTTTACATCCATTTCTTTCTTAAAGTCTGTTAGTTGCTTTGTAATTTGTTCTTTTCCGCCAACTTTATCTTTTTCTAGATCATTAAATGCCCCGTCAGTTAATACAATAAGCCAAAATTCACGTTTTCCATCTATATCTGCTTCCTTTTTTATAGATTGCATCGCCGTCTCTACTGCGCTAAAAGGAGTATTTAAATACGTTTTCCACGCTCCAATTCCTTCAATTTCTGTTTGCCTTTTATCCTTCGTTAACGAAATGTTTAACGGATTATTCGGCTTGCTCATTGGAACATAAGAAAATGTATCTTTTTCATCTAATAGCGCAACTAAACTTTGCAAAGCGTAATTGGCATATTTCCAGCGATCGTTATTTCTCATGCTGCCCGAATCATCATATACAAGTGAAACGACCCTTTCCTTTGCCTCCTCTCCTTTTGCAAAAGTCCAATAAGGATGTAACCATATAAATAGAAACAACATGAATGTGGCACAAATTCGAATTTTCATGATGAGGCTTCGCCACCTTTGTAGACAAATTCCTATGTTTAAATTTATGAGAGGAAACAAGATATATGACTTGTATTTTAGGACAACTAACCCACCATAACTTTATTATGTAAACATATATATACACTTGGTAATATTCTTTATAGCATTTTCTATCCAATTATATAAGCAAAAAAGCCTGTCTAAGCTTCATACTTAAAACAGACTTTTCCTACTTTTCATATTAAAAACACACAACAAAAAGTTTGATTTTTTAATTAGCACATTACTTCAATTGTAAATCCACCAGGCGCTTCAACATAAAACGTATACGCATGTGCATGTTTAGGAGGTTCAACCAAAAATCCATCTCCCTTCAATCTTTGATTCATTTTATTTATTAGTTCCTCATTTTCTTGCGGAAACCCTACATGAAATGTTTTAGGATACTGAACTTCTTTCCCTTTCATTAAATTTATTATAAACCCATCCTTATCACGCATAACTGCAAAGCCATTTCCCCTCGTTCCACTTCAAATTAATCCAAAATATTTTTCTGAAAATTCTCTAGTAGCTACTACATCTGTAACCGTTAAATTAAGATGCTTAATTTTCTAATACTTTATTATATAAAGTAAAACTTTGATCAGTGGGGCGTTTACGGACAGTATGGCTCCCCCCTAACTTTTTTGCTCCAGCCAAATTTTTTGGTAGGAGTTTTACTGCCCAAAAATAGCGGGATAAATAAAAAACACGCCTTTCACAGCGTGTTTCATTGCTTCACATATACTTCAACAATTGGATTATCTTTGTTATCTGCATGTAAGCGTATATTCGCTTCACTCGTATTATAAATGCTGGCTAATAGCATAATCGTTAACAAATTAGGAGTCTTAGCATCACTTCCGTATTTTCTTTCAAGCGCTTCTTTATATTCAAACTCTAAATCCCCCTGTATATATGTATACACTTCAAATCCATCTTCTAAATTGCAAACTACTGTATCAATAATATCCGCTCCTACTTGTTTCTTCATTTCATCTCGCAATGCTTCTATAAATTCTTTCCACGGTACTTCGTATGTTTGAAACTGATCTGTAGATTTCATTGCCTTTCCCTCCTTACTATATCCTTTCTTTATATTTCCCCTTTCATATAACAATTATGATAGGTAGGTCATTCGTACAAGCCGCACTTGTCCCCCTTACATATCGTATTACTGTAAGGGGGAAGGAGGACAGAACATGCATAGACAAAGATGTTATGATACGTGCCGACGTTATTTCGGTAAAGTTGTTCGAATTGAAGATCGTGATGGTCGCATTCATTTAGGCAAAATAATCGATGTGACAAATGAATCTGTATGGATCGAACCAATGCAACAGCGCTCATCTTTTGATACAGGATTCGGATACTATGACGCATATACAAACGGTGGTTGTGATCTTTGCGGCGGCATTAGCAGATGTGATAGTTGCGGATTCGGTTGCGGTGGTGGATTCAGTAGCTGTGGATGTGGCGGTCGTGGTTGCGGTAATTGTGGCGGCGGCTGGGGTGGCGGTTGTGGCTGGGGCGTTGAACTTGGATTTGGTTTCATCTTCGGAATTACTTTAGCTGCATTATTTTTCATTTAACATAGTAAAGAGTTGACTACCTTTAGCCAACTCTTTTTCTCTACTTTTCACATATAAATATACGGTGTCCTAAAACATGTTGGTACATACGTCGTACGTTTTCATGTTGTACCCATGCCTCATATAACTCATTCGGAATATATGTTGATACATTCCATTCCGGCTCTTCTATATAGCTAGATATCGTTTCTGCAATTGTACCACCGCCAGCAATTGTAATTCTTTTGAAATTTGCTTTCTGAAATAGTTGTACCCACTCATTCTCAGTTAATAATTCTTTCATGCCATATAATTGGGCAATTTTTTCTTCCTCACTCTTCTCAATATGTGTATTAATAATCATTTCAATGACAACAAGCTTACCATCCTTCTGTAATACACGATAGCACTCTGATATAACCCTTTCTTTATCTGTAAAAGCGAGTATCGATTCCCCAAGCACAAACTCAAATGAATCATTTAAACAAGGTAAATGCTCTGCATCACCTTGAATCAATTGTACATTCAATCTTTCAAACAACCATCTATCTTTCGCTTTTTGAATCATAATTTCATTCTTTTCAATCGCTGTTACTTTATAACCGAATTCTTTTGTCATGTAAGCCGCTGTTTTCCCCGTACCACAACCTATCTCAAGGACATCCGCTCCTTGTCTAAGAGGCAGTTGTGCTAGCAATTGTTTTGTTAACGTAAAACCACCAGGATGAGCACTTCCTATTCCGTAATAAGCTAAGAAATCGATGTAAGTATTTCGTTCCATGGGATTCTCCCTTTTTTATTTTATATATTCAAGGAAGAATGAAAAGTGCATAAAAAAAGGGCGCATCACGCGCCCCCTCAGCTTATTTTTCCTCACCGATATATGCCCATTTGTAGCTGTAATCTCCACCAACTGGGTGGTGAACAATTCCTTTTACTTTTGCTCTTTGAACAATTGCATCACCACGTTGATATAATGGTGCAATTGCTGCATCTTCAAGTAACATTTTCTCAGCTTTCAGTAAGCTATCCCAACGCTCTTTCGTTTTCGTTAATAGCTCACCTTTACCTTTTTCCACAATTTCATCATATTTCTTATTTGAGTAACCAGTTTGGTTATGAGGTCCATCTGTAACGAACATATCAATGAATGTCATTGGATCTAAGTAGTCAGGTCCCCAACCAGCGTAAGATAAATCATAATCTAGATCTGATTCTAATTTTAATTTTTGTTTAAACGGCTGGTTTTTCAAGTTCACTGTTAAGCCTGGTAAGTTTTTCTCAAGCTCTCCTTTTAAGAACTCCCCTACTTTTTTCGCATTATCGCTATCATAGTTTAGCAGCTCAATTGTTACTTGATCTTTTCCAAGCTCTTTTTTCGCTTTGTCCCAATGCTCTTTTGCCTTTTTCACATCCGTTTTTAAAATATCTCCATTTTCTTTACGGAAGTCTTTTCCATCCGGACTCTTAGCAAATTCTTTTGGTACTAAGTAATCTGCAGGTGTAGATCCGTCATTTAAAATAACATTCGTTAAACCTTTTTTATCATACGCCTTTGCAATTGCTAAACGTAAATCTTTGTTCTTTAACACCGTATCTTGACCACCACGTTTTTGATTTAAACGTAAGAAGAACGTTGATGGTGTTTTTTGTGTATAGAAATCTGGATTCGATTTATATTTGTCAACAAATTCAGATACTAATCCTGAACGGTCAATCTGTCCACTTTCATATAAGTTGACACGTGTACCGCTATCTTTTACTACGTTAAAGTTGATTTCTTCTAACTTAACTGTTTTATTATCCCAGTACTGTGCGTTTTTCTTTAATTTCCAACCTTCTTCATGTTTCCAGTCTGTTAATGTAAATGGTCCGTTGTATAATGTTGTATCTGCTTCTAAACCGAATTTTGCACCTTTTTCTTTTACGAATTTTTCATTTTGTGGATAGAATGTTCCGAATGAAGTTAATTCAACAAAGTAAGGAACTGCATTTTCTAATTCTACTTCTAACGTATAGTCATCTACAGCTTTTACACCTAACGTATCAAGCGCTGCTTTTCCTTCATTAATTGCTTTTGCATTTTTTACATCGAACATAATGTATGCATATTCCGCTGCTGTATTTTTATCTACAGCACGTTTCCAAGAGAATACGAAATCTTTCGCTGTTACAGGCTCTCCATTTGACCATTTTGCATTTTTATTTAATGTAAATGTATACTTCTTACCATCGTCACTCTTTTTATATGATTCAGCAACCCCTGGTGTTGCTTTATTATCTTTATCCAGGCGATATAAACCTTCCATTACGTTGTTTAAAGCAAGAAACGATACTTGGTCTGTTGCTTTAACAGAATCCATAGATGGAATCTCTTGAGCTTCTGTTAAATTCAGCACTTGCTTCGCTGCTAATTTTCCGCCTTCTTTTTCACCGCTTTTTGGTGTTGTGCTTGCCTTATCTTTTTCCCCTGATCCAGAGCAAGCTGTTAATGCCATACTCATTACTAAAACTGGTGCTACGACCGCTGTCAATTTTTTCATCTTTTTTCTCTTCATTTTCTTGTACCCTCCCCAATTATATGTACGATATTAACATTTAGAAATTCTCTATTAACTTTCGTTATCAGAAAATTCTTATTAATTAATATTCTACTATCTTTCTGAGTTTTGTAAAGTATTTTTGTAAATTTTCTAAATATTTATTTTTTTGTGATAGTAACTTGTTGTTTTAACTACTATATGAATTATCCCCCGTCTACTATATGTAAACATCCCTCCCCTTATTCCACTCTATTACTACGTTCTATATTTTTCTTATTAGCATGAGATCTCTTACTATCATTCATCTGTCTTACTACTTACTGAACTCTCTCTAATGTCCTCCGATAGAATCTTCCTAATTCCCTATCCGTTTCTCAATAGGCTAACGAGATATATTCCCTTATACATACTAAAAAGCATTTCAAAAGCAGCTCAGCCACTTTTGAAATGCTTTCACTTTATTTTTTTCCGCCATCCTCAGTTACATACGCCCACTTAAAGCTATATTCTGGACTGATGTTATGTTTCACGATTCCTTTTACATTCGGTTTCATTACGTACGATCTTCCTGTTTGATATAAAGGAACTAATCCTGCATCTTCTTCAAGGAATAATTTTTCAGCTTTCCCTAACGTTTCCCAGCGTTTTTTCGCATCACTCATTAATTCATTACCTGCTTTTCCTACCATTTCATCGTATTTTGGATTTGAATAACTCATTTGGTTATACGGGCTCTTCGATTCAAACATATCAATAAATGTCATTGGATCCGCATAATCTGGACTCCAACCTGCATAAGAGATTTCATAATCTTGTGCAGTCTCTAATTTTAATTTTTGTTTGAACGGCTGAATTTTCGTATTAATCGTTACACCTTTTAAATTTTTCTCAATTTGATCTTTAACATAATCAGCAATCTTTTTCGCAGTTCCATCATCATAGCTTAGTAATTCAATTGTAACTTGATCTTTTCCAAGTTCTTTTTTCGCTTCTTCCCAAGCTGCTGCACCTTTTTTCGGATCATATTTCAGACCATTTTTAAATGTATCTTGATAATCTTTTCCATCAGGTCCTGTCGCAAGCCCTTTCGGAACCAATTGATCCGTTGCTTTTGATCCATTATTTAAAATTACATTCGCCAATCCTTTTTTATCGACCGATAATGCAATTGCTTCACGAAGCTTTTTGCTCTTTAATGGCGTATCTTGTCCGTTACGTTTTTGATTTAAACGTAAGAAGAATGTACTTGATTCTGCATACTCACCGTACTCATCTTTATTCGATTTATATTTATCTACAAATTCTCCTGATAGTAATGTAAAGTCAATTGATCCTGTATCATATAAATTTACTTTTGTAGCTACTTCTTTTACAACACTATAATTAATTTCTTCTAATTTCACAGTCTTTTTATCCCAGTACTTATCATTTTTCTTCAGCTGCCAACCTTGTTCATGTTTCCATGAAGACATAACAAATGGCCCGTTATATACAGTTGTATCTGCTTCTAAACCGTACTTATCGCCTTTTTCTTTTACGAATTTTTCATTTAATGGATAGTATGATGGGAATGCTAATAAATTTAAGAAATACGGTACCGGTTTTTCTAATTCTACTTCTAGCGTGTAATCATCTACCGCCTTCGCTCCTAATTCAGTTATAGGTTTTTCACCTTTATTAATCGCTTCTGCATTTTTAATATAGTAAGCAATAAATGCATATTCTGCCGCAGTATTCTTATCAAGTAAGCGCTGCCATGCAAAAACGAAATCTTTCGCTGTTACAGGATCTCCATTCGACCATTTTGCATCTTTTCGCAGTTTAAACGTATACTTTTTACCATCTTCACTTTTCGTACTAGATTCTGCCGCAGCAGGAATTGGCTTATTATCTTTATCAAGACGATATAGGCCTTCCATCGTGTTTCCTAAAATTTGTGCCCCTAATGTATCAGTAGATTTAGAAGTATCCATCGTCGGAATTTCTTGATTTTCCGTACGATTCAATACTTGCTTCGCTGCATATTTAATATCAGATGTTTTTTCTTCCCCACTATTAGATGTAGTAGTCGTTTTCTTTTCTCCACCTGAACTAGAGCACGCTGTCAATGCAACACTCATCGCTAAAACTGGTACTACAACTGCTGTTAATTTTTTCATTTTTTTTCTCTTCATTTTTTAACCCTCCCTAATTATATGTACATTACCAACCTTGAGAGACTCCTTGTTAAATATTTTTCAGAAAATTACAACTAATGTTATTCTACTCTTTTTTTTGCATTTGTAAATAGTTTTATTTTAAATATTCTGATTTTAAACTTCGTAATTTAGTATGATTTATCCCCCATCTACCATATGTACATACTTTACTCCTTATTCTTCTCTATTTTGCTATACTACAAATTTACATTTTAATTTCCAATATACAAAAAAGCATTTCAAGGTAGCTAAGCTACTTTGAAATGCTTTTTCAACTCTTTTATTTTTCAGCAACATATGCCCATTTAAAGCTATATTCCGGACTGATATTATGTTTTACAATACCTTTAATATTTTGTTTTAGAACATATGCATCACCACGTTGGTATAAAGGTACAAGTGCTACATCTTGCTCAAGAAGTAATTTCTCAGCTTTCCCTAACTCTTCCCAACGTTTCTTCGCGTCACCCATTAATTCAGTGCCAGCTTTTTTGATCATATCATCATACTTCGGATCAGCGAAGCTCATTTGGTTATGAGAATGTTTAGACTGGAACATATCTAAGAATGTCATTGGGTCAGCATAGTCAGGTCCCCAACCAGCATATGATATATCATAATCTTGCTCTGTTTCTAGTTTTAGTTTTTGTTTGAATGGCTGAAGTTTAATATTAACTGTTACACCTTTTAAATTTTTCTCAATTTGGTCTTTTACATATTCCCCTACTTTTTTCGCATTACCAGTATCATAGTTTAATAGCTCAATTGTAACTTGGTCTTTACCAAGTTCTTTTTTCGCTTCTTCCCATGCAGCAGCAGCTTTTTTCGCATCTGGTTTGATACCATTTTTAAATGTTTCTTGGAAGTCTTTGCCGTCTGGTCCAGTCGCTAACCCTTTCGGTACTAAGAAGTCAGCTGGTTTAGATCCGTCATTTAAAATAACGTTTGCTAGGTTTTTCTTATCGATAGAAAGCGCGATTGCTTCACGTAATTTCTGACTCTTTAATGGTGTATCTTGTCCACCACGTTTTTGGTTCATACGTAAGAAGTAGGTACTTACTTGTGAGTATGTGCCAAACTCCTCTTTGTTATTTCTATATTTATCAACGAATTCACCTGATAGAAGTGCGAAATCAATTGCACCTGTATCAAATAAGTTGACCTTTGTATTTATTTCTTTTACTACACTATAGTTGATTTCATCTAATTTTACAGTCTTTTTATCCCAATATTGATCATTTTTCTTTAGTTTCCAGCCTTGCTCGTGCTTCCAATCAGTAAGAACAAATGGTCCGTTATATACTGTTGTATCAGACTCTAAACCGAATTTATCCCCTTTTTCTTTTATAAACTTCTCATTTAATGGGTAGTACGATGGGAACGCAACTAAGTTTAAGAAGTATGGTACCGCTTGTTCTAATTCAACTTCTAATGTATAGTCATCTACCGCCTTAACTCCTAGTTCAGTTACTGGTTTTTCACCTTTATTAATTGCCTCTGCATTTTTAATCGGGAATGCGATAAACGCATATTCTGCAGTTGTTTTTGGATCTAATAATCGTTGCCAAGCATACGCAAAGTCTTTTGCAGTTACAGGATCACCATTTGACCATTTTGCATCTTTACGTAGTTTAAATGTATATTTTTTACCATCTTCACTTTTTGTGCTAGATTCTGCTGCAGCTGGGATTGGTTTATTATCTTTATCTAATCGATATAACCCTTCCATTGTGTTCCCTAAAATTTGAGAACCTAATGTATCTGTATTTTTTGAAGTATCCATTGTTGGGATCTCATTTGTTTCTGTACGATTTAGCACTTGTTTCGCTGCTAGTTTTCCTTCAGATTTACTATCTCCACTAGAGCTAGAGTTTGTGCTTGTCTTCTTATCTCCACCTGATGTAGAACATGCTGTTAACGCCATGCTCATTGCTAAAACTGGTGCTACAACTGCTGTTAGTTTTTTCATTTGTTTCTTTTTCATTTTGTACCCTCCCTAATTCTTAACGATAGCTATTAAAGAATTTTCTGATAATTCTGTTTTTCTTTATATATTTATCAGACGATTCTTACTACTTCTTATTCTACTAATTTTTTAATTTTTGTAAAGTATTATTATTGAAAATTTTTAAAAAATTATTTTTTTACAGTAATATTCATAAAAATGCCATACGTTGTTCAAACCTTATTTCTCCTTTATACACATTCGTTGATTTAATCACTTTCATCTCATTTACCGCTTGAATACTTGTTAATTATTGCTAATAAATAATGCATATATCTAAAAACACCTTTTCTACAAAAATAAAAAAGTCAGCTAAACTGACTTTTTTTACCCGGCAATTTTTTCTCTTTTGATTTCCTCTACCACTCTCTTATACTTCTCATCATCAAACTCATTTTCACTTTTTGCAACAACTACAGTCGCAATACCGTTACCAATTAAATTAACGATAGCACGTGCTTCTGACATGAAACGATCTCCCCCAAGTAGTAGCGCTAACCCTTCTAATAAGATAACATTCATTACAGATAGAATAGATGCTAATAAAAAAGCAGACATTTCGTCTGCTTTAATTCTCCTCAATCTGCTTCGCACTTAATCCTAGATGTGTTCTAAGAGTATCACTCAAACTTTGTAGGTCTTTTTTATTAGGATTATAGTAATAGACACGTTGTCCATTTGGGCCATTAGGTAAATAAAGATCATCACCAGCTAATTGAGTCTTTTCAACTGAACCATTTAAACCATATTTATAAAAAGATAAAATATCATCCATGGCTAAATTTGTTTTAAAATCACCATCAACCGCCTCAACCATTTTCTCTAGTTTTGTAATCGAACCTGCGCTTTTTAATTTATTTAACATCGCTTCAATAACAAGTTGTTGACGTTGCCCTCTCATTGCATCACTGTCAATATGACGCGTTCTTGCCAGCGCAAGTGCTTCTTCTCCCGTTAATTTTTGTAGTCCTTTTTTCAAATGAATCGCATCAGGTTCATCTTTACTATTTTGTTCTGTAAATTCAACTGGGACATCTATTTCAATACCATCTAATCCATCAACAATTTTAATAAATGAGCTAAAATTAAACTTCACAAAATAATCAACGGGGACTTGTAACAATTTTTCTACTGCTTCAACAGATGCTTGTGGCCCTCCATCTTTACCATTTTTAACAAGCCCTCTTCCATATGCATGCGTTATTTTATCCTTTTTCTTTTCAATCGGGACATATGTATACGTATCACGTGGTATACTTGTTAATTTCACTGTCTTATCATCTTTATTAAAAGTTGCCAGCAATAACGCATCTGTATGAAATGCACCACTATACTCCTTTTGACGTTCTTGATTTTCATCAATGCCCATAATTAAAAGTGAAACATTGTTTGCAATTGGTTTTACTGCTTTCTCACGTAAGTTTGATTTTTCACCACGCGCTAAATTCAAATTAGATTTTTGTACAAGATTAGAAGTTTTCATATATACATAGGTGCCATATCCAACCCCGCCAAATAGTAATACTCCTAGTAGTAAACTTATTATCGTTGTCTTTTTATATTTCCGCTTATTTTTCTCTTCTCTTAAAGACGAATGATTCCCCATTTATTCTCCTCCTGTTTCTATTCATCCAATATATTTTTCATTTTTTCATATTTCGTGCTATCCTTTTGAAACATACTTTCTTTCAGCCCTTTATCTATTTGTATCCATTCGGTAGTAACTGAATATTGAATCATACCTTCATGAAAACTAAGAAACTTTAACATAACCCCTGTGTTTTTCTCCACAACCATTTCAAATTTCCCTCTTACATCTTCAGAGGCGCTAATAGGCATCTCTATATTAATTACCCCTTCAATTTTGTAACAATCGAGTCCTAGATATTTCGTTTCTTTATAATTCCAATCTTTATATCGAATTAACAAATCTGCGAATTCTGATTGAATACTATGCTTAGCCAATCCCACATATTCGCCATCATACCGTTTCCTCTCACCTGATTTTCTCAACAATCTTTCCGTAGGATTTAGTTTTAATAGTTCATTATTTCTTTCCTCTGGGCTCCATTTTGTCTCTTTATATGTATAGTTCTCATCATCAAACTCTTTTTTTCTACCCTCGTTATATATAATCGTTCTTTTTTTCAATCGTTTATCTTCTTGAGATGCAATGCCTCTTTGTTTCTCCGTATCAATCGCATACTTGTATGTTGTAGCCATTCTTGTAGAGCTAGAATATTCCTCAAATTGTCCTGAAATATTTTTAAAATGATCAATTGAATCCAACATCTTTATATGAATTTTTTCCTTATCTGGATAATTTACATTCAATTTTATTTCTTCTTCATTTTCATAATCAGAAAACGCCTTTTTCTTCACATATTCAAATACTCCACCATTTTGTGCAAAGCTTTGTATAGAAAATTCAGACATAGAAACAATAGAAAGCGCTAGAACCGCGGCACTAATTACCATCATATGAACTCTGTAACTCTTCTTTTTTACTGGAAGATTATGCAGTGTATCATTAATCTTTCCATTTAACTTTGGCGGTAAAATAACATTTTCATCTTTTATTCTCTTTTTTAATTTCTCATCAAATGATTTTTCACTATCCATTCTATACACCCCCTATTCCATCTTTAATCGCTCTTCTAATAGTTCCCTTGCACGTGACAACCTTGACTTAACCGTCCCTTTTGGAATTTCTAAAAGGGACGCAATACTCTCTTGATTCATATCTTCATAATAATAAAGTACAGTTACAGCTCTTAATTCTTCCGTTAAAGACTGAATGGCATTACAAAGATCAATATCTTTATATCGGTCGAACGCTACCATACTACTATCATGATCCTCGATTATAATTAGTTTTTTATATGACTTAATTATATTGTTACACTCATTTATTAAAATTCGAATTAACCAAGTTTGAAAAAACGCTTCTTTTTTTAGTTTTTTTATATTTTCATAAGCTTTTAAAATTGTTGTCTGTATCGCATCCTCTATGTTTGTCTCATCATGTAACATCGCCTTTGCAATGCGATACATCTTCACTTTCTCCGTATGTATAAGCGCCATAAAGGCTTCATGATCACCTTTTTTCGCTAAGGAAACATCCGTTTCTTCTTTTACAATCATTTTATATAAAGGGATTACTTTCACAATTGCTCCTCCTGTTTCATCCTCACTTCAAATTTAACTTTACACGTATTAGACTACGTAGCCTATAAAAAGGTTCATTTTTTTGAATATTTTTGTAAATGAAAAGATAAATATCCTTTTTATGGTGGCACACAATGAACATATCGGTTCAAATTTACAAACAAAAAAGTCCACTTTCACAGTGGACTTGCTACTTTATAACGGTAAATCTCTCTTTCTAAACATAACTATTGCTAACAAAAAGATGCAAACTGCCCCAACGGTTAAACCTAAACTTACCGGCCATATATTATATGTTCCTTCAGCAATTTCTTTCGGACGAAACAGCGTAAATAAAGATAGGCTTTTCATCCACTCTAACTTATCGCTTAATTTCCCTACCATATCTAGTACGAAAAATAATATAGTTAAACTTGCTGAATAACTAAGTGCCTTTCTTTCATCATTACATATACAAGAAAAGAAAAATGAATACGCACTAACGACTAAAAATATGAGCCCTCCGACTACATTAATCTTCAAAAATAATTCTTTATTTAAATTATTATCTTTTAAAAACCATTCTGCTCCTACTATACCTGCTACATACGTGACAATTACAATGATAAGTAGCCCCAATATGAGAACAGTAGCTTGCGTAATGGCAATTTTCACTCTGGATACAGGCGTTGCTAGCAAGTATGCCATCGCTCCTTTATCTACATGACGCGCAATTAAATGTGTCGCAACTGTTACGCAAAAAATTGTTAAAATGATAATAAACAATAGACTGTAATACTCCCCAGCTAAAAAATCCATTACGTTTTGAATCGGACTTTCCATACCAACAATTTTTTTCACACTATCAGGCATAGCACTTATTAATTCATTTAACCCTTTCGCTGATACCATTGATGGGAATATCCAAATTAATAACCATAAATAGAGAGCCGCACCAATCGCATAACTAAAAATACTTTTTTGTGTTTCTTTCAAACTAGCTAAAAACAATTGCTTATTCATGCGTTACCCCTTCTTTCTTATCGTAATAATGCATAAATAAATGTTCTAAATCCATCGCTCTCGTTTGAAGTGCCGTTACATTATAGTTTGATAGTGTTTGTAAAACAGTTTGATAGTTTCCTTGTACAATAATAGATGCCTCTCTGCCTTTTACCGCTTCAAATTGCAAATTACACTTTGTAAGAGATTCAATTTCTTCTTGCGATGATACAGTTACATCTATTACCTGTCGTCTCATACTTTGTAAATCATGAATATTTTCAACTGTTACGAGTCGACCATCTTTAATAATAGCTACTCTGTCACAAGTTCTCTCAATTTCAGTAAAAATATGTGAAGACATAAGAATCGTTTTTCCTCTTTGTTTTTCCTCTACTATTAGTTCTATAAATACTTGCTGCATCAGTGGATCAAGTCCAGATGTTGGTTCATCTAAAATTAACACCTCTGGATCGTGCATAAATGCAGCGACTATCCCTACTTTTTGCTTCATTCCTTTAGACATTTTGCGAATCGGTGTTTTCACATCAAATTGCAGACGATCTATCAGTTCATCTCGTCTTTTCGTATCCTTTAATCCACGCATTCCTTGCATTAATTTTAAAAACTCTAATCCGTTCATTCCTTCAATAAAAGAAATTTCACCCGGTAAATAACCAACTTCCCTTTGAATTTTCGCTGCTTCATTCCAACAATCTAATCCAAAAATTGTCGCTTTACCATCTGTCGGTTTTATAAATCCCATTAAATTACGAATTGTCGTTGATTTTCCGGCACCATTCGGTCCTAAATAACCAAATACTTCTCCCTCTTTTACATCAAATGTAATATGAAACAAACCTTTTCCATTCGAAAACTGTTTTGTAACATCTTGAACTGAAATCATAAGTCCACCTCATTTTTTGAAATATTTAATATATGATATTTCAAAATTATTGTACTCCTCATCTTTCATATTCGCAACAATTTTTTGAAATATTTATTAGTCCATATTTCAAAAATATTGTTTTCCATTATTTTTTCTTGTATATTTTAAGTGAGGTGATTACATTGAACGGCTTTGAAAAAGTGAAAGAAAAGAAGAAACGCGCCATTAAAGAGGCGGCCTTCGTATTATTTTCAGAACGTGGATTTAATGAAGTAAAAATAGAACATATTGCAAAAGAAGCAAACGTTTCTCAAGTTACAATTTATAATCATTTCGGAAGTAAAGATGCGTTATTTAGGGAGCTTATACAAGAATTTATCATATCTGAATTTCAATATTATAAAGGGCTTGCAGAAGAAAAATTACCTTTTCATGATATGATGCAAAAAATGATTGTAAGAAAAATGAATACTGGCGGGTTATTTCAACCTGATATGTTACTACAAATGATGCAAAGGGACGAAGAACTCCGTAAGTTTATTTATAGTTATCAAAATGAAAAAATCCTTCCCTGGTATTTAGAAATATTAGAACGAGCTCAGCGCAAAAACGAAATTAATCCACACCTTACGAAAGAAATGATGTTACTTTACATTCAAATGTTTACTAAGTTAGGTGATGATTTCGGGGCACAGCTTCTTGAAGGAGATCGAGAAAAACATATACAAGATATCGTTACGATGTTCTTTTACGGCCTTTCTGTTCCAACAAAATAAAAAAGACACGAAATTCGTGTCTTTTTTATTTTACCGAAATGACTCTACCCGTTTCACTACTTTCAACCGCTAATTGAATTAGTTTAATAACATTTAAACCATCTTGCGCTGTTACAGGTAGTTTCTCACCATTTAATATACTATCTCTTACACCTTTATAGTACATGTCATAGCAACCGACTTCTGTTAAAATGCGATTTAAAGTTTCTTCTGTTTCTAAAGTAGCAAAATTCTCTTCAGCATCTACTCCATAACCTATATCGCCTGGCTTCATTCCATTTTTTAATTGTTCTTCCTGCGAATCCATACCGTATTTCACGATAGAACCTTTGTCCCCATGTAATGTAAAATGCGGTCCTGCTTGTTTCACGTAACTGCTACTACGTAAAATGACACGCTTAACTCCATAATGAAGTACTACGTGGAAATAGTCATCAATCTCCGCACCTGGCCTTTGTTTTATTACATCTGCGCTTATCGCATCTGGTTTTCCGAATAATGATAGCGCTTGGTCAATTAAATGCGATCCTAAATCATATAATATACCTGAACCTGGTAAATTCTTTTCTCTCCATCGATCGCGTACATGTGGACGGAAACGATCAAAATGCGCTTCATATGCGTATACATTTCCTATTCTATTTTCTTCTAACAATTTCTTAATTGTTAGGAAATCATTATCAAAACGACGATTATGATATACACTTAACATCACATTATGCTGCTTTGCTAATGAGATAAGTTCTTCCCCTTCTTCAATTGAAACAACAAATGGTTTTTCCACTACAACATGCTTACCATGTAAAATCGCTTCTTTTACATATGGAAAATGAGTTGTATTCGGTGAAGTAATGACAACTAGTTCAATATCAGATCGCTTTACTAATTCATCAATTGTGTCAATAACAGCAGCATTTGGTAAAGTTTGTTTCACTACTTCTTCTTTTGAAGATAAAATAGCTCGAATATCATATTCTTCTATCGTTTGTAATAGCGGGATGTGAAATGTTGTACTAGAAAATCCAAATCCTACAATCCCTACACCTATTTTTTTCATGTTGCCCCTCCAATTATCCCGCACTAACGGACAGTAAGATCCCTCCTCAAAATTCAGCGAAAACTAAGAAGTTAGGTGAGGGCCTTACTGTCCGTAAAAGCCCGATTAGTTCAACTAATAATCAGTAGGGAATAAAGCCCCCCACTGATTAAAGTTTCACTTTATGAGAACGATTTCATTTCACTATTATAACAAGATTATTTTCATATACATAATAATTCGCTTAGAAAAAAGCATCTCGCTATTATTCATAGCAAGATGCTTCCTTTATTCCGGTCTTTTCTTCGTCCATGTTTCTACTACTTCACCAGTATCATTAACATCTAGTACTAAACTACCATTACTATACCGGTCTTTGTTTCGATACGCTTTCGGATCAACCTCTTCTACAATATTTTTCTCTGTCTTCATGTAAACTAGTTCATCGTCTCGTACAATTTCAATACCTACAATACGGTATGGATTACGTTTTAACTCTTTGAAAATAACAAGACCTCGCTTCGCTCTCGTTGACTTTTCAATTTCTGATGCTTTTAAACGCTTTATAGCACCGCGTTGCGTTACGAGAATAAGTTGATCTTTGTCACCATTTAACGGTTTACCAGAAGCGACATAGTCATCTTCTTTTAAATTAATCGCTTTTACACCAGCAGCTCTTACACCAACTGGACTTACTTCATCTTCATGGAAAATCAGTGCATATGCACCATGTGTCGCAAGAACGATATCACTCGTTCCATCTGTCGCAAATATATCAACAACTTCATCATCTTTTTTCAAGTTTACAGCAACGAATGCCCTTGAATAGCGCTGAACTTTATATTGATTTAATTCCGTCTTCTTAATCATACCATTCCGCGTTACAAATACGATAAATCGTTTTTCTTCCTCAAAGTTCGGTATGACAGTTGCCCAAATAATTGTTTCATCTCGGTCAAGTGAAACAATATTTGCAACGTGCTGACCTAAATCTTTCCAACGAATTTCCGGCATTTCATATACAGGAAGATAAATATAATTTCCTTTGTTCGTAAATAAAAGAACGGTTTCTGTCGTGTTGGTATCGAAACGCTCAAGTAAGATGTCACCCTCTTTCATACCGAAGTCTTTCCCGTTCGATGCATTATGCGAACGCCAACCAGTTCGTTTCACATATCCTTCTTTCGTTACAGTAACGATGACATCTTCTTGCGGAATCATAACTTCCACATCGATTTTAATTTCTTCAATTTCCTCTTCAATTATCGCACGACGATCATCACTATATGTTTTCTTTACTCTCTTCAAATCTGTTTTAATAACTTGAAGAAGTCTTTTTTCACTTTGTAAAATCGCCTGTAACTCTATAATTTTCTTATTAAGTTCAGCTGCTTCTTGCTCTAGCGCAGTAATATCCGTATTCGTTAAACGATATAGTTGCAGTGAAACAATTGCTTCTGACTGAGCTTCTGTAAATCCAAATCGTGCGCTTAAATTATCTTTCGCATTACGTTTATCTTTAGACCCTCGAATCGTTTCAATCACTTCATCTAAAATTGATAATGCTTTCTTTAAACCTTCTACGATATGTTGGCGATTTTCTGCTTTTCTTAATTCATATTGTGAGCGTCTCGTAATAACTTCTTTTTGATGGCCAATATACGCATCCAAAATTTTAGGTAATGTCATAAGTGTTGGACGACGATTATTTATCGCTACCATATTAAAGTTATATGGAATTTGTAAATCTGTATTTTTATATAAATAGTTTAAAATACCTTCAGCATTTGCTTCTTTTTTTAATTCTACAACGATGCGGAGACCTGTACGATCTGTTTCATCACGCACTTCAGCAATGCCATCTAATTTTTTATCTAGACGTAATTCATCCATTTTTTTAACAAGGTTCGCTTTATTTACTTCATACGGAATTTCTGTAATAACGATTTGTTGCTTTCCACCACGAATCGTTTCAACCTCTGCTTTTCCGCGAATAATAATTTTACCTTTACCTGTTTCATATGCTTTTTTAATGCCATCTATCCCTTGAATAATACCACCTGTAGGGAAATCTGGTCCTTTAATAACTGCTAACAAGTCATCCACAGAACTATTCGGTTGATCGATACGCATCATTGTAGCATCAATTACTTCTCCAAGATGATGCGGTGGAATTTCTGTTGCATAACCAGCGGAAATCCCTGTAGAACCGTTCACTAATAAGTTCGGGAACATTGCAGGTAATACAACTGGTTCTTCACTCGTATCATCAAAGTTTGAAACGAATTCTACTGTTTCTTTATCGAGATCACGTAATAACTCTGATGCGATTGGTGATAAACGGGCTTCTGTATAACGCATTGCCGCTGCTGGATCACCATCAACACTACCATTATTACCATGCATTTCAACTAAAACATTACGTACTTTCCAAGTTTGACTTAAACGTACCATCGCCTCATATACAGAGGAATCACCATGTGGATGGTAATTACCAATAACGTTACCAACTGTTTTAGCTGATTTACGAAACGCTTTATCATGTACGTTTCCTTCTACATACATAGAATATAATATACGTCTTTGTACTGGCTTTAAACCGTCACGCGCATCTGGAAGCGCGCGGTCTTGGATTATATATTTACTATAACGTGCAAAGCGGTCACCTAACACGTCTTCAAGCGGGAGGTCATGAAACTTCTCTGCCTGCATGTTATTCCACCTCCGTCTCCATAATCATTTCGTTTTCTAAAATATTTCCTTCTTCTTGCATACCAAATTGTACATTACGCTCAATCCATTTACGGCGCGGTTCTACTTTATCGCCCATTAATGTAGTTACACGGCGCTCTGCTCTTGCTGCATCATCAATTTTCACTCGGATTAATGTACGCGTTTCAGGGTTCATCGTCGTTTCCCATAACTGATCTGCATTCATTTCACCAAGTCCTTTATAGCGCTGCAACATATAACCTTTACCGACCTTTTTCGTTACACCATCTAATTCTTCATCAGACCATGCATATTCAATTACTTCACTTTTCCCTTTCCCTTTACTTACTTTATATAAAGGTGGAAGTGCAATAAATACTTTACCAGCTTCGATAAGTGGTTTCATATATCTGTAGAAGAAAGTTAATAACAATACTTGAATATGAGCTCCATCCGTATCTGCATCGGTCATAATAACAACTTTATCGTAGTTAATATCTTCAACAGCGAATTCATTTCCTACTCCGCCGCCAATTGCATAAATAATTGTATTAATCTCTTCATTCTTAAAAATATCAGCAAGCTTTGCTTTCTCCGTGTTAATTACTTTACCACGCAAAGGTAGTACCGCTTGAAAACGACGATCTCGCCCTTGCTTTGCTGAACCGCCGGCCGAGTCACCCTCTACTAAATACAATTCGTTTTTTTGAGGGTTACGTGATTGTGCAGGTGTTAACTTCCCGCTTAAAGTACCTTCTGATTTTTTCTTTTTCTTACCACTACGCGCTTCTTCTCTCGCTTTACGAGCAGCCTCACGTGCTTGCGCTGCTTTAACTGCCTTTCTCACAAGAAGTGTAGCTACATCCGGGTTTTCTTCTAAAAAGTAAGCTAAATGCTCTGATACAATTGCATCAATAGAAGAACGGGCTTCACTTGTACCAAGTTTCCCTTTCGTTTGTCCTTCAAACTGCAGTACTTCTTCTGGTACACGTACAGAAACGATAGCCGCTACACCTTCACGAATATCTGTACCTTCTAAATTTTTATCTTTTTCTTTTAATAATGAAACTTTACGAGCATACTCATTAAACACACGTGTCATCGCTGTTTTAAATCCAGCTTCGTGTGTTCCACCATCTTTTGTACGTACGTTGTTTACAAACGAAAGAATATTTTCTGAGTAACCATCATTAAACTGGAATGCTAATTCTGCTTCAATCCCGTTTTGTTCACCAGTGAAATATACAACTGGATGAATTGAATCTTTTTCTTCGTTTAAGTATGAAACGAAAGCTTCAATTCCTGTTTCATAATGAAATATATCTTCTAAATCATTACGTTCGTCTTTTATCGAGATTTTCATTCCTTTTAATAAGAATGCAGATTCACGTAATCTCTCACATAATGTTTCATAATTGTAATTTGTCGTACTGAAAATCGTTGTATCTGGTTTGAAGTGCATTGTCGTACCAGACTCTTTTGTTTTCCCGATTTTCTCTAACGTCGTTGCAGGAACGCCACCATTTTCAAAGCGTTGTTCATAAATGTTACCATCACGTTTAATTGTTACTACTAACCATTCTGACAAGGCGTTTACAACTGATGCCCCAACACCATGTAAACCACCACTCGTTTTATAGCCACCTTGACCAAACTTACCACCTGCATGAAGTACAGTTAAAATAACTTCAGGCGTAGGTTTCCCAAGTTTATGCATTCCCGTAGGCATTCCTCGCCCTTTATCAATAACGCTAATACTATTATCTTTATGTATTACGACAGAAATTTCGTCGCCAAATCCCGCTAACGCTTCGTCAACGGAGTTATCTACTATTTCATATACTAAATGATGCAATCCACGGCTATCCGTACTCCCGATATACATACCCGGGCGTTTTCGAACGGCTTCAAGTCCTTCTAACACTTGAATTGCATCTTCATTGTATTGGAACTGATGCTTCGCCAAACTCCTTGCCCCTTTCCTAATCAAATCAGAACATATGTTTCTATTATAGAATAACGCCTCGACTATAGTTTTGGCAAGTTATCTTAACTCTTTTATATACCATTTTCAATAGAAAAATCCTTGTTTTTTCACAAGGATTCCTCTAGGCTACTATTTCAGAAAAATAATCGTTTGTCAACGAGAAATGGATATGTATTCCAAGATTACACATTCCAAACCTTTATCATGATCCAAATGATCAATATCCAAAACGGGATAACAAGTAACAATCCCCAAAAACAGCCTTTAAAAAATCTCATGATGAACACCTCGTTCATCGGCCCTACTTATCTATAACGAGGGCTGAATCAATCTTTCTATCTTTAAAATCTATACTATTTTGTCATCGCATGTTCTACTTTAATACAACGGTCCATTATTACAGTATAGTCTTTTTCTTTTAAAAGTTTATATGTATCTTCATCTTGTACTCCTAGTTGTGCCCAAAAAACATCTGCATCAATCTCTACAAACTCTTTCGCAACACCCATTAAAAATTCTGAACGGCGGAATACGTTTACGATATCAACATGTTCTTTAATATCCGCCAGTGAAGGAACTGCCTTTTCTCCAAGTACTTCATCAACTGTTGGATTTACCGGTATAATGCGGTACCCTGCATCTTGCATCGCTTTTGAAACCATATACGATGTACGTTCTGGTTTATCTGATAATCCAACAACCGCAATCGTTTTACTTTTCTTCAATACTTCACCAATTTCCGTACGAGTTGGGTTTTCAATTTTCATAATTAGTCCCTCCTATTCCTTTAGTATATCCGATAAAGAAAGTCTCTTTCAACATGAAAGAGACTTTCTTTTATTCCGATTATTGATTCTTAGTAGCTGAATTATCTGCTAACGTAGCTGATTTCGTCATTTTTTGACCATTGCGATAGAATGTAACTTCTACTTTCTCGCCAACTTTTTTCTTTTCATATAAATATTTACGGAATTGAAGAGCATTCTCTACCTTTTGATTATCTAATGCTACTACAAGATCATATTGCTCTAAACCTGCCTTTTCTGCCGGTGATATTGGATAGATTTTACCTAATACAACGCCATTTGTTACTTCTTTTGGCACTTTCAGCTGATTTACTGCATAAGTTTGCACATCTTCTAATGAAACGACACCTACTCCAAGCGCTGGACGTTTCACTACTCCATCTTTTTCAAGCGATTCGATGACTGGTTTTGCAATATTAATCGGAATTGCAAATCCGATTCCTTCAACTTCTTGCTGCGCAATTTTACTCGAGTTAATACCGATTACTTCACCGTTTTGGTTAAATAATGCACCACCACTATTACCAGGGTTAATCGCTGCATCTGTTTGAATAACTTGTGCTTGCCAATCTGGGCGTTTGTCCCCATCAATATCAACTGGAATTTCGCGTTCTTTACTACTGATTATACCTTCCGTTACACTGCCATCAAATCCAAGTGGGTTTCCGATTGCAATCGCTTTTTCACCAGCACGAAGTTTACTGGAGTCACCTAGACTTGCAACTTTATTTACATTAGATCCGTCAATTTCAACAACAGCTAAGTCTAACCAAGGATCCTTACCAACTAGTTTTGCATCAACTTGCTTTCCATCACTTAGTTTCACAGCAAGTTTATTCGCTCCATCTACTACGTGGTTGTTCGTTACGATATATGCTTTATTTCCTGCTTTTTTATAAATAACACCTGATCCTGAACCAGCTTGTTGTTCTTGACCTGTCGGTTGCATTGCAAATGGATCGACACTTTGTTGCATATTAATAACACCTACAACAACATCTTTCGCACCTTCAACCATACCTGGCAAATCAGTTTCGTTTTTCGATTTATTGACAACAGGAACTACAGTACCTTCTACTTGTTTATTAGAATTGAATGATGAAACTGCCGCTCCATTATTTTGCACCCATGGCATATAAGGTGCTGCAAAACTAATCGAAACCGCCCCGACTACAGCTCCCACTAAACCTGTGAAGAAATAACCTTTTTTACTTCCTGATTTTTTCACTTCTCTCGTTTCACTATGCTCTTCATTCAAATTTGGTCCGTCGTAATATCCCATTTTTTATTTCCCCTCTCTGGTGAATTCGTATTTTCAGTATAGTCACGTTTTGTGTCCTTCTTGTGAACTCATCGTGAAATCCAATTAAAAAAATACTCCTATCTACCATTGTAGACAAGAAAATTATTTTTTGAACATTCTACCTTCAAAAAGAGGATATAAAATTGCTAAATTCCCGGGCTAAAGTGCACAATTCATTCCAGATTATTCTTCGAATTTATAACCAACTCGAATAACAGTACCGATATGCTTCGCTTTATCTCCTAGCTTATTTCGCAATTTTTTAATATGCGTATCAACCGTTCGGTCATCACCGTAGTAATCATATCCCCATAACTGATCTAATAAATGTTGACGTGACAACACAATTCCTTTGTTCTCCATTAAATAAACAAGAAGTTCAAATTCTTTATGCGTCAATATAATTTCTTCTCCATCTACTAAAACAGTTCTAGATAGACGATTCACTTCTATTCCAGCTAAAGACATAGCATTTTCTTCCGCTACTCCTACCGCACCATCCGCACGTTTCAATAACGTCTTCGCGCGAGCTACTAACACTTTCGGGCTAAATGGTTTCGTTACATACTCGTCTGCACCTAATTCGAAACCTAGCAATGTATCATCCTCATCCGAACGTGCTGTTAGCATAATAATTGGTACTGCTGATTCTTTTCTAATTCGTCTACAAACAGACCATCCATCTATTTCTGGTAACATAATATCTAACATAATTAAATCAATTTCATGCTCTGCAAATAACTCTAGCGCTTTTTTTCCATCTTCTGCTTCGATTACTTCAAAGCCTTCATTACGAAAATAATCACTAACAATTTCACGTAATCTTCTTTCGTCTTCAACAAGTAATACTGTTTTATTCATATAATCTATCCCGCCTTTTTACTCTTTCAATCGAATAATACGTTGATTGGAGCTTCCGCGAAATGGAAGTGTTAAATCTCTTTTCTCGATTTCAAATCTTCCATCGACTAAAACATCCCCATAGTGTAACAACTCTATCATATCATTATTTTGAGAACTCTGTATCTCTTCTAACGTATAACCTGTATACATCCATAGATTTTTTTTCAAATCTTTCACGGCTTTTGCTACTTTTTTCACTTCAACAGCTTGAAAAAACGGATCTCCACCTGAAAATGTTACATCAGTTAATGGATTACTTGCAATCTCTTTCACAACTTCTTCTACCGTCATTTCAGTTCCATTGCAAATATTCCAAGATTTCGGGTTATGACACCCGAAACAACGATGCGGACAGCCCGCAAAAAACACGACTGTCCGCAACCCTTCTCCATCTACTACACTATCATGAATGATATTCATCACTTTCATTTATGCTTCACCCGATCCATCTCTTCGCTACGTTTCGCACTATTCCACTTCGACATATCTCCCACAAGATAGCCAGTTATACGGCGAATTCTTTCTATATTGGTCTCGTCTTCATTTCCGCAGCTTGGACATTCATTTCCAATAACTCCGTGATAGCTGCAGCATGTACAACGATCAACAGGATGATTAATTGAACCGTACCCAACGCCATGCTCTGCCATCGCTTGTACAATTTGTTTTAACGCCTTTTGATTATGCATCGCTGCTCCGTCTAATTCAATATACGTAATATGCCCCCCATTACATAGAGCATGAAAAGGTCCTTCTAAACGGATTTTATTTATCGCTTGAATGTTATAATAAACTGGAATATGGAATGAATTCGTATAGTAATTATGGTTCGTTATACCGCTAATCTCACCAAATTCCTCTCTATCTTTTTTCACAAACTTCCCTGATAAACCTTCTGCAGGAGTTGCAATTATTGAGAAATTCAGTTGATGTTCTTCCGTCGCCTTATCCATTCTCTCCCTCATAAAGGAAATAATTTCATATCCAAGTTTCCATGACTCTTCATCTTCCCCATGATGCTTTCCTGTTAAAGCTACTAAACATTCCGCAAGACCGATAAAACCAATACTTAACGTCCCTTGCTTTAAAATAGGTGCTACAGAATCTTCAGGCTGTAATGTTTCTCCGCCACGCCATACACCTTGTGAATATAAAAATCGAAAATCTCTCGCTCGCTTCGTACATTGATACGCGAATCTCTCTAATAATTGCTTAATTCCTAAATCCAAGTAATAATTTAGCGCTTCAAAAAACGCTTCTTTCGATCCACTAATTAGCCCTAATTTCACTAAATTAATAGAAGTAAACGACAAATTACCTCT
This sequence comes from Bacillus cereus group sp. BceL062, assembly GCF_051780025.1. Lineage (NCBI taxonomy): Bacteria > Bacillati > Bacillota > Bacilli > Caryophanales > Bacillaceae > Bacillus > Bacillus cereus group sp. BceL062. The sequence continues at coordinate 114,100 of NZ_JBPWGY010000014.1, read as the reverse complement.
TCCTATTGCCGTTTCTTCTCCATGTATATTAGACATAACACGAGTGCGACATCCCATGTAACATACTTCACTTTCAGGTCGTCCATCATAGTGCACTGCATTAAACGACGCATCTAAAAATGAAAAATTAGGGAATAATCGCTCTGCTGTCGTCTCTAGTGCTAATTCAAACAAATCATAGTTCGGATCACATTCTTCAAAGTTTACACCTTTTTTCATTTTAAAAATTTGAATAGGGAAAATCGGTGTTTCTCCTTTTCCAAGTCCAGCTTGCGTTGCTTTTAACAGTTGTTTAATTAAAAGCCTTCCCTCTCTCGATGTGTCTGTTCCGTAATTAATAGAAATAAACGGTACTTGTCCCCCGCCCCTACTATGCATACTATTTGAATTATGAACGAAAGCTTCACACGCCTGATACGTATCGCTTTCTGTTTCTTTCCATGCGAATTCCTCAATTTGTTCTTTCGTAAGCGGATATGATTGTAGTCGCTTTTTATGTCTCAGTACGGTTTTTCTCACATAGGGAGCTAAATCAATATCAAAGAGTGCAAACGATTGACCACCGTGCTGCATATTTTGATTCGCTTGAAAAATAATAGACGAAAGTGCCAACGCACTTTTAATGTCTTGCGGTTGTCTCATATGTCCATGTCCAGTATGAAAACCGTTAGCAAGCATTTGTGCTAACGGAATTTGCGAACAAGTCGTCGTTCCTGTCGCATAAAAATCTAAATCATGTGGATATAATATATTTTCATTTATCGCTTTTTTCACTTGGTCTGACAATAAATTTTCAACTGCATAATATTTTGCACTCTCAGATGCGAACGTTCCCATTACTCCCATCGGAGAGCGCCCATCTACATTTGCATTCTCTTGCATTAAATCTTGTTCATTGCCGTGGACAATTGTCCCAAACACTTTCATTAATTCTTCTCCACGTGTATTTCGTTGTAACATTTATAACCCTCCATCAATATGTTGTTATCTTTTGATTAAAATGTTACAACATATAGTCTTGTTGTTTCTGTGAGAAATGTAACATTCCTGTGAATTTTTTTTCACGAAATAATGAATTTTTCATTTACAAAAAAGAAATGTGCTCTTTACAAATGTATGGTACAATAAACGGGAAAAACTCTTTTTACCCTTTATCAACACATTTGAATAAAGGAGACTGAACTTATGGTTACTACATATCTTTTATTTATCGTTGCCTACTTACTTGGCTCGATTCCATTTGCATTAGTCGTTGGAAAAATCGGCTATGGAATCGACATTCGTGAGCACGGAAGCGGTAATTTAGGCGGAACAAATACATTCCGCACATTAGGGAAAAAAGCAGGTTTTACCGTTACAATTGCTGACATTTTAAAAGGGACATTAGCAACAGGTCTACCGATAATTTTCGGATTAGATATTCACCCACTATGGTTCGGATTAGCAGCTGTTCTTGGACATGTATATCCGATTTTTGCAAAATTCCGTGGTGGTAAAGCAGTTGCAACTTCTGCCGGGGTGCTATTATGCTACTCACCAGTTGTTTTTGCAATATTAGCTGTTGTATTTTTCACCCTTTTATTTACAACAAGATACGTATCACTTTCTTCTATGGTAACAGCTGTCGTTGCTGTTATTGCATCCATTGTTAGCGGGGATAAAATCTTCATTATTGCGATGTGTTTATTAGCAGGTATGGTTATTTATAAACACCGTGCAAATATCGGACGAATTATAAATAAAACTGAACCGAAAGCAAACTTCTCAAAAAAGCAAAAATAAGGTTGTAACCCACATAACGCAAAAAGAAAACGTGAAGCATATTAATAGCGTCTTTTTGCGTTATTTTTTATACTAAAGAAAAAGCAACATAATTTGGAGGAACTATACATGAATCTTTCCGTAACAAAAGAAGCAGCACAATGGTATAAAAACGAATTAAACTTACAATCAGGTGAAACACTACGCCTTTTCGTACAATACGGCGGTTGCAGTACTGTGCAAAAAGGACTTTCTTTAGGTATTCGTAAAGATGACCCTGCACATCCTGCTGTTCAAACTCAAGAAGAAGGTATTAACTTCTTTATTGAAGGCGATGATGAGTGGTTCTTCGATGGACATAATTTATCTGTTACACTTAACGACGGTGATGATTTCCCTCAATTTAATTATGAGAAATAAAAAAAGCGTGGCTTCTGCCACGCTTTTTTTATTTCTTTTTAATTTCCTCATATTTCGCATACCACTCAGGATATAATTTTTTAAATGATACAGGGCGGAACCCTTCTTTTTTCGCACAAATATTCGTCGTACTTGCAGTAATGCAAAGCTCACCATCACCGTTATATATTTCATAACCATATACAACACGAAGCGGGCTCACAGTATCAATCCACGTTTTCACAATTGCTTTTTCTCCGTAACGCATCGCTTTACGATATGAAATTTGCAAATCTAATACAGGAGAAATAATTCCCTCTTTCTCCATTTCAACATATGAAAATCCTAATTCTTGTATAAGTTTCGTGCGCCCAAGTTCCAGCCACACTAAATAGTTTGAATGGTAAACAACACCCATCTGGTCTGTTTCCGCATAGCGGATTTCAACTTCATATTCTGCTACAAACATTTCTATTCGCCTTCTTTCACTTCTGCTACCTTGCATACATTTAATCATAATACAGTGGAATCAAAAATAAAATAAAAACAGTGAATCTTTTACCGAAAGGGGCAAACACATGATCCAAATTGTAACTGTTCGTAGCGGTGATAGTGTTTATGGTTTAGCATCAAAGTACGGATCTACACCTGAAGAAATTGTAAAAGACAATGGACTAAATCCTGCTGAAACACTCGTTGTTGGTCAGGCACTTATCGTTAATACAAAAGGAAATAATTATTATGTACAGCCTGGTGACAGCTTATATCGAATTTCTCAAACGTATAACGTTCCTCTCGCTAGCTTAGCTAAAGTTAATAATCTTTCATTAAAATCTATTCTCCATGTCGGACAACAATTATATATACCAAAAGGTACAAAACGAGCAGTAGAATCCATCGCTTATTTACAACCTTCAACAATACCGATAAAAGAAAGTTTAGTAAATGCTACACGTGCTATTAATCCATTTTTAACATATTTAGCCTACTTCAGCTTTGAAGCAAAAAGAGACGGCACTTTAAAAGAACCAACGGAAACAGCGAAAATCGCTAATATTGCAACGCAAGGTAAAACCATCCCTATGCTCGTTATTACAAATATTGAAAATGGAAATTTCAGTGCCGATCTGACATCGGTTATTTTACGCGATGCAACAATCCAAAACAAGTTTATTACTAACATTTTGCAAACAGCTGAAAAATATGGCATGCGAGACATTCATTTCGATTTCGAGAGTGTGGCACCCGAAGACCGCGAGGCATACAATCGCTTTTTACGAAATGTGAAAACACGCTTACCTAGCGGGTACACATTAAGTACAACGCTTGTACCGAAAACAAGTTCCAATCAAAAAGGGAAATTTTTTGAGGCTCACGATTATAAAGCACAAGGACAAATTGTTGATTTCGTCGTCATTATGACATACGACTGGGGTTGGCAAGGCGGGCCACCGATGGCGATTTCTCCTATTGGTCCTGTGAAAGAAGTACTTCAATATGCGAAATCTCAAATGCCACCACAAAAAATTATGATGGGGCAAAATTTATACGGTTTCGATTGGAAACTTCCGTTCAAACAAGGAAATCCACCCGCAAAAGCAATCAGCTCTGTTGCAGCTGTTGCACTAGCTCGTAAATATAATGTTCCTATCCGCTATGATTTCACGGCTCAAGCTCCTCATTTCAATTACTTTGACGAAAACGGCGTACAACACGAAGTTTGGTTTGAAGATTCACGGTCCGTACAAAGTAAATTTAATTTAATGAAAGAACAGGGCATCGGTGGTATTAGTTATTGGAAGATTGGTTTACCATTCCCGCAAAATTGGCGTTTACTCGTTGAAAACTTTACGATTACAAAAAAGGGCTGACTTTTGTCAGCCCTTTTTTCATATTACTGTTACAAAACGTCTTTCATTCCCTCATAAAAAAGAAGAATGATAACATTCTCCTTTTAACCGTTATCAACAATCGGTTGTTTACCAGTTTGGTCTTGCATTTGTTTTCCTTTATTGCCACCAGCTTTTTTCGATTGCGTTCCAATATGATTCGGTGCAAAATCTTTTGAATTCTTTTTCGGATTACCCATTACTATCGCCTCCTTAACACTAGTATCGTACTAGTGTTAAGAATTATTCAGCTTGCTTAAAAAGTTTCATTTCATAACGTTTCTCAATACGCTCTTCAATGCGATCAATTGCATCACGATCGCTTAATAATTGTTGTTTATTTTCATTTACAAGTTCTTCAAACGATTTGCGGCGACTTCTTCTCATGCTGTTCACCCTCTCTCTTTCTCATTCTTACTACATAGTATGAGCAAACAAAAAACTCTTTAATCAGATTTGCAAGAAAATTTTATGTTTTAGTACTCCTATAAAAAACGCTATGTACAATAATTTGTACATAGCGTTTTTTATACCATAACATTTAAATACTCTTTGAGCTTCTCATCTGCATTCGTTTCATTTTCTCTATACGTATCAAGTGCTTGTAATACAAAATCATACTGTTCTAAAATATAACTTTCTAATTTCAAGACATCCGCTAAGCTATTAAGCATAACTCTTGTATTACCAACTTCACTTTTTAGAGCTGGTTCACATATTAAGCTCGTACATATTTCTTTCATATCATCTTCTACTATTTCTGTTAATACGTATTTCTTTCGTCCTTTTACTTTTAATCTCATAACTGGATAAAAAGCTTTTATATCTAAATAACTTCCTACGTTCATACAACGCAGCCATTCTACATTGCGTTTATTGCGGACAAGTATTTCTTTCACCGCTTCGTATACCGCAGTTTCATCAAGCACAGCCTTATTTACTTTTCGTTTCCCTTTTTCTTCAATAGATGTACATTTTTGATAAACAGCTGCACACGTAATACAGTCGTCAAATGCATTATGAGAGCTTAGACGAATTCCAAGCATTCGCTTTAACGTCTCAAGTTTATGATTAGGTGCGTGCTTCATATATTTTTTTGCTAAAAACACAGTGTCAATTACCTTATTTTTAGGTTCAGGAAACCCAAGCATATTTACATTACTTTTCAAAAAGCGCATGTCAAAAGAAGCATTATGAGCCACAATAACATTTGTATGTAAAAATGCTAAAAATAAAGGTAAAACTTCTTCAATCGTGGGTGCATCTGAAACACGATAATTTGTAATACCTGTTAAACTCGTAATTCGGCTCGGAATCGGACGCTCTGGATTCACGTATGAAACAAATTGATCTACCAGTTCATGATTACGATATTTCACAGCTGCAACTTGAATAATTTTATCATTATAAGGGTTAAATCCTGTTGTTTCAAAATCAATTACAACATAATCTAACGGTAAGGATACATTCCCCACTCCATACACTCCTTTATCTCTAAACGTTTATATTTCTTACATCATATCATGAAGTTATTACTACTTGAAAAAGAAAAGGCAGAAATGGGAACTCTCCACCTCTACCTTTTCACCGTTATTTTAATTTAGCAATTCGTTTTTCCATCTCTTTTTGCGTCATCGGTCCAATGAACTTATCCTGAATGACGCCTTTCGTATCTATAAAATACGAAGTTGGGATCGTAATTACTTTATAAGCTGTTGTCACATCAATGTTCTTGTCCAATAAAATAGGAAAAGTAATCCCTTTTTCCTTAGCAAAATTGCTTACTTTTTCTTCTCCCCCACCTTTTTCTGAAGGCGTATAATTTATTGCTAAAATTTCTACGTTTTCTTTATGCTCTTTATAGAAAGCCTCCATATCAGGCATTTCTTGCTGACAAGGTCCACACCACGTTGCCCAAAAATTTAAAATAACTTTCTTTCCTTTTAAATCCGCTAGCTTTACATTCGTTCCATCTAACTTAGTTAATTCAAAGTTTGGTGCACTCTTTCCTACTTCAATACCATTACTTGCAATCATCTCTTTCATAGCAGCTTCACTTTTTTCTTGCTTCCCTTGTACCGCCTGATCTTTATTACCGAACTGTTCATAAGCTGCATATCCCGCTAAACAAAGTAACACTACAATAATCGTAAGCTTCCGCCACATTTTATATCACCCTAACGTGTTTATGTACTTTTAACAAATTCATCAAAATACTATATACCTTATTTTAGCTTATACGGACGAGCTTGGAAATATTCACAGTCAAAATAATTAGAATATTCTCATTTAAAGTGAGTTTTTTTCCTTTTTATCATATAATTAGAAAAACAGATGAGGTATTTTATCTTCTTATTGACCCACTTACCTATTTACTCTCGTAGTTATATAACCTTCAACAAAAGGGGGATTGTTTATGAATTCATTCGAAAAAATAACATTATATATTCTTAGTTTTCTTTTATACCCAATCGGCATTATTACATGGATCATTTCACTCTTTAGTAAAGATCTTAAAAAAAAGAAAGTAGGGCGTATTTGTCTCTACATCTCTCTAGTCTCATTCGTCCTTTTCGTAATCCTTGGAATTACAACTTTCCTTATGACTGCTACTTTTAACGTTGATCTAAATCACTCCGAATCTATCGAGTATCAAATAAATGACGCTGAATAAAGATAAGGGCATTGCTCTTATCTTTATTCATATCTTTGTAAAAACGAATGACTATTTATTAATTTTTCAGGACTTCCACATGCAACAATACGTCCTTCTTTCATTATGACAACACGATCTGCTAATATCGCTTTCTCTACATCATGTGTTGCCACAATTCTCGTGACCTCTCTTCCTAATCCTTCTATCATATTCCAAACAGTTTCTTGGTTGCTCGGATCTAATCCCGCAGTTGGTTCATCTAAAATAATAAGATTAGGAGTTGAAACAATGGCACGTAATAATGCAAGACGTTTTCTTTCCCCTCCAGAAAATTCTACACCGCTTTTATGTAGTACATTTTGAATCCCTTCAGGTAAGTCCCTAATAATTGATGTTCCATTTACAAGTTCAATATTTTTTTCTAACTGGTGTTCTATATACTCTTCACCGAAATACATATTCTCTTTTACTGTCGTCCGAAAAAAACGAGGTTCTTGCCACACTGTAGTCATACGAGCCTCATCACCATAATAAACAATGTTACCATTAGATGGTTTATACAACCCTGTCATTAATTTTAAAAGCGTTGTTTTTCCTGCGCCACTTTCTCCTACAATAATAACGAGTTCACCAGGGTGAATTTGCAAATCAATATTATGAATTCTGCATTTCTCTCCATCACTTTCCTGAAATGAAACATTTGTTATCGTCATCCCCATCGCTCTTTCTACCTTACTATCTGCCCCTCGTTTATCTAAAAAAGAAAAAACTCTATTTGCCGAAGCAGCTGCAACTTGTGTCATCATTAATAAATCGCCAACGTAACGAACTGGAAAAAAGAGCATTTCAATTGTAGCTAACACGGCAACAAGTGCACCAACTTCCATTTCCCCCTTCATTATTTTCTGCGCGCCTATAATGAGAACAACGATATATGCCCCTGTTTCAATCACTGTTCCAACTACTCCAATACAGTGTTGCATCATCGTCTTCTTTACTTCTGTTTTATAGGATTGTGCTGTTACTCCTTTAAATAAGCGAATGGCCCACTTTTCTTTTTGCAAACTACGTAAATCTTGTACGCCTTTTACAAACTGCGACACCATCTCTACAACACTTGATTGATTGTTTTGAGCAATGCTTGCGATATTTCTTACCTTTTTCCCCAAAAGCATTGGAACCATTGCACTAAAAAATAAAAACGGAGTTACCCACAATATAAACTTCATATCTATATGTTGTAGTGCTATGAACGCACCTATAAATTGCGCAATGGCGTGTATATATTCTATTAATATAGAACCATATAATCTGACCCAATTCGGAATATCAGACACAACTAGCGTCTCTAACTCTCCTTGCTTAATCTTCTCACTCTCTTCAAATGGTAATAAGAAAAAATGACGCAATACATCTATACGCTTCTTTCGCAATATTCGTTGACTCGCTTTTGAGCTTACATAATCAAATGAAAGATTGTTCACCCACATCAACAAGCGGCTCCCCGCAAACAATGCAATATATACATACGTAGCTTTTAACTCCCGCTGAATCAGGTTATCTACAATTAGCCCCATGAATAGTGGACGGGATAAGTTTAAAATAGCAGCAAAGCATCCACTACATACAGCTGCTATTACTAATAATTTTTCTTTCTGTAACGGTAACAATATTCTTTTATATTCTTTCATGACGTTTCCTCCATTTTTTATAGTAAAAAGAAAGGGATGAAACCAAATGGTTTCATCCCTTTCCATAAAATAAGGAAGCTAACAGTTGTTAGCTTCCTTCTCGTTCATTTCAATTATTTAGTTCGACACTTTAGATTCTTCAATTTTCTCACGAAGAACCATTTGTAAGATACCACCGTGACGGTAGTAGTCAATTTCAACTTCACTATCGAAACGAGCTACTACTTCAAATTGTTTTTCGTTGCCATCTACATCAGTTGCAACTACTTTTACAAGATCGCGTGGTCTAACTGTTTTGTCAATTTGAATTTCAAATGACTCGTTACCAACAAGACCTAACGTTTCAGCGCTTTCGCCATCTTTAAATTGAAGTGGTAACACACCCATTAATACTAAGTTACTACGGTGAATACGCTCGAAGCTTTCTGCGATTACTGCTTTAATACCTAATAAGTTTGTACCTTTCGCAGCCCAGTCACGAGAACTTCCCATACCGTAATCTTTACCAGCAACAACTAGAAGGCCTGTGCCATCTTCTTTATATTTCATAGCAGCATCATAGATAGATGTTACTTCCCCAGTTGGCCAATATGTTGTATATCCGCCTTCTGTTCCTGGTGCGATTTGGTTTTTAATACGGATGTTCGCGAATGTACCACGCATCATAACTTCATGGTTACCACGACGAGAACCATAAGAGTTAAAGTCAACTGGTTGTACGCCGTTTTCTAATAAGTAGCGTCCAGCTGGTGTGTGCTTACCAATTGAACCTGCTGGTGAAATATGGTCTGTCGTTACAGAATCTCCAAATTTACCAACAATGCGTAAACCTGATAATGTTTCAACTTCACCTGGTTCTTTAGATAATCCTTCAAAGAATGGTGGGTTTTGAATGTATGTTGAATCATTATCCCAAGTATATAAAGCTTCATTTGAAGTTTGGATTTCATTCCAACGCTCATTGCTGTTAAATACTTGTGCATATTCTTTTTTGAACAATTCAGATGTAACAACACTTTGAACTACATCTTCAATTTCTTTAGCTGATGGCCAAATATCCTTGAAGTAAACAGCATTGCCATTTGCATCTTTACCAATTTCATCATTTTTCAGGTCAATATCAACAGTACCTGCAAGTGCATATGCCACAACAAGTGGTGGTGATGCTAAATAGTTTGCTTTTACAAGCGGGTGAATACGACCTTCAAAGTTACGGTTACCAGATAAAACAGATGTTACTAATAAATCGTTTGCTGCGATTGCTTCTTCTAATTCCTCTGCTAGTGGACCAGAGTTACCGATACAAGTCGTACAGCCGTAACCAACTGTTTGGAAACCTAATTGATCTAAATATGTTGTTAAACCTGATTTATCTAAGTACTCAGTAACAACTTTAGATCCTGGTGCTAATGATGTTTTTACGTACTCAGGTACTACAAGCCCTTTTTCAATTGCTTTCTTCGCAACTAGACCTGCCCCAATTAATACGTATGGGTTTGATGTATTTGTACAGCTTGTAATTGCAGCGATTGCAATTGCACCTGTTTTCATCGTTACTTCTTTATCTTCTAATGTAACCTTCACTTCTTTATCGAACTCTTGCGCATTAAATCCAAGTCCTTGTGTTCCAACTGGTGCTACAACAGCTTTGTGGAACGCATCTTTCATATCTGAAAGTGGAATTAAATCTTGTGGGCGTTTCGGTCCAGAAAGGTTAGATTCAATTGTATTTAAATCAATTTCAACAAGATCAGTGTAAATTGGATCTTTGCTGCCTGCTGTATAGAATAAGCCGTTCGCTTTACAATATTCTTCAACAACGCGAATTTGTTCTTCATCTCTACCTGTTAAACGTAAGTATTCTAATGAAATATCGTCAATTGGGAAGAATCCACAAGTTGCACCGTATTCTGGTGCCATGTTTGAAATTGTTGCACGGTCAGCTAAAGGCATGCTCTTTAGTCCATCACCGAAGAACTCAACGAATTTACCAACTACACCTTTTTGACGTAATACTTGTGTTACTTTTAATGCAACGTCAGTTGCTGTAGTACCACTTGGAAGTGTACCAGTTAATTTCACACCGATTACTTCAGGTACTGGGAAGTATGAAGGCTGTCCAAGCATTCCTGCTTCTGCTTCAATACCACCAACGCCCCATCCAAGAACGCCGATACCGTTAATCATCGTTGTATGTGAGTCTGTTCCAACTAATGAATCTGGGTATGCAACTAAATCGCCTTCAGCATTTTTCACCGCGTGAACAACTGGTGCTAAATATTCAAGGTTTACTTGGTGTACGATACCTGTTGCTGGTGGAACTGCACGATAGTTATCAAATGATTTTTGTGCCCAACTTAAAAATTTATAACGTTCTTCATTACGTTTAAACTCTAAGTCCATGTTGAATGCAAGCGCATCTGCCGTACCCGCTCTATCAACCTGTACAGAGTGATCAATTACAAGGTCTACTGTAATTTCTGGATTAATTTTATCAGGATCTCCGCCCATGTCTGCCATTGCTTTACGAAGCGAAGCCAAATCTACAACAGCTGGAACACCTGTGAAGTCTTGTAAAATTACACGAGATGGTTTAAATGGAACATCGATATCTTGAACATCTTTCGTTCCCCATTTCGCTAAATTTGTAACATGTTCTTCTGTAATTACGCGTCCGTCTACTTGACGCAGTACAGATTCAAGTAAAACTTTCACGGAATATGGTAATTGAGATACGTTGCCAACCCCTGCGTTTTCAAGCGCTTTCAATTGATAATAATGATACGTTTTTCCATCTACTTCGAAAGTTGCGCGTGATTGAAATGGATTATGTTTGACCATTATGTTTCCCCCCTGTTAAACGTGACTAAGTTGTCTGAATATAAAATGTAGACAAACTTTTCAATACCTTACGATAATATCTTATTACAACTTTCTAAATAAGTAAATAATAAGAAACTTATGGATTATCATAAGTTTTCTTTATATTTCTAAATTTGAATAGTGTTCATGCTCCTTATGAATACTATTACCATAAAGTAAAGTACTCTTTCAGCGCTTTACTTTACGTTCATATATGTTATGAACAGCTCATGTTTTATCTATAAAAAGACATTATAGAGGTGAGAAAATGAGTAAACGAAAAGCAAATCATACTATTTCAGGAATGAATGTTGCATCCGCACAAGGACAAGGTGCTGGTTATAACGAAGAGTTTTCAAATGAGGCGTTAACTCCAGCAGAGCGACAAAATAATAAGAAACGTAAAAAGAATCAGTAACAAAAAAACCAAAAGGTATGTCTGCCTTTTGGTTTTTTTCTAATGTTTATAACGTAATAACTCCGAAACCGTTACAAATCGATATCCTTGCTTTTTAAGCTCAGGTAAAATTTTCGATAACGCTGCCACTGTTTGACTACGATCACTTCCTCCATCGTGCAACAGTACAATATCTCCACTTTTAGCATGTTTCACAACATGATTTACAATGGACTCAGTACCTGGATTCGCCCAATCACGAGGGTCTTGATGCCACGACCATAGAACAGTTTGATAACCAGCTTCTTTAGCTGTTTTAAATACAGCATCGTTAATATATCCGCCTGGAGGACGGAACAACAAAGGTTCTTTCACCCATTTTTTAAAGTATTTTTTTCCATCTAAAATATCATTTTCTAATTTTTCATCAGATGAATTACTCGCATACAAATGATTCATCGTATGATTTCCAATTTCATGCCCCTCTTTTAACACTTGCTTTACTAAATATGGATTACGCTGCACACGGAATCCAATCATAAAAAAAGTCGCTTCTGCTTTATATTGACGTAATAAATTTAATATTTGTGGTGTATAAGTTGGATCAGGTCCATCGTCAAATGTAATTGCGATAATTTTTTCACTATTAGGTACTTCCCACGTTACATAGCCAGTTGGTTCTAGCTCTTTTCTAAGCAACATTTTCGCTTCCACTTTTTCCACTTGAAATATATGTACTGCACATAGTAAAGAAAAAACTAATAGAAAAACCTTCTGTTTTAACATAGCGTTCGTTAAAGTAATAAGGTTGTCGAATACGCAACAACCTCTTTTACTTTTCTAGTTGATCTACATTTCGCATAATATTTTGAAGATTATTTTCGTATTGCTCAAGTTGTGGACGTTGTGTTTCCGAAGCTACTTCTAGTGCATTTTGAATTTGTTCATACGCTTCCTGAACCTCTTGACGTAACTCTTTTAAATCATGACCGTAGTTCGGATCATTTTTCACGATATTGTTAAATGAATTTTCTGCTTGTGTAACCCCTTGCTGCGCTGCTTGAAAAGCTTGTTGCTTATCTTTATGATATGGCATTATACAATCCCCTTTCCATAATAGTTAGTCCCATTTATCTTTACCCTTTTTTCTAAAAACATTCTCGTATAAATTTACAAACTTCTCTCATTCTAAATAGAAAGAGGAGGTGTCACATACAATGGGAAAAAACAATCGTGAATCGAAAGAAAAAAAAGGACAACCTGAACCATTAAGCGGATCTCATAAAGTAAAAAATCGTAACCATTCACGCCAAAAAAACCATGCGCATCATGATATGTAATAAGAAAATATTCACATACTGTGTATATTCGACATAAAATGTTTATATTTTGCCATTTATTCTTCACCTCTATTTCATTCATGCATAACATGATATGAATTGATATTTTACGGAGGGTGTCTTACATGGGCAAGAAAAAGAAGGATTGTCTTTTTCATGTTGATGGTTTCGAAGAATGGATGGATCAATTTTGTTCTGATTCTTGTAGCAACTTTAGTTTTCCAAATGAAATTCATATCGATCTTTGTGAAACAGAGGAAGAATACATTTTGGAAACAGATGTACCAAATGTGACTGAACAAAATGTACGCATTAAAAAGATGGAGACAGGCCTAAATATATGCATACTTCATAAAAATACTACTTTACAGCGAACAATCTCTTTACCTACTACTATCATTTATAAGAAGATGCTAGCCTGCTTAGAGAATGGATTTTTAGCCATTCATATTTCCAAAAATGAAGTTGCCAATAAGCATGAAAAGAAGGTTCTTTTTTCAAATTGAGAGTTAACGTAAATACAAAAATAAGCCCCAGCAAGTTGCTGGGGCTTATTTTATTTCACTTGTATTTCTATCTTATAATTTCTATCGTACCTTTTTTTCAATAAGCCTTTTGTAACTAAAAGTACAGGAAATGCTACAGTTGAAAATAGGGCTAGCGCTAAAAATACTACAAACCCATTTTGATACCCGTAATAATCGAGTAGTACTCCCCCAAACCAAGGACCAATTACTCCTCCAATTCCTGAAAAGCCCATCGCTCCGAAGTATGTTCCTTTCAGGTTGGAATCAGCGATCTCATCAATAAATACATCTGTCATTGAAAACATTAAAACTTCTCCAAATGTGAAAATAATGGTACAAATAGCTGCTCCTAACATAGATTCTACTAGTCCAAATCCAAATAATCCCCCACTCACAAATAACGTTCCAACCATAATTGATGCTAACGGTGTATACTTTTTACACATTTGAATGACAGGGTATTGAATAACCACTACTACAATTGCATTTAAAGCTAGCATATATGAGAATAACTTTACCCCATCCTGAAATATATGCGCATTAGCAAAATATTGAGATACTGTCGTCGTTAAATGTGAAAAACCACTATTACTCAAAATAATACCGACTAACGCAACTAAAAATACTACATCCTTTCGCAATATACGAATTGCATTTAGCATTGTAACAGGATTTTCTGTATTCATTTTCTTTTTATTAAGTGGATATTTCTTAAATTGCAGTGCTAATATAGCTGTATATAGAATGTAAACTCCAGCGGCTACTAAAAAAGGAATTGTTGATTTTGCACTTCCGAGCTGTAATCCAACAATTGGTCCAATCGCAACCCCAACATTTATTGCACCATATCGTAAGTTATAGACGAGTAACCGATACTCTGGCTTTGTTAAATCTGATAATAACGCTCTTGATGTCGGTTCAAAAAAAGAACGACATAATCCATTCAAAGCGTTTAATAAAAAGAAACTCAAAACATGATCTGCAACTGAAAATCCGATAAATACAAACACCCAAACAATCATGGACCATATTATAATCATCTTCCGACCAAATCGATCCGATAAATTGCCCCCAATAAAACTAGCAAACACTCCAACAAGCGCACTCGTTCCAATAATAGCACCCGTCATTCCAGCTGAAACGTCTTTAACAGTTGTTAAATAAATTGCTAAAAAAGGAATACTCATTGAAGTTGCAAACCTCGCAAATAATGTCCCTATTATAATTGTCATGCCAAGTGGATGAATATTTTGTAACTTCCCCTTCATCTTTAAACCTACTCTCCCTTTTCTTACATAAAAAAAGAAAGCAAAGGATCTGCTTTCTTTTTCCTTTTTATACTTGAGATGTTTGCACCCGAGCCGCTCTCGATATGTCCATATCAATGCCATATGTAAACTGTAATTCTTTACAAATATCTTTAATTAAAATTGCTACGTTATACTTTTCATTAAATTGTAAAACAATACTTTCTACTTCTTCATATGTATACTTATATTCGCCAGTAATTACACTTTTTAAATCAAAGCATTCATTCATACAAAGCTGCACAAGTAATTGATCATACTTCTCTATCACATCTTCTTTTTTCCACAGTAACTCTTTTACATATAACCGATCAAATTTCACGCTTTCTCGATTACACTCCGTTAAAATCCGGGTCATTTCATTTAATTCTCGGTATAATTCAGAAATATTTCTGTTTAAACTAAGCAGTTTATCTACGCCGTTTTCATATAGCATTTCATTCCACCCCCGCATTTTCTTTTTCTTATTATAGCAAGAAAATTCTAAAAATAGTTTCTTTCTTCTGAAATATTAGGAAACTTATTTCAATTGTTTTACAATGAAACTAGTGAATACGAAAGGGGAAAGAAAATTGGAGCAAAAATTATATTACATCGACGCTTATACGAAAGACTTTACTACGAAAATTATAAAGCAAGATTATGATAAAGAAGATAACTTATATGTTGTTTTAAATGAAACGGCATTTTACCCAACAGGCGGTGGACAACCATATGATACTGGCACACTAAATGGTACCTTAGTCACTAATGTTGAAGAAGTAAATGGAGAAATCCGCCACTTCATTGCAGAACAATTAGAAACAGCAGAAGTAGAAGGTAAAATTAATTGGGAGCGCCGTTTTGATCATATGCAGCAACATGCAGCTCAGCACATTTTATCTGCTGCTTTTTGGGATCATTTTAACATACCCACTATCGGATTCCACCTTGGAAAAGAAACGGTGACAATTGATTTAGAAACAGAAAATCTTCCTGCAGAAACGATTGAAAAAGCAGTGCAAATTGCCAACAATATTGTTTTTGAAAACCACCCAATCCGTATTCAGTGGATGAACTTAGAGGAAGCGAAAACGTTACCTCTTCGTAAAGAACCGACTTTAACCGAAAATATACGCGTTGTTATTATCGAAAACTTTGATTATAACGGCTGTGGTGGAACTCATCCGAGACGTACAGGTGAAGTAGGTCTTATTCAAGTACTTAATTGGGAGCGCAATAAAGGTGGTATTCGATTAACGTTTATCGCTGGCTGGCGCACACTGAAATTAATGGGACAACAGCAACAAATTATGAAAGATGTTTCTAAACAATTAAATAGTAGCGAAACTGATATCCCAGCAAAAGTAGCACAACTTCTTATCTCTCAAAAAGAAAACGAAAAAGCGATACAGACAATGAATGAAAAATTATTATTTGCAGAGGCAAATGAACTATTACAACAGCCTGCAGAAATACATGCTGGATTCCTTATTTCTAAAGTATTTACAAATCGTTCTATGCAAGAAGTTGCCAAACTATCTGCTATCATTACAGAACAACAAGAGCATGCAATTACATATTTCATCATTGAAAATGATGACAAACTACAATGCATCCTCGCTTGTGGAAAAACAGTAACGCTCGATATGAATGCTCTTTTAAAAGATGCACTTCCTGCAATTGAAGGAAAAGGTGGCGGAAATAAAAAGAGCGCTCGCGGTGGTGGGAAAGCGATTATGAGCGGAGATGAGTTTTTACATCAGCTTATTTCTTCTTTACAATCTGCAGTGTAAAACATTTCTTAAGGAGATGTCGTCTAGCGAAATTTCAAACTAGGGACATCTCCTTATTTTTTGCTTCATACATAGTAATACGGTAAATGAAATTTCAGGAACGACATTTTGACTTTATCAATCATTACTTACCATATATCGACGATTCGATAAGAAATATCGATTTACCTAAAAAAGCAATATTCAAAGTAGTTTATATTTACAAGCCAATATTTTGTTTTAAACCTTGGTAACTTCCTGCATTCAGAAATTTTTCAGATGCAAGTTTAGTAAATTTCTCAGAGAAACCATAACTACTTAATTCTTCTATTCGCACCATTTGTACATCCTGAATTGGATTATGATCAAACTCGTTAGAAGGTAAAGTGATTTCACCTTCAATCCTTTCAAGCAAAAATGTAATATGTAATAAAGACGGGAGGGCATCTGGTTTATCACAAACATACAATAAATTCTTAACCTTAACATCTAATCCCGTTTCTTCTTTCATTTCTCGAATCATCGCTTCTTCTAACGTTTCACCATTCTCTACCCTTCCCCCAGGTAAAGACCAATCCCGATTAGCAACTTTTTGCTTTACTAGCAATACCTTTTCATCTTCAATTAAAATTCCAGTAACACGAACTTGCATTACATTTTCCATATACAATCTCCTCTTCCTATTACATTTACAAATTAATCCTTCCATCAAAAGAACGTACGTTTTATAATTAAAGAAAATTATGGAAGAAAGAAGTTGTTACATTCATGCGTCCACCTTTAACAAAATCTATATCACTTGAAGATTTCAAAAGCTATTATTGGTTAAAAGCAGAACTGCAAGCATTTTGTCGTGAGCATGATTTACCAGCTAGTGGCTCTAAAATCGAAATAAGCGGTCGTATCTCACATTATTTAACTACAGGTAAAGTATTAAAAAACAGTTCTCATCAAAAGGTGAGTAAAGCTTCCCTATCCAATAAAGATCTTTCCCTGCAAACGATTATCACTGAAAATCATCGATGTAGCGAAGATGTACGTGCTTTTTTTAAAGAAAAAATTGGAGAAAACTTCCGCTTTACAGTAGCTCTTCAAAAGTTTTTTAAAGAAAATATCGGAAAAACATATGAAGACGCTATAACGTTTTGGTATGAGGAAAACGAACGTAAAAAAGACCCTACGTATAAAACAACTATTGGTACACAGTTTGAATACAATCGTTTTACTCGCGATTTTTTTGAAGATCCAAATAACAAAGGAAAATCAAAAGCTGACGTTATCGCTGCTTGGAACGAAATAAAAGTAAAACCTGGTAGCAATGCTTATATTCCTCAAAAAGTAGAAAACTAGTTATCTTGCTAGTCTTCTACTTTCTCAAATAATAGAGCAAGTCCTATTCCGCCCCCAATTCCTAATGTCGCCATTCCATATTTCATAGAATCTCTTTTTGCCTGATAAAACAAACGTGTCACAAGCATAGCGCCAGATGCACCGTACGGATGCCCGAGCGCAATTGCACCACCATTCACATTGAGCTTCTCATATGGAATTTGTAATTCTTTTGCACAAGCAACAATTTTCGAAGCGAACGCTTCATTCATCTCAATACAATCAATATCTTCTATTGCTAAATTCATTTCTCTAAGTAGTTTTTGCACGGCAAATATCGGACCAGTTCCCGGAAGGTTTGGATCCACTCCAACTACAGCACTGCGAACGAAACGAAGAACTGGCTTATATCCTAATTTTCGAGCTTGCCCCTCTTCCATTACAAGTACAGCACACGCCCCATCATTTACACCACACGAATTCCCTGCCGTCACCGTTCCATTTTGTAAAAATGCAGGTTTTGTTCTCTTAATCATTCTTTCATACTGCATTTCTCGCTTTATTACTTCATCTAGTAATCCATTAAGTAACAATACTTCATCTTGTATATATCCATTTTCTAATGCTTGTAGCGTCCGCTTATAACTTAAGCAAGCGTACTCATCTTGCATTTCTTTCGTTATGTTATAACGCTCTGCAACAAATTCAGCCGCTACTCCCATATCAGGATCACCAATTGTTTCAGGTGAAAATCGCGCTCTATTTTGAAAAGGTGACGTACTTGTACTCTCTACTCCCCCGGCGATATAGCACTTACCTGCCCCACCTTGAATGAGATGACACGCGGTACGAATCGCTTCTAAACCAGCACCACATTGCCGATCAATCGTTACACCAGGAATATGATAACTAAGTCCTGCTTCTAAAACAGATAATCTTGCAATATTCCCCCCTGGTCCAACAACATTCCCTAATATAACATCGTCTATTTCCCTCTCAATTCCTTTACCTAGAAATGAAAGAAGTGGTGCTACTAATTGCTGAACTTCATAGTCTTTCAATATCCCATTCTTCTTACCAATGGGCGTTCTTTTCGCCTCTACAATAACTGCTCTATTCATGTATCTTCTCCTGATTTCTAACTATACTTTCGGCTGCAATGCGGGCTACTTTCCCGCTATTTGTATAAGGTATTTCATCTACAAAATACCATTCTTTCGGTATTTTAAAAGAGGATAATCTTTGTAAGCAAAAGCTCTTTAATTGTTGCTTCGTAGCACTTCCTTTTACGATAGCGACAGGCTTTTCACCCCAATAACTATCTTTTACACTAACAACAACAATTTCTTCAACAGCTTGATGCGTATATAACACACTTTCTATCTCTTCTGGATAAATATTAATTCCACCAAATAGAATCATATTTTTCTCTCTACCAACTATATATATAAACCCTTCCTCATCTTTATAGCCTACATCATGTACTGTCATCCAGCCCTCTTCAGTTAGCTCTGGAACTAAAACACCATCTAATATGTATCCCATAAAAAACTGATCACTTTTCACATAAACTGTTCCTATCTCACCTAGCTGTACTTCTTCTCCTGCTTCATTACATATTCGAACTTGCACATTATGACAGGGTTTCCCTACTGAATTTGGCTTTTTTTCACTCTCATCATCGACTAATGCTGTTACAAAACTTAGTTCCGATGCACCGTAAAATTCGTATTTTTTTGCATAAGGAAATATACTCTTTATTTTTTCTTTCGCTTCAGCTTCCCATTTTGCTCCTGACGAAATAATTTTCATCTTATTTTCTATTATTCTATTTTCTTTATATAAAGACTCCAGCATTGTTGGTACTGTATACATGACCGAAATATTTTCAGTCTCTAACTTATCCAACACTTGATCTGGAATAAACTTTCTCATAACGTGCACCGTTTGTCCTTCATATAATGCACTTATTGCACCGTATAAGAAAAGAGAGTGAACGAGCGTTCCAGCTATTAAAATAGAATCCTCCTTTCTCATATGAAAGTCATGTACATTACAATCAAAACTATGAACCCACGATTGTTGTGCACGCAAAAATGCTTTTGCTTTTCCAGTCGATCCTGATGTAAATCCCATATAAAAAGGGGCATTTTGTACATTTTCTCCAGGATAATCTGTAGGAAGGTAGTTCTCTATTCTTTGTTTCCATTCATCAATTGCAAGTACTCTTCCTTCTTCATCTGAAATATCATTTAACTTATACCGTTCCGTCACAACCATATCCGGATTACTAATTGCTAGTCTTTCTTTTAGCTCATCCTTTTTCCATTTCACATCTAATGGTACACAAACCCACCCAGCCATAGCAGCACCCGCAAATAGTTGTAAAAACTCCATACGATTTTCTAATACAATTGCTATTGTTTTATTCTTCGATTCTGTTACGCGCAACCAGTTTGCTACTTTACAAACTGATTCAAACCACTCTTTATATGTTAAAGCTCTATCATTTTCCTTTATCGCTATTTTATTCGGTTGTAAAGAGGCATGCTTTTTATATTCTTTTATAATCCCCATTTGAGACGTCCTTTCTTTACAAAATAACAAAAAGAAACACGTAATGAACGTGTTTCTTCTCTTTATCATCCCGCATTTGTATATTTTCCATTCTTTAAAGCGGGCGTAATAATGTGTTTCAATGAACGATGTAATTTTGTCACGAGAATTGCTGCAATAATTGCTTTTATGCAATCCCCTGGTAAAAACACAGCACTCACTTTCATTGTCTCCCATACAGAAACATCCATTAAGAAAGCTTGTACAGTAATGCCAAATACGTAAACTACGAAAATACCACCAATTATATTAATACATAATACTTTTATAATAGAAACTTCACGTAAACGCTCAATTAAATATCCAATTACAAACGCTCCAACGATATAACCAAGTAAATATCCTGCACTTGGTCCAACAAATACACCTGGACCCCCACGTCCACCCGCAAGTAATGGTGCTCCAACTCCAACTATAAGTAAGAAAACGAGCTGACTTAATGCCCCAAGACGTGATCCTAACAGGCCACCTGCAAGCATAACACCAAGTGATTGTAATGTAATCGGAACTGGTGTGATAGAAAGAGCAATTGGAGGTATTAACCCTAACACTCCCATAATAGAACTAAATAAAGCGACGAAAACTAAATTTTTTGTATTCATATTTGCTTCTCCTATTTGTAAACTTAAAATCGTTTTTAGATAACATATTATAGGAGTTATATTATCTTCCTATTTTTCTTTTGTCAACCATAAATTAATATAAGTTTACAAATGACAATTCTGTTATTTCTCTTTATGCAAATGCTCAAGTTCTTTTCGAAGTGCCTGTTTTAAAAACTTTCCAACAGATGTTTTCGGTATTTCTTCCATAAATACAATATCATCTGGTAACCACCACTTCGCAAACTGCGGTTTTAAAAACTCATATATTTCTTCTTTTGTAACCGTACTATTTTTCTTTTGAACAACGCAGGCAACTGGGCGTTCTTGCCACTGCGGATGAGGAATTGCAACGACAGCCGCTTCAAATATAGCATCATGTGCCATTAAAGCATTTTCAAGATCGACTGAAGAAATCCACTCGCCCCCGCTTTTAATAACATCCTTCGTACGATCAACAATTTTCACGCAGCCTTCCTCATCAACTGTAACGACATCGCCAGTATATAACCAACCGTCACGGAATCCTTCGACAGTACGATCATCGTTATAATAGCTTTCAGCGATCCAAGGTGCTCGTAAACATAATTCTCCCATCTCCGTACCATCCCACTTCACTTCACCATTTGTACCGACTACTTTCATCTCTACACCAGGTACAAGATATCCTTGTTTGGAGCGGATTTCTAATTGCTCTTCATATGATAATTCTGTTTCATAACTTTTTAAACGTGCAAGCGTTACGAGTGGACTCGTTTCAGTCATACCATATGCATGTACGAAAGGAACATTATATTTTTGCTCAAATGCTTTAATAACGCTTTTCGGTGCAGCTGCACCACCGCATAATATTCTCGTTATACTAGATAAATCGTAACTATTATTTTCTAACTCTTGTAATACACCGAGCCAAATTGTCGGCACACCTGCTGCTATCGTTACTTTTTCAGCTTGAATCATTTCTAATAAAATTTTTGGCGTAAACATCGGTCCTGGAAGAACTTGTTTTGTTCCAAACCAAGTAGCAGCGAAAGGAAGTCCCCAAGCGTTCACATGGAACATCGGTACAATTGCCATCGCCGCATCACTTTCCGATAAAGCAGCTGTATCCGCTAAACCAAGTGCCATACAATGCAATACAGTACTACGATGCGTATATACAACACCTTTTGGGTTTCCTGTAGTCGCTGACGTATAACACATACCAGCAGGTGTATTTTCATCAATATCTTTTACAAATTGGAAATTTGGATCGCCTTCTTCTAATAACTTTTCATAATGATATACAGGTTCTAGCGTAGTATTTGGAAGTTCATCTTTATCAGTCATAATAATGTAGGCTTGTACAGTTGATAATTGTGATTGAATATTTTCAACGAGTGGTACGAGATCTTCATCTATAAGTAGAATGCGATCTTCTGCGTGCTGAATAATGTATGAAATATGTTGAGGAGATAAACGAATATTAATTGTGTGTAAAACGGAAGCAATACCTGGAATAGCAAAATACGCCTCCACATGTCGATGATGATTCCACGCTAACGTTCCTATACGCTCGCCTTCTTTTATTCCTAATTTTTTTAGCGCACTTGAAAGTCTTCTCGTCCTTTCCCCTAACTGCTTATACGTTAACGTTGTAACTGTATCATGTGTCCGTGAAACAATTTCTTTCTTCGAAAACAGTTTCTCTGCTCTTTCCATCATAGAACTAATTGTTAGCGGTACATTCATCATCATATTGTTTACAGCCTCCCTTTAAAGCGTTTTCATTTTCGTATATTATAACAGACTTCTACAAATAATTACGATATTTTTCTGTATTTTCTGAATTATTTCTTTGGAAATAATTCAGAACAATAAAAAACATGTTTTGAATACAATGATCCAAAACATGTTTTTCTCTTGCTTATAAACTATCTACCTTTTTTCTTACTTTCTTTTTGAGTTTAAAGATAAAACGATTACTATATTCTTTATTTTCTACTAAAATTCGATACGTCTCTAACACGCCTAACACACGAACAAAAAGATAAACTCCAATAGCAATAAGTACAACACAGTACGGATAATACTGCACTAATTCTCCTGAAGTGATATGTTTTTTCTCAAATAAAAATGGTATCGCTCCTGCTGCAATAAAACAAAATCCAACGATCACTACTGCTGCATACTTCTTCTTAATAGTCGCATATCTTTTTGTCAATTCTTTTAGAAAGTTTTGATCAAACAGTAATTCTTCCTTTTTTAATACATTGTATCGACTCTCTTCTAGTGTTACAGGTACCATCATTGCTCCAATTCCAAGGACCGCAATGATAATGACAAGGAAAGTAGACATTGTTGCATTTTCTTTAAATAATAAATACGGTATTGTAGATAAAATAAGCAAGCTAAATCCTAATGCGATATATTTAGAAATTTTTTGTCCATACACTACATACCCTTCCGCCATTTCCTTACTTACATAATAACCATCTTCCTTTTCATTACTTTGCTCAGCAGTTTCTTTTAATAAGTAATCAAGAGAGACTTCAAATACATTTCCAATCATTATTAACTTTTCAGTTTCAGGAAAACCTTGACCGTTTTCCCATTTACTAACTGCTTGCCTTGTCGTGTTTAGTTTCTCAGCTAACGCTTCTTGAGAAAGGCCCTTTTCCTTTCTTAATTTAAAAAGCTTTTCACCAAATCCCATATGTGTGTCCCCCTTTATTTTCTTAACTAAATTGTATGTAAACATTGTCTTTATCTCTATCTTCCTGCGGTTGCACTTTGTCAACTTACGGTTGCGATCATGTTATATAGAGGTTTTCTATACGATTTAGCTAGTTTTCTTCTATAATTGTGATATTAAGAAACACAATACCTCTCAATAACCAATCATAACAATTAAAGGTAATTATTGTATAAAAAAATAAAAACCCCCTTATTAAATTAAAGGAGTTTTCAATTTAAAATATTTCATTGATTCATATATCTTTCCCTAGATATACAATATCTTTTCGTATCACGATACTTACCTTTAATGAACAAATCCTTTTGAATTGTACATTCGTATTCCATATTCAAACGTTTCATTAATTTTTCAGATGCTTCATTTTCTGAATTACATCCTGCTTCAATACTATTAAGACGTAACTCATTAAAACCATAGCTAAAAAAAGCTGACGCCGCCTCAGTAGCTAATCCTCTACCCCCATATTTTCGTGATAAAGCGTATGCAATTTCCGCTTTATGTTCAATTACATCATATTTTATAAATCCACAAGTCCCTATGAGTTTTTGTTCCTCTCTTAATACAATTCCAAGGGGAGCTACTTTTTCTTCTTCATATTGACTCACAATTTCTTCTATATATTTTTGTGTGTCATGTAACGATTGATGAGCATCCCATACAGTATACGTTGACATTTCTTTATCTGAGGCATACTCATATATATGTAAAATATCACTCATATTAATTCCCCGTAATATAAGATGTTTCGTATACAACGCTGGATATGACCACCTCTCAACAATCATAACGGCTTCTGCTTAAACTTTTCATAATTCCGTACCTTCAATGCAAGGATATTCCCGCAATCTGTACAAATATAAGCATCTACTGGTGAAGATGTGAACATCGTTTCCTTTTTCCGTATTTGTGCATAACCGATAAACTCACCTTCTCCTATGTTTTGAGAACCGCAATTAGGGCATGTCTGCACGTCTTTCTGTTTCATGAGAGCACCACCTTTAATCTGTTTCCACTTTCCTTCGACAGTTCACTTCCATTTCCCTTCCAAAAAACCTCTTATACTCTTACATTTCAACAGGAATCTCAGAATAAAAATCGTATATGTACTATGAACTATATTAATTGACGGAGGAATCTTATGAGTATGATTATGACATTCAATGCAGCACAAGAAATTGAAAACGCAGAAATAGATATGCTCTCTTCTAGATTAGCGCTACTACAAGCAATAAGCGGAAATCCAATGCAAATACAAATGAAAAATTTCGGGAGTGCCACTGCCTTTTCATCAAAAGTAATTACTGGTCCTGCTTTTAATACAGTAAAAGGCATTACATATACAAATACAGATGCGATAGATGAAATCATCGCTTATTATGAATCACTACAAATCCCTTGCCGTTTTGAAATTACACCAGCGCAAGGTACAGCTAAACTATTTCAATACTTATCTAAAAAAGGTTTTTATCAATCTAGCTTCCATACCGCTTTATATAGTATACCGAAAGAAGATCCATCCCTTATTCCTTCTAACATTTCAGTGCGCCAACTAAAAGAAAATGAATTTGATATTTTTGCAGACATATATGTACGCGGATTTAATATGCCACCCTTTACAAAGGATGGTGTACGTCAAAATAACGAAATTCTTCACAATGAACCAGGCTGGTATTTTTTCATAGCAGAAGTTCAAAATATTCCTGCGGGCATTGGTGTCCTATATATAAATAAGGGAATTGCATCATTAGCTGCTTCTGCTACTTTGCCAGAATTTCAGCGTATAGGCTGTCACACTACATTAATTCAAAAACGAATTGAGGCAGCTATTAAATCCAATTGTAATTTAATAGTTGGACAAGCAAGGTTCGGTAGTAGTAGTCAAAATAATATGGAACGCGCTCATTTGAAAATCGCTTATACAAAATCAATATGGACTGCAAAAGACATGTAATTAACATTCTTTCTCTTTCCATTACAATTTTATACATTGTTTGACAATTCCTTTTCTATCCTATTAATCATTTGAATATTAAAACTAATTTTGTTACGCTATTACTAGATACATCATTCAACTTGCAATATGAAAAGAGAATTCTAATCAAACTACAAGGAGGAGAAATGTATGACAAAGCATGATCATGGTTTAAAAGAAAAAGTAGAAGGTGCCATTGATAAGGTAAAAGGTGAAGTAAAAGAAGTTGTCGGAAAAGTAACGGATAACAAAAAATTACAAGTCGAAGGAAAATGGGATAAAATAAAAGGCAATGCAAAAAGCACTGTCGGTAATGTAAAAGAAAAAGCAAACGAATATAAAGAATATAAAGAAGACAAATAAAAAAAGAGCCATTCGGCTCTTTTTTATTTCCCTTCATTCTTCTCTAACACATACAAATCTTCTTCAATATTCGTTAATTTCTCACTTACAAGCTTTCTTGCATCTCCAATTGCTTGATTGTATGCAAATGGTCCAACTAATTTAATCATTTCTTCTATTAAACGCTCTGCTTGAAAACGTCCAATTTCATCTAAATCCTCTTCCATGAAAAATTGCTGAATTTGTGCTACAAGCTCTTCTTTTTTATCATTTGGTATTTTTATATTCATCATCGTTGTTACTCCTCTATATTTAAGATACTATTTTTCTTAACTCTACCATAGAAAAACGATTTCCAGGACAACTTTTTGTTACTCCTACTAGCTCCCTATGACCTAGTATATTTTCCTTCTTTATAGCAAACTGTTTCATAAACATTTTACATAAAGAATATAATGCATTCATTTGTGTAGTAGTTGGATCATACTTATCAAAATTACCCGTCATACATATTCCAATTGTATCTCGATTATTGTCTTTCGCATGTGCCCCAATATGTAACCCTCTTCCTTCAATTACCGTTCCGTCCTCTTCAATAAAATAATTGTAACCAATCCCGCTCCACCCTCTTACAGTTTGATGAAATTCATGTGTTTTATACACATCCCATCCATCTTCTGACGTATGGTGAATAATAAGTTTATTTACTTTCCCTAAAGGAACTAACTCATCTTGAAATATTAAATTTACACATTTAATTTCCATATGAACTTCCTCCTCTTAAAAATCGATCATAATACTTGTCTTATCATCTGGCCTTATTCTCTTTTCCCCTTCTAACTCTTCAATGATTGCTACGTATTCGTTTATACTATTCTTTCTTATATATGCAACAGTTTGTTCGAGTGACCAATCTGGATGAAATAACCCATCTGAACAAATAAAAATCCCACTCACTTCATCTATATGTAATTCACCGTGTTGTAAATAATGGATGGCTTCTTTCATTCCGTTTGCAACGGAATACCCGCCCTCCATATTTGCAAGATAACGATTGTATTTTAACTGTTCTCGAACATCTTGAAAAACATGTTCTTCTGGCACAAATAAACCTTTTTTACGATCTTCTTCTCTCTTCTTTTTAGCTCGTTTACTAATTCCTTTAACTGTGTCTTTCGTTACTACTTGCATCGTTCCATTTTGAAGAATTGCAACGATCATACAGTCCCCTAACTGCGCATATTCAATTTTCTCACCATTTATTTGAACTACTGCAATACATGTACACCACAAATGCTCTTTTTTTCTCGTATCAACCTTATATTCTAGCATCTTGTTCTGCAATAACTCATTTGCTCTTGCAACCGCGACTTGTAAACTAAGATTTTCACATAATGAAGTAAAATGACTTGCAAATAAATGTGAAGCGATGTATGCTCCATTATGTTCCTTTTCGTCACGAAACGGCACGAGCGGTGTTGCACCATCACATACACCATAAATATTTTTGTCTTCATTACAAAAATAAGAATCCTCACACTCTTGCTTCAACGGGCTTTTTTGTTGATAAGTCGTTATCCTCATTTCTGTATCCCCTTTCAAATTACAAAACAATCAAATTGTTTCGATTAATCTAATTTTCCAAAATAAACTGTTTTTACCCAAAACTTTCAATATCATATATAATCTTGAAATAATATGAATTTTTTAGTGAAGGACGGGAAAAAGATGATCAGATTTCTCGGTGTTATTATTGGTTCTTTTATTATTGCGATTGCCTTTAATCTTTTCCTTATCCCCCACAAAATTTTAAGTAGTGGAATTGGCGGAATTGCTATTATTTTAGGGATTGTAACTCCTGTAAACACAGGTATTATTAACTTCGTATTAAACTTACCTATCCTTATTTTAGGATACATAGGTCTTGGAAAAAAAGTAATTTTTAACACAGTTATCTCTGTAATTGTATTATCTGTTGCATTATACTACGTTCCAGTAAAAATCGTAGCAACAGATCCACTTTTATCATCTATCTTCGGAGGTGTTATTGCCGGAGCTGGTATTGGTCTTGTTTTTAATTGTAATGGATCCACTGGTGGATTTGATATTATCGGTATGTTGTTATCTCGTAAGCGTGACATTAAACTTGGTGGATTCCTTATTGTTTTAAATGCAGTCGTTGTAGTAATTGCAGGATTCTTCTTCACTTGGGATGTTGCACTTACAAGTTTACTTTCAATTTATGTAACTGGTAAAGTAATTGATGCTGTTCATACGAAACATCGTAAAGTTACACTTATGATTGTAACAAATGAAGCGGAAAAAATGAAAAAACAGCTTCTTTCAACTGTTGTACGTGGTATTACATTACTTGATGGAGAAGGTGCTTATTCAAGCGAGAAAAAACGTGTACTTATGACAGTCGTTTCTCGTGAAGAATTAGCAAGTATGAAACTAACAATTTCTGAAATTGATCCGCATGCGTTCGTTAATATTACAGAAACTGTAGAAGTATTAGGGCTTTTCAGAAGAGGTTAAAGACTAGGTGGGAAGCCACCTAGTCTTTATTTTGCATAAATTCAATTCGATTTCCAAATGGATCAGACACATAAAATCTAATCACATCTGGCCGGGCATGATCATCAATCACTTCAATCCCTTGTTCTATAAGCATTTGCTTAAATTCATTAATTTGAGTCACATAAAAAGCTGGATGTGCCTTTTTAGCTGGTGTAAAATTCTGTTCCACACCAATATGGATTTCTTGATTCCCACACTTAAACCAACATCCACCTCGTTTTTTTAACTCTTCTGGCTTTGGAATTTCTTCCATACCAATTTTTTTACCATAGAATGCACGTGCCTCTTCTTCACACCCTACAGGTGCAGCTACTTGTACATGATCGATTCCTTGAATATAACTTTTCATTTTCTCTCCCCCTCTTCTATTCTAATATTATAAAGAAAACACACCCCTGTAACTTACAAAAACTTTATAAAACAATATAAGCTTCCCTTATTACCACCTTATATTCCTTTTGCAAAAAATAAAGAAAACAAATTTTTTTCTATAACTTCCATTTTTTATAGAAATACACATTACATCTATATTATAGTTATTATTAGACAAATCTTTTAGATGCTAGTTGTACGGAGGAAATATTATGAGTCGTAAAAAATATTCATCAACTCTAAGAAAACGTCATCCGAACATTTCTGGACGTTTGCGAAACCATATACAAGATCGTTCTTTAGCAGAAATGTACGCATCTCTGTTCGAACATAATCCTGATAGTATTATTTCATTGAATTTAGAGGGAATTATTCTACATATCAATCCTTCTGCAGAAAGAATACTAGGCTACACTTCTTTAGAATTAGAACGGAAAAACATTATCTCTATTTTAGAAGCTCATATTTCTGAGCAAGTATTACAGTATATAAAGAATACCGAAGCAGACAATCAGCAAGAGTATATCCTATCTATTTATCATAAAGAGGGCTATTTATTAGACGTCGTAACAAAACTAGTTCCTATTTTTGTCCAACATCGTCTAACAGGTGTCTATGCGATTATGAAACCTCTTGAAAAATCAGAAAGAATCGAAAAAATGTTACAAGAAAGCGAGAAGAGATTACGTACATTAATGAATGCAATGCCTGCGTTTGTTATATTTAAAGATCATGAAGGTCGCTGGCTTGAAGCAAATGACTATGCACTTTCCTGCTTTAATTTCCATCATGTACCTTATCACGGGAAAAAGGACAGTGAACTCATTCAATATAATGCAGCGTACCGAGAAGCTTTTTTACATTGTGAAGAAGTAGATGAACTAGCATGGCAACAAAGACAAATTCTTCACGGAGAGGAATTTATTATACATAGAGATGACTTCGACCTCATCTTAAGTATATCAAAAGTCCCTCTTTATCATCCTGACGGTTCCCGTAAAGGCCTTATCGTGATGGGAAGGGATGTTACCGAGCTAAAAGAGACTGAAAAATTATTACGGAAATCAGAAAAGCTCGCCGTAGTTGGACAACTAACAGCTGGAATTGCCCATGAAATTCGAAATCCACTCACTTCTCTAAAAGGTTTTTTAACATTGCTACTTCCTGAAATAAATGAGGAGAATAAATGGTATGTAGATGTTATGCTAAGTGAAATATCACAAATGGAATCCATTACGAGTCAATTTATGGCGATGTCTAAACCTCAAGTTTTATCCGTCCAAACTTACAACATACAAACTTTAATTGAAGAGGTAGTCACATTTCTTTTACCGACTGCCATCATGCATAGCGTCCATATTATTATGGATCATTTTAACCATAAACATGACATTCAATGCGACGGTAATCAATTAAAGCAAGTTTTTATTAACATATTAAAAAACGCAATAGAAGCGATGCCAAATGGCGGTAATATTTTCATTCAAATCAAATCGTTAGACAATAATTTCATCGTAATTCGTATAATTGACGAAGGCTGTGGCATTCCAGAAGATCGTATATCACGTTTAGGTGAACCGTTTTATAGTTTAAAAGAAAAAGGTACCGGCCTAGGACTCATGATGTGTTACAAAATAATTGAAGAGCACCATGGTAAATTACACATTTCAAGTGAACTAAACAAAGGTACCATCGTTGATATTCAATTACCACTTTCTTCATCCCATCTTGCAATCCAGTCTTAAATAAAAAAGAAGCATTTGCTAACGATTAGCAAATGCTTCTTTTTTATTTCCTTCTATAATACTGTATTGTCATACCATTCTTTTGCTTTTTCTACTTCACCCATTGTTAATTGATGCCCTCTATTTTCCCAATGCATTGTTACATTAGCGTTTGCATTTTCTAATAACGTCTTCAATTCTTCTGACTCAGAAGGCGCACAAATTGGATCATTTGTCCCAGCTGCGATAAATACCGCTGTTTCTGCTAAATTAGGCAATTGGATTCCTCTTCTAGGCACCATTGGATGATGAAGAACAGCAGCTTTTAACGCATCTTCATAATGGAATAATAAGCTCGCTGCAATGTTCGCTCCATTTGAATAACCGATAGCTATAATGTTATTTCTATCAAATTCATATGTTTTCGCCGCTTCGTTTAAAAATTCATTTAACTCCTTCGTACGGAAAATTAAATCTTCTTTATCAAAAATACCTTCTGCTAATCTACGGAAGAAACGTGGCATCCCATTCTCTAATACATTTCCACGAACACTTAATACCGAAGCCCCCGGATCAATTATTTCTGCAAGTGGTAATAAATCTAGTTCATTACCGCCCGTACCATGAAGTAATAACAACACTGGTTTTGAAGTATCTTTTCCTTTTTGAAAAACATGTTTCATCATAATCCTTTTCCCCTTTCAATCACTTTAATCTAAATTTCTCACTTCAAATGGTAAAAGTGTTTGTTCAATCTGTTTTCTATTTGGTTCATATCGCTCCGGTAACTTTAATTCCTCACCCATCGTCTCTAACGATTCGTCATGAGCAAAACCAGGAGGATCTGTTGCAATTTCAAATAAAATTTCCCCGTGTTCTCTAAAATAAATTGCATTAAAATAATTTCGATCTTGTACAGGAGTTACACCGTACCCAAAGCGAGATACATGTTCTCTCCAATCTAGTTGATCAGCATCGTCGCTCGCTCTCCAAGCAATATGATGAACTGTACCAACGCCCATCTGACCGCGTCCAATTGTTGATAATTTTAAATCAATAATATTTCCAATATCAGCAGAAGAACGGAATCGGACAAATTCACCCTCTTCTCCAATTTTCTCAAGACCCATAACGTGTTCTAACAATTCAGCTGTTTTTTGAGGTTGTGCAGATAAAAGAACAGCACCGCCAAATCCTTTAATTGCTACTTCTGGCGTAACTTCTCCAAAAGTCCAATTATTTAATTCGCCTTCTTCTCTTTCGACTAATTCTATATGCAAACCATGTGGATCATCAAATTCTAAATATTGCTCCCCAAATCGAGTTATCTTTGTATATGAAACATCAAACTTTTCTAGTCTATTTTCCCAAAACTCCATTGCACCTTTTGGTACGACATATGAAGTAATGCCTACTTGACCGTCTCCAATAATTCCTTGGCGAGCACCTGCCCATGGGAAAAACGTAATAATTGTTCCAGGTTTTCCTCCTTCATTACCAAAATAAAGATGGTACGTACCTGGATCATCAAAATTCACTGTTTGTTTCACTAAACGTAATCCTAATACACCAGCATAAAAGTCTACATTTTCTTGTGGATGCCCTACAATTGCTGTAATATGATGAATCCCCATCGTTTTCTTTTCCATTTCTGCCACCCCTTTTTTATTTCATTATAAAAATTTATTTTACATTCAAATTCATTATTCATTTTGTCCATACTGCAAAGTAAAATCCGCTATTATAATTTTATCTCGAATTCGAGATAAACACTTTAAAATTACACATTAACATTCGATCCACCAGAATTATCTCGAATTCGAGATAATTCACAAAAAAATATTTGTTCGATTTATAATCATAATAAGTCTTTATTTAGAATACGATTTATCTCGAACTCAAGATTTATTATAAGTTACTTATTTTTCATTGTCAATCAGTTCCTTATTTAAATTATTGTTCTCTTGATTAACTTTATTATCGAATAAAAAAGTCATACAAATGTATGACTTTTAACACATATATTTTATCTCCTATTTACTATAGGGAACAATTCTGACAGCGGTACAATTCCTCCTCTTTCATCCTTAAATATAATATGCTCCCTCGTTAAATGGCGCGGGCTTTTCACCCCCGCTGCTGCCGCTAATGAAAACAGACTATATCTCATACTAATAATGTAATTCATCACTCGCCATTTCTTCTCATACGGATCTAACGCTTTTTGGTAGTGCGGATTCGTCGTTGCAACCCCAGATGGACACTGTCCGGAATTACATTGAAGCGCCATAATACAGCCGCTCGCCATCATAAATCCGCGGGCTGAATTTACAGCATCCGCTCCAATTGCTAATGCAATTGCCACCTTATCCGGTGTTATTAACTTCCCAGAAGCAAACACTTTGAATTTATCACGGACACTATAATGATTCGCTGTATCAATAAATGTAAGTAATGCTGGAATAAGCGGCAGTCCCATACTATCTGCCATCGATTTATACGTTGCCCCTGATCCGCCTTCTGAACCGTCTATTGTAATAAAATCTGGGTAAATGTTTAATTCTTTCATTGTTTTTATTAAATCTTCCAAAGGCTCCTGCTGACCAATTACAATTTTCATCCCGACTGGTTTACCACCACTTTCTTGCAACTGCTGAATAAAAGAAAGTGTATCCACTGCATTATTTAAAAATGAAAATCGATTCGGCGAATTAATTGTCTCTCCTTCTCGTACATTCCTAACAGAGGCAATTTTCTCATTTACTTTTTGTCCCTCTAGATGACCACCACGTATTTTCGCACCTTGCCCAAATTTTAATTCGAATGCCTTGATATTATTTTCTTTCGCTTTCTCCATAAATTTCTCCATTGAAAAATTGCCATTCTCATCACGGTATCCAAATAATCCAGGGCCAATTTGTGCAACGATATTCGCACCTGTATGTAAATGTTCTGGAATTACGCCACCTTCTCCAGTATTAATCCACGATCCGCCTGCCATTTTCGCACCAAAACCGCTCGCTAAAATATAATTCTCTCCAATCGCACCGTAAGATGTCGCTGATGCTCCAAACATTCCATGTAATTCCCATTGGTATTTGCGATTTTCACCGACTATAATTGCATCGTCATCTTCATATAACCAAAGATTTGTTGTATCCGCTGTCAATTTCTCTCTTCTTGAAAATAACCCTTCTTTATGAATCACATATTTTTTCCCCTCACGTTCTTGCCTAAGATTCACACTTAATTCATCTGTTAAAATTGGAAACAATGTATTCGCAATATAATAGCCCGATGCACCAAAATCTCGTTTCGATCCAAAACCAAGTATTTCAGAACGATATTTCGCTAAAAACATAACACTTTGAAAATCGTAACGTGAAAAAGGTTTTCCATCCGTATCATGATCAAACCAATATTGCCGAAATTCCGGCCCTATTTTTTCAAGTAAATAGCGCATTCTCCCTAAGTATGGATGAAGTTTTAATATTGAGTGATGCGTTCTTTTTTTTATAAAAAATGTAATAATAAAAAATACGATTAAAAGCAACATCAAAAAAAGCAATATACTAATAATAACGAGTAGCGTTTCACTCATCCCGCTTCCCCCTATGAAATTCCATAATAAAAGGAGAACACTTTATATGTTCTCCTTTTATCTTTATTCACACTAATGTAGCAAGATGCTCTTTCGCGTCATATTCAACTAAACTTTCAGCATGTTTAATTCGATGAACAAAATCTGGATTAGCGATTAATGGTCTTCCGAATGCCGCTACATCAATCGTTCCTTCTTGCAACGCTTCTTCAGCCTCTTTCGGATTTAAATTACCAACCCCAACAATCGTGCCATCCCAATATTTTCTTACTAATTGATGGAAATTTTTGCCGCCAGCAATCACTTGCGTATAATTCATCGTTGAAGGGTGAATCATCGTTAATCCAACTTCTTTGAACATATTTACAAACGTTTCAATTGCAAGTTCTGGATTTTCCCACATATAAGTAGGATTATCACCTTTGAAAGCAGAGAAGCGCAGAAGTGTTCTATCAGCTCCAACTGCTTCTATTATAGCCTCAGTTACTTCTTTCATAAATGTTAACCTTTGCTTTAAATCGCCGCCATATTTATCTGTTCGCTTATTCGCAAATTCATAAGTAAATTGATCTATTAAATATCCGTGCGCACCGTGAATCTCTACACCATCGAATCCTGCTTCAATCGCATTTTTCGCTGCTTGTGCGTATTGACCAATAACCTCTTTTATTTCTTCTATTGTCATTGCTTCTGGTGTATCAAACGGTTTACGGAAACGCGGAACATTTCCCTCTGCAGCGATTGCTGACGGTGCTTGTGGTAATTGACCACCAATTATTTCGTGATGACTCATACGTCCAACATGCCATATTTGAGCAATAATAGTCCCGCCTTCTTTATGTACTGCTTCCGTAACAGGTTTCCAAGAATCTATTTGTGCTTGTGTATACATACCTGGTACCCCTGGGTTCCCTTTTGCTCTTGGGCTAATGACAATTCCTTCGGTAATAATTAACCCGATACCATCAGCAGCACGCTTGCGATAATACTCAACTACGTCAGCACCAACTACACCCGTTTCACTGTCTGCAAAGCATCTCGTCATCGGTGCCATCGCTATGCGATTACGAAGAGACCAAGACCCAATTTGTATCGGATTAAATAACTTCGTTTCTTCAACGTTTTCAAAAGTTCCACCAGCGTTTATATTCGTTCCTTCATAAATACTTGCCGTTTTATTATTTGAACTTGTCATTTTTCTTCCCCCTAAAAAATTCTTACTATAATTGCATCATACTTACTTTTAAATAGTAGCGTCAATTTATACGACTTTACCATAAAACATTCGAATATCAAAAAAATAGAATACTCTAAATAAAATTAAAAAAGTTTCCTTAGTAGGAAACCTTTTTAGTTGACCATATATGGCTGTCAATTCGTCTATCTCTTTAGCATAAAGAATCCCTTATCAATAGAAGTGAAAATGGTTCCGTATTCTTCTAAAAATAATAACTTATATACCTAAAACAATGAAAGCCCTACCTCTCTTTCATCCTTACGGCTCCTCGTCCGTGCCAGTGTGAATCAGGATTGCAAAAATCAAGTAACTATTTTATCGAAGTATTGAATTAAACTTCGAACATTCGTAAAAGAAATTTAAAATAAAAATGGATTTGATTGTAGTAATAACAAAAGAGGTTAATGCTTTAAAAGTGGTTTGAAAGAGTTGAATGTCTTTGAAATGATTAATTGCCTATAATTATGTTCCCAAAAAATTCAAGACCTTTTTTGGGATGCAATACATTATTTGTAATGAACCTTAACAAAAGCTTTTTATTTGATTTTCTGTGATACCTTCAATTAATCCAAGTTCACTAATCAAAAATTCATGTGCGTTATCTAACATTTTCTTTTCGCTTGCATTAAGTGCTTTTTCTTTTTGTATACGCATTAAATCACGCACAACTTCAGCACCTTCTTGCATTTTACCCGTTTTTATTTTATCAGTGTTCACTTTATACCTTTGTTTCCACGTAAGTAATCTATCTGATTCCCCATGCTGAAAAATATCTATTATGTGTATTAATGCCGTGATATCCGTAACTGGTCGTATATTTGAATTCAATATTTTCCCTTCAGGAATCATTATTTCCATATTATTAGCCGACATTTTTATAACATAATATTGTTGTTTTTTTCCTGCGATTTCTTTCTCTTCTATGGCTTTAATTATACCTGCTCCCTGCATTGGATACACAATGTTATCGCCAATTTGAAACAAATAATCCACCTCCATATATGGTAACCTTCTCAAGCTTAACATATATTCATTTTTTTAGCAAAATTTATATTTTATCATAAAATTATTTCCTGTGTCAATTCA
This sequence comes from Bacillus cereus group sp. BceL062, assembly GCF_051780025.1. NCBI lineage: Bacteria > Bacillati > Bacillota > Bacilli > Caryophanales > Bacillaceae > Bacillus > Bacillus cereus group sp. BceL062. The sequence continues at coordinate 77,319 of NZ_JBPWGY010000014.1, read as the reverse complement.
TTCAAAACAATTTAATTAATCCACAAAATAACACTACAAAACCGCAATTCCTCCAACTTTTTCATAAGCACCCATTTTAATTTTACAAACCTCTTACAATACAAAAACACATTACTACAATATAAGTAGTAATGTGTTTTTATAAGACATAGCTAAAGATTCACTTTTAATTTCCAACCTATATACTAACTTGCTTACGAATCGTTTCTCGCGCTAAAAGAAAACTCATAATTACTTGCGCAGCTACTCTGCTCGTCATATCCCTGAAATCAAGAGTTGGATCAATTTCTACTATATCCATCCCTTGCACGAGGGGTTCTTTGCCAATAAATTCAATCGCATCAAGTAAAGTTGAGCTATCCATTCCTCCAGGGCCAATTGCTGGACAACCTGGCGCGAATGCTTGATCTAGTACATCCATATCAAGAGAAATGTAAATAGAAGTCACACCTTGTTTTCTTAATACTTCAATGCTTTCTGTCATAATATCTTTTATTTCTCGCTCTCGTACATCTTTCATTGTATACACTGTCACACCGTGCTCTTTTGCATATTCATGGTACGCACGTGCATTAGAAAAATTACGAATTCCAATTTGAACGAGTTGTTTTCCTGTAATGACACCATTTTCTAGTAAACTACGGAACGGTGTACCATTTGATGGACCACCATCATCTAAATTACGCAAATCATGATGAGCATCAAATTGAATAATACCGATCTTTCCTTTACTATTTGCAAATCCTGTTATACTCGGAAAACTAATCGAATGGTCCCCGCCAAGAACGATTGGTATCATGTTTGGATTTACTTTCGTTAGATGCCCAACCGTTTTCGCAATTCGGTCATGACTTTCTTTTATATTTGTCACATGCATCGTAATATCACCGCAATCATATAAAACACTTTCTTTCATATCGTGTTCTTCTGTAATTGCATACGTGCTATATGCATCTAACATCGCACGAATTGTTTTTGGAGCAAAACTTGCTCCTGAATGACTAATAGATGGTTTAGAAAGAGGTGCTCCAATTAAGGCAGCACCGAATATTTCCACGCCTTCCTCCCAATCTTTAATCATCTCACTCCATTTCGTCACTTCACGATCAATAAACTTTGCATTTTTCTTTAAATAGTGGCCGTGCTCCACGATCGTTCACCTCTTGTATATGCGATATTACCATTCTTCCATACTGTATTCACATGACTTACGCCGTAATGATACGGTACGTAAGCAAAATTGTAAGCATCCCATAAAACTAAATCTGCCTTGCGACCAACTCTAATTTTCCCAGCTACATCACCTCGATTAATAGCATACGAAGAGTTAACTGTTACCGCGTTCCAAACTTCTTCTGGTGTCATTTTCAGTTTGAGCATTGCGATGCTCATAATAAGCTGAATGTTTTCAGTTGGACAGCTGCCTGGGTTAAAGTCTGTAGCTAACGCAACTGCAACACCTTCATCAATCATTTTACGACCGCGAGCAAAGCTTTCTTTATTTAAATAGAAAGTTGTTCCTGGTAATAGCGTTGCTACTGTATTAGAGTTTGCAAGCATTTCAATTCCTTTATCAGAAGCGCCAACTAAATGGTCCGCTGATGCTGCACCAATTTCAGCTGCTGCTTCCGCACCACCAAGAGGGTCGATTTCATCTGCATGAATTTTCACGTCAAAGCCAAGTTCTTTCGCTTTTAATAAAAACTCTTTTGATTCTTCTACAGAGAACACACCTGTTTCGCAGAAAATATCAACGAATTCCGCTAATTGCTTCTCTTTCATTTCTGGCAGTAGGTCTAGCATCCATTTTAAAAATTCTTTTGATCTTCCTTTATACTCTTTCGGAACTGCATGGGCACCTAAAAATGTTGAAACTAAATCGATTGGGTGCTCTTTTTGTAATTGTGCAGTTGCCTCTAATTGTTTCCATTCCGTCTCATCATCTAATCCGTAACCACTCTTCGCTTCTACAGTTGTCACACCGAAAGATAGCATACGGTCTAAATGAAATTTCGCTTTTTGAACAAGTTCTTCTTTCGATGCTTGTTTCGTTGCGTTTACAGTCGAAAGAATGCCTCCACCTTGGTCTAAAATTTCTAAGTACGGAACTCCTTGTAATTTTAGCGCGATTTCATTTTCACGAGATCCACCAAATACAAGATGAGTATGCGGGTCAACAAGACCAGGAGAAACCATTTTACCGCCGCAATCAATAACTTCTTTCGCTTGTATTCCTTTTGCTTCTTCCGCTGTTCCAACGAAAGTGATTACGCCATTTTCAATTCCAACCACACCGTTTTCAATAACAGGAAGCGTGTTCATCGCTTCCCGTCTTAACAAGCCATCTTCTTGATCCATTGTTAGTAATTGACCGATATTTATTAGTAAAGTGTCCAGCATGTTTTCTCCTCCTTATTTCATCATTGGAATGTTAACGCCTTTTTCTTTCGCTGTTTCAACAGCTAAGTCATATCCAGCATCTACGTGACGAACAACACCCATTCCAGGGTCAGAAGTTAATACGCGCTCAATACGTTTTGCTGCCGCTTCTGTTCCATCTGCAACGATAACCATTCCAGCGTGAAGTGAATACCCCATGCCAACGCCACCACCGTGGTGAACAGATACCCAGCTTGCACCGTTTACACTATTAATTAATGCATTTAAAATTGGCCAATCTGCTACTGCATCACTACCGTCTTTCATAGATTCCGTTTCACGGTTTGGAGATGCTACTGATCCGCAATCTAAATGGTCACGGCCGATAACGATCGGTGCTGATAATTCACCATTCGCCACCATTTCATTAATAATTCGGCCAAACTTCGCACGCTCACCGTAACCTAACCAACAAATACGCGATGGAAGTCCTTGGAACTCAACTTGTTGACGTGCCATACGAATCCAGTTACATAAATGTTCATTATCAGCGAACTCACGTAAAATTACTTCGTCTGTTTTATAAATATCTTCTGGATCACCAGAAAGTGCTACCCAGCGGAATGGTCCCTTTCCTTCACAGAATAATGGACGAATAAATGCTGGAACGAATCCTGGGAAATCGAAAGCATTCTTCAAACCTTCATCAAAAGCAACTTGGCGAATGTTATTTCCATAATCAAATGTAATTGCGCCTTTTTCTTGCATCGCAAGCATTGCTTCCACATGTTTTGTCATGCTTTCTTTTGATAATTGTACGTAACGTTCTGGATCTTCTTCACGAAGTTTTGCTGCTTCTTCTAATGTGTAGCCTACTGGAATATAACCGTTTAATGGATCATGAGCAGATGTTTGATCCGTAACTAAATCTGGCGTAATATTACGCTTCACTAGTTCTGGTAAAATCTCCGCTGCATTTCCTAATAAGCCAATTGAAATTGGTTCTTTCTTCTCTTTATACTCGTTCGCAACAGTTAATGCTTCTTCTAATGATTCTGTATACATGTCACAATATCTCTTTTCAATACGACGATCGATGCTGCGCTTATCAACATCAATAGCAATTACAACACCGCCGTTCATCGTTACAGCAAGAGGTTGTGCACCACCCATACCACCTAAGCCGGCAGTAAGTGTTAATGTACCTTTTAATGAACCACCGAAATGTTGACGAGCCGCTTCACCAAACGTTTCATATGTTCCTTGTAAAATACCTTGTGTCCCAATGTAAATCCAGCTACCTGCTGTCATTTGTCCGTACATCATAAGACCTTTTTTCTCTAGTTCACGGAAGTGATCCCAGTTCGCCCATTTTGGTACTAAGTTTGAGTTCGCTAACAGAACGCGAGGTGCATCTTCATGTGATTTGAAGATTGCTACTGGTTTCCCTGATTGAACAAGTAACGTTTCATCGCTTTCTAACGTTTTTAATGAATCTACAATCGCCTGATAGCTTTCCCAGTTACGAGCCGCACGGCCAATTCCGCCATATACAACTAATTCTTCTGGCTTTTCAGCAACTTCAGGATCTAAATTGTTCATTAACATACGAAGTGCAGCTTCTTGAACCCACCCTTTCGTTTGTAACTCCGTACCTCTTGGCGCGCGAATTGTTTGTTTTACTTTTTCCATTTCAATCTCTCCCTTTTCTCATTTTATAGTGCTGCGTTTACATCTAATCTTTCTTTTATCGAATCATTCGTTTTTAACCAATGCGTAATATTTTCAATATCTGTTGAGAATATACGGTCATTTGTAATAGAAGGTACTTGCTGACGGCCTTGATGGTAGAAGCTCTTCGTCACTGTACTCATGTTTTCAATTCCGCGATATTCCGCTGCTTGCATCGCACAAATCATCTCAATTGAAAGAACACGTCTTACATTTTGAATAATTTGATGTGCATGGCGTGAAGCGATTGTTCCCATACTTACGTGATCTTCTTGGTTAGCTGATGACGGTATTGAATCAACACTCGCCGGATGTGCTAACGTTTTATTTTCAGAAACAAGTGAAGCAGCTGCGTATTGCATAATCATTGCACCAGACTGCAGTCCTGGTTCTGGACTTAAAAATGGAGGTAAATCATTTAATTGCGGATTTACTAAACGCTCAATACGACGCTCTGAAATATTTGCAAGTTCCGCCATTCCTACTTTTAAGAAGTCCATCGCAAACGCAATCGGTTGACCATGGAAATTACCACCCGAAATTACTTTTTCTCCGCCATCAAAGATAAGTGGATTATCTGTTGCTGCATTCATTTCAATTTCTAATTTTTCTTTCACATAATTTAAAACTTGCCAAGAAGCACCGTGTACTTGCGGGATACAGCGAAGTGAATATGCATCCTGTACACGTAGTTCTCCTTGTTTTGTTGTTAACTTACTATCTTGAAGGATGTCACGAATTCTGCTCGCGACTTCCACTTGCTCTTTATAACCACGTGCTTTATGAACATTTTCATCAAATGCATCAATAATGCCTTGTAATCCTTCAATTGTCATCGAAGCAATTAATTCCGCTTGATATGCAGTTGCTTCTGCTTCTATATAAGAAAGAACTCCTTGCGCTGTCATCGCCTGCGTACCATTGATTAATGCAAGCCCTTCTTTCGCTTCAAGTTCAATCGGTTCAAGACCTTCTTCTGTAAGAGCAACCATCGCATGAACTCGTTTCCCCTTATAGAACACTTCACCTTCGCCTAATAATACAAGCGCAAGATGAGATAAAGGTGCTAAGTCTCCACTCGCACCAAGTGAACCTTGTTGCGGAACGACTGGGTGAATTTTGCGATTTACAAACTCAAGAAGCATATTTACAACAAGCGGTCTAACGCCAGATACTCCTTTAAGCATCGTGTTCGCTCGTAAAATTAACATACCGCGAGATACTTCTTCCGGGAATGGATCACCTATCCCGCATGCATGTGACTGAATTAAATTATGTTGAAGTGCCTTTACATCCTCTTTTTGAATAAGCACATCACTAAACTTTCCAAATCCAGTTGTAATACCGTAAACAACTTTTCCGTCTTCTACGATTTTCTCAACTACTTCGCGACACTCCGCCACCTTTTGCATACTAGTTGGGCAAGCTGTTACACCTTCCCCTTCAAGTAATAACTTCTTCATTTCTTCAACTGTCAATGTATGTCCTGTTAACGTAATCATTCTTTTTTCCTCCTTAAAAAGGCAAAAGGGGACCTTATCTTTTTAAGACAGACTTCTGTCCTAAAAAGTAAGGCCCCCTTCTAACTAATAGACTATGGGCAAATCATATGTGATTAATTCCTAAACCAATCGCCTCATGCTCAGATCCTTTTACAGGTGCACCAATCGTTCCATAAAGTGCAACAGCAACCCATTCGCCTTCTTTTTTTCCGTCGTATGGTGTACCGCGCACAATTGCAAAACGAAGTCCTACTGTACGAAGAACGTCTGCTAACTGAATTTGACCTCTCGTCACTCCGTACAAAGCTTCCATTATTGCATGATAAAGTGCATGTGTTTCTCTGTAAACATCCGTTTCAATAACTCGGTTGCTTTTAGCCGCTGTTTCCATTGCCGCTACGACCTTTTGCGAATTCATAGAACCCACTTTCCCTGTACAATATTTCCAACCTTTTGGAATAGATAATACAGGGCTTTCATTCTCATCCGCAAGTGCCAACAGCATGGCCATACGACCAATTCGATGTGTTCCTTGAAGAAGCATGTGACTCTCTCATTTCTTTTAATTATTTGAATATTTCTTAATTTAAGAATAAATGAAAACGGTTAAATCGTCAATAGTTTAAACTCATATTCAAACATTTTTTCACCTCCCCTAATTTTATGTACACAAATTATTTACACAAAATTTCCAGGCATGCTATATTTTCACTAACAGATGAAAAGAGGCGAGTTTTCAGTGGCGAAACGAAAAGATATTCATTTTCGAATTGAAGAAAATTTACTTGAAAGGTTTGAAGCAGCACTCCATTACGAAGGCTTAAAGAAGACAGATGTATTAACACATGCGATTCAGCAATTTTGCACGAAGGTGGAATCCGAAAAAATGAATGATGTAAAACGCCAATACAGCGTCAGCAACCATTTACAAACACGTATCCATACGCATAAACGTTTCGAAGAGAAACAAGTGAATTTAGATGAAGTCGTCCTTGAACATTTACAACTTCAAGGAAAAGAAAACATATTAGAAGTTGGGTGCGCGAGCGGAAAATCCCTTTCCCTTTTACAAACTAACGGTCATAAAGGCCAATTAACCGGATTTGATCAATCGAAAGCCATGCTTTCTGAAGCCGCTAAAAAAAGTAATAGAATTGAATGGAAACAGGGTGATGCTAGTAAACTTCCATTCGAAGATAATTGTTATGACTGGATAATCGCAAGACATATGTTATACCACGTGAAAGATGTAAAAAGAACCATTCAAGACTTTTATAAAGTCATTCGTCCTGGCGGTACACTTTTAGCTACAACAAATTCTAACGTTTCATTACCTCGTATAGTTGAAATGTGTAACAAGATGTTAGCCGCATTTGATTTACCGCAAACATCAGCAGCGGTTGCTCCATTTTGTTTAGAAAATGGTAAGGAGATATTACAATCTGTTTTTCCAACTGTTGCAGAAACAGTTATTCATAATGCACTCGTTTTTCATCACGCTACTCCGATCGTAAACTATATTTCTAGCATGTTCCCATCACTGAATATACCAGACAATATGTATCTTCACGCCGAAATGAAGGAATGGCTACAAAAAGAAATAGAAAATGAATTATCACTTCATAACGGTATATGGCATGATCCGAAAACGGTAGCGATTTATCGATGTAAAAAAGAAAAAAGCTAGCAAATGTTAGCTTTTACACGTTTTCTCATAAAAGTTTCTCCATCACTACATTGCCTTTACCACAATAAAAATTTGTATTATGTTCGTCTGCTACTCCAAAATAAGAAGCAATCGCTATTCCGAATGGTACAAATGCATGCCCTTGTGCTGTAATTATATTTGAGTGCTGCACAACTTCTTTATACACGAAATTTTCTACTGGAAAACAATCGAATCTTTTATAATCTATGGTCGCTGTATAAGATCCCCCTTTCAATAAGCCTGCCTTTGCCAAAGCATACGGTCCAGCACAAATTGCTGCCACTAATTTTTCTTGTTCATAAAATTGATGAATGATTGAAAAAAGAGGTTTTGCATCTTTCAACTGTACTTCTTCTCCACCTGGAATAAGTATCCCTTCATACTCATCTACACGCACTTCACTTAATTCTATATGCGGCTGCACTTGCAACCCCGTTTCACTTATAACCAATTCCTTAGTTAAACCTGCTGTAATGATTTCATATTTATTTCTCAGCAATGCCGTTGCTACCGTTATTTCAAACTCCGCAAATGTTGGGTATACGAATAATAATATTTTCTTCATAGCCCTCTCTCCTTTAGCCATCGTATAAAATATGCTTCTAATTCGTCCACTGATAATGCATTCGTGTCCACATAAGTTACAGGAAATTGTTTATACCATTCTTTTTCAGTTTCTACTAATTTGAGTTGTTCTTCAAATGTACTTCGGTTTCTTACCCTATCATTATTTTTTCTATCATATACATTCTCTTTCGAAACGTCTAAATAAAAAATTGCATCCGAACGGCATTTTCTTAGTTCACATAAATCATCTTGCAATTCTGTTTCTATATCCCACTCTTTTCCTATTAATTTCGGATAAAAAAGTGTATAGAACTCAATATCTTCTGGCCCACGATCAAAAATCACCGTTGATTCCTGGATATTTTGAAACTCTTTTATTTTTGCTCCAATGAACATTTTTTGATTTGTTATAAAACCATCTTTTGAATTCATATCTAAATTTAATTCTTTTCGCTTTTCTACAATTCGATATGGATTTTCATATATAACCGATAACCCATGTTGCTCTAGCCTTTTAGCTACTGTTGTTTTCCCACTTGCCATCGGTCCTTGTAGTGAAATTACATATGCCATCCCACTCATTCCCTTTCCATATAATATATTGATAATATACATAATTTTGAAAACTATCAACAAAATATATATCATCTTGTTTCTTATTCTTATGTAACTTATAATAAAAGATAGAGATTATGACGAACGCAAAAATAATGTAAGCTTGGAAATCCAAGCTTACATTATTTTTTGCTTTCCCTTTTCTAATAAAAAGAGTATACTAGATTAGAACGTATGTTCTTAACGATTACATACAGTAAGGAGATAGAACAATGGTATACGACACAAAAGCAATTTCTTGGAATGAATCTTTAAAACAACTTCAACGCCGCTATACAAACAAACAAGTTGACCGAAAAGAATTTGAAGATATTGAACTAATGGAATTCTTCCGCGATAACGACTACATTTCTTTACCTACACATATAAGCGGCCTATCAACAGCACGTTTTACTTCTTACTCTATTTTCACAACTGAAGATAAAGATCGTAAAGTTGGCACACTTATTATTGAGTATGTTGAAGACGATAATAATAATTTATGTGTTGAACAACTATACTTTGTTTAAATGATTACGCTTGGTCAAAATGACCAAGCGTTCTTGCTTTCTATGAATCTCAATGTTTATAATATGAATAAAAGAAAATCGAAATCATTTAAGGGGGGATATACTTGCTCGAAGGATGGTTCAGTTGGTTCATTGTATTATGGACTGTCATTTTATTAGGACTTATGTCTATCGGTGGATACTTTATGTTCAGAAAATTTTTAAAACGATTACCAAAAGAAGATGGTATGTCCATTTTAGATTGGGAAGAACACTACATAAATAAAACGAGACATTTATGGGCTGACGAACAAAAACAATTGCTAGAAGAACTTGTAAGTCCTGTTCCAGAACTATTTCGCGACGTTGCCAAATCCAAAATCGCTGGTAAAATTGGAGAACTTGCATTACAAGAAAATGCCTCTCAAATTACACAAGACTTAATTATTAAAGGATATATTATTGCCACACCAAAGCGTGATCATAAATTTTTAGTAAAAAAACTACAAGAAAAAGAGATTGATTATTCAAACTACAAGTCTTTACTCGCAAAATAACTTCACATTATTTTCGATAAAAAAGACAGCGCCTTTGACGCTGTCTTTTTTATTTTATACATATACAGTTTTAAGTTAGCTTCATATCTTTTTCATTATAAAAACCATCTTCTTTTTCCATTTCCTTCTGTAATTTCGTAAAGGAACGGTACATCGCAATTCTCCATGATACAATCATCGCAAACGCAAGTAAGAAGAACATGCCGCTAAGTTGTCCTAAATCAAGAGATTGACTTAAGTATGTTTTAAATACAATCCGTACTACAAGTAATCCAATTAATATAAAAACAAATGCTTTTGAACGCTTCAAGTAAATCTCTTGTCCTCTAATTTCAAATTTAGATGTTTTAATAAGAAAAATAGAGAAAATCAAACCAACACCAATTGCTTCTAACATTTCTGCTGGAGTTAATCGAAATTCAGGAAAAACATACATCAATGCTCCCGTACTCATAAAAAATGGCGGAAGTATAATTTTTTTCAATGTTGCAGGTTTCTTAGCTGCTTTTAAACGAATAAACATCGCACCGACAGCCATACAAACAGCAACGATACTTGATAAAAGAACTATGTTCATATTTTCTCATCCTTTTTTGTGGCTATATGCAAAATATACTTTCATTATATGCTTTTCCGTTAGTATTTCCAACATTTTCACAGAATAATACTAAAAACCGGTAAAACCACCAAATAAACTTGAGAAATATACGATAATTTTCGTCATCCAATTAAAGTATAAGAAGATACCCATGACAATCATAATGTATCCTCCGACTTTCATAAAGGCCATACTATTTCTTTTAATCCAAGACATTTTCGTAATAAAGAATGAAAGCACGAAAAATGGGATAGCAAATCCAAGTATGTAAGCAATCATATAAATCATTGCTGATTCTGGGTTTGTTGCTGCTAATCCAATTACGGACACTAAAATAGGTCCAGTACATGGCGTCCATCCTGCAGCAAAGGCCAATCCAATTAGAACTGATCCAAAATAGCCACTCGGACGATTTTTAAATGTAAATTTGCGATCTTGCATTAAAAACTTCGGCTTAAATACCCCAACAATAATAAGACCGAACACGATGATAAATATACCACCTAGCTGTCTAATTAAATCTTTATAATCTGTAAAGATTCCTCCAATAAAACTTGTACCAAATCCAATTGCAATAAATATAATTGAAAATCCAAGTAAGAAAAACGCTGTATGTATCATACTTCTTTTGCGAAGCATTGCATTTTCTTCTTTCAATTCAGAAACCGACATACCTGTTATGTACGATAAAAATGCCGGATAAAGCGGTAAGCAACATGGGGAAATAAATGATAAGAACCCAGCGCCAAACGCTAAAAAAATACTAATATCTTGCATAATTCCACTCCTCTCCTTACATATTGTAGCAAAAACACATAAAAATACTATGAACAATTCGTGAACTCACTTTTACAACGTGGTAATAAGAAAAACCACTCTTTTTCACAGTTTCTAATAAAACGTTTTCATTTCCTTCTATTATATAGAAAAATCTCAATTGGATTAGGAAACTCCTTTAATTGTTATTAACATAACAAAGGTAACATAGTTTCTCAAATGATTAGCACGTATACGTACGTTTATATACATATTGATTTAAAAAATATTTTTTCAAATGCTGTCTTTATACAATACAAAGCTGATTTTACAATACTTTTATAATTAACAATTTCAAGATTATGCATAAATATCATACTTTTATTATTATTCTATAAAATGTCGCACTTTTCTTTTATTTGACCCTACATTTTTAATTTTGTATACTTCCCTCTAGATATATTTTCGTTACGGAACAACTTCACATAGATGGGAGGAATTTTTCATGCTTCGTTATTCTCTTTTAGTTTTATTAGGAGCGTGTAGTTATGGAATTTTAGCTATTTTTGTTAAACTTGCATATGCAGAAGGATTTTCACTTGGAGAGGTAATTGGCAGCCAATATTTGTTCGGTTGGATTATTTTGCTCGCTATTACACTTCTATTTTCTAGACACCGCGTTCCATTAAAACAAGCATTAATTTTATTCGTTGCAGGAACATCTGCAAGTTTTACTGGAATTTTTTATTATGCTTCATTAAAAACTGTACCAGCTTCTATCGCAATTATTCTTTTGTTCCAATTCGTTTGGGTCGGTATTATTATTGAAGCTATTGTAACAAAAACATTACCTTCAAGGGAAAAAGTTATTTCGGTTATTTTCTTACTTGTAGGTACATTTTTATCAAGTGGTTTACTGGAAAAATCGGCAGGTACTTTCGATACAACAGGAATCATTTTAGGGCTATTATCTGCTATTACATTTGCAACATACATTTTTGTGAGCGGAAAAGTTGCTGTTGAAGTACCTTCATTACCACGTGGTGTCCTGTTAATGGCTGGCGCTTTAACTTTAGTTATGATCGTATTCCCACCAACATTTATTATGAACGGTGCCATTTCTCAAGGACTTTGGAAATATGGCTTAGGATTAGGAATATTTAGTATCGTTATTCCGTCTATTGCCTTTACAATTGGTATTCCAAAAATCGGTTCTGGCTTAGCGACTATTCTTGGTGCAGCAGAGCTACCAGTTACAACAATTATGTCTGTATTCGTTTTAAAAGAAGCTGTACTATCTTCGCAGTGGATAGGTGTATCACTTATTTTAATCGGTATTGCAATTCCGCAAATTGCATATGCAATGCGTGGACGTTATCAAAAACATCATACACATAAAAAAGTGGCAGCATAAAGTGAAAATTTAATCAGTGGGGATTTTGTTCATCCCCACTGATTATTAGCTCACACCACTCGGGCATTAACGAGAGAGGATTTTCATTTGAGAATCCTCTCTTTTATTGTTGTATACTTATAGTAAATACTTCGCTTAAGAAAGAGGGCATAATACGTGGCATCTATTCCAAATCAACTAACAGAAAAACTTATTTCCATTCGCCGACATTTACATGAGTATCCAGAACTATCATATGAAGAGTTTGAAACAACAAAAGCGATAAAAACTTGTTTAGAAGAAGCAAATATTACTATTATTGATTCCAATTTAGAAACAGGAATTATCGCAGAAATTTCTGGTAATCAAAATGGTCCAATTATAGCAATTCGTGCTGATATTGATGCCCTTCCTATTCAAGAAGAAACAAACTTACCATACACTTCAAAAATTCAAGGTAAAATGCATGCTTGCGGACATGATTTTCATACAGCAGCTATTTTAGGTACAGCTTTCTTATTAAAAGAAAAGGAATCTTCCCTAAATGGAACGGTTCGCTTTATATTCCAACCAGCTGAAGAAAGTAGCAACGGTGCTTGCAAAGTTATTGAAGCTGGACATTTACATGATGTACAAGCTATTTTCGGTATGCATAATAAACCTGATTTACCAGTAGGTACAATTGGCATTAAAGATGGTCCACTAATGGCTGGAGTAGATCGATTTGAAATTGAAATTCACGGTGTCGGGACGCACGCAGCTGTACCAGATGCTGGTGTTGACCCTATCGTCGCATCCTCTCAAATTGTTATGGCACTACAAACAATTGTAAGTCGAAATATTAGCTCTTCACATAATGCCGTTGTAAGTGTTACAAACATTCATTCAGGAAATACGTGGAACGTTATTCCTGAAAAAGCAACATTAGAAGGAACAGTTCGTACATTCCAAAATGAAACACGAGAAAAGATACCAGCTTTAATGGAACGTATTATTAAAGGAGTTTCTGATGCATTAGGCGTAAAAACAGAATTCCGTTTTTATTCAGGTCCTCCTGCTGTTCATAACGATACATCTCTAACCGACTTATCTACTCAAGTTGCCGAAAAAATGAATTTAAATATTATTTCTCCTAACCCATCAATGGCCGGAGAAGACTTCTCCTTTTACCAACAAGAAATACCAGGTTCATTCGTCTTTATGGGAACGAGCGGTACACATGAGTGGCATCATCCTTCTTTTACAATTGATGAACGAGCACTCCCTATAAGTGCAAAATACTTTGCTTTGCTAGCTGAAAAAGCTCTTAAACAATTCTCATAGAAAAAAGCCGTTAAGGGGTACTTAACGGCTTTTCTTATTAAGTTAAATCGCGTTTTAAAAATACTGTATAGGAAATACTTAAAAATACAAATAAATACAGCAATAACATACATGAAGCAAATGGGAAGGTTACTCCTTCAATAAAACTTCCATTCTTGGCAATACCGTATAAATCTGTGTTTGCCGGCAATAAATATTTCACCCAATTATATCTAGTTGCTGCTAGTAACGCAATATTTCCTGATAAAGCAAGAAACAGTGAAATACCGATTGCGCCCCCACTAGATCTTGTTAACACAGAAATCATAAATGCAAACGCTGCGTACACAAGAGTTGGCAACCACGATAAAATGTTATATTTACTTACTTCCACAAAAATATTTTGTTTTATAATATTTCCATCTTGAAAAATAAATTCACTCCATGCAGGCTGTTGGAATTTATAAATAACAAGTCCACTTAAAGCGGAGAAAATCATATTAAATATAAACAATAAAGCTGCAAATATAACGATTGCTAAAAATTTTGCTGTTAAAATTTTAAATCGACTTGCCGGACGGATTGTTAAAAATTTATATGTTCCCCAGCTATATTCATTCGCAAAAATTGTACTTGCATACACGAGGATAAATGGAAGCAAAATTGGAAATACGATAAAACCTGTATCTCTCATGAAAGAAAGTGGAGAACTGCTTGCTGGTGCTATATCCGTATCTAAATGCTTCATTTTAAGCTGATATTCCTTTACAAGCTCGTCCCCCGACCTTTCTGCTAAAATAGCTTCTTTTTTCATACCAAGCTTTTTCTCAATTTCTACCGTACGTTCTGTATAATCTGCTTTCCAACCCTTTGTTTCTGGTTCTAAATACTTTACCGTAACCCATCCTAATCCAATTATTAATACTGCAATAACCGCAAAAGGAATAATCGTTCTTTTACGCTTAAATATTTTATACAGCTCGTTATACACTAAATTAAACAATATCTTTTCCCCCTGTTAATTCTAAAAATTGCTCTTCTAACGTTTTTCTTTCTTCATATACACGATAAACTTGAATATTTTTCTCAAGCAAAGTACGAATAACATTTGGGATTTCTTCATCTTTTACATTGATAAGTAGATCACTACCTTTTATTACAACATCACATTCTAACATTTCCGCTGCTTTATTTGCATCATCTACACGTATACGGATCGTCTCCATCTCTTCACTATGACTATGCTGAATATTTTGCGTCGCTACATATTCTCCGTGTTGAATAATAATAACTCTGTCACACATTAATTCAACTTCTGAAAGTAAGTGACTAGATACAAGTACTGCTTTTCCTTGTTCATGTGCAATTTTCTTTATGTACATTCTCATTTCATGTATTCCACTTGGGTCTAGTCCATTCGTTGGTTCATCTAGTACCAATACATCTGGATTATGAATAAGCGCCTGAGCAATCCCTAAACGTTGTCTCATACCGAGTGAATATGCTTTTACTTTACGGTCAATTACTTGTCCCATTCCTAACAATTTCACTACTTCATCGATACGTTCTTCTGTCACATTCCCATTCATTCGGCCGAAATATGTTAAATTTTCGTAGCCGCTCAAAAAAGGATAAAATTCCGGTGTCTCAATTACTGCACCAATTTTCGCAGCAGTTTTTTCAAATTGCTGTTTTACAGATTGACCATCAATCCATACTTCACCTTCTGTCATACGGATCATACCGACCATCATTCTCATTAAAGTCGTTTTTCCAGCACCATTTGGTCCTAGCAGGCCAACAACTTCACCTTTTTTAACTTCGAAACTAATATTTTCTACAAGTGTCTTTGAACCGATTCGCTTCGTTAACCGCTCAACTTTTACAATTGATTGTTCATTTGTCATTCTATACAACCTTTCCTTCCCATTCTTTGTCAGGTCTTTTCACTCTAACACGATTATTTTCATGTGTAAAATAGAAAAAGGCATGATTTCTCATGCCTTTTTCTCAAACTGAAACAAATTTCCGTCTTTTAAACTTCGAACAAATCGACAACATTGCATCATCGATAATACGACGACAGCCATCATAATTATACTAACAACTGCTATTGCATATATTGTAATTGGTGCACTATTTATCCCTTGTATCCCTGCTATTTTCATAAAGATAATCGTGAATAATTTCAAAAATAACATCCCATGAACTAGACCGAAAACAGACGCTGCTCCATAAATGAATAATTGCTCCTGACATAATAAACATAGTATTTCATTTTTTTTCATATTCCCTACTACATAAGATTTAAATTCCTCTCTCCTCACTTGCAGAAGAGAATTCGTCATTTTATACGTAATAAAAATACATATAAAAATCAATACAATAAACAGCGTGTAAAAACACATTTGAAACAAAAATGTTGCCCCTACTTTCCCAGTCGCTAGTTCATTAAATTGTAGCGACATCATAAAAAACAAAATTGCAGTACACATGGCAATCCACATGAATTGCTTCATCCTTTTGACAGCAAATGTTCTTATATTTTTTCTCGCTAACCGACATAAAGACATAAATTTCTTCCCCTACCTTATAACATACGCATTCTATACTACTAGTGTATAAAAATATGACATTACAAACATCGCACTACAATCTGAATCTTTTCTAAGTCTTTAGTCCTAGAAAGGAAAATGGGAATTTATTCATATTTAAATTATAATTGTAAAAAGAGGAGGGTTTATACTATGCGTATAAACGTATTATTTATCTTATCTTTAC
This sequence comes from Bacillus cereus group sp. BceL062, assembly GCF_051780025.1. NCBI lineage: Bacteria > Bacillati > Bacillota > Bacilli > Caryophanales > Bacillaceae > Bacillus > Bacillus cereus group sp. BceL062. The sequence continues at coordinate 60,942 of NZ_JBPWGY010000014.1, read as the reverse complement.
TTTTCTTTACTAGTTGTAACCAAATACAAAATAATGAAGTTGCTTCTGTAGAAGCTTACAAGTTAACAAAAGAACAGTCTTCTATTTTACAAATGACGCCTATTCAAGAAGGAAATAGTATGTTTTATAACGTTACACTTAATAATGATAAAGATGAAATAAATGCTACGATTGATTATTATCAAAATGGTAAAAAAGTAAAAGAGATTACTAACATCGCTTCATCACATTTTCTAGAAAAGAAAATAAAACTCTCTTTCATACCACCATATTTCCAATTTGATAAAGATGTAAAAGAAAAAGGTCAATGGTATATTAATATTGACGGTGGTTCAACGCTTGCTCCTGAAGAAGCACCTCTAGGTGTAAATAGTTCTGCAACTACTACAATTCAATCTGCAAAAAATTTAAGATATAATCAGAAAACAATTTTAGCTGCTGTAATCCAAACAAGTAAAGAAACTGTAAGCGTCCCTACAATTGATGAAGAAACAGGTATTGATCTACTCTTAAAAGAAAATGAACACGTTTATCTTTTCAGTATCGAGCTAAAAAAAGAAAAATAAAACAGAAATGCACTTAAGCTGCATTTCCGCTTTATTGTTTAATAAGGTGTACTTTTATATATTCGAATTAAATCTATTTACCGTTACTAATATTACTCATCTTCTACTTCTATTCGTTTCTTCTCTCTTGCAATTTTTAAAAACTCTAACAGCTCTGGATTACTATTCATTTTTTTATAAGCTACCGACATTTCTGCAACAAAATTAGAATCATATAACTCTTTATATACAACTTCTGTTTTATATAATTTATTTGCCGATACAGGGATTACTGTAATCCCAATCCCTGCTGCTACAAGCCCCATAACTGTTTGATATTCTGTTGCTTCTTGTACAATTTGAGGACTAAAGCCAACCTCTCGACAAAGAGATAAAATTGTATCATACAACGCCGGCCATACTGGTCTCGTAATAAATACAAACGGTTCATCGCGTAAATCTTCTATATGTATTTCATCTTTCTCTGCAAGTGGATGTGCCTTTGGCAAACATAAAGTACAAGATAACCTTTGAATTGGTTCTAACTCTAATAATTGTGTTGAAATTGGCGGCCGTAAAAATCCAATATCAATACGATTATCATGAAGTGCATGCACTTGATCTGGTGTAGATAATTCATGTAATGCGACAGACACTCTCGGAAATTTCTTTCTATACTCCCTGACGATAGACGGTAAAATATCATATATCGCCGCACCTACAAAACCAATTGAGAGTGATCCAACTTCTCCCCTTTGCGCACTTTGTGCAACTTCTACTGCTTTTTCAATTTGCTCAAACGCTTTTTTTACTTCTTTTAAAAACATTTCTCCTGCTTCTGTTAATTCAACCTTTCTCTTCGTTCTTGAAAATAACAGAACTCCCATTTCTTTTTCTAATTGCTGAATTTGTTGACTAAGTGGCGGTTGTGTCATTTGTAAACGAGCAGCCGCTCGTCCAAAGTGTAACTCTTCTGCCACAACAACAAAATATTGCAAATGCCGTAATTCCATTTTGGACACCCTTTTCAATTTCAATTAATACGTCTAATATATTAATAACATATAATTTATATATTAGACAAATATTTTGAATGAACGTATAGTAGAAATTGTTAATTCTTTTTTACAATTTTTATGTAAAAAAAGAAAGAGGTGGTTACTGTATGAAATGGTGGAAGTTAAGTGGACAAATTTTATTATTATTTTGTTTCGCTTGGACAGGTGAATGGATCGCAAAACAGGCACACCTCCCAGTTCCAGGAAGTATAATCGGTATTTTTTTATTATTAATTTCATTAAAATTTAACCTAGTTAAAAAAGAGTGGATACAGGACGGAGCAGACTTTTTATTAAAAGAACTTATTTTATTTTTTATTCCTTCTGCAGTCGCTGTTATTCGTTACAAAGATACACTATCACAATATGGAATCGATCTCATTTTAATTATTATGATTAGTACACTTTGTGTTACTCTCGTAACAGGACTATTAACAGAATTGCTACTTAAGCGGAAAGGATCAACGCAATGATCGGCTTTCTTTGTTTACAATTAACACTATTGACATATTGGATATCTAAAAAAATATATCAACGTTGGAATTGGAGCTTACTTTCTCCTCTCCTTGTCTGTCCCATTATTTTAATCGCTTTATTGCTTGGACTAGACACACCTTATGAAACATATGAATCTGGTGGTCAATGGCTAACAGAATTATTAAAACCTGCAACAGTTGCTTTTGCATGGCCAATCTATAAATACTTTGATTTATTAAAGAAACACGGAATTGCCATCTTACTTAACGTCATCGTTGGTTCATTTTTATCAGTTATTACTTCGGCACTACTAGCAAATTATTTTCAAATTGATTCGTCACTAGAACATAGTTTAGCACCGCATATTGTAACGACACCAATCGCAATGGCTATTTCAGAAATGATTGGTGGCATGTCACAATTAACAGCTGTATTTGTCGTTTTAACTGCCTTAACAGGAGCATTACTCGGCCCTTCCCTTATACGTATTTGCCGCATTAAAACCGCGCTCGCAAAAGGTATTATGTTAGGAACGAGCGCAAATGGAACTGGTACATCAAAAGCATTCGAAATCGGCCCTGTTGAAGGAACAATCGCAAGTTTATCCATGCTTTTAACAGCGGGTGCTAGTTTAGTTATCGTTCCGCTTTTCTTATCTTGGATACATTAAAAAGCAAGTATTTACATACTTGCTTTTTCATTTATATATTGACATATTAACTCGTAATCCTCCGGAAAAGCTAGCGATAATTTTTCGACTTCCTGTATCCCTTTCCAGTCAATTTCATGTATTAACTCATCAGGATCTTGAATTTTCATACTACCGCCTATTTTTTTAACAAAGTAATAATGAACATACACTGGAATTCCGTATGTAATACCTTCTTTTTCGTATATTTTATTTACAACTTCCACATTGTAGCCTGTTTCCTCCCAAACTTCCCTGATACAACATTCTTCTAGTGTTTCTCCCTTTTCAAGTCCTCCACTTGGTACAGACCACCTTTTTTCTTCCCCTTCTTTGCCTTGCAGCACCATTAAAATTTCATTTCTGTCATTCATACATATAGCTGCCGTACCTATCCATCTCTCCATAAACATCCCTCCCCTACTAAAATTCGCCTTCTTTTTTATTTTCCCCTTGAAAAAAGAGGAAAAAAATAAAACGGTGACGAAAGAATACATCAACTTCATAGGCAGTCCCTTCTTAGAAATTAAAAACGGAAGGATGAAATTATGATTTCTAAATATGTTGTGGAATGTGTCTTTTGTGAAGAAAATCGAAAACCTCGCCAAGCTACCGTCACAGTTCCCGCCACTTCTCAACTACTAGCTATTCAAAAAGTTCGGGCTGAATGTAAACGTCGCTTTGGAAAAACGTTATTATTGCAAACAGAGATTAAAGAAGAAATAGTTTTGGAACAAAAAGAAAGCTGACCATCAATTGGCCAGCTTTCTTTTCCGATCATATTTTCACATGAAGATTAGGGGCATCCTCTTTAAGGATCGGGATTTTCCCATTATGTACGTTCCATAATGGTCATCGAACAATATATTTCTATGCAATTAAGTATTGAATAGAATAGGGCAAAACTTGTTCGCATTTTTAGAAAAGGGATAGGGATATAATTCAAGTAGTACTTCGAATACTCGAACTTTATACTCATAATATTAATGCAAATTCTTTTATATGGGAAATATGAATTACTTATATAATTCATTCGTAAAATATATTAATACCTTGCTATAGTAGTTTTATTCCATCAATAACATACATCCGGCTAAAACTGGCGTCATAATCATTGAAAATCTCAACAGCATGCGTGGTGCATAATTTGTAAACTTCGCACCGATATATGCTCCTAACATCGTCCCAATTAATACTTGCAATAACAATATATAATCTAAATACCCTTCCGAACTATATCCAATCCCGCCTCCAATTGCAATCGGTAATATAACAAGCATAGTCGTTCCTACAGATTGCTGTATCGTTAATCCTAAAAGAACCATTAGTCCAAGTTGTATAAAAGGGGCTGAACCAATCCCGAATGAACCAGCCAACATTCCAGTAACTAATCCTAAACATATACATTTCATCAAGTTGTTTTTTGAAAGTTTTTTCTGTCCACATAAGGGTGGCTGTTGCTTATTTAGAGACATAATCAATTTAATAAACATAAAAATTGCTGATAAAAATAACATCCCAGCTGTAAACCAATGGAGAAGATGTGCTGGTATAAGCGAACCAAACTTTGAACCGATATAAGAACCAAGCGCTCCAAATCCACCAACAATCCCGCCTATCATAAGTACAACATTTCCTTCACGATAATGACTTATAACTCCAGATAACGTCGTAAATACCATAGCAGTTAAAGATGTTGCAAGTGCAACGTGAATAGGAATATGAAATACTAAAGTGAGTATCGCGATAATAAATCCAGCTCCCCCTGCTCCAACAAATCCTAATAAAATACCCATTAATAACATCGTTATAATAATTGCCACATACTCTCCCTCCAGTATCCCAATTATCTACTATACGCCCTCTTCCATACAAATAAAAAGCATCCTATCCGGATGCTTTCACTACTTTTCTATATTGAAAATATGTAATCAATCTTGATTAATTAAAATAACAGCAGGACCAGCAACGACTACTCCAGCTACTTCTATCTTTTCAAATTCCTTTACTGTAATAGATATAACACCTTCTCTTTCCATCAATTCTTTACTCAGGACTTCAGTCGGTATCGTCTTCACCGTCTTACCTCCTTTTCATTTATACAATATGATAAAGCGACACTTTAATCAGTGGGGGTTTTGGCCACCCCCACTGATTATTAGCCCTCATCAACCAGGCTTTTGCGAGATAAAAACAACCCAATACATCCATATATATGCATCACCTCCACTTTCATTCCTTATTCCATCCAAAATTCATATTCCCTTTCTATAACATATTGAAAAATAAAAAGAAGCTATAACATATAGCTTCTCTCTAAGTTTCTTTACCCTCTCTGTACCTTATATGTCAAAACTCTACCATCTCTATCAAATTGGAAAATAAGCTGTTCACTATCTATTGGAATGAAGCCACGTTCTGTCCCAAGATAGTACAAAGTGATGACCCCTTCTTCCTCATTTCTCGTTTCAGTAGGCGTTCCTAACAATTGTGTAATTTCTTCATTTGATTTCCCTATTAATTTATATTTTTGCATGAAATCATCTACCATATGTACCCGTTTCTCTTCGTCATTTAACCACCGATCTCGATTAAAATTGGAAGTGTACTCATTCATACTTAATTGTACAGCACACACTATTAATGGAATGATCCCTACTATCATTACACGTAACATTTGTTTCTTTTCTTTATTACGACTTGTAGAAGCACGTAAGATGACTCTTTGAATCATGACTAATAAAATAAATGGCATAACTACTACAAAAATACTCTTTACACTTAATGACATATGAACTATATCGATAACGAAAATAAACGCAATGTACATGACTATATACAAACAAAAATAAACATACAAAATCCCATGTAATAGAGCACCCAGAAAAATCTCCCCCTTTTTAATTCACCTGGCAAAGCATTTCTCTTATCTTTTGTAACTCTTGCGCTGTATATATTACTTCCCCTGTTAAAACTTCATTTTTGAAAAACGCTACGATTTGCTCCCTATCTTTTAATCTAGGTGTGTCCTCATTAGAAAGATCTAGTACTTCTTTACCACTCTCATTATAAAAATATACAATTGGCTTTACGTTTTCTTTTACAATATCAACTTGCAATTCTTTCAAACAATTGTATAAAATTTGAGATTGTTTCTTCGCTTTATATACTGGATTCCCTTCATTTTTCACTTGTATAGTTAACGAATCTTCACCTGTAATACATTCAAGCGTCTCTTCTTTTTTAATTTCTTGTTGATACTTACCTATTTCATCAAGCATAAATGAATATATACTAGCATTCTCTTTCGTTACACCATGAATTAATTTTCCTGTCCACTCTCTCGTCTCAAGTAAATACATACCAGTTTTATATAAGATAAGATGATGGATTCGAATATCGTTTATTCCAAGTTTATCTCTAATAAAAACATTCGGCATAATATGAAATTCATCTTCTTGTATGATTTCTTGTTCTAAAAATCCTTGCTTCATATAATGTAATGTTTCATGCGTATTTACTTCAGCGCTATTTTTAGTATACTCTCGTAAATCTGCAATTAACTTTTGAAACATATGTATTTCATTACTATGTTTATCTTGCATTTCACTACGTTCTTTACTATGTTGCATAGCTAATTGATTTTTCATCATACGCATATTTTCAAGTTCTCTAGCTGTACTAACTTGTAAATCATTATACTTTTTCTGTTCCATATTTTTTAACGTATTTTGTTGCTCTTTATGTTCTGTAACCGTGGCTGCAATTTCACTTTCATACGTTTCAATCGCTTGCTTTTTTTCAAATTCCACCTGCTGGCTCTCTGATTCCAACTGTTTATTTTTATAAAACAGTACGAATACTGCAGCTAATAATATTAAAATTACACCTATTAGCACATAATCCATATTTTTACTCCTTTATTTCAATTTTTGATTATTTTTTATAAATATCCCCATTGTATTATACTATGCTTTTAATATACAACTTGTGAAAATTACTTTTTTCATAGAGTGACACTTTAATCAGTGTTTTGTTCTATCACCCACTCATTATTAGCCCTCACCAATCGGCCTTTTACGGGCAACTCCCACCTATCTTCCTCGCATTCGCCGAGATTCTTACTGCCTGCAAATCGCGGGATAAAAGGTATCTCAGGCGAGATACCTTTTACGTTGACTTTATTATACACCATACTGAATATAACTCGAATCATAATATATCCATTCATTTCCACCTAATCCGAACCAGCCATCTTGCTTACACCATACTCGATATGCCTCACCATGATGTAGCTGTCTTATAACATTTCCACTTAATGATGGAGCATCCCGTAGATTCACATTGTCACCAGTAATAGTCGCCACATAATGTTTATACTGAATATAACTCGAATCATAGTATATCCATTCATTTCCACCCAAAGCAAGCCAACCATCTTGTTCGCTCAAAACTTCATATGATTCACCTCGATTTAGCTGGCGAATTACACTAGATTGTAAAGATGGTCCAGTCCGTAAATTTACATTATCGCCATTAATTACAGCAACACCGTAAACTGGAGTTGCATTATTAGGCGGAGAAACATTCCCTCCACCACTCGATCCATTCCCTTGCAAAGCTTCTAATGAAACTGCTGCTGATACATCACAATTTCCTACACCTGAAATTTGACCAGAATCAGTGTATTGCCACGCTGTCCACTCTGTCCATCCACCAGCATCAGCAGGCGGTGTACTAGAATATCTAGCAATCCAAAGTGGAATATCACTTAACCCGTTAATTCCAAACTCATTAATATACCAAACTCCTGTATATAACATTACATTTTTTCCAGTAGCCTGTTTCACATAATTTATGAAACTTCTTGCCCAATTAGATATAGCGGTACCAGTTAAATTACTATTACTCGGATCTGTTGGTGACTCTAAATCTAGAACTGGCATTAAGTCTGTTTGATTGCTTTGTAATATACTCACAAAATATTTCGCTTCTGAAATTGCATCATTTTGTTCTGGATGTGCAAAATGGTATGCACCGATTAATACATTCGCATTTCGTGCCGCTTGTACATTTTGAACAAAAGTAGGATCAAGATAATTTACACCTTCTGTCGCTTTTGCATATGTTGCTGGAATGCCAGATGCCTTCACTGCATTCCAATCAATACTCCCTTCCCAATGAGACACATCGATAAACGTAACATTTGAACTCGATCTGTTTTGCATATAAAATCTCCTATCAAATTTTTTCATTCCGTATACATACAATATGTACAACTTTACTAAATGGACACGACATGTATGCTATAAAAACAAAGAGTAAATATATTTTATATACAAAGTAAAAAAGACCTTGTATATTACAAGGCCTTTTGCAAGCTTCCTTTATTTTGTAGTAAATACATATTATAATACAACCCTTGCTCACTCAGTAACTCTTGATGTGTTCCCCTTTCTACTATCTCTCCATCATGCATAACGAATATTTGATCTGCATCTTGAATTGTAGATAACCTGTGAGCAATCGCTATCGTCGTTCTACCTTTTCTCATTTGCTGCAACGCTGTTTGAATAGCCTCTTCTGTTTCTGTATCGATATTAGCTGTTGCCTCATCTAATACTAACACTTTCGGATTAGTTGCTATCGTTCTAGCAAAAGCAATTAATTGTCGTTGACCACTAGAAAATGCAGCTCCTCTTTCTACTACTTCTGTTTCATACTGCTTTGGTAATTTTTCAATAAACGTATTGGCTTGCACAAATTGCGCAGCTTCTTTTACTTCTTCATCTGTAATTTCTTCATTGTACATACGAATATTTTGCTTTACATTTCCTGCAAATAAAAATGCATCTTGCAATACGAGTCCTATTCTCTTTCTAATTTCTCGTTCTTCAAATTTCTCTAAATCTACACCGTCTATTACAATGTTTCCCGACTTAATATTATAAAATCGCATTAGTAAATTCATAATGGTACTTTTTCCGCTACCAGTATGCCCAACAAAAGCAACCGTTTGCCCTTGTTTCACATGAAAAGATACATTTTTTAAAACATCACGCTTTCCATCATACGAAAAAGTAACATTTTTAAATTCAATATCTCCATTAACTACTTGAGGATTCCCATCCCCTTTTTGAACCGGCGCTAAATCTTTCTCATCTATTAAATGAAATACACGTGATGATGAAACAAGTGCCTGTTGGAAAAATGATAATTTCATCATCATCTCATTTACAGGTTGGAAGAAACGATGAATATAGTTAACAAACGCATATAAAACTCCTACTTCAACGGGACTCTTTAAAGCGTCAATTCCGAATAAACCAAGTACTAATGCAATTGCTACAATATGAACTAAATCCGTTGCTGGACGTAAGAGTAATGCGTCTAACTTTAACGTGCGTCGTCCTGCACTATAATGTTTATTATTCACCTCTTCAAATTCTTTTCTCATACGTTTTTCTTGTCTGAATACTTGAACAATATTCATTCCTTGAATGGACTCATTTAACTTCGCATTTAATACGCTTAATTGATTACGTACTTCTAAATAAAAAGCTGCACTTTTCCGGCGATATAGCACCATAATAGCAAACATAATTGGAATTAATATAAGAGAAAATAGTGCTAATTTTACATCTAATAAAAACATCGCCACTAAAATCCCTACTAAAAACACTACATTTTTTACGAATGTTGATAGTACACTTACATAAAAATCCTTAATCGCTTCCGTATCATTTGTTATGCGAGATACGAGTGTACCTATCGGCGTACGATCAAAGAAACTTAATGACAATTTTTGAACGTGTTCATACACTTCAACTCGCATATCTTGAACAATCTTAAAAGCTATATTTTGAAAGTACAATAAATCTAAATACGTAAATAATACTTTTAATAAATGTGCAATTATATACACTACAAATAGAGTAACAAGTGCTGATTGATCAAAGTTACGCGGTACTAAATGTTCATCAAGAAATTGTTTAATTAAAAAAGGACCCATCATTTCAGTTACAGTTGCACCAACTAGGAATAAAAATGCTAATGCTAATAACCTTTTATATGGTCTCATATAAGAAAGTAATCTTCTTAAATCACTCCGCTTTTTCTCAGCCATCATACGCCTCCTTTCTCTACTAACGCCTCTAGTTGCTGGCTTTCGTACATTTCTTTATACCAACCATTTTCTCCCATCAACTGTTCATGTGTTCCTCGTTGCACTACCGCTCCTTCATCAATCACAAGAATAATGTTTGCATGCTGAATTGCACTTAAACGGTGTGCAGTAATAATCGTCGTTTTTTCTGCTCTTTCCCGTTTCAATGCGGATAATATAGTTTCTTCTGTTTTTGCATCGACAGCTGATAAACAATCATCTAAAATTAAAATTTCAGCATTCGTTAATAAAGCACGCGCAATTGAAATCCGCTGTTTTTGACCTCCCGATAGTGAAACACCTCTTTCACCTACTACCGTATCATACCCTTCTGAAAATTGAACGATATCATTATGAATACAAGCAATTTCAGCAGCACGCGCAATTTCTTTATATGTAGCATCGACCTTTCCGAATGCAATGTTCTCTCCAATACTCGCTGAAAATAAAAAATGATCTTGCGGCACGTATGAAATTGCAGAACGTACACCATGAAGTGTTACATCTCGAATATCCCGCTCACCAACTTTTAATTCACCATTAAAATGATCATATTCTCGAATTAAACATTTTAACAACGTCGTCTTCCCTGCACCGGTACGTCCCACAATACCTAGCGTTTCACCTTTTCTTAAATTAACATAAATATCTTTTAAGTTTAATAGTTCATTTTTCTTATAAGAAAATGAATCAATAGCAAATGAAACATCACCACTTGCTATAGTATTTATAGCGTCTTCCTTATTTACTACATCTGAAGTTTGTGAAAGTATTTTCTCCACACGATCATACGAAGCGCGTCCACGTTCCATAATATTAAACAACCATCCAAAAGCTAACATTGGCCATACAAGAGTCCCTAAGTATGTTGTAAACGTTACTAGCTCTCCTACAGTTAATTCGCCCCGTACTACTAATAAAGATCCGTAACAAACTGCGATTAAAAACGAAAACCCGACAATAAGTGCAATCGTTGGATCGAATAACGAGTCAATACGCGCGACTAACATATTTTTATGTACGACATCTTCTGATTTCTTCCGAAATGCTTCCAAATCCTCTTTCTCTTGTCCAAGCGAGCGAATCACCTTCATCCCACTCATACTTTCTTGTACTTTATCATTGATTTCAGAAAACGATTGCTGCGCTTTATGAAATCTTCTATGCAATAAAGTTCCATAATAATTTGTAGAAATCGCTACAATTGGCATCGGAATTAAACTTAATAATGTCAACTTCCAACTAATTGTAAACCCCATCGCCACAAGTACACATCCTCCAACTGCTAATGAGTCAACAAGTGTTAAAACACCCGATCCAGCAGTTTGCTGAATTGCCTGAATATCATTGGTCGCATGCGCCATCAAATCGCCTGTACGACGTGATTGATAGAAAGTTGGACTCATCTTTGTAAAATGTTCATATAAATTCTTTCGTAATTGACGGGCTAATTTTAAAGAAGATCCAAAAATCATAATACGCCACAAATAACGCAATATGTACATAGTAATTCCTACAACAACTAACAGAATAACCCACTTCAACAATTTTTCAGATGTTAATGTTCCATTATTAATTTCATCTACTACAATACCTAGTACTTTCGGGGCTACAAGTTCAAGAAGCGCGACACCAAATAACATAATAATCCCAATTATGTACGCTCGTTTTTCTTGTTTAAAAAACCAAGCTAAATTAAAAAATACTTTCATATTTATCCTCCTCCCTTAAAATGAGCGATGTTTTCAGTTTAACAAAAATACAGAATTTTTAAAAGTTTTAAATACTTTCAAAATCCAATAGGAAAGGGCACTCTTATCGAGTGCCCTTTAGCGCTTATTTTGTTTGTTGCTTGCTCATCGCGCTCATCATTTGATTGATTTTCTTTTGGGAAGGTTTTTGTCCCATTTGCATCATCATCATTTTTAACATTTGTTCATTAATTGGTGGATTTTTTTCTAAGTAGTTCATCATGTATTTGCGGGCAATGAAAAATCCTAACGCCACGCCTGCTACTAGTGCTACTACGCCCACTAGAATACCTAACCAAATTGGCATATATTTTCCTCCTTCATGTTGTCTACCTTACAGTGTACTAAAACCTTTTCAATAAGACAAGATAGAATTCGACATTTTTTACACATATGTTCGTACTTGTTTTAAAGGATTCAACCATCCGTACTTTTTATTTTCATAATCCATAGCTAAAAATGTTAGTTCACACTTTCTTAACACCTCAAAGAAAGTCGTTTCCATAGAGACATTTCCAGAGGTATCCATGCGAATATAGTGTGGTTTCACTATTATTTCGCCATATTCCGCTCCCGTAAAAAGTGTATGCGTATGATGTGTTCTATCATATTTACCAAGAACACACAAAGCTTGCTCTAATTTATGATGAATTTTCATTACTTGTAATGGCATCGTTATATACATCATTTGTTTATATAACACTTTTTTCTCCGAAAGGGACCCAGATTCTGAAAATCGAGCAAATAAATCAAAAAACAAATATTCACGACCAAAATAAGCTTTCGCAATATCCTCTTGAATTAAATACAATTCATACGTTTTCATTTTCAGCCTCCCAATCTGGACAACCTTTTCTCTTCATTATATAGAAGAAAATTTGCAATGATTGTCTGACTGCGGAGAGATAAAAAACTTTTTCTGTCGAAAAAACTCATTTACATAGAAAAACCTCTCCATGCCGGAGAGATTTTTCTAAAATCATTAAAGCATTTCTTTTACTTTACGAACAACGTTCTCTACAGTAAATCCATACTCTTTCATAATCTTCTCACCAGGAGCAGAAGCACCGAATGTATCGATACCTAACACATCTCCTTCAAGACCTACGTAACGGTGCCATCCGAATGTAGCACCCATTTCGATTGCGAAACGTTTTGTTACTGCTTTTGGTAATACAGATTCTTTGTACTCAGCAGTTTGAGCTTCAAAGCGATCCATAGATGGCATGCTGACAACAGCTGCGTCAACGCCGTCTACTGCTAACGCTTTTTGTGCTTCAACAGCTAGACTTACTTCAGATCCAGATGCAAGTAAAATTACATCAGCTGTTTCTTTCTTGCTTGCAGAAACTACATATGCACCTTTTGCAACTTTTTCATACGTATCTTCTTTTGCGCCTTCTAATGTTGGAAGATCTTGACGAGTTAATACTAAAGCAGTTGGTGTTTTTGTAGATTCTAAAGCTAATCTCCAAGCCGCAACAGATTCGTTACCGTCAGCTGGACGAATAACAGATACATTTGGCATTGCACGAAGCGCTGCTAATTGCTCAACTGGCTCATGTGTTGGACCGTCTTCACCAACAGCGATACTGTCGTGTGTGAATACATACGTTACTGGCAATTGCATTAATGCTGCAAGACGAATTGCTGGACGTAAGTAGTCAGAGAATACGAAGAACGTACCACCGTAAGTTTTTAAACCACCATGTAGTGCAATACCGTTCATTGCTGCACCCATTGCGAATTCACGTACACCGTACCAAATGTTTTTACCGCTGTAATCTTCTCTTGTAAAGTCTTTTTCGTTATTCATGTATGTTTTGTTAGAACCAGCAAGGTCAGCAGATCCACCGAAGAATGATGGTACAGACTCTGCAATTGCATTAATTACAGCACCTGAAGAATTACGTGTTGCTGCTTTTGATCCTAATTCATAAGTTGGTAAGCTTTGTTCCCAACCTTCTGGAAGAAGACCGTTCATTGCTGCTTGCAGTTCGTTTGCTAATTCTGGATATGCTTGTGCATATTCACCTAACATCGTGTTCCAAGCTGCTTGCGCTGTTTCACCAACATCTTGTACTGTTTTACGGAAGTTGTCATATACTTCTTCTGCTACATGGAAGTCTTGTTCAGCAGTCCAAGCGTATGCTTCTTTCGTTAATTTTGTTTCGTCTACACCAAGTGGAGAACCGTGTGAAGCTGATTTTCCTGATTTGTTTGGAGAACCGAAACCAATTGTCGTTCTTACTTCAATTAGCGTTGGGCGTTTTTCGTCAGCTTTCGCTTCTTCAATTGCTTTCGCGATTGCTTCAATATCGTTTCCATCCTCAACACGGATTACTTGCCATCCGTATGCTTTGTAACGATCTTCTACACTTTCAGAGAATGAACGATTTAAATCGCCATCTAATGAAATATCGTTTGAATCGTAAAGCACAACAAGACGACCTAATTGTAAATGAGCAGCTAATGAAGATGCTTCAGCAGAAACGCCTTCCATTAAATCTCCATCACCACAAATAGCGTATGTATGATGATCTACTACATTATACGCATCACGGTTATATTTAGCCGCTAAATGTCTTTCAGCCATTGCCATACCTACAGCAGTTGCAATACCTTGTCCAAGTGGACCAGTAGTTGCGTCTACACCTGCAGTATGACCGTACTCAGGATGTCCTGGAGTTTTACTTCCCCATTGACGGAAGTTCTTTAAGTCATCCATTGTTACATCATAACCAGATAGGTGAAGTAGGCTGTATAATAACATTGAACCATGACCTGCAGATAATACGAAACGATCGCGGTTAAACCACGTTGGGTTATTTGGATTATGTTTCATAAATTGAGTCCATAATGTATAAGCCATTGGTGCTGCACCCATTGGCATTCCTGGGTGACCAGAGTTTGCTTTTTCAATCGCATCGATGGATAATGTGCGAATCGTGTTGATAGAAAGTTGTTCGATTGAATGTGACATGCTATTCTTCCCTTCGCTTATATTAGTAAACGTTTTATACATTTATATGATAGCTTCCCACGCAAGATTATACAACATGTATCGACAAATATGTTGATGTTTTTTTGATTTTTTATAAAAAAACCAATGATTTCGGGAATGTATGGGTATTCAATATGACATACTTTTTTATTGTTTTTATTTTAAAAAGAAAGGGAATTATCTGTATATTTATACAAACGTACAGACTTCTTTTAATAAACACTTAAAAAGACAAAAAAGCATCTGACTTCGATGCTTTTAAAATCCGTTAAACAATCCGTTTTCGAATCGAACTTGAAATAAAATCGATTATAATTACCATTAGAATGATGCCCAATAAAATAATTCCCACACGAGACCAATTCCGTGAACTTAATGCAAAAATTAATGGCGTACCAATACCACCTGCTCCAATTACACCTAAAATCGCAGCGGATCGCACATTAATTTCGAACCTGTATAACGTATACGATAGAAAATCTGGTAACACTTGTGGTAATACCGCATACCAAAGTATTTGAAACCGATTTGCACCTGTTGATATTAACGCCTCGGTCGGTCCCTTATCTATATTTTCAATTCCTTCCGAATATAGTTTCCCTAACATTCCGATAGAGTGTAACCCTAAAGCTAGAACTCCGGCAAAAGAGCCTGGCCCAACAGCTTTTATAAATAAAAGAGCCATAACTAATTCAGGAAATGTACGAACAAAACTAAGTACAAATTTCCCAGCACCTGAAGTTAATTTTCCACTACTCATATTCGTTGCCGCCCAAAAAGCAAATGGAACAGATAAAAAGGCAGAAATAAATGTACCTAATATTGCAATTGCCAACGTATCAATCAAACCATGTAATAAATCTTCACCATCAGGCAAAGATACATACGACCAATCTGGGTTCAACACGCCTGCCATAATTGCTTTTGTAATTTCTCCCGCTGTATTTTTTATTCCCTCGAGTGGGACACCTGAAAAGGCCCATACATATATAACTGTTAGTGCTATAAAAATAATCCAGCGATTTACACTCGGTTTCTTCGGTTTTGGTACGATTATCGTCGTTTTACTCATTATAATTTCTCCCGCAACAATGTACTTATATAATCAATTAACAATACAACAACAAGGGTATAAATAATAATGGAAGCAGTTTGTTGATATTGTAAAAATCCAAGTGTACGATCATAATATAAACCAATGCCACCTGCTCCTACTAAACCTAGAACAGCTGCGGCACGTACATTCACCTCAAATGTATAAAGTACGTAGGAAACAAAGTGCGCTTTCACTTGCGGAATGACCCCATAAACAATCCATTGCACCTTATTCGCTCCTACAGCTGTCATCGCTTCTAATGGACCTGGATCAATTGATTCAATTGACTCATACAATAATTTCGCTACGAGCCCAACTGAGAAACAAGTAAGAGCCAAAATACCTGGAAGTGGTCCTATTCCAAAAATCGCTACAAAAATAGCCGCTAATAATAAATCTGGTATCGTTCGTATAAAATTTAAAATCAATCGAGCTGGACTGTACAAAAATACACTAGTAAATACATTACTTGCTGCAAATAGTGCAAGTGGAATGGCTAAAATCGCTCCTAAAGTCGTTCCAATAATCGCCATGCGTATTGTATCTAACATTGCTGTTGTAATAACTTGAAAATAACTCCAATCTGGTGGCACCATTTCCTTCAATAAATCCATCATATTTGGAAAACCAACTACTAGTTTTGAAAATGATGCGTCGACCTGTACACTACTACACCACAACAGTAAAATAACTAGAATAACCGTTAACATATGTTTCAATTTACTCGGCGGCTTCGGTATTGATTTCGAATATATCGTCACGTCATTCATTTAGCTGCCACCTCTAATAGTGAGCTTTTCTGAGCTACGTCCCCATAAATTTCAGCAAATTTTTCATCCGTTGCCTCATCTACTACACCATCAAAAACAATTTCACCTGCATGTAATCCAATAATGCGTGTAGCATATTGCCTCGCTAAATCAATAGAATGTAAGTTTACAATTGTCGTAATTCCAAAATCTTCATTAATTTTTTTCAAATCATCCATTACTTGCTTTGTTGTCAGTGGGTCTAACGAAGCAACAGGCTCATCTGCCAATATAATTTTCGCTTCTTGTGCCAATGCTCTAGCAATCGATACACGTTGCTGTTGTCCTCCTGATAATTCATCTGCTCGTTCATATGCTTTTTCTAAAATATTTACCCTGTTCAAAGCCTGAAATGCAAGTTCCAAATCTTCCTTCGGAAACAAGCCTAACGTTGTACGTAATGTCGAATGATATCCAACACGCCCGGCTAATACATTCTTCAGTACCGTGGATCGCTTTACAAGGTTAAAGCTTTGAAAAATCATACCAATATCTCGGCGCATGCGTCGTAACTCTTTGCCTTTTGCAGCAGTAATAGACTCACCTTCAATAATAATTTCTCCTTCTGTAATCTCATGAAGGCGATTTACTGATCTGAGGAGTGTAGATTTTCCAGCCCCAGATAGCCCGACCATTACAACAAATTCACCTTTTTGAATTTTTAAATTTATGTTTTTCAATCCTTTCGTACCATTTGGATACACTTTGGAGACATTTTGAAACTCTATCACACATCTTACCTACCTTCTATGTATTATCAATAACTGAAAAACGGCAAACTAACTGAAATCACACACTTTCCAGTTAGTCGCCATTTCCATATGTATTATTGTGTTTTCACTTTCTTTCCATAGTCACGAACGATATCAAATTTACTATCATCAGATTTCACATATCCTTCATGTGAGTATACCTCTTTAATGATTTTGTGCCCTTCTTCATTCTTTCCTATTTCAATGAAAGCATCTTGTAATTTCTTGCTCCACTCCGCATCTAAATCAGAACGTACAGAAATCGTATCGTTTGGAATTTTCTCCGTAAATTTTACTATTTTCGTTTGATCAAATATATTCGGATAATCTTTTTTTACAATATTACGAGCATCTTGGAATACAACAGCTGCATCAATATCACCATTTAAAAGAGCAATAAGTGACTGATCATGACCTTTTAATGTAACAGGTTTCACATCCTTTAGCGGATCGACTCCCTCTTTTAACAATACAGCTGCAGGCCATACATACCCTGCTGATGATGTTACATCTTGATAACCAATTTTTTTACCTTTTAAATCTTTCACACTATTAATATTAGAATCTTTCTTAACAACAAACTCTGATTTATAAAAATCTACTAAGTCCTTTGTGGGAGCTCCAGTTTCATCATCTACCCCAAAACGTTGCGCCTGTAATATTACGTTTGCAGCCTTCTTCTCATGCGCTAACACATACGCTGTTGGAGGTAAAAATCCTACATCTACTTGTTTTGATGCCATCGCTTCTACAATCGTATTGTAATTCGTTGAAATACTAACTTTTACCGGAATGTTTAATTTATCACTTAATAGTTTTTCCAATGGTTTCGCTTTCGCCTCTAACGTATCTGCATTTTGAGAAGGAACAAATTGAACATTTAACGTCTTCGGTACATAACCTTTTTTCGTATCCTCATTTTTACTTGCACTTGATTCCTTCGTTCCACAGCCACTTAATAACCCCGCTGCTAGTACAACTGTTGTGCTCATTGCAAAAACTTTTTTCAACATGTTTATGCCTCCATTTTTCGTTGTTATAAAATAACCTTCCGTAAACATGAAGAAATATATCACATATTTTTACAAACAATTACTTATTTACAGAATCTTTACACATTCTATACATTCTCATTAAAATTCCTTTCATATATTTGATATGATTAATTGAAAGATAACAATAGAAAAGGTGAATGGTATTGATTCAAAATCAAATTGTAACTTTAAATATTTTATTAACAAGCGATGTACATGGTACTGTGTATCCAATTCACTACCAAGATAACTCCAAAGCAGAAATTGGTTTAGCTAAAATTTCTACTCTTATAAAAAAAGAACGCTCCAAAAATACAAACGTCCTTTTAGTTGATAACGGTGATTTCATACAAGGAACACCATTAACTTATCATTACGCTACATACGAAAATGATAAGAAAAATCCAATGTCCTTATTGGCCAACTATTTAAATTATGATGCTGCAATTATCGGCAATCATGAATTTAATTATGGAATGGATATATTAAATCATGCTGTAGAAACTGCAAACTTCCCGTACTTATCAGCAAACATTCTAGATAAAAACATAAAAGAACCTTATTTTGGGAAACCTTATATAATAAAACATATTGAATCAAATATAAAAATTGCTATTTTAGGGGCAACAACACATTACATCCCGAATTGGGAACAGGCCCATCATATTAAAGATTTACTATTTGAAGATGCACTAAAAACAATAAAAAAGTGGGTTCCTTACATCCGTGAACATGAGAAGCCCGATTTACTAGTCGTAGCCTATCACGGGGGATTTGAACGCGATTTTCAAACTGGAGTACCAACTGAAGTTTTAACAGGTGAAAACCAAGGATACGCAATGTATGATGAAATTGATGGTATAGATATTTTACTAACAGGTCACCAACACCGAGAAATTGCTCAAACTTTAGATAATGGTGTAACAATTTTACAGACCGGATGCAATGGACACTCCGTTGGAAAGGTAAAAGTAATATTCGAAAAAACAGAACAAAAATGGGTAAAGAAAAATAGTTACGCACAATTATTGCCTGTGCAAGGAATCGAGGCCGACAAAGATGTTCTTTCCTTGGTCGCCGATTATGAAGAGAAAACACAAAAATGGCTTGATCAGCCTATTGGCATCATTCATGGAGACATGCGAATTTCAGATGCTATGCAAACTCGTTTGCAAGACCATCCTTTTATTGAATTCATAAATAAAATCCAGATGGATATAGCTAACGTTTCTATTTCTTGTACAAGTTTGTTTCATAATACATCTCCAGGATTCCCGAAACATGTCACAATGCGGGATATCGTTTCCAATTATATTTACCCAAACACATTAAAAGTTATTCGAGTGACTGGAGCCGATATAAAAGATGCTCTCGAACTTTCTGCTTCTTATTTCACATTAAATAAAGTTGGAGATATAATTGTTAATCCTGCATTCATAGAACCAAAACCTGCGCATTATAATTACGATATGTGGGAAGGGATTTCGTATGTATTAAACATTTCAAAACCAATTGGTGAAAGAGTAGAGTCTTTACAGTATAAAGGCGCTACACTCGATATAAATGAAGAATATGACGTTGTTATGAATAATTATCGAGCAAACGGCGGAGGGAATTTCTTCATGTTTCAAAATAAACCAGTAATAAAAGATATTCCAACAGATATGTCTGAACTTATTGCTAACTATATATTGAAGCATAAAAGAATAGAAGCAACGAGAAATAACAACTGGAAAGTTATTAAATAACAAATAAAAAAAGATGGGCTTCGCCCATCTTTTAATTTAATTTTGCATTATCTTGCTTTTTTAAAGCTTTTAATTTCGCTGGTGTAACATCTGTACCTTCTTCGTTAACGACTTTAATTCCTTTAAGTTCGTTTAACATATTTTGACGAAATCCTTTTAAATATTGTTCTCGTAGCGATTGACGCTCACGTTTTTCTTCTTCAGTTAAACCTTCAGCTTTTGCTTTTTTCGCTAAGAAGTTAATGCGTTCAACGAGTTCGTGATTAAGCATCTCGAATCCCCCTTCTAATCAAAACTGATTATTATCATACAATAGTTACTCTTCTTTATCAAGCAATTGCTTTGTATACTCTACGTATCTACGATGTACAGTCGCTTTTGAAACATTATGACCAAATCCACGAAGCGTTGCCGCAATTTCTTCGAAAGTGAGTTCACTCTTGCGCAAACGTACAATTTCCTCAATTGGCACTTCTTTTTTCTCTCGCCCTACGCTTAAATGACGATTTTTTAAATTATTTTCTGGCCGATAGCCTTTTTCTACCGCGCGTTGCATACCACGTTTAATTTTCAAGTTATGAATCTTTCTTTGATATTCTTCAACAATACTAATTATATCTAATACCATCGAATCAGAATCCGACAATTGTAATTCACCATTATGCGTATGTGTATATACTTTTATTCCCTCTTTATGTAAACAATGCATTAATGCAATCTTCGCATTCCCTCTACCAAGACGTGTTTCATCTTGTATTAGAAGTACATCAACTTGTTCATCTCGAATTGTATCTAATACTTCTAATATGCCATCACGTTCAATTGTATAGCCACTAGCCTGTTCCTCAATCACTTTTGTCACATTCATTTCATAGCGCTCAGCTAAATGCAATAATTCATCCTTTTGACGCAATAACGATGTTTCTTGTGCTTCTTTTGTTGTACTCACACGTGCATAAACAATTGCATTCATTTTTAACCCTTCTTTCTCGCTATATTTTCTCTCTAGTGTATCATAAATCTCCCTTTTGTTCGAACTTATGTTTGTAGAATGTTTTTTCGCATGTTATACTTATTAATAAGAAAAACGAAAGAAAACGAGGTGTTAGAAAACATGGAAAAGTTAACGAAACGCCAGCAAGACATTCTCGACTTTATTAAGCTAAAAGTACAAGAAAAAGGATATCCACCTTCCGTACGTGAAATCGGTCAAGCAGTCGGCCTCGCTTCTAGTTCTACAGTGCACGGACATTTATCACGACTAGAAGAAAAGGGCTATATTCGACGCGATCCAACAAAACCACGAGCAATCGAAATTTTAGGCGATGACCGAATGGATACAGAAACACAATCTGTTATTCAAGTTCCAATCGTCGGAAAAGTTACTGCCGGTTTACCGATTACAGCAGTCGAAAGTGTAGAAGAGCACTTCCCACTTCCAGCTAGTATCGTTTCTGGATCAGATCAAGTATTTATGTTACGTATTTCTGGAGATAGCATGATTGAAGCTGGTATCTTTGATGGAGATTTAGTTGTTGTTCGCCAACAACAATCTGCATACAACGGTGAAATTGTCGTTGCCTTAACAGAGGATAACGAAGCAACTGTTAAACGTTTCTATAAAGAAAAAGATCACTTCCGTCTACAACCGGAAAACTCTTCATTAGAACCTATCATTTTAAAACAAGTGTCAGTTATTGGAAAAGTAATTGGCGTATATCGTGATTTACATTAAAAATAATAAAAGAAGATAATTCCCTTATTTATATAGGGAATTATCTTCTTTTGTATATATTGGTAGATTTTGATTCATTCCAAAAACTCGAATGAATCTATCTTCTCATCTATTATTAACGTGTTTCTATAGTAACATCTCCAGCAGCCGTTTTGCCGCTAATCTTTTTACCCCCATTACCAATTGTTACGTTTTTATTTTCCTCATTAAAAATTGTCACGTCTCCAGCAGGAGTTTGCCCATTTATTACTGCATCTTTTGGTTTTTCCGATAAAGTAATAGCTACATCTCCAGCAGTTGAGGTTGCCTCTACATCATACTTAGGATCATGATCCATAATATATACATCCCCACTAGTCGTTTTTGCTGTTACTTTCCCTATAACCTTTTTAAAGTTCACCTCACCAGCTTTTGTAGATCCCTCTACGTTCTTAGCTGTTACATGCTTCAAATCCACTTCTCCTGCCAGCGTTCCAACATTTACGCGGTCACTTTTCACATCACTTATTTCTATTTGTCCAGCTGCTGAATTTACTTTGATCTCTTGGTAAGAACGTTCTGGTACAAATATAGTCAATGTAGACGTTTGAAATCCGAAATTGTAAAAGGAAAAATCAAACGAAACATCTTTTTTTCTTTCCCCAATAACTTTTAATGTGTCACCATCTTCAGTAATACGAATTTCTTGTTTACTTACATCTCCTGTTTGCTTTACATAAAAAGAGGCATCCGGAGATTTTTGGACGACAATATCCCCAGCACCTAACTTAACTTCTATATTTTTTAACGTTTCGTTTTTAATTACGTCTTCTTTATCGCCTTTTTCTGCAGTTTGCACTGCTTTTTCATATGTTTGTGAAATCCCTATTACTCCAATAATGATACAAGCGATAGCTACTAACAATATTTTTTTCATCATCTACTCCCCTTTTATCATTTTGAAGTTCCATATCACATAACGTACGCACAATCTTTTAAACCACTTCGTACTATAATACGCTATCATACATAACAACAAACCTACTCCAACAAATGTTATACTAACGAAAAGATCCAACCATATAAAAGTGCCCATAAATACTTTTACGATAACGAAAAATGGTGTCACTACACTAGCAATCCCACCGACCCAAAAAGAAAATATAAAACCGATAATTGCAACTAAAGGGCCTAACACGATAATAAAATTAAATAAACTAAGTCCAATCGCCGCCATGACAGCTCTTGTAACATTTGAAGTCGATGGATCTTTTTTCATTTCATCGAAACGATACATCGCAAGTAATTCTTTTGCAATTACTTTAGGAGAACCAAGTCCTTTTATTATTTCTAATTCAGTTTTCCCTTCTTCTATCCCAAACTGAAAGTGCTCTTCATAATCAAATAAAATATCTTTCCTCTCTTCTTCCGGTAACTTTCTAAGCTGATTCGATAATTCTCTAAGGAATTGTTCTTTATTCATCCCAATTCACCCCTTCAATAATTTCTTGTACCCCTTTCGCAAAATCACTCCACTCTGTTACTAACAAATGAAGTTGCGTCTCTCCTTGCTCTGTTAGCTGATAATATTTACGAGGCGGTCCTTCCGTGGACTCTTTTAAATACGTTTGAAAATATCCCTCTTTCGTTAAACGACGTAATAATGGATATACTGAACCTTCCGATATTAAAAATTTATTTGAAATTTGCTGTACAAGTTCATAACCGTAACTATCTTTACGTTTCACAAGTGCCAAAACACATAGCTCTAACACACCTTTTTTAAACTGAACGTTCAAATGTAATCCTCCTTTCTTAGTTTAGTACTGTTCAATACATGGTACTAGATATATCCATAATATACCACTTGGTACTATTTATTGCAAGGTACTTGTTTATATGTATTCACTGACTTTAAAAACGCGCAAATAAAATCCCGAATAAGATTCTGTTGTAGTTCACCATTATTCGAGATTTTATTCGATTCGAACTGCATTCATACAAAGCTTCATTCAATTTTTCTCCTCTAAGAACCAACTTCCATTTGTGACCCTAGTAAATTTCGAAATACACCTTTTCTTTCTTTAGCTAGTTGATTAAATTCACCTTTTTGAACAATTTCACCTTTTCCTAAAACAATAACTTGATCTGCATTGCGTATAGTAGATAAGCGATGTGCAATAACAACAATAGTCATTGTTCCTTTCAATCTTTCTATTGCTGATTGGATTTTCACTTCATTTTCAGTATCTAACGCACTCGTAGCCTCATCTAATACTAAAATCGACGGTTTTCTTAAAATAGCTCGAGCCAATACAAGTCGCTGACGTTCACCACCTGAAAGCCTCACCCCACGATCTCCAATCAGTGTATCAAGTCCATTTGGAAGCATTCGTACAAATTCAGTTGCTGCCGAAAATTCTAATGCAGCCCAAATTTGTTCTTCATTTACATTCGAGTCAATCATCATTAAATTCTCTCTTATACTAGCATTAAATAAGAACGGATCTTGTGGTACATAGCTAATAGCCTGTCTTAATGATAATAAATTATCAGTTGTAAGAGGGGTACCATCTATTAACACTTGACCTTTTTCTGGTTGGATTAACCCCATTAACACATCAATTAATGTACTTTTCCCAGCACCAGAATGTCCTACAATTGCCGTCATACTATTTATTGGAATTTGTACATTAATGTTTTGAAGTGCATATAAAGCTTCTTGCTTATTATAACGAAAAGAAACATCCTTACACTCAATACCTTGTTTTATACAAATCGGCTTTATATGTTTTTGCATGTATATATCCTGCATTTCAACCGCTTCATTACACTCCTGTTGCAATTCCCATAATGACTTAAAGGCAGGAATGCTTGCAGCCAGTTGTTCTAAATTTGACTGAATCGTCATGAACCTTGGCCATAATCTTGAAAAAATGAGAATGATTAATAGTAACTGGGCCGTTTGCGCTTGAAACATATTTACTGACAAAAATATAAAAAATGCAATTAATATAGCCATTGAAATTTTATAAAACAATTGAGAGTTTGACCTTATTCTCATATACTCCATTTGTTCGCTACTCATCTTTTTTGTTATAGATTGAAACCAATCCAAACGTGATCCTTCCAAAGTATTGCTCTTTATATCTTTAATTCCATTGAAATGATCTGTTATACCAGAAAGATAGTCTTTTGCCAATTCTGAGGTCTTACCGCCTAGTATCCGTGCTTTTTTTATAAAAACACGAGAAGCTACCAAGAACAATAAGCCAAAGCCCAAAACAAATACAGTGACTTGGGGAGATAATAAAAACGCAAGCCCTACCTGTATGAATGTAAATAGAATAGTAGCTAGCAATTGTAAAATTAAATTAATCCCATAACTAACACGAGCTAATTCTGTAGTTAATATATTAATTAGATTTGTTTTCCTTTTTTCTAAAAAAAATCTCCACTTTGCTTTTAAAATCATACTATATGTTTCTACTCTTAACTTTCGTACAAAAACTTGTTGCGTTCTCGCATCTCTTAACGTTATATTTCTTTGCAGTATATTTTGACTTAACACTATTAATACATATATACCTAAAATAGAAATTAAACTTGTTGTTTTAGGGAAATTCTGCAAAATTCTATAGACAGGTGCAATAAAAGAAGTCTCCTCACCTGTATTAATTATTCCAGTCATACTTATCATAGGAAGTAATAAAATAATACCTATCCCTTCAAGTAAACTGATTAACACCATACCAAATAAATTCACATACAGTATTTTTCCTGCTGAAGAATATAATTTCTTCATAAAATATATAATATAATTCATCGATGTTCCCCCAATAACAAAGCAAACTTCTTCGTTTTTCTCCAAATACATAGAAACGGACGTAAAGGAAAATATAAAAAATGAAGAAATTTAGGTAACGGCAATGTTTTCGCATCAATTGGATAAGGATATAGTTGGCTCATAATAAATAAAGTTTTTTGCTGATTAGACATTAGCGAAAATAAATGTCGACTATGATAAGCAAGTACTTCTTCAGGAACCGGATCGGTATGCAAGTTTATCATTTGCTTGAAATAAAACAAGGCTTCTTGCGCTAACTGTTTTGAATGTTTTTTAGCTACTAATTCCATCATTCTTTCATCCATCCGTACACCTAGCAATTGAGATGACAAAATTAATGCTTGTCCTCCTAAATGTAGCATTTGATATGTTCTCATTAGTTTATGAATCTCGCTCCAATTAAGATCTTGATTGACAATTTTTTTTATATCTACTAACCAGCGTAATCTGGACCAACCATGTCTAGCACCATGAGATACAAGAAATAAAAATAAATCTTCCTTCCCTAGCATATATACGGAATTACTCGTAAGGGTACTTTTTCTCTTTCGCTTCCAAAGCTCTTCAAACCCAGGTTCCTTAACAGGTCCGGGATTTAACCGCCAATGAATCTCAAGCTTAATCTGCTTTGTCGGATGAAAAAATGTTATATGATGATGCCTCCATTTCCAATCATTTAATATCGTTTGAATATAATCATCTTTTACATACCCCTGCTCTAAAAGTAGTATTTCTACTTTTTCTAAATTTTGAATTGGAATAAGAACGTCCAAATCACAGGATGTTCGTAAAGAAATATCTCCATATAAATCCTGAGATAGTACAGGCCCTTTTAGAAAAATCATACGAATCTCATTTTCATTACATATTTTATTTATTCGTTCCATTTCAGCACTTAAATAAAGCATTTGAAATGTATTTTTTTTATATTTTCTATTCAAGGATTGTACAATATGTGAAGGAATTATTTCCTCATCTACCTGTTTAAGTTTTTGATATATCACCGGATAAACGCGATGATGCACAGCCTGTTCAAGAAATAATTCCCAATCAATATCCGAAAACCATTCATTGCTGTAAGTTTGCATTGTTTCATCATCTTTTAACTTCAAAATTGCAAAAAGAAGTTTCAATTCCTTAGACATGAACTCTACATTAAGACCAAAATCTTTCTCCATTTTACTCTCCTTTAATAGTGTTCTCACTTAGCCTCTTTGCAAATGATCCAACGACAGTGAATTTCTCCATTCCTTCCGATCCAGTAACATAAAAAGAACCGCTACGTAACCATGCATGTGCAATTAGTTCCCCACTATTATCCTTAGCAGTTCCTAAATAAAGAGTACTCTCAATGTCACGTTTTTGAAGCATTTTCATCCCAGCTATCGCTTTAACGAGACATTGACTTTCCCAAAAAGTATAACGACTCATAATAGAAATTGCTTCGGACACCTCCTTTAGTGTATCCTCGTGTTGCTGAATTTGGGCAACTGATGTTTCGTTCATGTAATCCCCTAAAGAAGGTGCAACTTTGGAAAAGGTAATACTTTTTAGTACACGCGCCCATCCTAAAAAAATAAAAGCCTCTAAAAATAAAAGCTTTGTTTCCATGTTCAGCAATAAAAATACCCTTAACCTTTTCACAATATTCATTAATCCCTTCCTAACAGTTTTTTTGAAATTACAAATCTATCTATTAGGCTGATCTTTTATTTGAATTAACCCTTCTTGAAATAAACACTCTAAAAAGGAAAGAACTTGCTCTTCACAATCTTTTTGTTCAATATCATAGTTGGATACTAGCATAGTAACAAGCTGATTAATTATTATTGGCTTTTCAATAAGCTCCCATATTTCTCCGCCTATTTCACCTAAGTTATAGTACTTTCCTTTTTGGACATTTAACATAACTTTTTCTCCATCCATATCACTTACTATATTACCTTTACTTTGGACAACGTTATGTTTTAATGATATTTTTCTCGAGTGGACAACCATCAACCATACTCCCTTTCTGTATAGTATTTAAAATAACTTCCACAAGCTCATGAGCTGTAAATCTTGAAGTCGGGCGACTTACTTGAAACATTTCCATTCCACTTGCAATATGAGTTGAAGTTTCAAAATGCCATTCCATCAATCCTAATTTAGAAATCAAAGAACTCCTAAAAGTATGACGGTATAATTTATACAAGCGTGCGAGCCCTTCTATACGGGTCATCTCAATATCTTCTCCCTGTGTTTTTACTAATTCAATAACACCAGCAAGAGGTAATGGATCTGGAAAGAATTGAGAATTCACAGGAACAGCATACTTCGTTTCTCTTTCAAATAAAGGGCTAAATTGCGCTACTTCCATCCCCAACTCATTTATGCTCTCTTGCCATAATTTTTGTTGTGCGTAAGAAGGATGAACTATTGCAGTATTTTTATTCAAAAGAGACACAGCAACTACATCATCACTTAAAAGCTGATATCCTTTATTCAAAAAAGCCGAGGCTAACGTTGATTTTCCAGCTCCTGAATCACCAATTAATGCATATGCTTTTCCATCTATGGCAATTACACTCCCATGCAATGGGAGTGTTTTACGTTGCATTAAAAGCGCCCCCATACAAGTTCCTAGAATATATAAGCGAATTTTATCTTCTTCTGCGTCTGCCATAGGTGAAAAGGTGATTTTCTCGCCGGCTTGTATAGAAAATATTGCAGTTTGAGGAACATGAAACATAACTACATCATCCTCCACTACAATTGTTTTTTGCTTTTCCGCGCTATATTTACACCACTGTTCTGACAAATCCGTTATTTCAACTTGAACATCTGCCATCTCTTTTTTTTCATTCAGCTGAGACAATTCGGGTAATGGAATTTCACTTACTATTTTTAACCCGAAGGCTTGATATAACACATTCCCCATAGAATCAAACATCCTATCCCCCACATTGTCAATTTTTTGAAAGCTCTTATATAATAAAGCTATATAAGAGCTTTATTTTTCCAATGAATTAACTGTACTTCACTGGATCATCTGGGTCAGGTTGAACAGCATCTGGATATTTATGCCCAGGCCCAGCCATAGTCATATTAATATTAAGTACTTCTAATACAGGTTGTTTCCATTCCTTTTTCATACGTATCACCTCCTTTCATATTGCTTTTTTTATAAATCGATAGAAGATTAAGCTGCGCATTAAAACTCTAAAATCTAAATCAAATGCATATTCTGGTCGAGGTTCTTTACAAATTTTTGAGATAGCTTTCTTAATTACCTCTACATTTAGAAATTGTGAGATTACTGGATCTACACTAAGTTCTTCAACTTCCTCAATAAATTCATTCCAAAAAGGAGCCATACGGTAAACACCATCTGCACCTTGAATACCTCGAACCCGTTGATTCAATCGTACTTTATCAGGAAGGAAATTCTTTGTGGCTCTCCGAATCAGTGCTCGATCTAAACCATTTTGAACATACTGTTCTTCTGGGACTGACAAACAAAATTGAATCAATCGTAAGTCATTTGTGGGATCACGATCCCATAAAGCATAACGTAATGATAATTTCGTTTCATACGTGCCATTTATGCTCCAATAATATGGTTTTTCAAACTGTTCTCTTTTCATGTCATATGCATTAGAAATAGAGGTGCCTGTTATATCGATTTCTTGTTCTCTAAGTCTGTCAAAAACATTCATTTCCCTTGCAAATTCCGGATTAATTATTGCGGAATTTACATCTTGTTTTCCTGAAAAAAGTAACTGATGCAAAAATGGAAATGCTTTTCGTCTTACCACTTCAAAAACACGTGATTTTTTCACTCCAATATTTCTACTATATAAATGTAGTTCACGATAGAAACGAATCCAATGTAGCTTTTTCAATAACATTGCCTGGTAATCTAAAATAGGTCCCCATGATACTGTCCAATTACCTCTTTGACCACTAAGAAGTACTCCTATTCCATGCTGAGATGCTTTTTCATAAACTCCACTCAACCAAAAAGTATTCTCAAAAAATTTATATGGCATCTCCATTGTTTCCAGCCAATCATCAATTTCCGATAGTGGGCTTCTCTCTGGCAATTCTAAATAATAATCCTGTATATTCCCTACATGCTCTACAGTCGATTGAATAAATGGTCTTTCGTCAGCTATCCTACCTTTGTGTGTCCAATCTTCAAATCCTTCTACTGGAACATAACTATACGTATGTAATTTTTTATTTTCAGTCCATAAATCCCTTGCAGCAAAACTAACGACAGAACCAGAGTCTAATCCTCCACTCAAATGGGCTCCGACTTGGTGATGTGTTCGCAAACGTGCCTTCACTGCATTTTTATACACCTCTCGAAACGCCTCTTCATACTCTTCATTTGATTTTAAATTAAGCATTTCCCCAACAGCTGGTATATAGTATCTTGAAAACTTCACTTCGCCTTCCTTTACCAAAATAGTGTGTGATGGAGGCACTTGTTCTATATAGTTGTAAACTGTTAACTGTGGATCTATCGATTCGAAATTTACAGGTATAGCTAAAAATTCAGCAATCCACTGCTTATTTAATTTCTTCTCAACATATGGTAGAGAAAATAACGGATTTATAATCGTACAAAAAGCAAATTTTTCCTCACCACGATAAAAATAAAGGGTCCGACTTCCTGAAAAATCTCTGGCACCAAAAAGAATTTGTTTTTTCTCATCCCAAATCATAAAGGCAAAATCGCCTACCAAATATTTTGGAGCCGCTTCCCCCCATTTCTGATAAGAAAGTAAAATCAACTCACTATCTGTCATGTTTTTTCTATCCGAATAATCCACTTGTAATTTTTCAAATAACTCATCACGATTATCAATAATAGCATCTGCTGTAATTGCCAATTGCTTTTCATAATTATAAAAGGGTAATTGTTCACCAACTGACTCTGGTGTAATCCATTGTGCATGACATCCTAGAAAAGCATTTTCTTTGTGCCATATTTGAACATCGTCAGCAGGGTACTTTTGTAAGTCACTCATTAATCGTGTGCCCTGTTCAATTGATATAGGTTCATTATTAAAGTGAATAATGCCAGTTATAGCGCTCATTTCTTCCTCCTAATATATGAAAAGTTACTACAAATACTATTTACATATTAGATTCGTTAAACATACCCCTTTATCATTCTTTTTAAAGAACAAAATTATTAGTTTTATTACTTTCTCAATCACATGCTTTAATCTACTTTCAGACTAATACATAGATATTTAAAATCTATAACCCTTCCCTTTTTATGTGAATTAAAAATGAGCGCTCTAAAAAAATTCATTATAAAGAACGATTAGTGGTATGTATACAAATCTAATTCCACTTTCACTTACTTTTCTTTTAATTCTTCCATTCTACAGCTTTTAAAATGCTTTGAATTACCCTTTGTTGATCTTCTGCTAACATATTAGATCCTGAAGGCAAACAAATTCCACTTTGAAATAGGTACTGCGACACATCTTCATTTTTGCTATGCGGATAATACTTCTTCTCTTTAAAGAGCGACTGCATATGAAGTGGCTTCCACATAGGACGCGCTTCAATATTCTCTTCTGCTAAAATTCTCAACAATTTCCCAATAGAAATCCCAGATTCCTTTTCATCAATTGTCAATGTAGTAAGCCAACGATTTGGGCGAGTATGTTCTAATTCAGGCATAAAATAAAACCCTGGCATGTGAGATAGCGCTTCGTAATACCGTTTATATATAAATCTTCTAGCTCTCACCCTATCTTCTAACACTTCTAATTGTCCTCTACCAATACCAGCTAAAATATTACTTAGTCGATAATTATACCCTATCTCACTATGCTCATAATGTGGAGCTGGATCCTTTGCTTGTGTCGCTAAAAACCTCGCCCTTTCCAATGCTTCTACATCATTAGAAACTAGCATTCCACCACCTGAAGTTGTAATAATTTTATTTCCATTAAATGAATAAACACCAAATTTTCCGAATGTACCGCTTGCTTTTCCTTTATATGTAGATCCAAGAGATTCTGCTGCATCCTCAACTATAGGAACATTATATTGATGACAGAGTGAAAGAATTTCATCTAGTTTAGCACTCTGACCATATAAATGAACAAGAACGATAGCCTTAGGCAAATTCCCCACTTTATTAGCTTCATATAATGCATGTGCCAATGCACTCGGTGACATATTCCAAGTTTCCGGTTCTGAGTCAATAAATACCGGTTCAGCTCCCAAATAAACAATCGGATTTGCACTCGCTACAAAAGTAAAACTGGAACAAAATACTGTATCTCCCTTTTGAATACCTAATAACCGCAAAGCTAAATGAATAGCAGCAGTACCTGAACTAACTGCAGTACCTCCCTTAACTCCTACAAAAGATGCAAGTTCCCGTTCAAACCTATCAACATTTGGTCCAAGAGGAGCAACCCAGTTTGTATCAAATGCATTTTGGATATATTTTTGTTCATTCCCACTCATGTGCGGAGAGGAAAGGTAAATTCGCTTTTTATGCTGAACTGTGTGCATGTAAACACATCCTTTATACATATTTAAATACTATGTATCTAAAAACATATGCTTTAATACAAATATATCAGATAATCTCCTTAAATTATTAATTGTATAATGCGCTTTATAAGCTTGCTCAACTATAAGATTATTGTAAATTCCATCTTCTCTACTAATATGGATCGTTAACCATTTCAATTTCTTGGCCGTTATAAAATCCTTACTTAAATTATCTCCTATATAGACACATTGCTCATGAGGCACCTGTAATTCCTTACTTATTTTTTCATAAGGAATTTTGCTTGGTTTCCAACATTCTTTTCCTAGCTTATCAGTGAGAATTATTGAATGAACCCTCTCTTTTAACTTTAATGCATTTATTTTTCTTTCTTGAGCAACTAAATATCCATCTGAAATAAGTCCTATTTTAACGGTATTAACCAAATTATTTAGTACCCAATCCGCTTCATCCAACAATTGAATATCTGGTTTATGGAACCTATACTGTTCTATCAAATTACTAATCAATTTTTCATCATAATCAATGTCTAACTTTTTAAGTGTTTTATTAAACACAAACTTTCTTTCACCTGAATTGAATAATCGAATTGCGATATTATAAAAACCAATTTTTCCATAGTTATCTTTAATCCAATCATCCACTGCTTTAAAGCCACTTACGACATAATCTTTCTCTTTATATAAAGTATCATCCATATCAAAAACAATTGCTTGAATCACCATATTAAATACTCTCCATAAAAACCGCTTCATCATATCTAAGCATTGTTAAATTTTCTCTCCAATTAAAGTCTCTATCTGTAAAAATTTCTCCCTGACACATTTTAATTGTCCAAAGTGGAAAATTCGCTCCAGCTTCTATGGATAATGGAATTCCTCCACCAAAGCGAGGATTTATTTCAATAAATGTAATTTGTCCATCCTTCTTTTTAAAACATTGTAAAGTAATACATCCAATAGGATTAGGAAGAGCTTTTATTACAGTTTCTGCTGCTTGGATAATGTCAAAATCTTTCTTGGTTATACCTTTACTTACCTCACCTGCTCGTGTCTCTATACGCAATCTAGGAACGATCGTTTTTATATTCCCATAGAAATCTACCATGACATCTATAGTGTATTCCTCTCCTGAAACGTACTCTTGTATCATAGCGTTAGGTATATACTCCTTAAAAAATTCCAATTCCTTTTCATTCATTATTTTTGTTACACCTTTACTAGAACTGCCATCATAAGGTTTAATTAATAGTGGAAATTGATATTCCTTTCTTCCAATCTCTTCATCACTATACACTCTAGGCGTTGGTATATTATTAGATACAAAAAAGTTATATGTGTATTTTTTGTTATTAGCAATTTTATTTAATTCCATACTAGAAACTAGTACTTTTACACCAATACCTTCAAAAACCTCCGCATTATTAGCCATAAGGATTAATTCCGTATCAATTAACGGAATTATTAGATTTATCATTTCAGATCTACATATTTTTAACAATTCATTTATATACCCTTCTTCATTTACACGCGGAACAATAAAATGCTTATCGCTAAAGTAAATGGTAGGAGCAGTTTCTTTTAAGTCTGCAGTAAAGATTTTCCCTTTGATTCCTACTTGTTCAAATACCTCCTTAAATTTTTTAATTAAAGTGACCCTCCTACCAGAGCTAGTAAACAAAATATTCATTTTATTCCCCCCCATGCTCGATTCCCCCCTTAAAAACTGGCATAGTCACATGCTTATTATTTGTTATCCCTTCCGATTTTAAAACCTTACTAAAAGTTAGATATAAAATTTTCAAATCTAAAAGAAAACTTTGATTCTCAACATACCATACATCTAATTTAAATTTCTCATCCCATGAGATACTATTTCTTCCATTAATTTGAGCCCATCCAGTGATTCCGGGTTTAACATTATGCCTTTTAGCTTGCTCTTGCGAATATAAAGGCATATATTCCATTAATAATGGTCGAGGGCCCACCAAACTTAATTGACCTTTTAGCACATTTATTAATTGTGGTAATTCGTCCAAACTATATTTCCTCAGAATTTTTCCAACTTTAGTTAATCTAGCGTAATCTGGTAAGAGCTCCCCGCTATTATCTCGCTCATTGGTCATCGTACGAAATTTATAAAGATAAAAGGGTTTTCCATGTAACCCTGGACGTTGTTGTCTAAATAAAATAGGTGATCCTATCTGGGTTTTAACTATAATTGCTACTAAAAGAATAATGAAAAAAAAGCAAATTAATAATAATAAAGAAATAAAGATATCCAACAGTCTCTTCATTACCAATCATTCCCCCATCTTAAATTATTACAAATGCTTTTCCAAAGTGAAATAATATATAAAGTATTCATTACGGGTTGAAATCAAGTATTTTCAAGTTGTAATTAAAGAATTGTATTCAATTTTTCTTTACTTATCACCTGCAAACATTTTCTTTAGTACACAACTTTAAAACTTAATAAGTAGAAGAAAGCAATACACATAGGTGCAAAATATATTTTCCAAATGCTTATCCAAGAGACTATTACACACTGTAAAAATCTCAAAAAATATATTCACAAAAACAATTTTATAAACAACGCTTAACAGTATTAAAAAACATTTATTATTAAAACATTCTCCTACTCACTATTTTTTAGTATGCAGTTAACGTAATAACAAAAAGCTATTATGTTTATAAAAAACATAATAGCTTTTCTCTTTTATATAGTAGTAACTAAAAGTCAATAAGCATATTATCTATTAGGAATTAGACTATTTCGAATGATTACATTGGACAAAACCCTTCCATGTACCATTATATAATACTTTATAGACATATTTATTAAGAGCCACTCTACTTCATTTCTCATAATTTTTTGAAACTATTCAAATTTAATTATCACCATGCATTAATTTGAATCGATTACACCATTAACAATATTTCCTTGTAAAAATTCCCTCCCTGTAATTGTAATTTTCGCATTATTTAAAACGTTATTTTGAATTACTACTTGAGGTGTACTACTCGTTGTTCTATTATCTATCCCAACTTGCATCAAATTTGTGGAATTTATAATATTATTTTGAATTATCACTTGCTTACCAGTAAACGCTGCATCCAAAACAATAATAGCTCTCTGAAGAGTATCATTTGTAATTTTTATAGTATTTCCCCTTAACACTATTTCATCAGATACATTTTGAATATTCAAGACCGTACCATTTGGTTTTTCTATATGACAATCCATCATCTTGAATGCTTTGAGGTTATTCACTGTAAATAACGTGTTATTTCTATCTATACTAAAGAACTTGCAACCTTTTAATTCTAAAGTGCTTCCTGTACTTGCTATCCCCAAAAAGGTTACATCCTTAAAAAAGCAATTTGTATACGTCCCTGCAACTAAGGTTGGGGTTTTAACATTATTAAATATAATATTTTCAAATATCCATCCTGATTTAACTGTTACTACTGGTACATAATTTAAATACAAAACGTCTTGTCCTTCAAATATACAATTTGAGATAGTTTGCGGTTCATTTTTCAGCTCTAATGTCCACTGATACAATGATGACAAGGAATTAAGTTTATCTGCATCGTTTATAAAACGACAGGAATCAACTTTAACCGCATATGGAAAGGGATTATCAATAATCATTTTACTATTAGAAAAAACATTATCCAATATATTAATAGATCGATTTACATATACACCTTGAACATTTACTTGCGCTCCGTATACATAATTATTGGAAAAAATAACATCTCCTAACAAAGATACCTTGGTTAATCGGATGCTATTCCCTGTTACGATTACCCTATCTGCACCACCATTAATAGACAACCCAACATAAGCATTTGTAATGGTATTCATAATAGAATTATTCGATATATAGATAAATTTCCCATTTACAACAATAATATTATAATTTTTATTATCATGAAAATTATTTCTTTCAATATATATATATTGATTTAAATCATATCCATCTTCAATATCTAGTCCACTTTGTGGATTGGTACCTGCGATGTGATGAATATCATTATCTCGAATATATACATTCTTTGCCCCACATACACTAATCCCTTGTCTACGGCAATCATGTAAATTACATTTTTCTATATAAGTATATTGCGAAAAAGAAGGCACCCGAACATTTATTAAACAATTTGCAGGAGCAGGAATATTCCCTTGATGCAAAACAACTTTAGCATAACTTGCTCCATTAGGGACTTCTACTTCATCAAAGAATTGTACATTGGTTTTTGAAGATAAAAATATATTGTTTGAAGTGTAAAAAATGACATCATAATAATCGCATTTTATTTCAGAACCCAATGCTCCAAATCCATTTCCATATAATCCAAAGTAACCATACTTTACAATAGCCACTTGGTTCATATCAATTTGCAAATTGGAACGTATCTTTGTTGTACTACTTACCAATGAACCATCTGTTGTATTAATTGCTCCCTGTTCAAATGAACTTGCTAATGCTGTAGGAAAAGGTGAAATCTGCCCAAAAGTACTGTTCAGTGTAATGGCATCTCCTGTACAATCTAAAATATCTAGATTATCTAAAGATACAAACCGTGTATTGTTCCCCCCATCAGCAGGTGGAGTAAAACTCCCCAATTCAATGCCGTACCCTGCCTCATGTGTTCCCCCACTAGAGTAATCATGTGTATATCTATCTCCTTGGATAATACCATTTGTTATCCTAGAATATACTTGATTTCTACGAAAACTTATAATTGCATATCCAGTCAAATTATTTGTTTCCATTTTTAATGTCGAACCGTTTAGATTCAAAGTTAAATGACTTGGTGGTTCGATGGGTGTTTGTTTATCAATCAAATATATTCCTCTAGGTAACACAACTTCCGTATAACCTTGTTGAGCCGCCCATACTAGAGCATTATTAATACCTTGGGAAGTATTGATAGCATCAGTCCCATCATTCTTAACATCCCATCTATCTAATTCTAATACATATATACTTGTAGAATTTGTAGCTTCAAATGATTTTGGAATCCATTTTAATTGCGTACTATCATAAGTTAAAATGTCATTATGAAAAGGAGGCTTGGACACCAAATCTAAATCATTCAAATTCCCAAGATTATCCCTTCTTCTCCACATCAATTCACACCTCTTTTTTGCTTTTCTACATCTTATGTTTCATAAGGTAAATTGATTGGATATAAGAGAAGTAATATCACTTTTTATTGTTTTTAGAGATCCATTATTTAGAAAGCCTTTTTACAATTCCTTTCTAAAAAGGTCTATTCTTACTAGCTGTTTTCATTTCAATACTCTTTTATTTATAACTATTTAAACTTACAATATTATTAAAAAGACACTATACTCTTTATACCTAACGCCCCTATTATTACCTACTATTATTTTCAGAACAACCTAAAATCTCTTCCGTAAATAAAGCATTTTTTACTGTGATATGGAAAAAATAAAATTATAATTTATGGATAATTATCATTCGGAAATTTCCGAGTTAATATTTTCGGCTTTATTTTTTTTATTAATATCCGGGTTAAATTAAGGAAATATCTATACTCTTCCGCCTCTTTAAATACCATCCAAAAGATCAGATTCGGAATAATCAGACACAAAATACTACGTATTGCCATGTCCATAAATATATTTATGTGAAAAATATAACCAATAAAATCCGTTGCTATAATAGAAAATAATACAAGCACTACAAACAAAATATATCTAATAAAATATACTTTTACAGATTTTTTAAAAATCATTTTAAATATAATATAAGGGTCATACCAAAAGTAAGTACATAATCTACTAATAACAGTCCCTAAAAGCACTCCTGCTATTCCTATTTGTTTCGCAAGAATTATAGAAACTACAATATTTATAATTGCCGCTATAATAGGCCTGTACTTCCCTTTTTTAAATAAACCTGTGGTTTCTCTAAACATTGTAGTTGTATTTTGCATTCCTGAAGTGAAAAAATTAAGTAATATGAAAAATAATACATACTTATTAAACACATATTCCTCACCTAACCAGATTGTTATAAAAGGATTTATCAAATTCCAAAGGCAAACTGTACAAAATCCATATATCCAAAAATTAAAAAAGTTAATTACACGAAAAATAAAATATTTTTTGTCTGCATTTTCTTTCACATTCAAATTTCCAACACTAGCAGTGATAGAATAAAACAAATAGCCTAATAAGGTATTTAATGTATTTAAGATCAACAAATAATTTGAATAAACCCCAACCCAAATAACCCCAATAAATTTCGATATAACTATATTATCTGTTGCATTAATTACTACACCACTAATTTTATATAGCAACAAGGAATACAAATTCTCAAAAAACTCACGTCTGTCTGTCTTAGATAATTTCGCATTATTTTTTTCTTTTAAAAATGGATATAATTTATTTGCCTTATTTGCAATATATACATTCTCAATTACTTTTAATGTTAATTGAGCTACCAGTACTACAATGTAATCACTAATAATTATTAATAAAACAATTTGTAATGCATTAGATATAATTATGAACAAAGTGTGTATTTTAGAAATAATATAGCTACTTTGATCAGCAATAATAATAGATTGCTTATATACAAAATAATATGATGACACTGAACTTATTAAAAATAAAAGATAGATAATGTTAATGTCTTTAATCGTAGTATCTGCATTCACTAAATGATCAAGAAATGGCAATAGAGATAACCCAATTAATAAAACTACTACTCCTATTAATCTGTATGCTTTTTGATATAAATTCATTAATGCCTGTATTTTATAAATATCCTTCTCAGCTAATGGCCTATATAAACTATATATTATAGCTGTATCAAATCCTAAATTAGCTAGGGAAAACATCAATAGTATACTTGTAAAAAGCCCATCCACACCTAAATATTCTATACCGAGTGTAAAAATAAAAACAGTTCGAACAACAAATCCCATACCAATACTAATTATTTGTCCAGACAAACCGAATAAAATATTTTTTAAGGAGTTTTGTATTCTCATCGTAATACCTTCTATATTTTAGTTGTTTTGCGTACCCACTCTACTAAATTTAGCACTAATCTTCCTCTTTAAAATCGGGAAAAACTTTGTTATCCTGTATTTTAATAACGCTTTTCTTCGTTGCGCCTTGAAATCATAATCTAGAAACCAATTTAGTAAATTTTTATCTGTAATACAATCACAATTTTGTTTCATTCGCACTTGGATTAAATTCCAATACATTTCAATGAATGTATTAGTAAAAAACTTCACCTCATTATTTAAAGAAGTTTTAACGTACTGATAAAGATTACTTGGAATATTAAAACCATATTCACGAGGGTCTCTCCCTTCAGCAATAATTCCCATAATTGTTCTTAAACATTTTTCACATTTACAACAATTTTCTTCATTTTTAAAACATACCCTGATATTAACAGGTTCTTTACTAGCTGAATAATGGTCCACAACAACTTTAATCTTTTCTTGCCTAGTAAGTTCGTATCCATCATGAAAGACTGTTCCAGATGCATATTTTATTTCATTATCCACAGTTGGATCAGATGCACAAGTAACTTGATATAATGGGGAATTAGAACTTGCAATGTATATACATTTTATCTTAAGTTTAAAAGCTATTGGAATAGCTGCAGATATTATTGCTAGACCATGATGCAATCCATGCCACCATGTATCGTTTAACTTTTCTCTAAAATCATGGTCAATGTTCCCTGCAATTATAAAGGTCCCATAGTTAGATTGTATAAAAATATTTTCTAGTCCATTATCCTTTACAAAATTTACGGCATTTTCTTTATCTGCCTCCCATACTTTACTACCCTCTATTTCATTTTCATGCCATCCATATTCAGTAACTAACAAAGGGTGTTTATCTTTTATTCTTATAAATGTAGTAAGTGCATCCAATCCACCACTAAATAAAGATGCCGCTTCAAGTTCCGGAATGTAAACATTATCAATAATTTCTCCTACAACCATGGATCCTTTAAATTTCACACCAGGAAACATGTTTTGATATGCATTTTTTATATTATTTAAACAAATATAAAAAGATTTATCTAATTCATTTATTACTATTGTTGAATTAGTAATCCATACAAGAGAAACTACATTCGCAACAAACGGAATAGCCAAAATACTTAAAGGGATGTCAGATACATCATAGTTATATTCAAGAAACATATGATTACTTGTCTTAAAATACTTTTGTAAATCCCCCTTAATACTAAAATAATAATCAACTCTATTATTTCTTACGACAATTTTATCGAGAATTATACTATTCATTTGAGCCTCCTAATAAATCGCCATTTTTATCACAATACATTTGTTAATTAGAGAACTGTTTTAACCATTGATTTACTACATCAAAATTCACTTGAACATCCGTGATAAACTCTGCATTTATCATTTTTTCGAGATTATTTAAATCTTCTCTATCAATCAGATTTAAATTATACGTTTCCCCCATCCCCTTAGCTCTTTCATCTATAGAGATAATTATTGCACGTTTTTTATGACGCATAGCAAATATACCGCCATGTAAACGTGTTCCAATATAATCAACGGCTGTATTTAGGATTTTTTCATATGCCTCTATAGTAGGAGATATAATTTTTATACCTTGTATACCCTCTAAAGATTTTAAATATTCAAAATCATCAGCGTCTTGTATCCAAAAGTAGACATTTTCATAACTTTTGTTAAGTATATCTATCAGTAATTGATCTTTTTCACGATCTTTAGAATGATGAGTTAATGTAAAAACAACCGATTCCGATTTTCCACTCGGAATTCCCCTACAAAAATCAGGCGTAAAAGACCACAAAGTTGCACAACCAGTATTTAGAGCTTTAAACCCCATTTCTTCTAAAAATTTTTTTGTTCTTTCATCTCTAACGCTATGTATATATTCATGCGATAAAACTTTTCTATATAACATTTTTGTATAGGGATTTATTTTATTCCCTTTGCCTGCACCCACTCCAACCAGAATACTCCCCTTTAAAGGACCATAATTAAATA
Organism: Bacillus cereus group sp. BceL062; assembly: GCF_051780025.1. Lineage (NCBI taxonomy): Bacteria > Bacillati > Bacillota > Bacilli > Caryophanales > Bacillaceae > Bacillus > Bacillus cereus group sp. BceL062. The sequence goes on along the minus strand of NZ_JBPWGY010000014.1, from coordinate 19,657 downwards.
TATTTATATTCCACTGTGGAAAATGAGTAAACATATCCATTGCTAGCAAATTCGAACCACCTACAAACTTATATTTCGCATCACTATAAATCTTTACCCTATTTGATTTTCTCGCTACTTGGTACCAATGAAAAGGTGAAACATGAGTAGGTAATGTTAAAACATATGCATTTTTAGTTATATCAGAAAGATGATGCTTTACACACTTCATTATTATATCGTCACCCTTGTTAAGAGAACCTACTGATGTATCTAATACTAAAACATTATCCATAAAAATAATTCCCCCAAGTATCTTTTATAAATAGTAAAAGATTTTTTAGTTTTATAGCTTAATCTATTCTAATTCAATTAACCTATATATCTTTTCCACTTCTATTTCATTACCATAATTTTTTTGGCTTACATTATTAACAATTTCATTTCTGAATTCAACATCATCAATCATTTGTTTTATTCCTTCGACAATTCCCTTTATACCCATTGGACAAATATATCCATCTACGCCGTTCTCCAACTGACTTTTGGCAGTTGAAAAATTAGTTATTAATACTGGTTTCTTAAGAATTTGCGCTTCCCGAACTGTTACTGCCTTCCCTTCGTATCTAGAAGGTTGTACATAAATATCACATGCTTTTATGTACGGGTACGGATTAATCTTCTTACCTAGTAAAACAAATTTATCTTGAAGTCCTAGTTTATCTATCAACAATTTAAGTTCCGCTTCTTGCGGCCCATATCCAACTATGTACCACTCGATATCATACCCTTGATCTAATAACTCTCTAAGCGCATATATAGCGTCATCAATTCCTTTAGCATGCGAAAGTCTAGCAACAGTAATTAACTTGATTCGCGCGCTATTTATTGATATTTCCTGAGTAATATCTCCTTCATTGGATTGTTCACAAACAAATTCAGAATCTATTATATTTTCTATCACTTGCACCTCTTTATTAATATAAGGTAGACTATTCAGGAATGTATCTCTACAACTTTCAGAAACCGCCACGATATCATCCATTTCCCTCCACATTTTACATTCCATTTCTTTGTTAAGTTGTATGTTCGAATAATCAGTATGAATCCACCCAATTTTTCTTTTCGCTCGAACTTTATCCCCTATAAAATAATGCGGCCATAAAAAACTTATCGCAACATCGTACTCTTCTCTCAATTTTGGAAGAAATGGAAGAGATATTCTCCATCCATATTGAATGACAAAGTATCCAGGTTCTTTACTATTTACAAACCTTCCATGCATAACACCCATAACTTTTCCTATCATCCTAGTAATTCCAATTGAGAAATGCCCTTCTTGTAATATCTGTTTAATTGATTTTCTAAAAGTAGTATATTGTTGCAATTCTTCTAATAAATTCGGCTCTTTGGGTAGTAAAGAGAAAAATCCTCCTTCATGTTTAAATAACATTAAATCTATATCATACTTACTGTAATCAATTGTATTTAATAAACCAATCAAACTTCTTTCTACTCCACCAATTTCCATATCAAAAGATGTAATTAATATTCTTTTCTTTTTCATAATAGGATACCTCACAAAATCTATTATTGATTTCTCTTCTTCATTTTATATTAGTATTTTGCTGTTACGCTTACCAATTTTCCTTATACATCAGACATATAAAATGAAAACAAATTAGATTACCCTACTTCTTCCTTGCACACAATTCCATATAACGATAGCCACTCGTAAATGTTATCGTTAATATCAAAGCCTAATTTCGATATATTGTTAATTATGAATTCCCTGTCTGGTCTTTCTTTTAACAAGGCTTTATAAATTTCTTTACACCATATTTCAATTTCTTCATCTAAGTCAACAAATGACATTATCCCTAACCCCATATCAGTATTATTAGGTAGTGTATCTGCTACAACACATGGTACCCCTGCAGATTGCGCTTCTAAAGTTACAATACCAAACCCCTCAAACAAAGAAGGAAAAATAAAAACATCAAAGCTCTTCATGAGTCGTGGAATATCCTTCCTAACGCCCAAAAATCTAATGTTTTCAAAAATCCCTAATTGCTTTGCTTTTAATTCAATAGAAATCCTTAACGGACCATCTCCTACTAGAATAGCAACAAAATTTGAATCTCTTTTTAAAATTTGCTTTAAAACTTTTAGGATAAAAACATGATTCTTTGACTCTGAAAAACTTCCTATATGTCCTATTAATTTTGCTGTATTCGGTATATTAAGTTCCCTTCTTACGCTGACACTACTTCCAGCATCTATATCAGTAAATTGATTAATATCTATACCGTTTTTAATCAGTTCTATCCTCTGACTTTGAAGCATCCTTTCACCAAATAAAAAACGTGCTGCTTCAACGCTACACGCACAATAATTAGTTCCAGCATATTTAATAATAGATTGCAAAACCTTTAGGATAACTCTTGCTTTTATTCCAGAGTCTTGTGGCCAATTATTACTATGGGAATGACAAATCCTCTTTTTTATACCAGCTATTTTTGCCGCTACAGCAACGAAACCACCTTGATAATCCGTATGTGCATGTACAACTTCATATTGATTATCCGACATAATTTTCACAAGTTCTTTAACATAGGCAAAAGGTCCTATTTGTCCTAAACTAGGTACCTTATATATTCTCCCACCTAAGGCCATTATTTCATCTTCGTAATCATTTTTCTCATTTCGATGGGATACAAAATCAAACTGAAGCTGCTCCCTATCTATTTTCCTATATATATTCATTAATAATGTTTCAGCTCCCCCGCGATTCAGAGCGCTGACAATGTGTAAAACCTTCTTTTTATTTATAGGTTCAGGCTTAGAATCTATCCCCATTCAACAATCCTCTCCTAGCATTTTGCACTTTATTATCAAAGTAGATTACTCTTATAGATAATTCCCAAAGTAATTACATGTTCATATACAAAATAAATAAAATAGCACACTAGAACTGCATAATACATCAACTTTTGATCTTTATCTGTAAATGACTTCACAACCCAAGAAATTAATATTAACTGATACAATCCAAAATATATGGAGAATCTAGCAAATATCCAATTCTGTGTTGAAATAATCATAAAAACAAGACCTAATATAGACATATTTACAATATAATCACTTTCAGGGAATAACGCCCTCATTTTATCTTTCCCAAGGTAAGCCAGTATAATTGGCACTATATTCACAGCAACCCTAAGTATATTGGCACCACCTTCATGAAATTCCTTATATTGACCATATTGAGTATTTCCAATAGCCGAAAATAAAATTTCCGAAAACTGATTAAAACCTATTACTACACATACCGCTAAAAAAAGGAGCAAATATGTCGTTCCTGACCAGGCTTTTTTTCTTACAAAAAAGTATATTGGCATTAAAACTAATGCACTTGCATGAAATGTTGATGCACATAATACAATTAATGTATATTTTTTCCATTTTCCTTCAAAAATATATTTTGTAGCAGCAAAAATAATTGCAGCGGCTAAATATTGCCTAATCCCATTCATTGATGTTAAATACATACCCGACGTAATATAAACATATAAACTCAATTCAATTAGTCTTGAATATTTATATAGTGTTGCTACAATGAGTACATTTGTTATCAATGCTGTAGTAAAAACCATTACTTGAGGATTATCCGTATATTTTTTCAAAACCATTTGAAAAATATTAAAGCCCATGTCTTTATTAGTTTGAACATATTCCCAATTAAACTCCGTTATTTTATATGCATGCATATAAAAATAAGTATCCCCAATATTATTTCGAAGCCCCGCCACCAACACAAGAGATAAAGCCGCCATTATAATCAACAGCCTATTGGGCTTTATCAATGTAAGACTATTAGTCACTGGTATAGCAAAATACCTTGCAAAAAATGCGAGCATGAATACTATAGCAAGATTCATCCAAAGTATGGTCATTATTCTGTCCTCTCATTTAATTACTAAATAAGTCTCTACATGTTTACTTTCATTTTTGTTTTCATTGTAATATAACTATAAAGGATAGCCCCAAATGGTAGTGCACAAAGTGTCAGTCCTTTACATGGCGATTCTTGTATAAACTTTCTATTTCTCGATATGAAACTACTAGATACATAATGTATAGCTTGCCTATACTTAAATAGTCGATTAGTAAATGGTAATTTCATAAGTTCCTTGCGATAAAAAGCAAAACCTTTTGGGTTTCTACGATATTGGTTTAGCATATTCATTGATGATCCATCAGCCATGTATTCCACATAACAAAGCGCTTCGTTCATTAGTAACATCTCATACTGTTGATCTAACATGTAATATTTGTATGCTAACCCTACATATTTTTCATTTTTAAAAATTGGGTATGGATATTTCTTAGTCAATTCTGTGCGATAGACCAATTTTTTATCACCTGTGACACCATGTTTATTGTAAAGATCAAAAAGCGTGGAGTGTTTAAGGTTCTCTGGTAACTTTGAACCAATTATTTGTCCATTTGTATACAAATCCAATCCAATTATCCCGCTAACTTCTTCATTTCCATAGCTACTCCAAAAAGATAGGATTTTTTCTACCGCTTCATCGGGCATATAATCATCAGAATCAATACAAACATTTAACTCCGTATCAATCATTTCATATGCTGTATTATGAGCACCATGCATCCCTTGATTTTGTTGCCAATGATACTTAATTTTGATATATTTTTCAGCAATCCAGCTATCGACCAATTCTTTTGTGTTATCACTAGATCCATCATCTATTATTAACCATACAAAATCCTTACATGTTTGACGTTTTAAACTCTCATAACAATTTGCAAGACAATACGCTCTATTATAAGTAGGGGTGAAAATCGTTAAATTCTTCAAATTACTCACCTCGAAAGTACAGAATAATAGTCTTGAGTCAATTTAGCCGTATGTTTTATATCATATCCTTTTGCGAATACTACTTGAGCTAGTGTTTTCCTCGAAAAATTACTAGTTTCTATATTTTTCATTTTTTCTATCCAAGCAAATTTATCTGTTAGAGGAACATGTTCAACTAAATTCATTCCCAGGTCCACTTCTTTCGTAATAGCATCCGATATAATACAAGGTAAACCAACTCCTTGCGCCTCTATGAGAGTGAGTGGCAATCCCTCATGTATGGATGGAAAAACAAATACATCAAATGCTTGAAGTATCCTTTCTATATCGTCTCGTATCCCGAGAAACCGTATATGCTTCTCCATATTCAATTCCCTTACTTTATTTTCAATTCCCACGCGAAGCGACCCTTCGCCAACTAATAAAAGAATTGAATCCGGCTTAAATCGAGTTAACTGCGTGAATAATTCTATAAGATAAGCATGATTTTTTTGATGTGCAAATCTTCCAACATGACCTATAACAAGAGCATCTTTCTCAATTTGTAATTCTTCTCTTACTTGTTCTCGTATGTCTGGACAGAACAAAAATCTATCACAATCAATTCCATTTTTTAAGATTCTAGCTACATTGGCTTTATCCGCAAATAGCCATCTGGCAGCAGCATTTGAACATGCTAACAAATGTGTTGCACATATGGCTATTGATTTTCCCGCATACCATTTATAGATTTTTGCAGCAATACCCCCCTCACTACTAGTATTATGACTATGCGCAATCCTAACTGGCACCCTTGCTTTTTTAGCTGAACGAAGTACAAATCCGCTCATTTTATCCATATGTGAATGAACGATTTTATATTGCGTATGGGCACTAAAGAAATTATCTAGCGCCTTTATATAGCCCCTATGACCAACATCTGTAACATATGGAATTCTATGAATTTCCCCGCCTAACTTTACTACTTCTTCATCAAACACTCCTTCCTTACAAGTTAAAAAATCAAATTGTACTTTTGAGCGGTCTATATTACGATACAAATTCATAATTAAAGTTTCGGCTCCGCCTCTATTCATATTTACGACTACATGTAGTACTCTCAATGGAGTGCCCAATTTAAATCCTCCATTTCATCCATATATGTTGTATAAATTTCTTTTTTCTCTTTTAACACTTCATTAACTGAATATTTACTTGTAATAATAGTACGCCCACACCGTCCAAACTGAGCTTGTAATTTAATACTTTTAGAAATAGAATTTATTCTTTCAGACATCGTCTTTATATCATCACGATCTATAATCCAACCATTTTTATTATGAATAATTAACTCCCTATGTCCCCGATTGTCAGTGGCGATAACTGGAAGTCCACAAGCCATAGCTTCCATAATATTAACTGGTAAACCTTCCCGGTAACTCGATGCAACAGCTAGGTCACACATCTGCAGCAAAGGGGCTATATCATTTCTATAACCAAGAAAACGCACCATACTACTCACACCTAGTTGAGCCGCTATATTTTTGCACTCCTTCATTAAAGGCCCTTCACCAGCAAGTAGTAGCTTCGCATGCGGAATTTCATTTTTTAATTGTGCCAATGATTGAATTAAGAAGCTTTGGTTTTTGTTCTTATTAAATTCAGCTGCATAAAACATTAAAAAATCTTCAGAATTATAACCATTTTTATGTCTTAATTGCTCCTTTTCACTTTCATTAACAGGAATATATCGTTCTATATCTACTCCTACACCATGAACGAGTTTAATACTTCCCGCCTGAAATCGATGCTTTACTGCTAAACTGTAATCTTCTTGATTAATTGTTAGAAGACAATCCGTAGTAGTAGCTAAAATTCTTTCGATTGGATAGTATAAGAGCCAATTTATGAATGATGATCCTTTACAAAAATGAAATCCATGCGCTGTATATATAACCTTTGTGCCTTCTCTCCGCACTTTTCTAGCAGCTAGACGAGCAATTGCTCCTCCCATAGGCGTATGACAATGAATGATATTATATTTATTTTGATGAATAATTGATGTAAGTTTTTTATATGCATGAAAGTTTTGTACGCTAATCGGTGATCTTTGAAGAGGAATATTATATTTTTGAGTTACGTACGGAAGATGTATATTCCCATTCGCTGCAACATGCACTTCCCATCCTTGGTCTGCAAACCATTTCAAATACGGTAAATGAAAAGCTTTAAAATGATAATCCACAGTTGCACAAAACAGAATTTTTTTAGACACCATCCCACGCACCCGTCTTATAATAATTTTTTGCTATTAACCTGATACTGGTATTAATAGTTTTAAAGTTTTACGCTGATTCACTAAATTTAACAATCGCTTTCTTAATTCCATCTCATCTAACTCTGTATATTCCAAAATTAACTTTTCTATTTCTTCTATACGAACATTCATTTCTTGCCCTACATAAATTCTCGGGTGAACTTGCTTCTCATTCATTTCATCTTCTTTTAGTAATTCTTCAAAAAGCTTCTCTCCTGGGCGTATACCGGTAAATTCTATTCCTATTTCATCCAAAGAGTTTCCTGATAATCGAATGAGATTTTTAGCAAGATCAACTATTTTCACTGGTTCTCCCATATCCAGCACAAAAATTTCTCCTCCTTTAGCTAACGCCCCCGCTTGCACTACGAGTCTTGATGCCTCCGGAATTGTCATAAAATAACGAACCATATCAGGGTGAGTAACTGTAATTGGTCCACCATTTTGAATTTGTTTCTTAAATAAAGGTATGACGCTCCCACGGCTACCTAATACATTTCCAAAACGTACTGTAACAAACTTTGTATGACTTATTTTATCTTTGTGCTGAATGACCATCTCAGCTAATTTCTTTGTTGCTCCCATAACACTCGTCGGATTCACCGCTTTATCGGAAGAAATCATAACAAACGTTCCTACTCCATGTGTTCTCGCTGCCTCTGCTATATTCATAGTTCCAATCAAATTATTTTTAACAGCCTCTTCAGGATTGTTCTCCATTAATGGTACATGTTTATGTGCGGCTGCATGATATACAACATTTGGAAGATGTTTATTCATTATTAAATGCATCTTCTTTTCATCTTGTATATCCGCGATTTCTGGAATAAACACGCCTCTCATATCGTTATATTTTTCATTTAATTCCATTTCTATGGAATAAATACTGTTTTCTCCATGCCCTAATAAAATCAATTTTTTCGGTTTAAATTTCGCAACTTGTCTACAAATTTCCGAACCAATTGATCCACCTGCACCAGTAACTAAAATGACTTTATCCGTTATATAATCTGAAATAATTTCCACATCTAACTCTACAGGATCTCGCCCTAATAAATCTTCTACTTGAACATCTCTAAATTCATTTACTGAAACCTTACCTGTTACTAAGTCTTCTAACATGGGAAGGATTTGAGTTTTTACTTTTGTTTTTAAACAATCTTTTAAAATAACATTTCTCTCTCTCTTGTTTAACGAAGGAATTGCTAAAATAATTATCTCAATATTCAGTTTTTTAATAACATAATCAATTTGATTCATACCACCTATTACTGGAATCCCCCAAATATCAAGATTATGCTTTTTGACATTATCATCAATAAACGCGACTGGCATTAATTCAGCAGTATTATTCTTCAACAACTGCCTTGCAACCATCGTCCCAGCTGATCCAGCACCAACAATTAACGTTCTTTTTTTATCACCCTTCTTTACATAATAAATATCTCTGTACATTCTCCAAATAAAGCGGGAACCACCAATTAATAAAATATGAATCATCCAAGTTACAACTAACAATCGAAAGTACATTTTTTGCATAATGATTTGCTGTACAACCGCTGTAGTAAGTATTGAAAATGTAACGACCTTGCATATAATTAGCAACTCTCCTATACTTGCATATTCCAAAGCTTTTTTATACAATTTATAAACAAAAGCAAATAAATGATGACTAACTAATAGAGTGATAGAGCTAATAACTGATGATAAAGTGATAACACTAAAGCTAGCATTTACAAAAAAATAGCTAAAAAAAACTGCACTTAATACAATCAGTGAATCCATTAAAAGCAATAACGATATCCTCCGGCGATACGTCATATAACTTCCTCCTTTAATCAATTCCTTACTGAACTCTTTCAAAGTTAAAGTTTCTAACTATATACTCTTTATTAAAAGTACATAGCTAGAAACTTTAATAAAATATGGGCATCTAACCCTCCCTCACATTACACTTTTGATGACTCGCATCTAAGGTTGCTTTCACAACCCACAGCATAATCGAGTGCCTCCATTGATAGCGGTCAGGAGACATCACCACATCACAGTTCTATTATTCTTTCTTTATAACGAACATTTTTATGTAAGAAGGTTAAATCTATTATTCTAATCCCCTTTATACTTTCCCATTCAAAATTGCACCCAATATTCTGCTTTTCGTAAAACTTAGCGCTCTTTTCGTTTCAAGCGCATCTTCGCTCACAGTACGATTATATCGGATCACCAAAAGTACTCCTTCACACTTATCAACTAATACACTCGTATCTGTTACTTCTAATACAGGGGAAGAATCAAATAATATGATGTCATACCGTTCCATTGCCTTTTGAATTAACATATCCATCTCATCTGAACCAAGTACTTCAGATGGATTGAATGGTACTGGACCGCTAGTTAATACATCAAGACGTTCCATCTCTGTTTTTTTTACAGCGCCTTCTAAATTTGTTTTTCCGTTCAATATATCAGTTAATCCAACTGTATTTTCTACTCCAAACATTTCCTGAATCGTGGGTGTTCGTAAATTTGCATCAATTATCAATACTTTTTCACCTTTTTGTGCTATTGAGACTGCTAAATTAACTGTAATCGTTGATTTTCCTTCACCATACCTTGGAGAAGTAATAACTATAGTTCTGCTTTTATGAATAGACGAAGATAATTGAAGGTTTGTTCGAAGCGAACGATACTGCTCCGAAATTTTCGATCTTGGAGCTGTATAAGCAATTATACTTTCTCCTTTAACTTTATTTGTTTTTCGTCTATTTTTGTAGGCCACTCCGTTCCATCCCCCAGTACCACTGTATTTTTTTCACTGAATTTGTCTTCCGTATTTTTCCTATTCATTTTAGAAATCCCGCCCAAAACAGGGACATCTAACAATTGCTCAATTCGTCGTTCCGATTTGATTCTATCATCAAATGAATCCAATAAAAAAATAAAACCGATACTGAGCACCATACCTACAGAGAACGCAATTAGTATCGTCTTAAAGTGATTTATATTTATAGGCATCGAATGTTTTTGAACTGGGTCTTCTGGTAATATACTCACATTATTAAAATTTAGTATATTTGCTACTTCTTTCTTATAAACAGCCGCTGTCGTATTCGCAATTTTATGTGCAAGTACAGGATCAATATCCACTACATTTATTCTCATAATCTGAGAGCCTTGTACACTTTCTGTACTTATTTGTCCACTTAATGCACCTGCAGATCTGTTAATATTTAATTCAGCCGCTACTTTTTCTAATATTACAGGCTCATTTACCATCGCTTTTAATGTATTCATCGTTTCAGCATTAGCTTGAACAATAACCCTTGCTGAGGAGGCATACAAAGGTGTTTTCATATACATACTATACATCGCTCCTCCTACGGTTGTGAGAGTCGTAAACAACAGTAGTATCCATACCCTTTTCCATATAACAGTAAATAGATTTTTTAAATTTATTTCCTTATTCATTACTTCTCCCCCTCATTTAATACCAATGAGATTCCAGTTGACATTCCCATAAAAAAACAGAAATAAAAGTAATATGTTTTATTTTTTAAATATACAAACATTTCTAATTAATGCCATTTTAGTTCTTTATACAGAACGAGTCAACATAAATTATTCTTGTTAAATGACTTCTTAATTACACCTCATAAATTACGACAATATTCACTGTAATTCATTGTAGATAAATGACGAAAAAACCCTGATACCGTAGTATCAGGGCCTTTTTTCTTAGTATAGAGACATATATTGATCGCGTTCCCATTGGTGAACTTGTGTGCGGAATATATCCCACTCAATCTCTTTTGCTTCGATGAAGTGCTCAAGTAAATGTTCTCCTAGTGCACTGCATACTACTTCATTAGATTGCAATGTAACTAACGCTTGCGCTAATGTTGCTGGTAAGTCAACGATACCTGCTTCTTCGCGCTCTTCTTTTGTCATTACATAGATGTTACGGTCTACTGCAGCTGGTGGAGTTAATTTATTTTTAATTCCGTCAAGACCTGCAGCTAATAATGTAGCCATTACTAAATATGGGTTTGCAGCTGGGTCAACACTACGTACTTCTACGCGTGTACTAATACCACGAGATGCAGGGATACGTACTAATGGGCTACGGTTTTGTGCAGACCATGCTACGTAACAAGGAGCTTCATATCCAGGTACTAAACGTTTGTAAGAGTTTACAGTTGGGTTTGCTACCGCTGTAAATGCTGGTGCATGTTTTAAAATACCTGCGATAAAGTGACGAGCATCATCACTTAATTGTAAATCACCGTTTTGATCGAAGAATACGTTCTCACCATTTTTAAATAATGATAAGTTACAGTGCATACCTGAACCGTTCACACCGTATAATGGTTTTGGCATAAATGTTGCATGTAAACCATGTTTACGAGCAATTGTTTTTACAACAAGTTTGAATGTTTGAATGTCATCACATGAGCGAATTGCATTTGCATATTTAAAGTCAATTTCGTGTTGACCTGGTGCAACTTCATGGTGAGACGCTTCAATTTCAAAGCCCATTTCTTCAAGCTCAAGAACGATATCACGACGACAGTTTTCCCCTAGATCCATCGGCGCAAGGTCGAAGTATCCACCGTTATCGTTTAATTCTAATGTTGGATTTCCTTTTTCATCAACTTTGAATAGGAAGAATTCTGGCTCTGGTCCAAGATTGAAATCTGAGAATCCTAAAGCTTCCATTTCTTTTAATACACGTTTTAAATTGTTACGTGGATCTCCGTCAAATGGAGCACCATCTGCAGTATAAATATCACAGATTAAACGAGCTACTTTACCTTTTTCAGCTGTCCAAGGGAAAATTACCCAAGTATCTAAATCCGGATATAAATACATATCAGATTCTTCAATACGTACGAAACCTTCAATAGAAGATCCATCAAACATCATTTTGTTATCAAGAGCTTTTGTTAATTGGCTCACTGGAATTTCTACGTTTTTAATTACTCCTAAAAGGTCCGTAAATTGCAGACGGATATACTTTACATTCTCTTCTTTCGCCAAACGGAAAATATCTTCTTTTGTGTACCTAGCCATTATAAATTCCTCCTTAGTCCCTCTAAACACCTTCAGAATCAGTTATCTTTAGTGAAAAAACCTTGAAATGTCACCTTGTCGCAATGAAGTTCGATTAAATCTACCTGTATGTTGTAGTTCATCTCGAAGTATTTTGCGAAGCTCCGTTTTGGAAATTTCTTTCGTTTCTTCTTTTACTTTCACTGCTTCTGTTTGATTTTCTTTCATTAGTAACACTTGCTTAATACCAGCCATATTTAAGCCTTGATCTAATAAATCTTTAATCTCTAACAACTTATCTACATCGTTAAATGAAAATAATCTACGATTCCCCTTTGTACGGGTTGGAGAAACAAGATTATGCTCTTCATAGTAGCGAATTTGACGTGCAGACAATTGTGTTAAATCCATAACAATACCAATAGGAAACAGCGGGGCAGAACGTCTATCTTCTTTCATTGTTTCAGTTCCTCCTTCGCCTTAACTGCTTCTCATTTTATATTATGTTATGTTTAGTGTCAATAGATGTTAGCTTTTCTTACATGATTTTTTTAGGTTTTTTTTCATTCTTTTTTCTAATGGCACAAATCATTACTTTTACACGAAAAAAGCTGCCGAAATCGACAGCTTCCCTTTAAGAAATTGTTAATAATTTTTTTTCAATTAACGCATCAATCGCAGAACAAATTGCAATCTTCACATGAGAATACGTTAATCCACCCTGTACATAAGCAACGTAAGGTGGACGAATTGGGCCATCAGCCGACAATTCAATACTTGCACCTTGAATAAACGTTCCCGCAGCCATAATTACATCATCTTCATAACCCGGCATATAGTTTGCGTACGGAGTGAAATGAGAATTAATCGGAGATGCATATTGAATCGCTTGACAAAAGGCAATCATACGATCTTTATCATCGAATTGAACAGATTGAATTAAGTCCGTTCTTGGCGCATTCCACGCTGGTGACGTGTTCATTCCTAACTTTTCTAAAAATGCCGCTGTAAAGATTGCACCTTTTAGTGCTTGTCCCGCTACATGCGGCGCTAAGAAGAACCCTTGGTACATTTCTTGTAAACTGTATAAAGATGCCCCTGCTTCAGCACCAATCCCTGGAGATGTTAAACGATATGCACATGCTTCAACATATTGTTCTTTCCCAACAATGTAACCACCAGTTTTAACGATTCCACCGCCTGGGTTTTTAATAAGCGAGCCCGCCATTAAATCTGCACCTACATGGCACGGCTCTTGTTCTTCAATAAACTCGCCATAACAGTTGTCAACAAATACAACTACATCAGGTTTAATTTCCTTAACAAACGAAATCATCTCTTTAATTTGAGAAATAGCAAACGACGGACGAGTAGCATATCCCTTTGAGCGCTGAATACCAATCATCTTCGTATTACTATGAATCGCAGCCGCAACAGCTTCAAAGTCCACAAGCCCCTCTTCCGTTAACGAAACTGCGTTATAACCGATATTATATTCTTTAAATGACCCTACACCTTTTCCGCGTACACCAACGATTTCCTCTAACGTATCATACGGTTTCCCCGTTATGTATAGTAGCTCATCTCCCGGACGTAAAATACCAAATAAAGCTGTTGAAATCGCATGAGTCCCCGAAATAATTTGCGGACGAACAAGACCCGCTTCCGCTCCAAATACATCAGCATACACTTTTTCTAATGTGTCACGACCAATATCGTCATATCCATAGCCAGTCGTTGGAATAAAATGCGAGTCACTAATTTTATGTTTACGAAAACTTTCTAATACACGAAATTGATTACTTTCAATCACTTCATCTGCACGTTTATGCACTTCTGTAATTTGACTTTCTACTTCTTTTACAATAGGAGCCATTTTTTCTCCATTTTTTAAACGATCAAACATTATCATTTTCTCCTTCTTCCACTAAAAATCTCTTTAACTGCCCATTATATGGCGAATAGGCAAATATATATCCTGTACAATTATATACAAATTTATCTTCCAGAAACTCCATCTTTGTTAATAGAGTTTCCGTCTTTAATAACGTTAACAACTTACCTTCACTCGGAGGAATCTCCACTTGATATGGATCCATTTCTTCCTTCATTTTCGTTTCTATCGCTTCTTTTATATGTAATAAATCGCTTTCTTCAAAAGCACTAGTCATTAAGAAGTCGCTTTTCGGAAACGGAATAAAATTTTGATGTAATGCATCTTTTTTATTGTATAACGTAATAATCGGAATATGATTAATTTCAAGTTCTGACAATAACTTCTTTACCGTTTTCTCATGCCCTACATAGTTTGGATCTGCAGAATCAACAACATGTAAAATAACATCTGCTTCACCAGCTTCTTCTAGTGTTGAACGAAAAGCTGCAATTAACGACGTAGGTAAATCTTGTATAAAACCAACCGTATCAGTTAGCAACACTGTATAACCAGAAGGTAACGGCATCTTCCTTGTTGTCGGATCTAACGTTGCAAACAATAAGTTTTCTTCAAACGTATCCGCTTCCGTTAATCTATTAAATAGCGTTGATTTCCCTGCATTTGTATATCCTATTAATGAAACTTGAAATACTTTATTGTCTTTTCTTCTCTCACGGTATCTTTTTCGATGTTCCACAACAACCGCAAGTTGTTTCTTTATTTCATCAATACGCGATCGAATATGACGACGATCCGTCTCAAGTTTCGTCTCACCCGGCCCTCTTGTTCCAATACCACCACCAAGACGTGATAAAGACAAACCTTGCCCCATTAGACGCGGCATTGTATATTGCAACTGGGCTAACTCCACTTGAAGCTTACCCTCTCTCGACTTCGCACGTTGCGCAAAAATATCTAATATGAGTTGCGTTCGATCGATTACTCTTGCATCTAATACTGAGGATAAATTCCGAATTTGACTCGGCGTTAACTCGTTATTAAATATAATAACATCCGGCTCTAATTCTTCTGTTAACATTGTAAGCTCTTCTAATTTACCTTTACCTATATAAGTCACTGGATGAAACTTCGGTCGTTTTTGCGTTGTTGACACTAACACTTTCGCTCGCGCAGTCTTTGCTAACGATGCAAGTTCTTTCATGGAATGCATAAACTGTTCATCGTCATCTTGCTGTAATTGACAGCCTACTAATATGACTTTTTCTTTTTCTTCCATCAAATATGTTCACTCATCCTTTTCGAAATTTAAACCTTCTAATATAATAGCAGAGGAAGCACATTTCATCTAGTTAGCGGGGGAGAAAATTCATGGCATGGGAGATTTTTAGCATCATAGGCACAATCGCATTCGCACTAAGCGGAGCCATTGTTGCAATGGAAGAGGATTATGACATTTTCGGGGTGTATATTTTAGGAATGGCAACCGCATTTGGGGGAGGTGCCCTTCGTAATTTACTAATTGGTTATCCGATTGTCGCGTTTTGGCAACAAGACATGTTATTCCAAATCGCACTTTTATCAATGACAATTATTTTTCTTTTTCCAAATAAATTAATTAAACATTGGAAAAAATGGGAAAACATTACTGACGCTATCGGCTTATCAGCATTCGCCGTACAAGGGGCATTATATGCTCAAAAACTAAATTTACCCATTAGCGCTACAATAGTAGCAGCTGTTTTAACCGGTATTGGCGGCGGGATTATTCGCGATCTTTTAGCCCGTAGAAAACCTCTCGTCCTTCGAGCTGAAGTATATGCTTTTTGGACGATTCTAGCAGGCTTCTTAATTGGGGCTCAAATTATTGTTAGTGATTGGGCTCTTTACACCTTATTCATTTTAATTGTTTGCTTCCGCATGCTTTCTATTCATTACAAATGGCATTTACCGCATCGACGTATCGACACAAACGAACGTTCAATGCATAAATAGCAACTCTAACCTCTTTACATATCGTAAAGAGGTTTTTCTTTTCTAACGATTTTTTCTTTACTTAATGTTTATACTAATTTTTAAAGTGAGGTGAATACAAATGACAAACCACGTTAATAAAGGAGCTCAAAAAAGCTCAGTAAACCAATTTGGGCACGATTCTAATTCAGCACACGAAAAGAGCGCTAAAATGGAACGCTTCCATAAATCTCACCAAGAAAAAGAAAAAAAAGAATAAACGAACATATGCACAAAAAACAGACGCACAGTTTATGTACTGTGCGTCTCCTCTTCCAACATTAAATCAACACTTGATATTCCAATTAAATCATACTTATCATACGTATCTTCTTGCAACAACCGCATAGCCTGTGTACGAATCGATTTTTCAACAATATTCCGTACGTATCGGCCATTACTAAACGATGTAATTTGCGACGAATACTTTACAGCATGTAAATGATCTCTAAATTTCCATTCCGCTTCCTTTGATAACTGGTATTCACGCTCTTCATACATTCTCTTCCCAATTTCCAACAACTGATTTACCGAATAATCCGCAAACTCAATAATAAACGGAAAACGAGATTGCAGTCCTGGATTTAATGAAAGGAAGTGATTCATCTCTCTTGAATACCCAGCCAAAATCAATACAAAACCATGTTGTTTATCCTCCATATGCTTTACGAGCGTATCAATTGCTTCCTTTCCAAAATCCTTCTCTCCACCTCGAGCTAAAGAATACGCCTCATCAATAAACAAAATACCTCCCATTGCTTTTTTTATTAAATCTCTTGTTTTTTGAGCCGTATGGCCAATGTATTCTCCTACAAGATCAGCACGTTCCGCTTCAACTAAATGCCCTTTTGATAGAATATTCATCTCAAACAACAATTTCCCTATCATTCTAGCAACAGTTGTCTTTCCTGTACCCGGATTCCCTTTAAACAACATATGGAGTACTTGCTTCTCAGATTTCAATCCCATTTCTTGTCTTTTTTTATTTACATAAATCCAAGCATATATTTCTTTTATTATCTTTTTTATATCATCCATCCCAACGAGTTTCCCCATCTCTTCTTCAATTCTTTGCAGCATCTCATGTTTAATTGTAGTTTCATTTGAAATTTCCGTTTTATTTTCTGATGCTGGTAAAGAAATTTTCTTTCGATGGTTTAACACAATATTAATTTGATTATTATTTTTCTTTCGCATCGATTGTTCCATACAATCACCTCATTTTATCCCGCAATTTGCAGGCAGTAAGACTCCCACCTCAAAATTCAGCGAATGCGAGGAAGTTAGGCGGGGGATAACTGCCCGTAAATGCCCGATTGGTGTGGGCTGATAATCAGCGGAGGATGAACACCCCCCCCACTGATTAAAGTTTCACTTTATCCACTCAACACATATTATTATTCCCGTCCTTCTTACAAATGCCTATTTTCAGAAAAGTTTGCTATAATATAAGAAATAATTAAGGTGGTGGGACTATGGAGACAACGGAATTCCATGATACAATACAAGCCTTTTCTATTTTTTTATTGAATAAAGGCCGAAAAACCTCAACCATTAAACGTTATGTTTATGACATTGAAGATTTCGGACATTGGTTAGAAAAAAACAAAAAGCTCCCTTCCAGTAATATATGGGCTACACTTTGTACAAAAGACTACGAAGATTACTTTTCTGAGTTAAAAACGAATCGAAACTACTCAGAAAAGACGATGCATCGTGTATTTATTGTACTAAATAGAATGAATCATTTCCTAAACATCCCTAATCCATTAAAGAATATGGAAATTTCCATTCAACCAGATCGCGCACTACGAAATGAAGATTTTATTTCATCTAATGAAGAAAAAAAATTAAAGCGTATCGTCACTTCATTGGAAGGACTATCAGAAAAACAACGTCCTGTACGACCTTTATTGATGGATCGTAATATCACTATTTTAAACCTATTAATTGACTATGGTTTATCCCTACAAGAGCTTACAGCATTAACTATGTATCATGTTCACTTTGAAACTAATACATTATCTATCCCAGCAACCGCAGGAGTAGAAAGAACGATTACATTAACAAAAGAAGACAAAAAGCAATTATACACATACTACAAAAGCATCCCTGAACCCGTTCGTCCAAAATACCATAGTAATGACCCACTGTTTGTCGCATTCGATTTTAACCGCGGAACATACAGATGGGTATACGAAAATGATTCACCGAAGGGATTAACAGAAATCGCTATCCAAAAAATGATTCGCCTTGAAGTAGCTAGAGCTAATTTACGCAAAGGAATCTCAGGGCAACACTTTCGTAACACCTATATTTTAAACTTAATAAAAAAAGAAACGCCGGAATCAGAAATTATAAAACTAGCTGGATTCAAATCAAAAGTTTCACTAAAACGATATTATAAATACGCAGAAAATAGAAAAAACGCCTTATTGTAAGGCGTTTTTTCTATTTTTTCTTTAAACAAACGATTTTATTATGACCATTTAACTAATTTTTGCATCTACTATGATGAGTTTCATTCACATTCTCATTAGAAAGGAGCGATTTAATGTCTCGTTATGACGACAGTCAAAACAAATTCTCCAAACCATGCTTTCCAAGTAGTGCCGGACGAATCTCAAACACACCATCCATCCCAATTTCTAAAGCACAAATTAGAACATTTCGAGCGATTATTAACGATTTAATTAAAATAATTCCAAAACTTTTCGCTAATCCATCCCCTAAAAACATCGAAGATTTAATTGATACATTAAACCTACTAAGTAAGTTCATCTGTTCGCTAGACGCTACTTCCTCCCTGAAAGCGCAAGGATTAGCTATTATAAAAAACTTAATAACTATATTAAGAAATCCAAACTTCGTAGCAAGTGCTGTATTTGTTGAACTCCAAATTTTAATTAATTATTTACTTTACATTACAAAGTTATTCCGAATCGATCATTGTACACTCCAAGAACTCCTTAAATTAATTGCAAAGTTACAAACTACTCTAGTTAATTCAGCTTCGTTCGGCAGAGGGCCTACTGGACCTACTGGACCTCGAGGTAACACGGGCGCTACCGGTGCTACTGGGCCTACTGGACCTCGAGGTAACACGGGTGCTACCGGCGCTACTGGACCTACTGGACCTCGAGGTAACACGGGCGCTACCGGCGCTACTGGACCTACTGGACCTCGAGGTAACACGGGCGCTACCGGCGCTACTGGACCTACTGGACCTCGAGGTAACACAGGGGCTACCGGTGCTACTGGACCTCAAGGCGTTCAAGGTAACACAGGGGCTACCGGTGCCACTGGCGCTACTGGACCTCAAGGTAACACGGGCGCTACCGGTGCTACTGGACCTACTGGACCTCGAGGTAACACAGGGGCTACCGGTGCTACTGGACCTCAAGGTAACACGGGCGCTACCGGTGCTACTGGACCTCAAGGCGTTCAAGGTAACACGGGGGCTACCGGTGCCACGGGACCTCAAGGCGTTCAAGGTAACACGGGGGCTACCGGTGCTACTGGACCTCAAGGCGTTCAAGGT
>NZ_JBPWGY010000013.1:0-203390 GCF_051780025.1 Bacillus cereus group sp. BceL062 | reverse complement strand
TTGTCCCAAATGATCCTTACTTTCATTATCTAGGAATATCCTCGGACGTCCAAGAAAATATAGATTAAATATGTCCGACAAAAAGTAATTAAACATAATATACGAGGTGGTTGGCAATATGATAGTAGGCGATATTATTGTCGTAAGTGGAAAGTCTCTTATCTCAAAGATAATTCAAAAGGTGGCAGGTTCTAAGTGGACACATGTAGCTTTGTATATTGGTGGAGGATATATCATAGAGATAGATTGGAATACTAAATCCTCTATAGTAAGGGAGACATATTCTATTAGTAATTTAGAATGTATGGTGTTAAGGAATAAGAATGCGTTAACGAAAGAACAACAAGATATTATTATCTCTACAGCGGTTTCATATCAGAGAAAGGGTTTTCGATATGATTGGCTCCGATTAATTTCTCTATATTTAAAGTCGAAATTTCCAAATAGCAAACTAATAGATAAACTAGATAGAAGGAATAAATTTATTTGTACAGAACTGGTGGATGAGATTTTAAAAGAAGCAGGTATTGATCTTTTTCCAAACCAAGGCGGGGATATTTTCCCTCATGACTACCTCACTTGTGAACAATTAATAGCGTTGAATAAAGTTAAATGGTCGAGTTATAAAAAGGCTAATTGAATCTTTTTACCCAAGTAGTTGACCCTGTAAGTTGTTAACTATTTATGTTTTATTCTTACTTTTGGTGTTACTTTCTTAATGTTAATGACAAGAAGAACATCAATTTCAAGGTGCTCCTATTTATACTTTTATCTTGTAATGAAGTAGTTAGGAGATAAAATACTTTCCTATTGAACCTTCTAAAAAAAATGGTTATCTTTAGTAACTATTATAATTATAGGGGGATTTCAATGAAGTTTAAAATCCAATCAGATGTAATTGATATTCAATCAGTGGCACCTATACAAGTAATTGATTGGGGTGTTAATTTGATTCAAGCTCCTCAAATGTGGTCAATTACAAAAGGAGAGGGGATTAGGGTTGCTATATTAGATACCGGTATTGATGCTACCCATCCGGATCTTGCTGCCAATTACAAAAAAGGAATGAATTTTACTACAAATAATTTTACTGACATAATGGATAGGAAGGGGCACGGTACGCACTGTGCAGGTATAATTGCTGGGTGTGACAACTCAATTGGTATCGTTGGGGTTGCTCCTAAAGCTGAGCTTTACATTGCTAAGGTATTAGCAGACGATGGTTCTGGTTTAGTTGAGGCAATTGTAAAGGGAATTGATTGGGCTATTTCTGAACAAGTAGATATCATTTCTATGAGTCTAGGTTCTTCGAATGATCCTGGTCCTGTCCTACATGATGCAATTAAACGTGCCCATGAGGCAGGTATTATTATTGTTGCTGCTACTGGTAATGAAAATACTCATGTTGGGTGGCCAGCATCATATGATGAGGTAATTGCAGTGGGAGCGATTAATAGAAATCTTGATAGAGCCACCTTCTCTAACTTCGGCAGTGAAACAGATGTAGCTGCTCCAGGTGTAGATATTTATAGTACATATCCTGTCAATCGCTATGCAAAACTATCTGGTACGTCTATGGCTACACCAATGGTAGCGGGGGTAATCGCCCTTATTCTAGCTTACTATCGTGATATTGGCAAAAAGTTAACTCCTGATCAAATCATGCAACTAATTCGTGAGCATTCGGTTGACCTTGGAGAAAAAGGTGTCGATGATATGTTTGGTAATGGACTAGTAAATGTTTGTGAACTAATGAAAATTAGTTGAAAAGAGGGGGCTCCTGCTCCCTTTTTTTATTTTTAAAATTTATTTCTAGATTTTTTATGAACCGTTTTATATTATCTTAAAATTACTATATATCTTAAGGGATATAATCCTAGTGTAAAAATAAAAGAGAATAAATTGTATATATTCCTAATGGAATCTCACTTTATGGTAGAAGTCTAAATAATTGATTGATGCATTATTGGTCGTTTTTGATAGGCTGATCTCGTAAATTAAGCTGTTCTTTTTTTATCATATGTACAGTTTCTACTCTAGAAAGAATGGATACAGCTGTGTAAAAATATTTGAATCCTAACATAAAAGGAATTACTTCTTTATAAAGGAAATATCGTGTTCTACGATGTGTTATGGATTTGAAATATTAAAAGGCTGCAAAGCTTTCCTGAAAAAGCGCTTTGCAGCCTTTTAATTCGTTGTGTTGTTTAGGAAAAAATTAATTGTATTTCCTTTCAAATTAAGAATATCAAACAAATATATCTATTAAACTTTCACTTTGACATATGTTTCTTTCATTCTCCAAGAGTCATTTGCTTGAAGTGACGACGGATACGTTTATCCAATTCAGGTTCATGCTGGCAATCCTAATGTTACCTATATAATTCATTTTTATATAGGACCGGATCCATGTAACCAAGTCGTTCAAGTTTTCTATAAGATGCTACAGCCTTTTCATAGGAGGAGTAGCGATGAGATATATATTTTAATGTCATCCATGTATCAGAGTGATAGAATTGCAGTCCTATATAATAGGAACTATCATTCACTTTGATAACGGATACTCTCGTTGGATAGTTTTTCATGTAATCATCTTTCTATGTGTTTGTATGACAATTTGTTATTTTTCATAGTGACAGTAATGAATTCGTTCATGATAATCTCCTTCTATTTAATAGACGACTTAACCTAACCCTCTGACTGGAAAATTTATAGACTTGTAATATGGTTGAGAATGTGATATTGAAATAGAAATTGGTAGTTATATATTAAAAAAAGAGAGTGGTTATTCTTTAAATCTTAATTTTGTTTCACACCAGACGTTAGCTTAGTCAACATGTGTTTAATTGTTTCAATATCTTCCTTAAAAGTTCTACCCGAGAGTTATCCTCTAGCGGGATTTCAGGTTTATATAATTAAGCTGAAAATAAAAAGAACGCAATCTGTTGAGGATGCATTCTTTGTTGTGGATTCATAGTCGTGAACTTGTTCATTGCAAATTCCGTATACCATTTTGTAATTCAAAAAGTACAAAAGATTCGCCTGTGTACCAAGTTAGGTATAGGGGATTCTGTGATGAATCTAACAGTATTTGATTGAGAAAATATGACAAATTGGTTAGGTTATGCCTGAAGTCATGAAAGGAGGGCGAGGACATGGAAGGGCTTAGGTATGAACGATTTGAACAAAACTTACTTGATCATTGGGTGAAACGTAAGGAGTCAGCAAAGGTGGGACTAAAGACTACTGTTGTTTGTCTTCAAATGAACAATGGATTTGAAGTAGTTGGACAATCAGCTTGTATGAATCCAGATGAGTACGACTATGAACTAGGTGTCTATTACGCTACAAAAGACGCGCTTAAAAGAATCGCTGATATTGTAGCTTACATTGAACATGAAGGTACCTTTTAGGTGTTAAGTCAAACGAGAAGCGCTTGATGGATAATCTATGTTCTGAAGTGTTTTAACCTTTTCAAAATGAACCATACTTAAAAACCTTGAAATAACATTTATTTAAGTAACTCACCTACATGAGGAATCAAAATGAATTTCGGAAAGTATTAATTTTAGCTTTGGCAAAAAACTTTAAGAATAGTGTTAATTGTGTCGTAGGCAAATTTCCTTGATGAGGAGAATCCATTACAGCAGACGTTAGATTATTTGCTGGTTAGTAATGCTTAGTCAAATCATTTTTATCATACACAGAAAGTAGGTACTAACTATGGCTACTAAAGAGCGTGAAATTGAAACTTACGATACATCTAGTTTTCTACAAAAGAACAGGTTAAAGGTTACAATGGGTGCAGTTGGTGGTTTTGCCTATGGAGCGAAACACTTAATACAAACTCAACCTGTGCAAGGTTTACTAAAAAGTGGAATTTTTGATGAAGAAAAAGGAATTTCCAAGAAAGCTAATAAGGGAAGTAGAATGCGATTTTCTGGAAAGAATCTTGAAACTGCTATGGGTAAGGGACATTATGCTGTTACTGCTGCTACTGTTTTAGATGTAGGACGCCGAATTGGAGGATATCATGATACAGAAGAGATTAAAGGAGAACAAGAATTTCAACTTAGGAAAAAAATGAAGAAGCAAAGAGAGAAGAATAGAAATTTATATGGCAACATAAATCAAGGAGAAGTCGTATTTAATCTTTTCGAATCCAGAACAGGTCATCATAAGATGGGGAATGCTAAATTTAATTAGGGTGGAGCAGTGTATGGTTTCAATTGCAGATAACTTGTTAAGAATCCTGAAAAATACTAATAAACCCCTTAAAAAAGTAATTTGATGTAGTGAAGTTTATTCGTTCTAAAACAAATTGTTCAAGTATGTTTACTATTGGATATGCAGATTCCAATAATTGAGCATCAAATATAATGGTGACTCAGAAGTTAAAAGTAGGTATAAAAAACCTAAAATTTACTTATCTAGAAGCAAGAGCAGATAATCCAACAAACCCACTAGTTGAAAATTTTTAGAGAAGAAAAATCAGAAAACACTTCTTCGGTAGAGGCTATAAAACGGGCTGATATAGATACTCTTTAAGCAGTAGGTAAAGTGATGACAAGTAGGGATTAGTACAAACGGGTGCTATACGTAGTTCTTTAGTGGTTGCTTGAAATTAATGATTAAATGCGTGTACATACGCAAATGGTGGATTCGAAAGACATGGATCCTACTACTAAGAAATTATGTAGAATTTATACAAAAGCAAGAAACACCGCTATAAGGTGACGTGTCTACCCAATAAAAATGAGCATTACATCAAAAACAAGTGTTTCAAGTAATAAAAGGGATTTTATAATCTAATAAATAGGAGGATAAAAAATGGCTATTTTAAATTCAATTAAAAATTTTGCTAAAATAGGTGTTCTAAATACAAAAAAGGCCGTAAATGGTGTTAAAAATGCTCCAAATAATATTATTAAGAGTGCTTTTATTGATACAAAAGATAAGAAAAAGACATTGGGTAACCTCTACACTGGTAAAAGAATAAATCCCAAACATTTTGCTGTTGTTGGAGGGGGATATCTGGCTTTTAATCAAGCTAAGATGAGTTTTGAATATCAAATGGAACCTCTTAAACGAGCGACCATGAATGACTATAAGTATATTGGATCGCCAGAAATTATGATGTACGACGGTGTAGGGCAAGAAAGAGTTTCTAAAAATTTAAATGTTGATGGAAGTATTGTATTTGATCTTCACAATAATAGAAGGGGGTAACCTAGATGAAAGTAAAGTCAATGATTAAGACATTAACCTCACCTCAAGCTATATTTGGATATAATGTTGCAAGAGGCTTACATGGGGGTGACAGCTTAGGCACATCGGTGGCTAAAGCATCTATTAAAGGAGTTTTAAGTGCTTCTAACCCTGTTTTGTTTGGGGTGGTAACCTGGGGAAGCTTAGCGCAAAAAGGTTACTGGGGTTTATTAGAATTCAATCACCAAAGGGAGCAATGGTGGAAAGCGCAGTATGCAACAAGTAACGTAGTTGGGGGTAACTTTTTAGATACGCGAGGGGCTCAAACAATGAGACAAGCAGCTGTACAGGCTATCCAGGGAAGTAAGATGAATGCAAGAAGTGCACTTGGTGGAGAAGCTAAAATATTAAGCCCTTACTAAGTTGCTACACATCTAGAAGGTATTAGAGAAGAGGATTGGAAATATGAGTGAAATTATTAATCTTGAACGTGAAATGCTCCAAATTATTCACGATCCTGTTCAAAGGGGAGAACATCACCTAGGGGGAAGCCCAAGTTGGTATCAAGAGCAAATTATTCGACAGTCACATCATCGCGAAGGTTTACGTTATGGTGAGCGTGTCGGCAAATGTATAGAAGAAAACCAACGAATTATAAATCCTAACACGGGAGAATATAAATCGATAGGAGAGCTTTATCAGTCCCAACTAGATGGTATCGCTACACCATTATTAACATTGAATGAGTTCTACCAATTAAAGAATAGTAAAGCTTTTTTCATTGAAGATAACGGTGTTCAAGATACGTTTGCTGTTGTAACAAAACATGGAGCACGAGTTACCCTTACAAGAAATCATCCAATACTAACAGTCGATGGATGGAAAGAAGTAGATGCACTCTGTATCGGAGAAAGAATTGCTACACCTAAGTTCTTAACTGTGTATGGCACAAAACAAGTAGAAAAGAATAAACTTCGAATTCTTGCATATATGCTCGCCGCGGGGCGTTTAAATAAGAATAGCATTAGCTTCCAAATACGTTATGAAGGTGTTGGTGAGTCGTTGCAAAAATCTTGTGAGGCAATTGGTATTACAACGTATCATGAACATCATAAGAAGGCGACAGTCTATCTAATGGACTTTAGAAGTTTTGAGTTTTATAGGGAGATAGAAGAAAAAAAAATCCCTTCATTTATTTACGAGTTGGATAGGGATCACTTAGCGTTCTTCTTAGGAAGTCTGTATTCGGCAGGTGGCTGGTTTTGCGCCGGACGTATTAGTGAAATTGGGTATGCTACTAAGTGTCGAAAATTTGTATTAGACCTAAAACACTTACTATTACGTTTTGGTATCCAAACGAATTTACTTCAAAAAGAAATGAACGGTTCTGTTTATTACCATCTTATGGTTTATCACTGTTCCTCTATTTTATTATTCCTCGAACATTTAGCTACACCAGAGCGTAATTATGAAGCAGTCCAACAAAGGGCACTGAAAATGAAACCTTCTGAACCAACACTCCCTAAAGAAGTATGGAAATACATTGAAAAGGAACGAATTGTTAAAGGAATGACGAAAGCTGAAGTGGTAGGAAAGGGTAATCGTCGCTATCGTACAGAAAAAGGTATCTCTTTAAGTAATGCTCGTGAATATGCAGAGAATTTACAATTTGCAATGTTACATTACTTAATTGATTCTCATGTATTATGGGAAGAAGTAGTAGAAATCATTCCTTATGGTAAGAGACAGACTTATGATGTCTTTGTTCCAGAGACTCATAACTTAGTAGTTGAAGATATTCTTGTATTTAGTCCATGTACAAATGTTTAGCATAGATAGAAATTGAATACACAAATGAAAAAAAGAGTAAGTGTTGTTACTATGATTTCTAACATCTTTACGATATATAACAACTTTGTAACGCCCCTTCAGGTAATCATTCCTGCTGGTAACGTGGTGAACGTAGGGAAACTCTAATTTTTTAAATGGAAATAACCCCCTGATCTGAGGCTATATAGAATGCGTTCCTAATATCAATAACAAGGTGCAACGACTATTCCATTGGATGTGAAATGCGTCAACAAGAATTGAGTCCTTACGGGTGATTGAAGTATCTTGATTCAGAGCATTACGATCTTCTTCTATATCTAGGGGAGATGATAGAGTCACGCATCATGTAAGAGTATGAACAGTTCATGAGGAAATAATAAAATAGTAGCGTTTTTTAAGAAAATAGCAGAAGTAGCTTACATGAGTGATAAAAATTTTGAATCTATATTCATCATTATCAAAGAAGCATCTATCATCTTATTTACTCCAATATGCCGAAGGGGGACATTCCTCAAAACATAGACTTAAATGAAAATGCATAAAGACGTAAAAAGGAATAAAAAACGTTTAGAATCTGAGGACATACTACCTTACTAGGGTTGCTTATGAACATGAGGTACTTGCTGAATTTTAAGTGTTTAATAAAAATATATTGACGGAGCAGCAAGCATTGGTTACAACTACACTACATTACTAACTCATAATAGTCCAGTTGCTATAGATATTGAATGGATAAAAATTGAGCAGTTACATAAGTCTTTGTTACTCAATACTATCTTTACGATTTTCGTCATACAAGACTAGAGTTTTGGAAAACAGATATATTATTTGGGAAATTTCAATTTATTAGCCGTGTTAAAATTTCTAAAGCGAAGTTTACATCAGGTAATTCAGCTAAGGAGATTATAAAGCAGGTAAGTCCGCATTTACTTAGACGAACATGTTTTAAATGGATTAGTGTTCGTTAATAAATACCCTAAATTTATAATTTTTATTAATATATCAAACACTATGAAAATAACGAAGGTAAAGAAGATATCTATCAACTCGTGTAAACAGCAGGAACGTTCAGTTAGTTCTATTGATTTAGAACAAATAGAGAAAGCAAACCCACCTAATTTAAAAAAGAGCTTGCAAAGTTTGGGATTGAGGTATTCATGGTTCCGATATGAATATGCCTTCCCGCGGAGTATGGTAATAAAGGCGATAGGTATCCGCAGTGGGCCTGTTGCTTTTTTTATACGAAGGAGGACAACAATATGGATGAAGTATTAGGAAAAAAAGTTGAACTGGATACCGAATTAGAGCGTTCCATTATTGAATACAGACCACGCGTAAAGTATGAACCAAATAAACCTTTTACTGTTAATTTACCAACAGAAGAAATCATAGAGGAAGATCAAAAGGAATTTGATGAAGATGGTTCGTTTATTCCGGAAGAAAAGCCAGCTAAACAATATGATAAATTTGTAGGTACACTAGAGCTTATTAATGAACTTATTGAATATATTGAGAAAAAAATGAAAGGCTTACAAGTTCCAATTTCTATAGAAGAACTTGAGAAGGTATATGAGTCACAACCATTTTTTGAACAAGATATAGGGGACGAAGGTTTCATTGACTTTGAAACATATCAGAAAACATTTGAAAATCCAGAAGCACCTGCAAATTCACTTATTCAAGATATTGTTCATTCGTACGCAGAAGATGTGGAGGGTAGCTTAGAGTTAGAATTTTATGAAGATCTAAAAGAGTTGCATTCGATAGTAGAGGAAGGATATTTCCTATTTAAAGAAACTGTTTTAAAGAATTATCTTGATGGAAATATTCCTAAGACACCAGAAAAGAATAACGGTTTTACTGAGCAAATTGAAAAAGCAGTTAAGAAGCAAACACAATGGTTTGATCAAGTTACAAACCTCTATAGGAACAACGAGCGTAAATATTATGATGCCCTAAAAACACAGTACGGTTCACCTGAATTCTTCAAGATAAGTGAGGAATATACAAAAGTAAAGCGCCCTTATGACGTTGTGGTTCGTAAAGAAAAGACACTTAATGAGGTGAGTTCTCTTATAGATGGTCTTCTTATAGGTTCACAAGATTGTTCTGAATCTATTAAATTTGGATTAGCTATAGGTAGCGAGATTGATGGTGAAGGGGTTATGAATTTATTAGAAAATCAGGCTTCTACAAAAGAACAACTTACCGGTTTGCTCAAATTAACTCAGCTATCATTGAAGTTACAACTTAATCAACAAATTGAAGATAAGAAACAATATCGAGACGTGTTAAAAAACATTAACAATCTTTCTCGTAAAAAGCGTGCGCATGATGAATTATTAATGGCATTGGAACTTCGAAATACGATGTACCTAAACATGTACGATGCATTGCAACATTTGGAATCTCCAAGCAAGGCACCTGGTGTGGAATCATTCCTAAATCAAATGGCCGGGGGATTAAGTCTTGTACAAGAACAGTATGACTCATTTCTGCAAGATGTATATGCAATGTATATGTCTGAATACGAAGTAAGAAAAGAAAAAATCGATAAAACCTTAAACAAGGAAAATGCAAGAGCAGGTTATTCTTTGATATCAGAGTACCTATAAAAGAGGTTTACTTCATCCTAATCCATATAAGGGTAGATGAGAAAACGCTGGCCAACTTATAGGAGGCTCTATTCCTTTTGAATATGGTGACATTAGACAAAGAAAATAAAGTGACCTAAGAGGTGAATCCAGATTGTTCAGTTTATCTCGAGATGAATTATTTTTTCATCGTTGAAAAACATACCATTGGGATGTACTAAAAGTAGGTAGAAGGTGTTTTTGCAACAAAACTTAATAATTAGTAAAACAATTAAATGTAGAAGCAGATTGGGATAAATGCGGACAACCTTCTTATGAAAATGAAGGTATATGGAAATAACAAATGTGGGTCATACTTAAGATCTAGGAAAGTAATAAACTATCTACAAAATCTACTATACTAAGGTAGAATCTGTAAGAAGTAAGATGCGTGCTATCTGCATTTCAGAAATACAAGATTTTAAACAATACAATATTTTAATGGAGGGGTAAGAATGTATACGTACAATCAACTTATTTTCCCTTCTCATATGGAAAAGAATACTCGTTTTCTAGTATTAGCGGGCTTTTCTTTAAATGGGCCAGTAGGGACACCTTTTATTATTCGAGATAACATAGAGCCATCTTATATTCTTGGTGATTGTCGCCTGACGGAGAACGTAAGAATGGCAAAAAAATACGGAATCACCCCACTAATCCTTCGGTTAAATGGGTCTCATGGAGAATGCGTTGTTAATCATGATGAACTTAATACTCCAGTTTTTCGATTTAAAACATTAGAAGCAACAGATGAGTCAAATAACATAGCTATTCACCTATTTCCAACGTATATGATTATTAAAGGCATAAACACTAGTTATTCATACCTGTTTGCTGATTATAAAGGAGTAGATGACTTAGCTTTTGCTATCAAACAAGATCTTTATTTTGGGTCGGGAGAAGTTGATGTAGAAGTTATTAATCAAATTCCAATAAAAGGATTATGTACTTCTGAGAAATACGTTCGATTTACTGGAGCGGATGATGGCTTCCATTATGTAAGTAATCATAGCAATCCAGACTCAGAAGATAAGATTCAAATGCAATTACAGCTATTAAGAGATAGTTTTATTGCTGAAGATGGAAGTGAGGTTTTCTTTACAGGAGAATTAAGTAGTTTTCAAGTAGATACACTCCTATTTACAGATATACCTTACGAGAAAGCACCTGGGCAGCTATCCACTATATTCGGGGAATTTGCCAAGACTAAGACAAATGAACAATCTATTTTCTGCTCAGTTGTTTTATGCTCTGATCTATTCTCTAAAAGTCGTTTTACGGTAACAGGAGAAGATACATACGAGATTCAAGTGCAATCACTTGTAGAAAAAGCCTCTATTAATACAGAAGAACATCGTCATTTAGAGCACATAGAAGTTGTAGTTGGTATACAAAACTCTGAAAACCCTAAATATTCCTCTATGCCAGTTGCAGCAAATTATGCTTGTATGCGATATAAACTGCCAAATTTCCATAATTCAGCTACAAATAAACAACTATTAAATATAAATACATTACAAAATAGAGAACTCAAAAAGGTAGAAGTTGCTAAATTAACAAGTAGTGGTTATATATGTATAGTACCATCAATTAAAAAAGGATTTGTTCCTTATTCCTCAAGAAATCTTTACCCTCAAAACAAATTTTATTCAAAACCTCATTATCTCCGGAGTATAGGTTACGATGTTAATCGAATTGCTGGATTCTTTAATCAATACATTGGGGAACCATTAAGCTTCGTATTACTTCAATCTATCATTACGCAAGTTGATGCCTTCATTGATAGTCTTGCAGAAGATCATCCAATCTACAGAGATATAAAAATGGAAGTCTTACATTATGATCAAGAAAATCTTACTCTATCTATTTCATTTGAGTTATATGGTGAGATTGAAACGGTTAGAACTTCCTTTACTTATATTTCGTCAAGTGAGGTGAGTGTTTCATGGCAGTAGAAATCAATAAGCCAACCCAAGCAAATGGTTCTATGGACTATGAAGACATGACAAAGACAATAAAGCATTTACTAGATGCTGCTTGGGGAACTCAGTGGGGAAGCTTTACCCCGGAAGAACCAACTGTGACAGTTGACAAGCCTGTAGCATATCCAGTTATCATTCATTACCTTAAGTTAATGCAACCAGGACTAATTGGTAAAAGCATCAGAGAAATTAAACCTCGTCAACGTTACCTTGCTTTTAATGAAGACCCTAAAGGAACTCTACCACCTGCAACTAAGGTTTATGGTCAGGTATTTGATGCAGAAGTTGTTTTTGAGATTTGGGAAGAAACCAATGCGCGAGTAGACAAGCTCACAAAGGAGTTTCGTCAAACGCTTGCAACATTCACGGGATTCCTTAAAGAGAAGGGGCTTAAAGAACTTCAATTCGTAAAGATGGAAACAGACTTATCAAAAGCAAATATAAGTAATGCTAGTAAGGTTCGTAGACTTGTTTATTTTGCTAAATTTGAAGAATTAACAGAAGTTCCTGTAGATATCCTTCGTGTGATAGATGTCGTAGAACAGAAACTTCAGGAAACCACAAAAACGTTAAGAAACAAAAAAATCCAACTGGATGAATAGCGCTTGTCGCTTTTCAAATATAACAAAATAAAGAGGAGGCAAACCTATGCTTTATGAAAATCTTCCTGGCATTAATGTCACACTAAAAGATGGTGGCTTAATTGTCCCAGAACGAGGCGGATCAGAATCGATCCTAATCATTGCTCCATCTCTTGCGAAAGATGCTCCTGAAGAACCAGTATTAATTCGTAGTTCAACTGAACTTGTACAAGCTGGATTCGGTGACTTTTATGTTGCAGGAGAAGTTAACCCAATTGCTGCAGAATGGAAAGCTGCTACTGATGCAGGAGCTAGAATGGTTTACTTAGTAGCCCTTAAAGAAATCAGCTTAGAGCGTGCTGCTGAACTTGAAAAATATGCAATTGATGCCTATGTGGCTGCAGGAAACCAACTAGTAGAAGCACAAGCTAAATTCAAAGACGTTTTAGTTGGCTCTACAGAAGCTGTCCGTATGCGCCGAAAATTCATCTATTTCTACGACATGCTAATGAGTGACCTACTTGATTTCACTGTGGATCACGTAGTTCTTAAAGGGGTTACACTTGAGGACGAAGCTACTAACTTAGTTGGTGAGTTTTTCCCTGAAGTTCCAAACTCTGAAGATTTCCCTTATATTAGTGGAATGGTTACTTCTTCTTATGTAATGGAGTCTCACGCTATTAATTACCCAGTAGAAATCAAAACTGGTACAAGCGATACGCTAGTAGTAAAGGTTGATGGCAAAGATGTAACGTTTACGCTTCCTGCTAAAACTTACAATGGTAGTTCATTAACAATAGCTGACTTAGTAAAAGACTTGAAGGCTGTTATCGATGCAGATGCAACTGGTATTAAAGTTAATGTGAGAGAAGACAGTGGTAAAATTGTCCTTTATTTCGATGCTCCTGCTTCTATCCAAGCTGGTACAACAGCGGCTGGTCTTCAATTAGATAAGCAAGTAGCGACATGGAAGAAAACAAGTTTTGGTGTAATTCACCGTGGTTCATTCGCTCAAACAGTTGCTGATTATTGTTCAATGAAAACTTTAATGAAATCAGCTGCGATTGGATACATTGGAGTTAAATCTCCAGTAGATACAAAGGTTTCTACAATCCGAAAATATGTGGAAGAACTATCTAAGATTGATACAGAAATCTCTCCTTATCTTCAAGTGGTGGGATCTGAAGTGGGAGTAATCATGCCAACAACAAACTCAATCCACTATGTAAATGGTGCGACTCACTACGCTGCACTACTTTCAACTCTTCGAAAAGAAAGTGCACCTACAAATAAACCAATCAAAGGTGTTAAAGCTATCCGTTTTGATTACTCTCTTCGCCAACTTTCTAAACTAACTAGTAAGAAAATCGTCACATTCCGTTTAAAAGATTCAAATCAATTAGTTGTTACTGATGGAATCACAACTGCGCCATCTATTGTAATGGCTGGAAAAGTACGTGAAAGTGACTTTGCTCGTTTATC
The DNA here is from genome assembly GCF_051780025.1 of Bacillus cereus group sp. BceL062. Classification (NCBI taxonomy): domain Bacteria; kingdom Bacillati; phylum Bacillota; class Bacilli; order Caryophanales; family Bacillaceae; genus Bacillus; species Bacillus cereus group sp. BceL062. The sequence goes on along the minus strand of NZ_JBPWGY010000013.1, from coordinate 189,674 downwards.
TACTCTTCGTATTACACAGCTTGCTATCCAAGTTGTTCGTGAAGCAGTAGAACCATTTATTGGTGAAGCAAACGAAATGCCACAATACAACGCAATGAACACTGCTATCAAGTCTGCATTAGAGAAAATACGCGAAGCAGGCGCTATTCAAGGATACAAATTCTCAATTGAAAATCTTGGAGTATACTTAGATGAGGTAACTGTAACTTTAGAAATTATCCCGGCATTTGAATTACGTCGTGTACAAGTTCAAGTTAACTTAACTCCTCCTGAGTATATGCTACAAGGACTTAGCCAGTAAGAACTATTAATGAGAAGAGGGGATCAAAGGCCCCTCTCTTATATAAAAGAATAACAGGAGGTTATTAACCTATGAGTACAACAGCTTCTCGCTATAGTAAAACTTTCACTACTTACGGTGGCTCTGACATCGTATGTACATTTAATGGACAGGTAGTTGGCCAATTACAAGCTATTACTTACTCAGTTACTCGTGAAAAAGGACCTGTGTATGTAATGGGTGATCCAAACCCAAAATCTTTCTCTCGTGGTTGAGATGTAGCCACCTTTCTATGGTGACATAGAATGACAAACTCCGTGAACTGCTGGAAACCCCTAAAGCTTTTGTTACTACAACGTAACTAGAAATGGTAAGCGTGAATGTAAAAAAAACAAAAGATAATTATATTCATGTTATGAATTGAAAAATTTATGGCGTAGAACATAATGGGCAATCAGCAGCCAAGCTCCTGTTCCGAAAGGATGGAGAAGGTTCAACGACTAGAGTGTACTACCTGAAATGGTAATGAGACTTATTAGTGCGGAGCAAGTTGAACGTCCATGTAAGATGACAATGCTTTAATGGGTGAATTCACACCAAAATATAATTACAAAAATAACCTTATTAAAAACATCAATTCACCAGAATACTGGTATATTGCAGAAATGCAAGCCTCAGATGTAAGAAACATCCTTTGTCCGGATAACCGATTGAAACAGAACTCCCAAGCAAAAAATTAAAATTTTTACAACACCATGATGGCTTAGTGTTTTAAAAAATGTTTTTAAAAAGGAAAAAAGAAAAGTATTTAGAGGTGTGTTATCAACTTGAAGATATAGTCTAGTCCGTCTGTAAAACAGAGTTAAAATATCTCGAAAGAGACGGTGTAAACGAAACGTGGTATTGCAGGAAGTTTAGTATTTACTATCTTCGACCGTGATGCACTATTTAATCTTAAGCAACAAGCTACTGTTCACCGTCATGGCTTAAATCAAACGGATGCACTTGCTAGTAGCTCTACTCAGGTATTAGATGCTGATGCAAATGCTGCAGCTTTAACTCAGCGTAATGACTTAGTTCAGGGATGGCAGACAAAACGTAAAGCCAACTTCATCGACGAAATCCCTCCATTTGATATCACAATCAACTTCCTTAACGAATATGGACAAGCTAGTAAAATGGAAATCTACGGTGTAGAGATTCTTAACGAAGGAATGGGCTTAAGTGTAGATGACAACACTACAGAAAAAGCTTGTACTTTCATTGCTCGTAATATTGTTGAGATGCGTCCACAAGATGATTGGGAAGTAGAATAATAAAACTTAAAGAGGTGCTTCGGCATCTCTTTTTGTATTTGGTAGCAAAAATATTATCGAGTGGTTATGTTCTATTTATAGAAAAATAGAAAGGCAGGTGTATTCATGAGTAGTAGATATCAGAAGACTTATACGAGTTTTGCTGGTACAGATATTGTTGCTGTCGTAACCCCTGAAGGTGGTAAATCTGTAGTGCTAGGTCAATTGCAAACGATCTCTTATTCTGTTTATAGACCGACAGCTCCAGTATTTGCTTTAGGACAAATTGCAGCTAAAGGTGTTGTCCGTGGTGCAAGAACAGTAGCAGGAAGCTTAATCTTTACGGTGTTTGACCGCCATGTATTATACGAAATTATGAAAGATCATAATGTGAATGGGAACAGTTGTCCTATCAATAAAAGTGACGAGCTACCACCATTTGATATAACAATTAACTTTATGAATGAATATGGGCAATCTTCTAAATTGGTAATATATGGAGTTAACCTTATTTCAGAAGGTCAAACAATGTCAGTTGAAGACATGATTACAGAAAATACAATGGAATTCATTGCTCTAGATATCGAAACAATGAAACCAGATGTTTTTGATGAAGGGTGGTAAGAGATATGAGTAATGGGGCTTATACACCGGCAGGTAAATCTAAAAGAGGTTATGCAAATTATTACTCAGGAACAGATATCCGAATTTACTTTGGAGATAACTGGATAGATGAAATTGTAGAAATAGAATGGACAATGCAGGAACAATTAGCACCAATCTTCGGATATGCTTCTTATACCTGGGATAAGGTAGCTAGAGGGAACAGGTTGGTTCAAGGTTCTTTTTCTATTAACTTCAAAGAAGCTGGTTATTTACAAACGGTACTTAATAGTTTAAGTTCTGAAATGACAGAGGAAAATGAGTGGTTTAGCCTAGCAGAATTTAATGCTGAAAATGGTCAAAGTGCCCATAAAAATACAAAGGTTGAAGACCTTATAGGTAATTTTCAAGCATTAGCAGATGATTATGAAAATGCACTATGGGGAACAAACTCTAACTCTTCAAAGTTAATAGATAGCCGTAGAACTGATACATTCTTTTATAGCACAAATGAAAATGAAAAAAATAGGAATTTGAAAGAACATGGTTTTAATATCTTACTAACTTATGGAAATAATCCTTGTGCTGTTAGAGGGACTGGAAGCTACAAGACCGTTCAAACAATAGTTGGAGTGCAATTAACAGGTGTTTCTCAAAGAGTAGATCCGTCTGGGAACCCTATTTCTGAAGTATATACTTTTATAGCAAAAGATATCTCGGGGAATGTACAAAAAGCGTACTAATTTTAATTATGGGATTTATATGACTAAATGATTGTAACTTTTAAATTTTTATATTAACGAGAGAAAGAGGAGGAAGTATAATGACAAAACATATTGAAAAAGAAGAAGCTTTAATGGAGGGTACTCAAGAAGAAACTTCGGTTGTTAAAGTAGGAGACAAATTCGATGAAGATGACGTTTCAAAAGCAGAACAAGAAATTTTCCCAGGTGGTCCGACTTATAACGAACTTGAAAAATGGAAGTCTATGTATGCAGGAGAAGTATACTTAACTGAGTTTGATGAGGAAAACATTTTTGTGTGGCGACCAATTAAGCGTAAAGAATACAAAGATATTGCTAAAATTCCAAATGCAGATAATTTCTATAAAGAAGAGCGTATCTGCGAAAAAGCAGTTCTTTTCCCTGCTAACTATGGTTTCATGCAAATGACAAATGGTAAAGCTGGTATCCCGACACTATTACACGAATTGGTACTAGAGAAGTCAGGGTTCGCAGCGAAAACAGGCGCAATGCGCTTAAGCTAAGAGCGGAGGAGGCGTATAATCGCCTCCTATTTTTATTGTAGGGAGGAAAAAACATGCTAATCGATCCTAGTTTATTAGATGACAAGGTAAAAGAATTACCTATTGAATTTGAAACATATGAAGAAGAGGTAGATTTCAAGGAGCAATTGCGTATTTGGCATGAGAAATATGGGCATATCTTTATGCAAGAAATAAACGATGTCATATTTTTCTTTCGTGCATTAAGCAAAGAAGAATTGAAAATTGCACAGGAAGTATACAATGATGACTTTGAAAGAACTGAGTATATATGTAAAACTTGCGTTATAGAGCCAATTATTGAAGACTACTCGTTAGATATTTTTGCAGGTGTTCCAGAAATTCTTTGTCTTTCTATCTTAGAGGAGTCAGGTTACACAAAAGCTCAAAAAGTTAAAATTATGATAGCTAGATGGGAAAAACATATGGAAGAAGTAGAAAATCAACTTCCATTAGTAATAAAAGAAGCATTCCAAGATATCCCATTAAGCGAAATTGAATCATGGACAATGGCTAAAACAGCAGAGTATTATGTAAAAGCTAAATGGTTATTAGAAAATATACGAGGATTAAAATTATTGGGTGAAGAAGAAATTCAACAACAGTAGCCGTAAGGTGGTGAAGACGTATGGTCGATAAACGTTATATGGGTGAAGAGAAAGAGAAAAATCATGTGCTTAGAAATATAGCCAAAACAGGTTCTCTTATAGGAGAAGGGGTAATGGAATATCGCGATTTTTCAATGATAGGTAAGTCCGTATCTCAGTTATTTAGTAACATTGCAGTTACAGGTAGTGTTGCGTTAAGTAAAGATAATTATAAACACAGTACTGTATCCGATGCAGGAGCATTTATGCAGAGGAAATCTAATGGTCTTGGTAAAACTGCTTATGTTAGTAGAAAGTTACGCGGTGGTTTTGATGGTTATATACAGGAGAAGATGTATAAAAAATTAGAAAATTATATCCGTAGAAATATTAAAAAGAAGCAGATACTTAATAAGCGTCTAAGTCAAAAGGATATGGAATTCACTACCCGTTATTATAACGAATTCCACAAAAGAAATATGTGGGGTTTTAACAAATTTGAATACGAAGCTACTCAATTATTCCGTCAAAATAAAATTCTTGAAAAATTTCAAAAACTATCTTCTATTAAAAACAATGGTGGGGACAAGATCCTCAAAGCCCTTATCCAATACTACAATCAGAATAAAGATATTTTCAATAGTCCTGGCGATTACATTAATGATTTTATAAAGCAACTGGAAAATGGAAAATATGCTCATAAAGTTAAATTCCTAGGTGATACGCAACGAAATGTATTTCAGAAGCAAATGCTTCAAACTCTTGGGTGGTACAAGGATATTAAAAAAATATTTGAAGAAAATAAAGGTACAATACTACCCCAAGCTAAGGCAATTGAAACCGCGTATGCTTACGAATTTATCAAAGATGCAATTAATCAGACCAACACATTAATGACTTATTTAAAGAGAACAGGCTTTAATTACACTACATTAAAAGATGCTGAAAAATTTGATATAGCTACTAAGCGTATGTATGGGTTAATCATTAATGACATTGATGAAAAAGGAAATGAAAAATCTATTGATGTTACTGCAAAGTTACGAAATTTCTTAAATAACAATAAATACAATAACGATTTAAATATATTGTTAGATAAAAAGGGAATATCTTTCGACTTTGAAAATATAATTCTTGATAGTAATTTATACACGCATGCTAAAACAGGTGAAATGATTGAAAACAGGTATTTAAAAGCTGGTGCTATTAGTGCAATAGATTCTTTCCAGGAACGTGTTGAAGCTCCATTATTTATTACTAATTCGACGGATCTAACATCTTGGCAAGCTTTTTACTCTAGTCTATCTAAAGAAGAATTACAGGTATTAGATTCAGGACAAGTTCATAAATTCGCAAGCAACTTAGGCGATAAAGGATTTGATAGTGTAACTAAAACGAATCAAGAAGAGGATATTCGTAATCCATTAAATAATAATGGCCATTTTTGTACTAGTGGAAATGTTTTTCGTTATATAGAATCTGGCGTAGGAGATTTAATTGAAACACCATTACAATTCGGTGCGTTCTCGCGTATGGATAAGTCTTATGCTCGTTTTGAGTATAAAGAAGAGGTAACAGATAGAGATGCCTCGCAACTTTACGAGGATAATTCTGTTGGAAAATTAGTAAGAGGGACATGGAAGTATATAAATCCCTCTAAGGGATTTATATCTTTAAATGAACCAGCAGTGGATAAAAGTTTATCAACCTTAATGGAATTCATGATTCCGACATTTGATGACGACGTAGTACGTATCTCTGCAATTGAAAAACTTAGACGTTCATTCCATCAATTCGATTTAAGAGCATTAGATAATGAAATTGGAGTTTTTACACCGGATGTCGTGAAGAAGTTTGCAAAAAATAAGGGGATTTTATCTGAATTAGATATAAAGAATATAAAGGGGTTAGCAACATTAAACGAGTTTCTGGGTTGTGACAATATTCATACTATTGATGCAAGGCCTCGTGAAGCAAGGGTATTCCTTGAAGATGTTATAAATAATGATAAAGATAAAGTTAGTTTTATTAGTACTAAATTAGTTTCAGATAGTAGCATAAGTAAAGTTGGAAAAGCAATTGCATCAGAGATTAATATTAACGACTTAAAGAGTTCTGGAGCCATTGATGATGAATGTGATCTAACATTTAATACAAAAATAAATACTATCGACGCGGTATCACCCTTAGTTGGGCAAGGGCTAGCTGTTTCGAAAGAAAGGTTAGCGGGAAGTCATATTAATGGAGATACTTTAGCAAACGGAAAAAAATCAACTCAAGTTATTGACGATATTAGTCGAATTGATGGGTTATCAGATTTTTTTAAAGAGAAATTTTATAGTGCTTCAAAGTTAGATGATATCTTTGGTCTCTTAACGAAAACAGGAGTTGAATGCGAAGATTCCGGACGTGGGGAAACACTTGTATCATCAATATTAAGGACTTCGCCACATCAAGATTTTTTAGTTGGGAATCATGGTAGTACCTTATCAGGTATTGGTCGACGTTATGTTTCTCGTGGTCCTAACAAAGTTTATTCTTCGCGAATCCTAAATAAGATGTTTGATGATTTGCCTAGTATAGGTGAATCACCAGACTCATCGCTTAATGATCAAATACAGAAGGATGAAGTAAAACTTTTTGGTAAAGCACATGAAACACCTGATAAGTATCATTTGGATGGAACAGGTTCTGATGAGATTACAAGGCTGATTTACGATAATCAAGGTACATATCATTGGAACAATAAGAAGTTCTCAAATGTTGAAATTCGAGAAAAAAATGGAACAGTTCCTAAAAGTATCGATACACATACGTTTATGGTTCAAGAGTTTGACACTTCAGTTAAATTAACTCAGGAAGATAACCAAGGTGTTATTGATTGGATGGCGCAGTATTTTATATTCGGTGAGAAAGATAAAATTGGTTTTACTAGAGATTTTGTTGCTCGAATGAATAATATATACGCCTCAATAGATGCTGTTGTATATACGAATAGAAAGGAAGATGGACGCTTCAGTTTTGAGACTAATAAAGATCAATCTTTTAATGCTCCTATTGGTAAGCGCATTTGGAAGAAACGACTTCAGATTAACGATGACGGTAGTTCAACTTCTCCAAAGACTTTTAGTTTAAACGACTCGGTAGCTGATGGGAAATATATTGAAATGGTAACGCATGATATTCTTCCTAAAATATCTTTCGTTGGAAAAATAGCCGATATGTTCTTACAGAAACGTACATCGATTGAAAGTTATAAGAGAAACCAAGTATACGATTCAGATTGGAGACTTTGGCCCCAGCTATACGAAGGTAATACGGTTGTTTCTCAAAATCAAGTTATTACTGGCGAGGAAATCACAAATATGGGTGCACGAAGAATTATTTCTCGACTAAATAATGTTTTTGTTCCTCAAGTGCGTGAAGGCGAACGAGAAATTAATCAGTATTTTGATATTTTGGAGAAATCTAGTGAATCTGTTCAAAGTAAAGAAAGTGCAAGTTTAGAAGCGTTCTTTGATGATACAGATGGAAAAGAACGAAAAAACAAAGGATTAAAAGGTTACTCAACAGATAAGAAGAAAACATTGTCCTGGGCTAAAAAAATGGGTTATGGTGACACCGAAGCCGTTAAATCACAAATTAATGAACTTTTCGATGGACTAGAAGATATTTCGTCTACAAAAGAAACTAATCAAGCAGGTAAGTACCTACCCTTGGCTATAAAGTCTCGACAAGAATATAAAGGTATTTTTTATAGCATGGGTGAGACTGAAGACCCTGATAGCACATCGTTAATGGGAGCCTTAACACCAAAAGGGCAAAAATATATTCCTCGATTCTTTGAGACGAATAGCAGTAAAGAAGGTCAAGAGATTCTACGATATGTTCCTGAAGACACAAAAGGAATTTTACAGGACAGTTGGGGGCTTAGAGTAGATAAACAAGAAGGTATTGAAGATTATTTTAATACTCATTATCTACCAACTGAAAATTGGACTGGATGGAACGCAAGCACAAATCTTGATGGTATAAAAATCAAGGTTATGCAGAAGAAGGGGGGAAATCCAACTACTTCTGGTGATTGGAGTAAGGATCAAACTAGAGCGGAAAAAACAGGAGAAAAAGTAATTCCAATACACTCTTTAAGTAGTTTGATTAATATCGGTCGCTTGCGTGATGTGTTATTAGGAATGGGACTATCAGATGTAGATGTTCAATTAACTACTTCTTATGGTGAAGGACCAGGTGGAATCAATACTTCCATCGACATCATGAAAGATGTGAAAAATGAACTTTTAGATGGTCTTAATGCAGGAGTACATTCCTCATTATTCTAGAAGAATACATTAAGCGGCGTTCAGTCTTTTTAGACGAGCGCCGTTATTTATTAGGAGGGTATTATGGAAGATATTAAAAGAGTGCCTATTAAAAACAGGGTGTTAATACCCGATTATGAATCAGCAGAAGATTTTGGTGAAATTAGAATAGAAAATCAGACTGAACGTGCAGCGTTTGAATACAGACAAAGTGCAATAGCTCAAACATATAACGAATTAACGAAAGATAATCGTATAAGTTCGTTAGGTATTTGGGAGTTGGCTCGTACTCCAAATAGTTTTAATGTAAATGCTCAACAAGCATTAGACCCTTTTATAAAATTAAAAAATGAAGACAATGTATTATTCTTTGATATAGAAGCAATTGGAACGCCTGAACACATGAAAAGTAGTAAAGGATTAGACCTATTTGCTATGACTGGGTTATCTTTTGGTAGAACTAAGTTTAATGGAAAAGACTTTGTTAAAAAGAACGGGGCTATTGTTTCAATGGCAGTCGCTCCTGAAAAGGATGCGTATACCCAATTAAAACAGCAAATTAATAAATTAAAGCAGAATCCGATGATGTCAGTTTCACAAGATATACATCGTATATTACTGGATCTGACTAGGTATTCTGATGCAAGTAAATTTAAGAGTGCAACAAGTAAGGGGAAATCCTATATGTCTCTATTAGGGCATTCACGTGTTCTTCCTACAGACACGGCTTTTACAAGAAATACAATAGAAGTAATTGAACGTGGTCTTAATAACCTGTTTCATAAAGGGACAAAACTTGAAGATGCCTTATCTATTTTTCAAGGCTATATTATGTCTAGTAATGCAAAATTAGGAGGATATAATATCCATCACTACGATTTACCAGCCATTCTTGGAATAATAAAGGACACAAGTACAAAAAAATTCTTTGCAGATGCAGCGAAAAGTTCACTAGACTTTTTTCATGGATACTCTGCAACAGTTGAAAATCCATATTCATTAACTGGTGCTAGTTTACGTCAAGAACATATTTACCAAGCTATTTTAGCGAAAAGGAAAATTAAAGCGGGTAAAGTAGTAATTGACGGGAAAAGCCCTTCATATCTATATCATCTAGCAAAAAATGATATTCAAGCAAATATTGATATTGCTGGGTTTACTCACAAAAAAATCAAATCATTTATTGAGGGAGCAGAAAAGTCTGCTACTTATGATTTTTCTTCATCAGCAATAAAGAAAAATACTCTAGAAATAGGTAAGGAATTATTTTCTTATCAAAGAGGTTACTTTGACAAAGATAAACACAAATACAATCTTGTGGGTGAAATTGGTAAAAATAAGGGGAACATAGTACCTCGGTTTGAAAATTTAAAGACATTACTCCCTTCAAATGAAACCTTCGTAATTCAAGAATTCCTTAAAGATGTAGCGTTAACAGGTGCAGATAAAAAAGGTTTTGGCGTAAGGCTTGATTCTAAAGATATAAAGGGGAAAGTCCTTTTATTAATGTCCGAAACGCAGGAGGGATTAGCACAGCAAATTCATAGTTCTTTCATGCCAATGGATGATGCAATTTCTAGAAATTTGCGTGACTTAAAGATAAAATATGACGCTTCTTTTCGTGAATATGAACAAATGTTCGATACTAATGGATGGAAAAAAATGAAGGAGTACTATAACTATCTAGATAAAGCAGGTAGTGTTGAAGAAGATTTTGACTGGAGATTACACATTATCAAAAATGGTGGGACAGAAGAATTAGCTATGAAATTCCCTTATATGGTCGCGCGATTAGAGGGAGAAAGAGATGTCTGGAGAACAGCTATTAGTACTCTCAAAGATTCAGGATTAAATGACGAACAGAAGTTAATTGCATTGCGCCACATTAAAAGCAAGTTAGATGAGAAAGGAGATAATAAAGCTCAAGTAACTGCTAAAGGAAATAAATTTTTAAATTTTAATTTTGATAAAGAAGACAATACAATATTTAATGCAAAAGACACGAATTCAATTAAAGCTTCTTTTAGTTCTTTTATTAATGACAGAAGAGGGAATCGTATTGGGAATTTGGAAAGGTCATATAAGTTGGCTCGTATTGATGAATTGCAAAAAATAATCATTAAAAATTTCAAACTTTCACAAGATAGAAACGCCTCTAATGATGTGAAATATCTTGTGAATCAGATGAAGAAGGAAGTTATGTCGGGAAATAAAACTGAAATAGCTCTGATTGAGATGTCAAACCTCGTTCGTGAAAAGATAGAAAACATGGGTACAGACAATTTTGTTCGTGAAGTAACCAATCAGATGACAGATAGCCGTGTAACTGCAATTAAAGGTTTGATGAAGAATCTACCAAATGTTATGCGTGAAAGTATTGAAAATGCTCGTTCATACAAAAATGCTAACGAATTATTAAACGGTAATAGTTCATTAAAGAAATTTTTAAAAGAGCAAGATAACCGTATTAAGAGATTATTTGAGAAAAAATTTGGTACACATGGAATAAATGATCTAAACGTAATTAGTAGGACAAGTGGTATGGCTGCTAAGTACGAAGAACTTGTTGAGAAAATCATGTCAGCTTACAGCGAATACTTCAACACTCAAATTCGATTTATGGACGGTGGTAATCCTATACTTATCTTAGCTAGTAAGAAGAGTGTTATGGATTTAAGCAAAGTAAAGACATATGAAGAATTAATTCGAAACCCTAGATTAGCAACTATTGAGCTTCCATCCTTTGATAAGAACATAAAGGTAAAATACGGTGGAAACCAAAAAGCCTCTGTTATTCGTTCTGGTATTGGTGTAAAAGGTGCTTATCATAGTACATCCGTAACAGATGCTCTTAATATGATTCTTGATTATTCTAAGAAAGCTAAAGAGCTGTCTGAGAGAGCTGAAAGTATAGGTGGCAAGAATGCATTTGTTCAAATAAGACAAGGGCTACGTCACCGTATTGGAAGACAAATAAATTCAGTGCCTACTGATGCAAGTCGTAAATTACACTTCGATGATAGGGAAATGTTTGATAGCAAATCAGTTATGAGTGACGAATTCCGTTCAAGCAAATGGGATATCACAGGATATGCAGAGTCATGGTATCGTGCAAATTCTAAACGATTAGGAATTAGTGCTTCTGCCGACATTATTGCTCAAAATGCAATTGAAAAAGGAATTACATTCTTTGAAGCGATGGGACAGAAGGCAAAAGATTATGCTATTGCCGGAGAACTTCTTGATTTTGCAAAAGGTGCTTCTGGATTAAAAGGAAGTGTGGTTGGGATTAATGACCGGTCAGCTTCAAAAGAGCTTGTTGGGACTGAAAATATAAACGCTCGTACTTACATGGCATTAGGTAACTACTATGCTAAAACAATAGAGAGTCCACATAAGCCAATTAATTACCGAAAGGTAGACCACGAAGTTGCATCAAAAGTGTTACGTAACTTGGGTAAAGATCAATCGTTCCGTACGAAAAATAGTTTTATTTCATCGGCTTTATTCAAAGCTCTTGATGATGCAAATGAGGTTCGTGGTATTACAATGCAAACTGGTTATATGACGAGTGAAGAAATTGCATTAAAGCTGGAAGACGCTAACACTATTATGAAATATAAGAGTATGATTGACACAGCTCAATTAAAAAAACAAATCTCTCCTGTAGAAGCAAGACAAATGAAGGAGTCTTTAGACATAAGGATGCTTTCTAATAGTGAAGGTTACGCATTTATGGATTACAAGTTAATGAAGGCTTTTGATGGAATGGATGAGGTTCGTATCAATATGAACGCCGAAAAAGTAATATTCAACAACTATATTGAGGTAGCTATTGAAAAAGAAGCTGAAAAACAAGGTCTTGGTAATGGTTTATGGAAAGAAAAAGGAATCACTTTTAATAAACCATTAGAGGTTGATATCAATTCTATGTTCAATGAGAGAAATCATCTTGCTCTTGGAAAATATGAACTTAACAATATCAAAAATAAAATTATTGATAAAAAACGTTTTAAGAAAGGTGATACAGTATCTATCCTTGGCTTCAACTTAGATGACATCAATAAAAAATCGCTTGTATTAGGTAGACAACGTGAAACAGGACACGGATTTAAAGTAGTAACTGAGGGTGGTTTCCGTGCTACTATGACCCCTATGCTTGGTGATATTATGGGTGATTTATACGGCGTAGAAGGGGTAGAACAGGTGATTTCTCATCAAGTGGAAAAGGACGGTTCTACTGATTTACCGGCCTTAATTCGTGGTTACGATACTCAAATTCGTCAACAATTCAGTGGTTCTGTAACGAATAAGAAAATCATTACTGACTATGCTACTGAAGAAGGAGCGTTATCTTCATTCTATAAGGATGTTGAACAAATGCTTGGTATTAAAACAACTAATAAAGATGGCCAGTATGTAGTGGATTCTAATTTTGGTTTAAATGGAAAACAGCTAGACTATAAAGGACGCGAGAAGCTTTCAGCTAAGTGGATGAGGAAGTTAGGTCTTAAACGTGAAGTATTTGCTGACATCACAATGGCCTATAAGGCTTGGGATCGTCAGGGTGGAATTAATCATAGTAAGAACACGGTTAAAGATCCTGGGATATTAGATGATTCTGATTTTCGAACAGGGTTATATGTTCCGGGAGAATCCTCTATATATTCTAACTTTATGCATGATATGGTTTATAGTTCTAAAGTAAAGCCAGAAATTAAAGCCCAACAAAAAGTATTTAATGAAATGGTTAAGTTTGTTGGTAACTATGAAAATAATTGGGAACCTAAAACAGGAGATGTAGTTATTGATTACACTCCTAATAGTACGAGGCTAATGACTGATGTAAATGCAAAGATGAAAGATGGTGTACTTCATGTAAGTAAGGATTCATTTGAAGCAATTCCACAAAAGTTTTATTATGCCCAACCTTTCAATGTTGAGGATTACAGAAAAACTGTTATTAACGCTGGATTGATGGAATTTAATTTAGATCCTGGTGTTAAAGGTAAGAAAATTCAAGAACACTTACTTAGAACAAAAGGAACGGCATACTTGAAGCTTCCAGAATTTGCAGCAAATCAATACATTCCTCTTTTGGATATCAACTCAATAAAACTACCTGGTAATGTTAATTTTGTTGAGAAAACAGAATTCCTTGATACATTAAAAGGCTACTATACTTCTATTGTTAGAAAAACAGAAGAGTACAATGACTTGTTTACAACAGATAAGTTTTCCGCAAGCGATACAGTGACGCGACGTGGAGTTCTAGAAACGGAAATTAATAGAGAAATTTCTCAGCTTATTGCAAATTTTAGTGATTCAACTTCAAAAACGAGTATGGTTCAGCGTATTTCTGGGAATTTTAGTGGAGATAACTTAGCGGTGTTTTTAACTCCTTCCGGAATGAATGATGAGAAACAAAGAAATACTGTGGTGAATGATATCATAAGATTGCGTGATTCTGATATGGAAAATAACAAATTAGCAGTTGATGTAATCAATGCTTCTGAAGCATTCTTCTCAGAAAATAGCGCTGAGAACCTCACTCTTGGAAATCTATATGGTGCTGGAGCATACGAAAAAAATCGTAAATCACTTAAAGGTACCATTGTATATAATGACTGGAGAACAGCTAAGGATGATGAACCCGGGGTTGGTAAAGCCGAACAAGAAAAATCAATTCTAGCTCGTGCTATTTCTTCTACAATTGGCAGTATAGATAATACAAGTATGAGAATATCTGCAGAGTTTATGAAGATGAAAGAATCAAAAAAAGAACCATTCGATGAGGCAGAAGGTTCAGGTCAAAACGTAGAAGAAGTAATGGATAAAAGAAGAGCAGTTGAGCCAGAATTTTTCTTGAATGAAGCAAAGCCACTTCATCATACATTGCATAATGGGATGAATGAATCACTATCAGATATTGCGACTGTTGGTAAGAAAGTATTCAGTGGAAGTGCTACAAGTTTAGCTGGGAGGGGGTCTATAGGATTTGATGAATTATGGGCGACAAGCGCACTAATGAAAGGTACACCAACACCAGAAGGCCTGCAAGAGATGGCACCAGTAGCACCTGAAACTTTAGGGTCTCCTACGGCCCGTATAACACCTAATCAAAATGGTGAGTACATTAACATCTCTGTAAAGGCATCAGCTAGTAAGAGAATGAATCATAATAATCTAGCAGCGATGATAAACAATGAAATCATGGCAATGTCGAATGTCAAAATGAACACGAGTATTAACGTAAATGATAATTCGAAAAAAATTGACAGCAAGTGGTTAGAGAGCGCTATTGCAAATGCGATGAATAAGGGTTATGCATATTAATAGACAAATGAGAGTTAACATTTTGTTAGCTCTCATTTGTTTTAATACAGAAAAAGAGGTGACCAGATTGAAAGAAAAAATATTAATTACCTCTCTAACAAGAGTTAGAAAAAATGCGCCTTGGCGTGTTGGTATATACATAAATGAAAACTACACATTTATTCATGTAGGTGATAAAGGGAATGTGGCAACTAGTCCAAGGTTTAATATGTTACTTGGAGAGGTGGAAAAGAAAGTATCTCGTTATCCTGTAGATATTAGTTTCTATTCAATCGAGAATAATAGGGAGATGGAAGTCACAAAGATGCGTGACCAAATTGTTTATCTGGATTGTGGTTACAATTCTCATAGACTATTATCAAGTGCTCGTTTCTACTACGAAAAAGAAGTGCTTTCTAATCCCTTAGAATTAGCGCAGCAAAAGACAGAAAAAAACAATACAATCTTTAATGCAATGGAAGAACACAATGAAACAATTACTTCTTCAGATTACATCGCGGTTGGTAGAGTAGAGAAAGTTACAGACGGTGATACGATTGATGTGAAACTACTGAAGGTGTCTAATTTTTTATCTAATCACTTAAAAACAGAACAAATAGTCACAGTTCGATATAATGGTGTAGAAACACCAGAAACATTACAGTCGGAGGTGGAATCCAGCAAAGACTCTAAAAATACTAAGTTAGGAAAAACATACGGTATTACCATGCAGGATATGTATGCAATCGGAAAAGAGGCCCATGAATACAACGAGCAAATCTTAGGGTGGAACGCAATTCAAAAGCCACTTGTTGTTGTTCACTTTGATCGTCAAAAAAGAGGAGAGGCACCTAAAAAGGACGGGAAATCTAATCGCTACATTGCGGATGTATATGCAACAAATGAAAGAAGTGCAGATATCGTATTTGACAATGTTGAAAATGGAAAGCCATTTGTACATGTAAACAAGTCTCTTTTAGTAAAATACTCTAATCAGTTCACTCATGTTCCTCTTGGTATTTTCCCATTTGAGTTTGCAAATACCTTAACAGTTCTTAATCCCTTAAACTGGATTACTGAATTAAAATTAAAAGCATTTGATACAGGTATTGGTGCTCCGTCAGCAGGCTCAAGTGATGAAGAGAGTACTCCTGATATTGGTGAACCCTATAATGAAGATATCAATCCTGAAACGACAAATATAAAAGGAACAACAGGCCCTGCATACAACGCTTTAGATTTTTTCAGTCCTTATGACGATAGATTGACGGTCTTTACAGAGGGCATAAATTCAATCGAAGATTTAAAAAGACATTCCAAAGTTAGGATTGGTGATGTAATACTTACAATCCCACCTACTTCTATTGAGGTAAACAAAACTTCGAATATCTCCAAAATAAAAACACTTCGTACAAAATCCTCTGTAATAGTTAACAGCGGCCAATCGCTTACCACGTTAAGTATGGATCTTTATTTCCACGACCTTGAATCAGTTAATGGTAAGAAATATCCTTGGAAGAAAGAATACGGAAAAGGGGAAAAAGCTCAACATTTTTATGTGGATGGACTTAGACCATTACTGGCACAATTCGCTAAAGCACCGTTTCTTCCAGTTGATAACTATTACATTAATAACGTGCTAGGTATTTGTGACGTAGCTTTAATGAATATCGAAGTAACTACAGTTCCTAATTTCCCAGAGTCTTTAACTGCCAAGTTAACGCTTGTTGAATTTAATTCAGAGGCATACTTAATGAATCATAGTACGTTAAACGACTCAATAAATTACCCAATGCTAAGATGGTACTACAATCAATCTTTAGCGGATCGTGGGGATAAATATCGTTTCTTTAAAGGATTAGAAGGCCCAATTAAAAGTGACATCAAATTCACTCTTGCTGACGAAACGTTCCTGGCTACACGAAAGCACGCTATTGATTACATGAAGAATGCAGAT
The DNA here is from genome assembly GCF_051780025.1 of Bacillus cereus group sp. BceL062. Classification (NCBI taxonomy): domain Bacteria; kingdom Bacillati; phylum Bacillota; class Bacilli; order Caryophanales; family Bacillaceae; genus Bacillus; species Bacillus cereus group sp. BceL062. The sequence continues at coordinate 173,033 of NZ_JBPWGY010000013.1, read as the reverse complement.
TCTCCAGAACAAAGAAAAGTCGAATTAGAGACAAAGGATAGGGATTACAAAAATAGAAAAGAAGATGCATCTGTTGTTAAAGAAATCTTGGATCAGTATTCTCGTTATAAAGATTCTAAAATCGAAAAACACACAATCATTGACTACTTTAGTAAGCCAGGACTAGATAAAGCATCTACAAGTATTCAAGGGTTAATTAGGGACCAGTACAAAATTAAAAAAGAGGAAGCAGAAAATGCTATTGTGGAGGCAGGTGAACTATTTTCTAATATATATGATAATAAATATAAGGATGTAAACACTATCTTAATGCATAAGGAAATTTTTCTCCCTTATGAGTCTCGTTTATTCTACAAAATCCGGTTTGATTGGAATTTTTTAGAGTCATTTAATAATCGTTATGATGAAGACCCTCCTGTGGATTATGATAAAAATCAATATCGGGGAAAAGAAAAAGATGGTCTTATTATTTTAAAGAAATTAAAAGATGCAGGTAGCCAAAAAATACTTGAAAATAAATTCAAGGAGTTTTATGAGAAAGAAACATTCTGTATTCCGGTTAACGATACTGCAATCGACGCACTTAAAAAAATTGCAGAAGGCGCTAAGAAAATGGAAGAAGAAGTAGCTAAATATAAAGGCGAATTTGATGAATATATGAAAGTCATTGAAGCTAGTGAGCGCATGATTCCAATGAAAGAGTACCCTATATCTGGGAAGGTTATCCCAATCTCTATCAATGCTCGTTTCTCAAATGAGTTTAGCGTTTCTCATATTCAATCTAGTGAAGCTGCAACTCTTCAATATATGGGCGGTGGAGATCCCTACATTGATTTGCTTTTAGAAGTAGATGAAGATGGTGCAAGAGATTTTAACAATCTTATTGCGACTTCCGATTACTACGCTAAGACATATAATCAAGGTATTACAAATGGATTTATTGGTATTGAAAATGATCTTTCTCAATTATTTGGTATTCGATTTGTAATGTTCGAAAGTATTTCTATAAACACAATTCCTAACTTCCCGGGAAGATACCAAATCATGCTACAAGGTATTGGGTTTGATAAAACACAACGTCAACATGAAGAATTAACTGCATTACCTGGTAACAGTAAGCAAATGGATCTTGAGAAATTGAAGGTTAACAAGATAGCATTTATGAATGACCGTATGATTGAAGCTAGACTTCACAAGCTGGAAGTATATCCTGATATGGAACTTCCGACTTATGCCCAACTTAATGCCGTATTACCAAAGATGGATGCAGGAGTAACAGAGTATCCCAACATAACGTCTGGGACATATCTTGATCCTGACTTCTATTTCTCTACAGGTAGCACATTAAGACAGGTAATCGAAGAGTCATACATGGGAAATCATCAGTTAAACATGTTTGATGCTACAGGTGTAGCTGCTTTCACAAGTAATAAATCAGACAAGCTATTTGATACAACTGAAGCAGACTGGGCAAAGCTTAAGGAATTAGAAAAAACTGAAGGTGTAGGACCCCTTGGCTGGAAGTTTGATTGGGGTAAAAAGGAAGATGCTAAGAAATCTGACGCTCCAAATACATCGGCAGGCCCTGTCATGGCTGATCAAGGAGGTACTGTATCTGTAAAGAATGAAGATGTTCAAAAATTTCTAACAGAGAAAAAAGATGATAAATTTGCTTATGAAACTTTCCCAACTATGGAAGAATGGAAAACACTGTTCCCTGACGGAGGAAATGACTATGGCACGATATCTCAAAAACCTAGTGGTGATGAAGCACTTATCTACCAAGAACTGAACAGTCTAGTTGATAAGTACTTTAAGAAATATTATTCAGCCCCTACATTCATTGAAGAGTGTCGAGGGGATTTAAAAGAGGCGGACAAAACTAAAAAGATAGTCTCTTATCAACCTGCGGAAGATATTTATTATGCAAGTTTTAAAGTAAGAAGAAGTAAGTTAAGAGGTCCAGATACTACTGCGATTAGTGATCTAATTAAGAAAGAAGTCATTAAAGAGCCTAAAAAAACGAATGATATGGATTATATGGACTTCGCTAAAACAGAATCAAAAATCACAAAAGAACGATTCATGACACTTATGAAAGCATTCCTTGATAAAACAAGTCAGTGGAAGCATTTCAAAGGAAAAAAACCTACTGTAAGTAAGGCTGGACGTGTAGGGTTAGCGCAAGTAGACGTTTCTTCAGCTGATATAAAGGTTGATGAAGTAAAACGCTTAATGTACAACTGGAGATACAATTTACAGACAGCAGTTAAGCAACTTGCGGAACACTACGAGAAGCTAGATAAGTTAGATAAGGATCGTGAGAACTATGAAGCTTATTGTCGTCCTTGGGATGGAATGTTTGCTTTGTATGAAAAGCCTGATGCTAAAATTAAATTTTCTAAGGATATCGAAGACAATAGTTTTGCAAGTGGTGTTATGAACCGGTTCAACCATTATGCGACTAAGCCATTTAATACATTTAGTGGTTACAATAAGGATGTCTATAAGGGATATGCCGGATTAACTCTAGATGAGGGCGTTACGATGGGTGACGGGAATAAAGATGACTATATGGATCAACTCTTAGAGCTTGAATACTATGATTTAGAGGTATTAAAAGCAAACAACTTAAAAGTTGATTCTGATAAGAAAAATATCAAGAAGTTCATGAAAAAGCATCTAGAAACAATGGATAAAAATTCACTATACTCGATTTATGAGAAGCATTTAAAAATGTTGTATGAATTAAGTAAAACAGATGGCTGGATTGAAAAAGCTGCAGACTTTGTTGGGAAGTATAATCTAGCTAACCTTGCTACAAGGGGCGCTGTTGGAAAGTTCGTCGATAAAGTTACAGACAAAATCGCTGGGAGTAAAAAAGATAAGAATGGATACGAGTATTCACAAAAAATCTTTGAAAAAGGTGCAAAGCTTTATGAAATAATTCATCAAGTTGATGAGACGGCTAAAGCCTCAACAGAGTCTACAGACCTGCGCTTGTATAATGATGTTGATCCACGCGTGCTGTATGAAGAAATGTTCTATGATTTAAGATATCATGATCAACGTGGAAGAATGCTTCGTGCATTTCCAGGATTCCAGATGTTTATCATCCATGAAGGTGATTACTTTGGTAAGTACAAATTCTGGGATAATATGTACGGATTCAACGCTATTCGAAGTATAGACGTTCATCGTTCTCGTAAGGTAGCTGCAGATACAGCAGTAATTTCTATGACTAATGTTTATTCGAACTTAACAACTCGTCGTACTGATGTTGACTATGTAGACCGTCAGCTAAAATGGTGGGACAACTATATCTGGAATGATATTCCTCAAGATTTAATTGAGAAAAAGGAAAACGAAATTCATAAGAATCTTTTCCTAGAAACAGGAGCGCGTATCCATTTGAGAATGGGGTATGGTGCAACAGCTAGTGCATTACCAATTGTGTTTAATGGTACGATTTCAGAACTTGAGATTGGTGATGTAATTGAAATCATTGCTCAAGGTGACGGAGTTGAATTAGGAAACGTAGTATCTGGTGACCCTGATGATGACAACGATGGAATCTTCAGTGTAACTGAACCACGAGACCTGATTTGTAGTCTTATGAGTTCAAAAGGAAGTTGGTTTAAAGACTTCATGAACGGTGTAGTAGATGAGCGGTTATTCAAAGATAACCCTCTAGGGATTATGCATTTTGGCCAACCATTTGACGTTAACAGTTCAAAGGATTCAAAACCCATGGGTAATCTAATTTGGTTTAATGATGAATATGGAGAAGTTGCTCAAAATATCTACTCTTCAAATGGGACTCCTACATTTTCGGAATGGTTGCACCCTAACGGAGAACGAAATAATATTTTCGAAGATTTTAGCTGGAAACGCCTATGGGAAAATAAGTTTAAAATCTTTAACCCAGGAGATGCAGACAATGTAGTTGTTAAATTCTACAACAACACAGTTTGGGATATTATACAAACGATTACCTATTCAACTCCGGACTATATAGCAGCTGTTCATCCGTTTGAATTACGATCGACATTATTCTTCGGTAAACCGTACTGGCGTTGTGCATTCGAGTACGATTCTCGATATGAGTTTGACCCTATACAGAAAACATGGTCAAGATATCTTACAGGGCAACCAAGACGCCCATACATGCAAAACAAGTTCTACATGTCGGCTTATGATATTATAGAAAATAATATTAAAGCTAGTGAGGATAATATTTTCACGAATGTTATCGTAAACTATGATGGAAAACAAACACCGGTGTTGTATGCAGATGCTGATATTCGTTTTGACAAGCAGAAAACAAGAGTAGTAGAAGCAGACATTGTAGCAAAGTTTGCAGACTTCTATACTTCAGAAGTAATGGCTACATACTTCGGACATTCTACTCTTAGAGATAGTATGAAAGATATGTATAAAGGAAATCTACTAGTATTGGGAGATCCTACCGCTAAACCTCATGATATGATGCACATCAATGATGAGATTAACGACCTGCAAGGAAATGCGTTAATCAAATCAGTAACACATCACTTTAGTATGGAAACAGGATTCGTTACTTCCATAGAACCAGACCTATTGGTTGTAAACGATGATCAAGTAATGCTTGAAATGAGTAAGTGGTACACGAGTTTTGCTCAGTCATTAGCTGCTACAGCTGCAATACGTGCAGCTACTAATAAAGCTGGAAGAAACTTGGCTAAATGGATTACTAAATCTAAAGGAATCCCTGCGGATGTAGGAAAATGGGTATCTACAAAGGGGCTAAGACATACAGTGAGCATGGCGAATACTGGTGGGGATATGGATAAAATCCTAAAAACCATGGATAGCATTATCGCACAAGGGGATGGAGATGTTTCAAAACTGCATAAGCAACTAGTGCAAGACTTTGAAGAGGTAGCCCAAAAACTGCAAAAAACTTCAGGCGAAAATTCAAGTAAAGTAGGGTTTCTTAAAAACACAAGTAAAAAAGCTATATTGCAATCAGGAAATGCTTTTGCAAAAGTTTTATCAAGCTCTGATGATATAGTCAAGATTGGTAAAGGAGCATTAGGTATGATTCGGGGAGCAGCTTCCTTCACGCCAGTCGGATTCATTGTTAATGCAGGCATATGGATTGGTACAGAAATGCTGTTTGAACACTATCGCCGTTTTAAGGAAAACCTTCAATGTGTTGTGGCAATGCCATTAACTTATAGAGGGAAAGAATTAACAGCAGGTATTAACAACCATGCAGGTATGATTTATGGTGATGCACCAGGTCGATACGACGAAATGTTCAATGCAACATTATTCCATGATGATGGGGATGCAGAGTTCTTCGGTAACGCATTTATAGAAATAGCTAACTTCTTTACCGGTTCGGGGGGAGAAGAAGGTGTATATGCAAAAACTGAGAAAGCTCATCAACTTAATGAGTTAGCTAAGAAACAGCAATAATATAACGAAAGAAGAGGCATAGCCTCTTCTTTTTCTGTGTTAACTATAGCGAAAATCAAAATAAATGGTTAGCTTATCACAATAAGGAGGAATAACCCTATGGCACAAAAAGACAAACAAACCTATAACACGGAAATGTATATAAAGAAAATAAAAGCAGCAAAAGAAGTATATGCGGAACGTAAGAAGTTTCTAGAGGGTTTCTCACTTAAAAAGAAAAAAGAGAAGCCAAAAGAAGGTGGCGGAGAAGTCGCAGCATCAGGTGGTGGCGGTACAGTAAACTTCAATGGAGAATTACCTACGGTTGCTCAGTATACTGGACCAGATGATTACTATGATGATCGTATTAAAACTACTTACCAAAAAGGGCTTAAAGCTAAGATAGCTGGTACTGATCAATGGAATCAACACATTAAAGAACAATCAGCAAAAGCTGGTGTAAACCCTCTCATGATTAAGGTAATTATGGCAACGGAATCTGGTGGAGACCACGTTAAAACACCAAACTCTTCTAACTGTGTTGGATTAATGCAAACCGAAGGAGGTATAACTACTAAGTTAGGTTTAGATTTTGCGAAAGCATGTAATGACCCGGTCTACAACATTTATGTGGGTTGTATGATTCTTAAATATAAACATGATTATGCTGGAGGTGTTATCTCTAGGGGTAAGATCCCGTATTCAGATTTTAAAAAACAAGGATTTGAGCTAAAACAAAACGTGCATGGGGTTTCCTGGTTGTATAACGGTTTTACTGTACCTACTCCTACGAGCGATAAGGTTTATACTGGTGGATATGTTTATGCGAACCAGGTAGTTGCGATGTACAAAGGTTTTGGAAGAGACGGGTATACAGATACAATTTTAACTCTGGACGTTTTATCTGGTGGCGGCGGTGGTGGAAATTCATCTTCTGCTGGTGGTAAAGGAACAGGTGGAAAGTGGGAGTACAACAAAATATTTGCAAGTGGTGATGAAGTAGTTAAATTCTTAAACACTGTAGATACGAGTATGATCGATGGGGTTTTTGTTCACCACACCTATGATCCAGACCATACAAAGGCTAAAGGTCAGACACTAACAAAATTAAACGATGATATGAAAAAGTTCCACACAGTATACCAAGGCTGGGATAATATCGCGCAACACTTCACTATTGGTGTGGATGGACAAGTAATTCTTGGACGTGATATTGCATCTGTTCCATGTAGTGCAACAGGATATAACGGTACAACTTCTAGTCATCCCGCCATGTATGAAATGATAGGTAACTTTGATATAGGTAAAGACAAGTTGGAAGGTAAACAGTTAGAATCTGCTGTTGCTATCGCTAAATACTTTGCTCTTAAAGCGAAGGGTGTACAATTTCACCGTGAAGGATTAATTAATGGCAAAGAACCGAAAAGTTGTCCTGGTAGTGGAATTAATAAAGACTGGTTTATGAATCTAGTTACCGGTAAGGCAAAAGTAAGTGCATTTTCTGCCCAATCAGCACCTTTATCGGATAAAGATATCGAAGAGAATTATGCAGCTGGATGTGACCTTTCTCAAGATCCGATAAGAGAAGATGTCGTGGATAAACCATTTAGGCAACCAACAACAGAAGAGGAATTAGCATATGCTAGTAAATTTGCAGCTAAGATAAGTATCCCTACTGCAAAACTAAAAGAGAGTAGAATTATTGCCCCAGACTACCTAAGGTCAAACTATGTGGAGGACTTTAAACTGTCATCCAGTTATGACATGAAGAAAAACTATTCCCCATTACCTCCAAACGAGTTTATTCATTTAAATGGACCTCAAGAGAATTTCTACACAAGTGAAGCAAGACAAGCTTTCCGTCTTCTTAAAAATCGACTCGGATACAGAACCTTAAGAATAGCTAGAGGGTTTGATCCTTCTGATGGAGAGTCTTCTCATTCTATTGGTATTTCCATGGATATATATGCTGATTCAACGGAAGAAGCAATTTATATAGCTGATACTGCATGGTTAACAGGATTCCGTGCTATTGCAGTTGGTCCTAATTTTGTTCATGTTGATATTGGTCCCGAATCAGCTTGGGGCTATGACAATCTACCACTTTATAGAGGACCAGGTACATTAAGGGCAGGTGAGTTTAGTTATGGCTATAAACAAAGAAACCTATAATCTTGAATCATATAAGAAGAAAATTAAAGCAGGTAAGGAAGAGTATAAAAAAAGAAAAGAGTACCTTGCTAAATTTGAACTTCCTAAAACTGATGATGAAGAGGAAGAAGTAGAAGAAGCTTCCGATGATAGTAAAAAGTCGGAAGACCAAGGTAACGCCGTAAAAGAACCTGAGGGAGGAGTTGGAAACTTCACAGGTTCGGGTGAACTAGGCGTTCCGGCAGAACCAAAATCATATAGATTCACTTCCGTTATGGGAGCCCGTTGGGGAACAAACCATAATGGAGTGGACTTAGCTCCAAACACACCTGGCGATACCAACTGTAAGATACTTTCTGCAGGTGATGGAGTTGTTCTTCAAGCTAGAAGTGGGGTAGGTGGATTTGGTACTTGGATAGTTATTAAGCATAAGGATGATTTATATACGATTTATGGTCATATGCCCCCTAATACATTAAAAGTAAAATACGGAGATACAGTAAAAAGAGGACAGCATATTGCAAATATGGGTATGCAAGGAGAGTCAACAGGTGTCCATTTACACTTTGAAGTTTGTACAGACTTTGTTAATAACAGGAGAGGAACTACAAAGAACCCTGAAGACTACGTTGATATTCGAGGCAGCGCTTCAGCTATTCAAGTAAATTCTATTGCGCCTAAGGCTAGCTTCTCAGCAAAAGCAGATGAGAAAGAAGAAGGCAATGAAAAACCAATGCATGCTCTTTATGAAAATGATGGAGCAGAATTATCAGAAGAAGAAAAACTAATTGATCAGACGTACAGAAGTTCTTTCCCGTACCTACCAGTTCAATTCATAGGGGATTCTCTTAAGAAAAGTGACATCACAAGAGAGTACTTTCTTCTTAATCGTATTGGTTGGGCTCGAACTACCAAGTATGAAAAGATGGTTTCCTTAAATAAGGAAAGGTTTATTCATAGTGACAAATACGATGGTCATGAAGGAAATCTTTATTCACCAGATGCAAAAAGGTTGTTTGAAAGCTTGCTTTTGAAAACCCAAAAGCCTTATTTTGAAGTTATTAGTGGTTTTCGCTTTAGTAACCCTGGTCAACTTTCCCCCCATGAAGCAGGTTGTGCAGTTGACATTCTTGTTAGAAGTATTGAAGAGGTAAGGGAAATTGCAGACTGTGCATGGCAATTGGGTTTGAGGTCGCTTGCGATTGGTGGAGATTTCAAAAACAAAAAGGGTTTTATTCATATAGACATTGCGCCAAAAGGAAAAGACATTATGTACAATGGAGTTCCTATTTATGGGGGACCAGGAAAATGGGTGACAGCATGAAAATTAAGAGGAAATTGAACAGCATAATGGCTAAACATGATTGACTATGGAAATCCATTCATTGCTATTAGTGAGAATTATGACAAATTATTTATCTATCATAATGAAGAAGGGAAAATAAAAAATCCGTATTAATTCTATGTAGCCTATAAGAATATGCACAAATCAATCTATAAACCTATGAAAGATGATTTCATAACTCAAGAAAGTATTAAAGAGAAGGTGATTCAATGAACTTTAATAGTCAAATCCACCAGTCTATTTATAGTAAAGTAGTTGTACCGTCTTTAAATAGACTACAAGGAACGATTGAAGGCTATGTAATTCAAGTAGATTACACAAAACTAACCTGTGAAGTAGTCTACTCAGATGAAAACAGTCATGCTTTACGAACAATGAAAGAAGTATCTTTACCTAAAGATGGAGACGGTGTATTTACACAAGCTGTTAAAAACGGTGATAGAGTTTCAATTTCCTTTAAAAATAAATCTAAGGAATCACCTTATATTTCTACAGTATATAAATCAAATCACAGCGAAGAAAATTATCTTAGTCCATATGGTGGAAGAACAATTAGACAATCCCGTGTTTTTTAGAAAGGAGGATTCCAATGAATGAAGCATATATAAATAAAACATATGGAGATGGAGATAAAGATATTCATTATCCTTATTGGCGCCAAGTATTACAAAATGAACTTGTTAACTTTAAGGCCAAGAGTTTAGAAAAGGAATTAGAGAACTGGCAATTTATTAGCGAAGATGAAATTGCATTAAAACACCCAGTGACAGGTTCAACCTTTAAGCTCTGTGATGACGGCTCAATTGAAATGTTTGTTAATGAGGATACTGGCATTCGATTGGATGCGAAAGATAACACAATCATCTTTTATGGTGACAGTATTCATTTTGCTACAAAGGAAATGAGAATGCATACAAAACCATATGGATTCATTTGGAATAATCATAACCTAAATCCTTATTTATATTATGGTGATAAGGTAGGAGAGAAGAGAAATATTCCAAAAGCTTCAATGATTTCTACACTAGAAGATGGACAATCCGACATCAATGTTCCTTTGTTCCAAGAGCAAAAGAGAAAACATTATTACGATGCGAAAGTTACATCTATGATTGAAGATCTAGGAATAGAAACTTCAAGAATAAAGAGAGGAGGATAACAAATGAAAGTGGATTTTCGTTTTTCACCTGAAGGGGATTTAGAGCTTGGTTCTCCTAGTTACAATGACTTTGATGAATTACTCTATATCGATTCAGTAGGAAATATCTCAACAGATAGCTCAGAAGGATTATTAATAAGGGATATTCCATTACAAGTATCTTACTTAAGCGAGAAGCAAGTAATACTCAATAGATTAAGAACAGACAATCCGGACTGGTTTATACATCGGGAGATAGGGGCTGATTTATCGGAATTAATTGGTCTTCCTAACACAAGAGAAACAGGAGACTTAGGAAAGTCCCTAATTGAAAAAAGTTTAACTGGTGACAAGTTTCTACTTCCTGGTGATCTAAATGTTAGACCCGTCCCTGTTAATTCGAGCGAAATACTCTTCTATATTACTGTTAGAAGAAAAATAGCAGATTTAGTTATACCAGTTCTATTTAATTTAGAACATGGTTTATTATCAGAATATGAGGTGAACAGTTAATGAGAAAATCAAAGGATGAAATGCTCGAAGCGGTTTTGACTCGACTTCGAACTGAAGGTGGAATTACTGAAACAAGTCCAGGATCGATTGCTCGAATGTTTGCAGAAGTAATGATAGAAGAATTTAGTCCATTCTACGATGAATTAGATTTAATTACTAAGATGGGTTTTATTTCAACATCAACAGGCGGATATCTGGACCTTATTGGTGAACTGTTAAACTGTACTCGTGATGGAGATGAATCAGACGATAACTATCGTGCAAGAATCTCTAATCAAGTATCTGTTGAACAGAGTGCAAATTTAACTGCCATACGATTAAAAACACTACGAATTGATGGTGTTGCTGATGCTCAGTTTAAAAGGTTTACAAGAGGAACAGGCTCGTTTACGTGTTATGTTACTCCTCAAGTTTATCCGATTGAAAACGATCTATTAACTCGTGTAGAAAGCGTTATATCTGAAGTAGCTGCTTATGGCATGAATGTAGAAGTAAAAACAAGTGAATACAACCCCGTGGACATTACTCTCAACTTAATTTTCCACTCCAAAACAACTTCTCTTGAAAGACAACACATCCGCAATAAAGTTGTTCAAAATGTTGGAGCGTACATGAAACAATTAAACATGGGTTCTCCAATTATTATCAATGAAATTATTCAACGTGTAATGGAAACAAGCGAACAAATTCTTGATATGGAATTTAAAAAACTTGTTGTCGGTGAAAAAGAGTACTTCATTAAGAATGTAGAACCTTCATTAGAAGAACGATACTTCTTAAGAAAAATTAACGTAGCATAGAAAGTAGGTGGCACATTGTTAAACAAACATACAACGAGTATGATGTCCATGCTTCCCCAATGGATGAAGATGGCCAAAGATCCGAAATCGATAGGGGCCTTATTTTTAGATGCATTTGGTGTTGAATTATCAGAGATTGAACGTTACATAGAGCAAGCTTGGAACAACATGTACATCGGTACAGCAAACTTACAAACAGCCGATTACTGTTATAAGATTCCACTTGCTACTCGTGACGTTGTGGATGTTGAAACGCCAGATCTTCACGTTCGTTTAGTTATTGACGGTGTAAGAAGAGATTGTATGCCAGTTGATACTTTGCGAATATTTTTTGAAAGTGACGACAACTCCTATATGATTGATACTATCGAAGGTTATGTGTATATCAAAGTAATGGATTATTACATGAAAGATAATATCTTTAAACCATTCGATGCAATTGAAGTAGGGGATACCCTTCATTATGAATATATGCTTCATCATATCTGGAACGTATTTGACGAGTTTGGTATGTTGTTAGGTATTTCTAGATTACCAGGTGAAAGAAACGAAGACTTTAAGAATCGTATCTTAGATGTCTTTAAGAATCCTGGTGGAGCAACAAAGAAAGGGCTTATTAATGGTATTAGTAGAGAACTTGGCATTAATAAATCTCAAGTTGAATTAGGCTCGCTATCTGATGATAAGTATGTTCAAACAAAACTTATGAATACAGATGGGACACCTTCTCAAACATATATCCAATACGTAAATCAGATTAATAGCAATCTAGGTTTCTCTTGGGATCATATGAACTGGGGAGAAGCTTATTGGCGTAGTATTGAAGAAAACAATATGGGGTTTCATTATCTACCTCATATCTGGGATGGTTTCTCTGCTTCATGGAAAGATAACGAAGTACAATCAGGTATTGGTAGCGGTGACGATTTATTAATAACTGCTCCAAAAGAAGAGTCTTCTGTTCGAGAATTCAAAGCTTATGTTGGACTACATGGAACAGAGGAACAAATTGAAGAGAATCACCCAGAAATCCAATTCAAATACAAGATAGTTGCTAAAGGAAAAATACCAAATGATGAGTATGATTTAGAGAATTATAAATATACAGTAATGGCTTCTGAAATTATTCCGCTTCATTACGTATTGGTAGCTTTACGTGAATTTCTATATCAAACTCATATCACTTGGGACAATCGTTATGGTTATACATTTAGCGACAATACGTCCTCTGGTATGGAAATCGTTACCGGGGAAGATGCTCTTCATAATAATGAGGAGCCACAAATTAAAATTCATGTAGATATGAAAACTGCTGATAGAACAGTGACACCTGTTTTAGAAGAGCTTATAGTGGATTGGACCGATCAGAATGATACGCCTCAGTCTTACAAATTAACAACAGATGAAGACTTTACTCTAAATAATACAATGACCCAAACGACGTTAGCTGATGTAGAAGTAGGCAGCGGTTCTGTAACTCTTGGTAAAGGTTCATTCTCTGCCGTTATAGATACAGAGGGATCATTCTCAAGAGGATCACAAGGTATATCAGTAAGAGTTAACCGAGAAGGTTCTTTATCTCTTAATCTACCAAATTAACAAGGAGTGGATAAAATATGGCTGAAACTGGCTCAGTACAAAACGCAGTTGGGAATAATGTTTACCCAGATTTAGTTCTTACTCGTTTCCCAGAATTATTCGACGAGCGAAGTGGTTCTAAATCGAACCCCAACCTGCAACGATGGACAAACCTTAAAGATTATAATATGGCTGAGCATGTAAACTCTCTACAAGATGCTGTAATGGCAGTACAGCGTATGCTAGGAGAATTAGCTCAAATGCCAGCTGCACCAAAGGATGTAAACGGAAAACCTATTACAGACCCAAACGTGCTACTAAACCTTAAACGAACTTCTACCGTAAAGTCTCGTATAGATGCACTTGAAACTCATGACTGGTATGCTGAGTTCGATAAACGATATGGTGGACCAGTATGGAAGTTTGATAAGGACAAGCCTACAAATCCTACAATTCAGCAACACCGTCACTTAGGTAGCACTTCAGGAATCCCTGGTATGCCAGAGAAGATTATGCTTACACAAGAAGTACAGGGTAAACTTCCGAAGGCAAACGTTGATTTAACAAAGACTGCTACGGGAATCACCGGTTCTGACATCTACGTAGAATCAACTTCAAATACGAAAGTAGCTGATGCGATTAACGACAAGATTTCTGAAACAACAGGTGGGACAATTGCACAAAATGCAGAGTTGAAAGTATTAGGGAAGACAAACACTCGATGGACAAGAGAGTTTGATTCAAATGATGCATCTTCAACTGGTAACACTGCAGTTGCTGACTCAAAAACATTATTAAACAAAGCAATTGAAAGTGGTGCTACTGCTGCTTCAGACCTGTTAAATGCTCCATTAGATGGAATGCAGTATGGTCGTTATGTTGCGATTGTAAGATTATCAACAAGTAGTCTTCCTTCTAATGCGGTTGTTGAGATTTCTGCAGTTAACTCAAAGACAAACCAAGTTATTAACAAAGCTACTTTAAACGGAACAGACTTTGATACAAGTGGACAGTATAAAACATTCTACTTGATCTTCAATCATGACGGTTCTACAAAACTACGTGTTAGAAAACTAGCTACAACATCTTCTGTAAAAGTTCGTTTTGATTATGCGATTGTTGAACCAGTTCACCCAGCGGTATTTGATCGCTAAGAAAGGATGTTATGTAAATGGCAAAACGACCAGAAGGATTATCTCCTAATTTTAACTCCATCGTTTCTCCAGACGTTCCTTCCTCATTGATTTTTTCATGGACATTCATTAAAGAAAACTCTGGTGATTATCAGAAAAATGCAGAAGTAAAGGTATATAAAACGGGCTCTAATACAGCCCTTATTACCTTCTCTACAGGAACAGATCAACAAGCAGACATAACATCTCATCAGGGTGTTCTTGACCTAGAGCAGACTTATGAATGGGAAGTAAAAGTAACAGCTGCTAACGACTCCACTGCTTTTAGTGGAAGAAAAAGATTTAAATTTGGACCTGTATTTTTACAGGATGGACTTGTATGGCGAGATGGACCAGACGCATATGAATACATCGGGACTCGTCAATACTTTGAGGAGATTAGAGAAAATGCTGCCTCAGTATTAGAGGATTACGTGGTAGATTCTATAGAAGAAAACGATGCCTTAGAAAAAGCGTTGGCTTTATTTACTCGTGAAACTGTTCCTAGTCGTACCGATTTTGAAAACCTCGAAAGTATTCTATGGTTAATTGCAAAAAAAGAAGATACATATCGAGATGAAATTCAAAGACTTATTGAAGATGGTCTAGGGGCTCAAGACATTCATAAGATATATACAATCTTTGACCGTCTTATTAGAATTCCACCAAGAGAACCAAGTAATGTGTACTTAACATTTGGAGGTTTTGAACCGCTTTATGTAAAAAGTGGACGTGCATATAATAATGGTAAAGAGGATTTATCTGTTGATGTTAGCTGGCAACCCTCAGATCTTAAACCAGGTACATGTACGATTAACTTTTTAAATGAACTTTCAGAAGATGTTTCGTATTATAAGGTTGAGTTAGAGGTTGGTTTCACTGATAAGGCTTGTACTTATACATTATTTTATCGAGTAGAAGATGTAGAATCATTAGGAAGAAAAATTAATATCCCAATGGATCACATCAATTTTGTACATCTTTCTTCCTCAAAAGAAACACGTTATGTTTTACGAGTTTCTGCAGTGGATAAAAGAAAAGAGAAGTCAGTGTCTTACTACAGACCCTACAAAGTGGATAACGTCCCCCTTGGTGTAGCAAGTTATAACCTACGTGTTCAACAATACGATTTATCAAATCAGTGGATTACACAGTCTTACTACGACATTTACAACGGTCCAAATACAGCTTATGTTCATAATGTAACGGGCAATGTAGATGGTGTTTACCATTATGCTGTTCGTGTATTTGATAAAAATGGACATGTAAGTGATTGGTTTTGGATCTTAGATTATATAAAAATTGATCCGTTAAAACCTCCCGCAGCTCCAAAACCTCGTATGGCGTGGTCTGGACAACACGAACTAAATTTCGTTTGGGATGCTGTGCCTACCGCTGAGTATTATGAATATTTACCTACGTGGTGGACAAACCCATCTATACAAAGAACGAATAACTTAGACTCACCTCACGAATGGTTAAATCCAGATACAACATATGTTGAAAAAGTAAGAGCTGTAAACCGAGCGGGCGCATCATCATGGGCTACTGTTAGTGGTAAAACACAACCAAGACCAATTCTAGAGAAGGTTCAAAAAGATGTAGGAAGCAGAACATGGCGTACAAATTATGTCATTTTAATGCAGAGCGGTAGAGTTGTAAGAAATCCGTCTGAATGGCGTAACGAATACGATGATAGAGAAGTGTTTCATGGGGAATGGATAGAGCTTGAAAATAAAAAACAGGACGGTCTTTATGTTAAAAAAGGAACAAGGTGGGGTAATAATAAATGTTTGTTCTTCCTTGATCATAATGATTGGAGACAAAAATTACAGGGAAAAGAAATCTTAGATGTTCAGTTTTATATACGTAGAAGAAATACACAACATGGATATCCGCAGGATGGTCGTTTTCTTCATGTGTGGGCTCACAACTATGCAGGTAAATGGGATCTCCCTTCAGCAAAAAATGGACCAAATTTATTTAATCATCAAAAGATAGAAAGAATAGACTTTAATCGAGGAGAGTCTCATTGGATCTCTCTTAATAAGTCATTTGGCGAAGGCTTACGTGATGGGTGGATAAAAGGAATTGCATTCTATCATCCTGAAGCAGAGTATGGGCCATATTCTTACATGCGTTTTGACGCTTACACATTCCAATTTTACGTAAAATATCGATAGGGAGAGAGAAATCTCCCCCTTATTTTTTTAAGGTGGTGACACAGATTGGCACAGTACCAGAGAAACTTTTATTCTAGTTCATTGTATGGACGACTAAAAGCATTTTATGGAGATTATCTAACAGAAGAATTTGATGCTCAAGAACCTTTTAGCTATCATATTGATGCAAAAATCCAAGCACAATTACCTTCTACGTTTTACTCAGCAACCAGCAGGGAATTTACACGGATTGATTCAACGAAATGGACGGTATCAGGAAAAGATATTAAAACAAGAAATGCTAATACACCTGTAGAATTTGTAGCTACAGGTGATAATTTAGAAGTGCATGTGCGCCTTCAAAATGTGGGTACTCAGAACGTCGAAGCAAAGCTATATAAAGAAGAATTGGTAGCAGAAGCATACCAATGGGTAGAGAAGCAAACAAAGTCAATCAATACATTATCTCTAACAAACCCTAATAAGGTAGATAAAATTACTTTTGACTCTTACGGTTTTGGTGATTACAAAGTAATTATTAAAGCACTTGATACGACAGCAGATGCAATCATTGTGGGAGGTAAATTAAGAACAAGTGATTTTAATATTGAGATTCGTACCTCTGCCAATAAAACTACATGGTCGAAATGGGAGCCAATTACTTTAAACAAAAAACTTATTCAAGGGCAGAATTATTTATCTACAGGACAGAGCGTAATGCTTTACAAAAACGTTCGTTACGTTCAAGGAAAAATAATTTTATTATCTTCAGATAATGCAACTTCCCCTATTATTGATAGGGTTGAGTTACGTTCGGAAGATAGTGGATTATATGACCAAAATGGTGATTACACCGTTAAAATTGATATGACACAGGTGGCAACTAGTGTTGGAAAGTCATTCAAGCATGTAGATAAGATACGTTTTATTCAGAAGCAACCAGCTGGTACTGAAATGAATATTCGTTCTTCTTCTAGTCGAGACAACATATTCTGGGGTCCAATAACAGCACCTTATCGTCAAAACACAAAGCGTCTTCGGTTAAAACGTGGGGCCACAAACCATAGTGTAACGTTAGGCCCAATTAATGAAGGAAGTAAGTTCGACTTTAGTAAGACAACTGCGCTATTAAGTTGGGATACACAAGCATTCTCCCCAAAGGATGCAAGTAATACCAAGATAACTTATATTTTCTCTAAAACAAGAACAAATCAGAAGGATCCTCGAAATCTTCTTCAAGTAATTGACAATCCAATGAATGTAAAAGATCGAGCGATTAAATTCTCTCCTCAGCCATATTTCTTAACTGTAGAAATGACACGTTCTTCCGCAAGAGGAACACCTGTAGTTGATCTTATAGATGTTTACCAAAATATTTTATACAAAGAGGTAGTCAATATAATTAATAAAGATGTATCTGCTGTAGATGGTTTAAGTACAGGTAGAAAATCACTTCAGAAAATTAGTGACTATCCATTCAAATATCCTAGTATCTCAAATCAAATTCCATTTAATCAGCAACAAATTACTGCTGCTCAGCAAAAATATGAGCTTACAGACCAAACAAGAAGACCTTCGGATGTTATGCTGTACCTTAAATCAGAGGAGAATAAAGGGTCTAGAACTGGTAAATCTACATCTGCATCTGATGAAGTAATTGCAAAAGCTATACAAAGGAAATTGGAATTTGGAGATAAAACAGGAGTCCTTATGCATTATCAATATGGTGCAGGGAAGGTTCAATATCTAAGACCTTACGAAAGAGAGTTAGATTCTACATTTACACCATTTTTATTGCCGAATCTCAAGTACCGTTATTACATTAAAAATGGATGGCCAAACGAAGTACACAAAGTCGTTAATGGACAAACATTAAATGATGTAGCTGAAATGTATAACACGACGGTAAATGCAATTAAAGGAAGCAATAAGGACATTCTGCTGAATGAAGATACAACCTTGGTGAAGGATCAGCTTATCACAATTCCGAACACATCCAAGAACGACGATGTTTCTCTATTATTTAAGAACGGTACAGTTTATACACAGAAATCTAGTCATAACTCAGTTTATGATAAAGATCATGGCTTAAACGTTACAGACTTTTCAAGTGAACCAATAAGTATCAAGGTTCCGAATACTCCTCCAAAAGGGTATGTAGATTGGGCATCAGAAGAAAAGATTTATACAGGTGTAATTAATGCGAATGATATCCGCGGGGAGTTTGTTCGTACACAATTTAATCTTTCAACTCTTTCAGATTTTGATCGTGAATATGTAGTAGCAAATGGTGACACATGGGAAAGTATTGCTTCTAAATATGATATATACGTACACGATTTGAGGGCAGCTAATAATTCAATTGAGGAATTAAAAGTAGGTAATACAATTATTATACCTCCAAATATTATTCTGCCAGCATTAGCTCCTGAAGCAGAATTTGAAGATGCGATGCCTTATAAGATTTCTATTATTGAAGATTCTGTTCATAAGAAGGATGGAGTTAGAATTGATGAATCCTTTGTTCCTATCGATTGGAATGGAAAACATCTTCCTCTTGAAGTTACATACAGAACATCTGAACTTCTTACAGCTGAAATGGTAAGAGGTTCAGATGCTAATGGAATGGATCCACTGCCTTTAAGTGATGTTATCGAGATTGTCTCTTGTAAGAAAAAAAACGGAAGTGTAACATATCACATTTGGAACGACACTTTAAAAACAGGTGACTTCAAATTAAAGAGTAATTATATTGATTGGTCTCCATCTCAGGCAGGAGTATTAGAGCCTGCACTAGGGGAAGAGTACGTTGTTGTTTATAAACGTCGTGAAGTAGATAGTGTGAAAGTTCATCTAGATACAACTTATTTTGAAAAGGTGGGGACAGACATTGTATGGCGTTCACCTGAAGTGAAAGTATTTGATGGGGTCTGTACACCAACAGAAGACTTTAAGCTAGAGCTTCCTACACCTCAAACTTTTGAAGGATATGATGGGATTTATAAGAATATTAGTTACATTATAGAGGATAATGACTTGTGGGTAGAAACAAGTGTCCAAGATATTGACGGTAAGAAGTTCTTGGTAGGTACCTTGAATGGAAAAGATCCAAGCAAGAATTGGCATCCTGAAATTCAGAAAGGTTACTACTATCTAAAAGAACAAGAGCATTATCTATATTCTGAGCCATTAAAAACAGTATTAGCTGAAAAAGAATTGCCGACAGCTGATGGTATCGATTATGTTAAGGGGCCAACTGGAATGGGGGCAATGTTATTACCTGCTAGTAGCAACATAGTTAGAGATTCTGTATTTGAGAACGATGATTGGCAAAGGGCTAAAGTCTTTAATGCCACATCATTCTAAATGAGTTAGGGAGAGGAGAGATTCCTCTCCTTTTCTTATGGACATTAATAAGAAGTAAAGGTTAGATTGTCAAAAGAAATCAATAAAAAGGTGGTGCAGAAATGTTCACTAATCCGGGAACAATTATTAAACACGCTACAATTCCAAACGCGATTACGTTCCAAAGTGCAGGGTATGTTTCTATTTCAAATGAACTCTATGAAGATAGTAAAGTAATATTGTCGTTTTCCAAGCCAATGGAAAAGGTAGCATTAATTCCTAAATATTTAAGTGATGGAAACTATTTATTTACTTCTTTAGATAAAGAAAACAAGTTACATATAGGCGGAATTGTAAAAGATTCTGAGAAGATTTATGGAGTCGTAGATGTAAAGGATAATATTTTGAATTCTAACATTTTAACAATCTCTTCTAATGGATCTCATTTTACAGTTGAACTAAACAATAAAACGGTATTTAAATTTGAATCTGCTTTATTTGTAAATGGCCAAGTTCGTGTATGTGGTGAAGTAGGAGAAATCTTTTATTCTTGTGAAATACAAGAACCACAATCTACTGCATGGAAAAGTAATGCAGACAGTGGGGGAGTAGAGGTTAAAACGATTAAAATAGGAGATCACGAGTACATAAAGCTCTTAGGCTCTACTACTAAGAAAGCAACGTTCTCTCAATCTATTTCTTTACTTGCAAAAGACCATACACTTTCATTCAATGCTCAAGGAAATGGTGAGTGCTTAATTAAATCCGGGGAGACAATTTTAAAACAGATTGACATCTCACAAGGAGATTTGTCTTATATCTCGCAATCTTTTAATTTATTAACCCCGCAAACAATTACCCTAGTATTCCAAACAGATGAAATTCTTATTGTAGGAAAACATCAATTAGAAGACCGAGTTGATTCTACACCGTATATACCGAATTCTAGTATTAATGATTCAGTAGTTCGCAAGGGGTCATCATTAAAGTTTCCAGTAAAGAGCTTGTTTGATAAAAAAGCAGGGAGTATCTATTTAAAATTAACTACAAAAAACCGTATCGATAAAGACCAAACTCTTTTCCGCTCAGATACAAATGAACTATCTCTTGCAGTACGTGGAACTAATTTATCCTATACTGTTGGTGCAAGTTCAATTACTATCCCTAAAACACTCGAAAGAAGTACGTCATATGAATTCCTTTGTAGTTGGAATGATGAAGGTATTGAGTTAACTATTAATGGTGAAAATGCGAAAGCTTTAAATACAGGGCTTCTACTTACAACTCCTCAAGAATTGATTTTTGCAAATGAAGAAACACCTATTCAGGAAGAAGTTATCTTAGAAGAGTGGGCACTGTTCAATAACAAATTACCAAATGCTTCTAATATTAAAACGCAGCTACCTTTTGCAGTTATGCAATCTTTATTTGATGGAGGAATTAGTGGCCAGAATGTTACTTGGTCTGAAATCCCTGTAGCGCCAATTGATCATTCACCGATCCTGGTTCAAAAAGAAAATGGAGACACGTTGCAAAAAGTTTCATTCTTTAATCATGAAACAGGAGCATATCAAACGTGGAATCAAGAACCATTCAAGTATGACGGCAAAAGTGATTACGTTGAGGTTGCGTATAATAACCTTGATGAGAAATTTAGAGATATTGCTATCCGTACAGAGGATGGAGAAAAAATAGGTGAGCCTTACAGAATAGATGGTAAGAGGTTTTATTTCTCCTTCCACACAAATAGAAAGGCAGTATTAAAAAACAAAACCCTCTATGCAATGTATCAAGTAAACGATACCTACACAGTTGATTACAATATCAAAGCTGTTGATGGTTATCGAATTGATTTCGCTAAACACGATGGTGGGAAAAGAATTGTGTATCAAGAAGGAAACCGTTATGGTGAACCGAGGAAACTAGCAACAATGATTGATATGAATCCAATTCAAAATCAAAATCATGAAGGGTTCTTATATATTACGAATACAATAAATAAGACAGATAGCTTTAGAATCACAGCTACACCAGATCGATTACATGCAGATGGAGCAAGTTTCTCAACACTTATTATTGAACCGCTTGATTATGAAGGAAACTTTTTATCTCACTCTAATCTAGAAATTATTGCTTCTAAAGGATTCATTTCTAGACATATCTCAAGGGATGCAGTTGAGGCACAAAAACGTTCGGGACAGTATCTATATCAATACCATGCTCCATATATCCAAGCGAAGCGTACAGATGAGATTATAGAGGATTATATTTGGATTACAGACAAAGATAACAATATTGGTGTTTGCTATAAGATGCTGTTGAGTCCTGTTTCAAAGCCAGATAAAGTTCAATTAACTCAAGATGAAAAGAATTTATTAACTACAAAAACAAAAATCATTAACTACCTCCTTATGTATGAGGGAGTAGAGAGATATGAAGATGAGGAGCTTTTCACTATTTTAGATTTTAACCAAGACGGTCGCGTTACAATGGACGAGATTTTAGTCCTAGAAACGAATCAGAAAGATAATGAATTGATTGTTATCTTAAACAAGTTAAAAGAATGGGAGGATACAAAACATGCAGATGCAACCTCATAAAGATCTTGTTCGCAGCGGTCATAGAAACCGAGGATACGCTATTCGTATTGGTAATAAGGTTCCTAAGAATAGTGCAAACCTTGCATATGTACAATCAAAATCTGTATCACCCGAGGAGAACATCTTATTAGAGGATGTTTCTTCTCAAATTCAAGAAAACGGATTATCTAATTTCATAGAAAGAGATTATATGGTTTATCCAAATCATAATTTCTTATTAGAAACTGAATCCGGACAAGCTATTTTTCCTACTGATGCAGTCTATGTAACGGATGAATTTACTATTCGTAAAAATCGTCAAGATACTCCAAAACCGGTATTCTATCAAATGGAGTTGAAAGGGCGTTTCGATGCAAGAACTGCTCAAGTTATTCCTTATCTAGGCGGCTTCTCTTCTGAGACTGAACAAGAGGCTATACCCTTAGAAGAAGTTGTGATAGACAAAAGAAATGACTTAATTTATGTAGGTAATAGTATACGCATAGAAGCAAACAGTGGACCGTTACAGGACAGTGAAGTGTTTAAGGTTCAATTAATTCGTGAAGACAACTTTGTATACCGTATTGTTGTATTTACAAATTTCCGTAACAACAAAGATGTTACATACAAAGTAGTCTATCCTAATTACAAAAATGACAGTAAAGAGAGCGAATTAAAGGAAGAAGTCCTAAACGCATATCCATTCTTCGAACAAGTAACAATGGACAAATTTAAAGATACTGTCTCTGAAATGGAATCAAATCCGGATAAATACAAACATTTGAAAGTCTATGCAATTGAGGAGAAGGGGAATGATTTTTCTTTCTATGCAACATCTGATGTTATGATTGCAAACTATCAAACACGAACACCTCAACTATTTAAACATCGCGTCGAAGCAAAATTGAAAACCAAATTAAGTGAAACAAACCCAGGTAAGATGAACATTGGATTTAGTTTTGTTCAATCGGTAATTAATGTTGAAAATTTATCTTCTATTGGTAAAACAATCAATGAGCACCTGTCGCTTCCAAAATATATAGAATTACAAAATCCGCATCCAACAGAAGTAGATCTCTTGAAAAAAGATGTTCGATATTGGGCAGTTAACCTTGATATGCCAGATCACCATTATGAGGATTATGATTTACTCGTTATAACTGGTTACGGTAAAGCCGACTTATCTATGTTTAAAGACAAGTTTGAGCATTACTTAAAAAATGGCGGTACGATTTGGATAGATAATGCTGGTAGTGGGATTAATATTCTTGATTTCAAAACGAGCAAAGGGAATACATTTATTTCTGATATCGGGTTTTCGTCAAGTAGCAATGAATTTGGAGTTAAGGAAATTAAAAAAGACTCTCCATACATTAGTCGCTTGCTACCAATTCAAAACGTTGGAGCTTTAGGCTATGCGGACATTTCTCCGGCTATCCTATTTGGACAAGATGAGGAAAGTACCCAGTGGGATACAATTGTAAAACACTTAAATGGTGGCCCTTCAATTATTAAGAAAACAATGTTTGATAAAGGTACTGTTCTTGTTTCTAACTGTGGAATATTCAGAGCATTTTACCACAACCAAAAAGAAAGTGTAAACCTTGTTTTAAACTCAATCCTTTATCATTCAGAAGAACAATGGGTGTTTACTCCTTGGAGAAATGACTTCGTATATCACCGAGATAATTTATTTGCTCAGGAATACAAAGTGAACAATACGGATGTTTATATTAATGACAGAAGTGATTACAATGCAAATCAAATTGTCGCAAAAAAAATCCTATATAAGAACTGTAAAGAATACGTGAAAATCTACTGCAAACCTTGGTTCTATAATGCTACAGGAGTGTATGAACATGCTGTAGATGGTGATAAATCAATTCCAATTAACAACAGTGGATTTGAAAGTGGTCAAGTAGATTCAGGTGGACAGCCTATTACTTCTTGGACAACTGATACAGTAAATGCAATCCCTTCATGGAATACAAAGAAGTTAGCTGGTCAAACAGTTACATTCACACATGATTCCACAAAAAGTTTATTCGGTGTTCGTCAGGTATCCTTAGACTCATCAAACGGAACAACAGGAGCTCATGCCTTTTGGGAAAGTGAAGATATCTATTTATCTATTGATGATTACAAGGTGACTGCATGGGCAACAATTGATCAAGTACGAGGGATTACAACAGATGGTGTTAAAATCGGTATTTATAACTTACAGGGTGAAAAAATTTCTTCTTCTATTTCTATTACAGGGAAAAAAGATTGGGTTAAGTTAGTAACGAATTTCCACATCGATAAACCCCAAAAAATTAAGATTCGTTTAGGTTTTGTGGATGGAAATGGTTTCGGTAAAGCAAGCTTTGATGATGTTACATTAGATACAATCGGAGCAGTTAGAGGTGTTGCACAGAATGAAGGAGAGAAAACGCTCTATGTATTCAGTATTAAACCGAATGCTACAACGATTGATATTGAAGCAGAAGGCTTTGAAAATGCAGACATCACTAGAGCTACACCGGAAATTCCATTCACATATACGATTATGCCATTTATTCATCAGTGGATTTCCTTCGGAGTAGACCCAGGAACAGGACTAGAGTTTGGTCGTTATGAGCGAATGTATGGACCACCAGTTGCTTATTCTAAATCAATTCGTAAAACAGAAGGATTAAAGAATCTAGGCTACTTACATACGCTGCTTCCTCCAGTACCAAGTGGGAAAGAGTGGTATGACAAGAACAAAATTTTCTACAAGATTTCACTTGGTTCAGAAAACTTAGAGGAAAACAATTTAGTTAACCTAAAACTGTTTGACCGTAAAACAGGCATGGAATGGTTCTACAGTGGAGATCTTGTTATTGGCCATAAAGACATTTTTTGGGCAACAGACAAACCAAGTTTTGTTCTTCATGCTGAAACTGGATTTGAAACAATAAGAGCTTCTAAGCGAAACTTTGGATTGAAGTTAATTGATGACCGTCGTATCTATAGTGAACTTCCTCAAACAAAGGATGCTAAAGAGAACTGGTATTTAAGAATTCATAACGGACAATTCATTAAGGATGACCTTGGATATAAAGAGTGGTCAGAGATGCATGCTAGTAATAATCTTGCTGTAATGAATCAATACAAAGAACGAGTTATGAAAAAAGAGAAGTATCAAGTCAACGAATACGCTTCTCAAATTTTTAATCCTTCTATCGGAATTATGACAGTAGAGAACGAGATGGAATACATTACTCCTTCTACAGTAAAAGTACCTCACAATAATCTGTATGTAAGCCAAGGCTCTGTAGAAAAAGAACAGCTTTTAGTTGAGGGCTTAGCGAATTCTGCAGGAACATTGTTCCGAGCTAAACAAAAAGACTGGATTCGTAACGATAGGGTTCACATCTTTATAGATGCTGCAAACAATGGCAACATCGTGGAGATTTTCGAAGAGTATCCATTCGAGATTAATCATGACGAGGGCACTGTTTTCTTCCCAGGTAGAAATATTACTGGTAAAGTGTATGCTACTTATGAACATCGTAACTTCCGCCTGTATAAGCGAATCTATAAAAATACAAAAATGTCTAACGACTTATTGGAAAATAAGCGTATCGATCCGGTTACGAAAGAAGTAATTATGTATGGTTCAAAAGAAAATTGGTTAATCCAACCGGTGCCAGTTCTAAAAACAACTAAAGGTAAGGCAACATCCGCTAATACAATTCCTGCTACAAATTATCGAATCGATTATGAAAAAGGAAAAGTAGTCTTTAAATTTGAACCGGTTGGGCCTGTATATGCAGACTATGGTTATTTCGAAAACAAAGAGCTAGCAGCAAATGATTATGATATCCAAAACGGAATCTTCTTCTTAAGAGAAAACATTTCGTTTAAAGATGATTTATTTGCTAAGTATTCTTATTTTGATAACTTCTACGAATACAAGGGCTTCTATAGTGAAACACTTCGAACATTCCTTCATTTAGACCTCAACCCATCAGTAGGACATTACTCAACTCTTCCGATGACAACTTATGTGAATGGTGTTCAAAAGGTAGAGTACAAGAAAGTTCCATCTTCAAAGCTTCTCAATAAGCTTATCCATATTTACATTGTTCCTAATTCTGAAAACGGAAACTCAATCCGTCACTGTTTCAGTAGAGAAGAGTGGAGAAGCATTCAGCAGTCAAACCCTATGTATCTTCTACTTGCTAAAGTCCAAGTAAGAGAGCATACGAGTGTTAAAGATGTAGTTGTTATGGATGCACGTACTCGTGGTGGTGGTATTTCTGAATCGCTATCAACTAAGACAATTGATGAGAGAGTGCAGGGAAGACAGCGTTATTGGGACATTGGTAATTGGGATGGAAAAGCATTCTACCGAAATGGTGTCCTAATTGTCACACTTCCTAAATCCATTTTAACCGAATACGGTGGTAACTTATCGGAAGAATATGCAAAAGAAGTTATTAATAAGTATGTTGCTTATGGAACGCACTGCATTATTGAATGGGAGTGATTGGTTTGAATTATCCATTAGGAGTATTCCAGTATTATGAAAAGGATACTAATACAACCCACTTACAGTGGAGTTATGTCGATGATCCAAATCTTACCCATTTCGAAGTTGAAATCTATGATCAAAACTTACGTAAATGGGTGAAGTGTGATGGGCGAAATGGAATTATAGAAAAGCAACCAAAAATAGGAAGTAATTATTAATCAATGGGGCGGATAATTCCGTCCCGTTTTTTATAGCAAAAGTAATTTGTAATGGTTATAAAAGAAACATACTAAAGACAAAGTAGGTGAATGTATGGAAAAGGAATTAATTTTCCCTGTGCCTTTTTCTGAGTTTGTCCGTAAGAAGGATGCACAGTATGACGGGGATCCCAATGGAGATTACGTCATGTCTGAAGATGTTAATGAACTTCAGGAATCTATTGAACGAATAGAACGTGTCATTAACTTTAAGGAACTAGGAAGCACAGTTTCAAATGAGCTTAATAAAAAAGTAGATAAGGCAACCATATCTGATTTTGGTAGCCCGTTATTCGTTGGTTATAGAGGTGCATCTATTAACACGTATGATTCTATCGAAAAACGAATCAATGCCTTTAGTTACATTCCCCATGTCATGATTAATAAAGAAGAATCTACTAACTTTAATTTCTTTGTAGATGAAATTAAGAAGAGTGGAACGATGCTATATGGTATTATCAACTATCCTAATGTTGTTTTAAATAACATTGAGGCTGATATAACATGGTTCGAATCTAAAGGTTTTCATGGAGTGTTACTATCTAATTTTGGATTTGAAAATGGATGGAACAGATCGCAACAAAACCAAATTCTTCAATATATTCATGAAAGAGGAATGGCAGCAGTTATCACTGGTGAAATAGAAACCACATTATTTAATAAGCCCCATAAAAACAACCTTCAACAAGTAGACCTTAAAACATTAAAAGACGACATCTATCTGGCACAGGATGTTTTTGTTTTAAATGGTGCTAAAAATAATTCCACGGTAATTCCTTCCGTTGTTTTCAATTTAAACAAAGCTCAGAAAGAAAGAGGAATTCAGATTTTCGTTGAAGATACAGCAGATGCAAGTAACGATAACAACAAGCTTTATCTATACGGAAAAATGTTATCTACGCTGTACAACTTAGATGGATACAGTCTCGCCCCTCAGAGTCGATATGCTTTAAATGAGAAGGTGGAAAGATATCTTCATGGATTTGAATTAGGGAAATGGAAAGCACAGAATCCAGTCTACGTAGAAGAAGCAACTGCAACATCACGTTCTTTCTCTAAAGGAAGTCTTGTATTCGATAAAGTAAAAAATGAATGCCACATAAAAGGAGTAGGGTTAAATCCTTCAATCTACACATGGCAAGATAAACAAGTCCCTGGTAGCGCAATTGATTTCGCAAGTGCCATTTACGGTTCTGAAGGTGTTGAAACTCTTGTTAATGCAATTAATGACAATGATCACCTAATCCATTATTCGAAAATCTCTGGATTAACTGGAAGTGGTGCAACTCCGGATTCAATCAAGGATACTGTTATTAGGGCAATCAATAACTCACCTGCTGCTGTATTTAAGAATGGTCCCGGTGGTTATGATGCAATAGCAGGAAACGACTTCTTACACGGTGGTGTTATTGATTACATTGATGCAGGAGCTATTAAATCAGGGGTACTTAACATTGAAGCAATCAAGACCAATATCATTGAAGCAATTAACGCTTATATTGGTACAGCTAAAATCAATACAGCTGTTATTGGCGAGTTATCAGCAGAACATATCGCAGCCAATGTTATTGATGCAATCAATATTTATGCTTCAAACATTTCTGCTGGACAAGCAAAAATTAATAATGCAGTTATTGGTGAACTATCAGCAGATAAAATCAAGGGGGCAGTTATTGAAGCTGTTAACTTGTATGCAGGGGAAGCTGTAATTGATTCAGCAAAGATCGGACAACTTGATGCAGACCATATTAAGGCAGCTGTAATTGAAGCAATTAACGCGTCCATTGAAACTGCTGTAATTGACTCTGCAAAGATTGGTACGTTAACTGCAAGTCATATTAAAGGTATGGTTGTTGAAGCTATTAACCTTTATGCAGGACAAGCTAAAATCGATGCTGCACAAATTGGTGCTTTAAAAGCTGAAAACATTTCAGCCGGATTAATTGAAGCTTTAGAAATCTCAGCAGGTAGTGCGGACTTCGATAGATTACAAGCTTCTGTAATTGAAGCAATTAACGCAAGTATCAAACATGCTTTTATTGATGGAGCGATTATTGGTGAAGGTACAGTTGACTCTGCTCAAATTGCTGACGGTAGTATCACAGATGCAAAGATTGTTAGCTTAGTAGCTAATAAGATTGTTGCAGGTACGATTGATACTGGGCAAGTTACCCTACAAGGAACAAATGGTCATTTAAGAATTACAGGTAATAGATTACAAGTTTTTGATAATCAAGAAACACCTGTTGAGCGTGTATCTATTGGTGATGTTAATGCTGATGGATCCCTTTATGGGTTACGTGTTCGTGGTGCTGATGGAGTAACTGTTCTGTACGATGAAAAGGGTGTTTACTCAGAAGGTATTACAGACGGGGCCATTACGAATCCGAAAATCCAAGAAGGAGCAGTTGATGGTAAAAAGCATATTGCAGCCAATACAGTAACCGCTGATAAGTTGGTAGCGGAATCTATTACTGCAAGAGAGTTAGCAGCGAAATCTGTTAATGCTAATCACTTACAAGCAAACTCTATTGTTGCAGGTAGTGGAGTTATTGAGAAAGGAGCTATTGGTGAAGCTGAAATCGCACAAGCTAGTATCACAGATGCTCACATCAAAACGTTAAGTGCCAACAAAGTAACTGCTGGTTCTATTCAGATGACGAGTAGAAACTTAGTATCCAATGCAACATTTAGAAAAGGAACAATAGATTGGTCTCTCGATTCAAACTTTAGTACTTCGGAAGTAAGTGAAATTGTTCGTTTAAATACCACAAATAGCCTTCACTTATTTACCACTGGAAAACCTCTGCAAAATTCAAGTGCATATTCTAAGTTTGTTCCTGCAAGTGTAGGAGAAAACTACTCTGCTTCTGTATATGTCCTTACAAAAAAACTCTCCGCTTATGATGGTGGGCATCCTAGAGTCGAAATCGAATACTACAATGAATCCGCTCGTATCACATCAAAAATAACCACTTCTATATTAACAGGAAATGATATATGGCAACGTATTAGTGTTACAGAAATTGCTCCTGCAGAAACGACAAGAGTTCGTTTACGAATCTATCATCCTAAAAACGGAGATTCTTATTTCTGTAGACCAATGCTCCAAAAAGGAAACATCGTAACTGAGTGGACTGGTGACGGTTCATTCATGACCGAAGATGGTTTCTATACAGGAGAATTACATGCAGACCAAATAACAGCTGGAAAGATTAAAGCTGGTAGGGTTCAGATCGGACCAGATACACAGTTTGAACCAGGTTATAGTCCTGGTGAACTTCTTCAAGAAATAGAAAAACGAACTCCTTATCGTGTAGAAATAATAAGTACAAATGGAATGTTCTTTAAACAAGGTGTTGTTTCAACGACATTAAAGGCTCAGGTGTACAAAGGTTCTACTGACGTAACAAGCCAATTACAAAACAATCAGTTTCTATGGAGAAGAGTAGATAAAGGTGGTAATGAGGATATTCCTTGGAATCAAGCACATGCAGGATTAAAAGAAGTGCCAATTACCAGACAGGATTTAAAACAAAGAGCAACATTTCTATGTCAGATTATTAATAATTAGGTGTTGCGATTCCATAATGTAATAGATTACTTTGATTGGGTAAAACAAAGTAGTCTATTACTTTTTTAAATAAAACATAAATCAGAAAGAAGGGAAGAATATGGAAGTATTAGCAACTGGGCACATATCACTTGTTGATATTAACGATGCAATCGTATCAGATGTACCGCCCGCTGACCCTTCATTAGGAGCACTTTGGATTGACACAACTAAAGATCCTAATACATTAAGTAGTTGGGACGGGACTAATTGGGTTGAACAATCATTATCTATTTCCTCATTAGATCCATCATTTTATCAAGACGTAGAAAAACTAAAAGATTTTGCTGATAAAGCAGGAAGTGACGGTATCATTTCTTCAGGCGAAAAAGCAAATATTAAATTAATTCTAATGGAAATCACAGGTGATGTTCTTTCTGGACAAACTCTTCCTACTCTTGAAACGATTGATAAGGCAAAGGGCGGACAAGTTTATTTAGCAAGAGCAGAAGCTAGAGCTTCAGGTATTCCAATAACTCATGCGGATTATACAGCTTTTGAAACAGCCTACATTGATTTAAAAACATATTTAGAGTCATTAACTCCGAGACCTTGGTTAACAGGGGATACAACAATTGATTCTGTTACATGGACAGCTAAATGGGATGCTTATTATGAAAAGCTTTCAAGATTAGCAGTTGCAACATCTACATATCTAGCAAATAGTATTAGACCAGGAGAAGACTACAACGGTGTTACTATCAATACTGATAAAGGTATTGTCGTTTTAAGAGGTGATGGTCTTTTTAGAACAATCTTGAATGCAACTGAAGGTATTTCTATTGAGAAGAACAATGCAGGTACATGGAACAAGATGTTCTATACAAACCTAGACGGTAAAATCTATGCAAACGGATTAGTTATTAGTTCTGATTCTAAAATAGCCGGAACAGATGCAAGCACAATCAAAGATAATGCTGCAGCTGGTAAAGCAGGTATTGATGATCTAACAAATGACTTAAAGGTTACTCCGTCAGAGAAAACAACACTAAGTAGAGAATGGGAAGCCATTAATGCAGAATACGCACAAGTTTTAGCACAAGCAACTGCTCTTGGTGTTACAACTTCTACTTATACGACATCTTATACAAACCTAGATGGCGTTACTCCGAAAATAGCAGCCGAAGTATTAGCTACTATGACAACCACTTATACATTCGCTTCCGCATCTGCGAGAGATGCATTTAGAACAAAGATAAGCTCTTATTTTGCCGAGTCTGAAAAGATTAAGAAAGCAATCAATGACGCAATCAATAAATCAGCAAGCGATGCAAATAGCAAGATTACTAATCTTCAAATTGGTGGTCGAAATTTAATTATCGAAAATAGTGATATAAGAACGTTGCCTCCAAGAAATAATGGAGATGCAGCCGACAACTACAACTACGAAAGATTTTATGTTGATATGGAATTAAATAAAGAGTACACAGTATCAGCTAAAGTTGAATTTACTACTCAAGCACCGGATACTGATACTCATATTTCCATATACCCTTATCCTGAAGGTAGCGACACGTTCGTTCCAATTATTGATGGTAAAGTTGTCTTTACATTTACTAAGAAATCTGCAAATACAAATAGTGTATTAATGTATGCAGGTAAGGCAGGGAGTACAAGAAGTAAGGGAGTTATCTTTAGGGAGATCCAAATCGAACAAGGAAATAAAGCTACGGCTTATCGATTGGCTCCAGAAGCTGTAGACAAAATGATTAACAGTATTTCATTCGGCGTCAGAAATCTAATAGACAACAGTCAGCTTTTTGGCATGCAATCAAACCATGCTACGAATTACCCAATAGATGTGACAGAGACATTAGAAGGAAATACTAAGTTTTTAAGAGTAAAAAATTCTAAAAAAGGAACAGATACTGTCACGTTTAGTGTATACAATTCAATTCTATTCACAGATATTCCAGAAAACCTTGCAGGTAAAGAGATTACAGTATCTCATAAGGTAAGGGCATCTAAGAATGTCGATATGACTTTGATGGCACTAGTCTTTAAAACTACTGGAACGCCTGACTTCAAATTCCCAGACTATGGGAAAATATATAATATCACAACTGAATGGCAAACAGTTTACTCAACTGTAACGCTACCAAGTGATTTATCTCAGTATGGTGGAATTAGATATATTATTTCCAGTCCAACAACACCACAACCGGATTTATATGTTGATTATAGAGAGTGGAAGTTGGAATATGGAAATAGAGTTACCGACTGGACTCCAAGTACAAGAGATATTGATAAGTTGATTACTGACGTTGACAATAAAGCTGAAGCAAGTAAGAGTGCTATTGCTGATATGACAAGTGATATGAAGATTACTCCTCTAGAAAAAAGTCAATTAAGTCGTGATTGGGAAGCTATCAAGGCAGAATACCCTCAAGTGTTAGCCTTAGCTCAATCCGCTTCTGGTGTTTCCACATCTGCATATACAACAGCTTATTCAAACTTGGATAGCGTATCTCCGAAAATCGCTTCTGAAATCTTAGCAAACATGAGCACAACTTATTCATTTGCTTCAGCAGCTGCTAGAGATTTATTCAAAACGAAAATGAACTCGTACTTTAGTGAATCTGAAAAAATCAAGAAAGCAATTAGCGATGCAATTAATAACTCAGCAAGCAATGCTAATAACAAAATCGACAATTTAAAAGTCGGTGGACAGAACATCGTTAGAAAAAAACAAGTAGTTCCTATCAATGCAGCATCTTCATCATTTGATGATCCTACAAATACATGGACTCTTACAATTAATGATGGTGCTGGTGGGTCATGGGGAGCAGGTGTGCGAATCACTGATAAGTTTTCTGTTATCCCTATTGGGAGTTGGTACACAGTTAGTTTCGACGTGTATTCACCTGTGGATGTAACATGGAGTAATGATACAAACAACTTCCCGATTGGCACATCATCTGGTACGAATGATAACGATGATGTAGCTCTAAGAAAGAATTCTGGGAGAAATATAAAAGCGAATACATGGACTAAATGTTGGTTCTCTTATAAAAACAAAGACAGTTCAACTACAGAGTTATACGACCAATCTAATATTGGAGTGATTAATAACACTGGTGCTCCTCTTACATTTAAAATTAGAAACGTAAAAGGGGAGTTAGGTAGTGTCGCTACTGATTTCTCTTTATCCCAAGCTGACATTGATGATTCAATTGCTAAGGTACAGGATAATCTTGATAAGCTTTCTGTAGGTGGTAAGAACCTATTGTTAGACTCTAACATGGACTTCTCAACAACAGATTATCTTATTAAGATATATAAGCTGTCAGAAGATTGGATCGTGGGACAAGAATACACTTTTGTTATTAAAGGGAAAGTTCCTGCAGGACAGAAGTTTGGCATATGGCAAAATGGTGGTTCAGACATTGTTGGATATGTCTCATCAACATATGTAAATGGTGTGACTTACCTAACATTCAAAGCAATAGCTCCAAAAAGCGGACACGAAAGAACGTTGAGTCTATACAACTACCCTCAAAACACAACACTATCTACTGTAGATTGGGTTGCTCTATACAAAGGAAATAAACCAATGGACTGGTCTCCCGCTCCGGAAGATATTGAAAACACAATTCTTGGGCAGCTAAACAGTGGTAACAATTTACTTAGAAACTCTGGAGACTTTAGAAATCTAAATGGTTGGATATTAAATGGTGGTACGTCTCTAAACATTGTTCAAAAGGATGGTTTCTCTGTATTAGAAGCAGTTGGTTCCATTAGTTCTACTAATACAGTAAATGTCCCTGTAATTAAGGCAGGAACAGAGTACGTATACACTACAGAAATTATGTTTAGTGAAGATACAACAATAGCTAGTACAACTCCAATGCACTTTTGGTTCTTTGACACAGGAGGAAACAACAATGCAATAGAAAGAAATGCATTGATTTCTAGCGAGACAGTTGCTAAGGCAAACACTTGGACAAGAATCTCAATGCTCTTCAAGACAAAGCCTACTATCACTTCAGCAGCTTATTTCAGAGCCTTTATCTATGGTGCTCAATTAACAGCTACTAACAAGTACTGGGTTAAAAATGTTATGTTTTCTGAGGCTAATAGAATTGTTAACTGGTCTCCATCGGCTATTGATGTTTCAGATATGATCACAGACATACAAGTTGGTGGAAACAATATAATTCCAAACTCTTTATTCAAAACAATGGGTAAATGGAGAGGCTTCGGTACTGCTGGTGGAACAAAAACCACAGGTGTAGATGTTGACCTAGCAGGGTTCGGAACTGGTTTTCAATTCGAATCAGTCGTAAGTGGTGAATATGGTCTTGCATTAGACAGTGTTAAAGTAACTACAGGAGAAACCTACACACTTTCAGCTTGGTTTAAATTAACTAAAACTGGTGTTATTAAGATGCAAGAGGGTAACTCGAATGTAAAATGGACATATACAAAATCCCAACCAGAAGTAGGTAAGTGGGTTCGTGTAGTTCATACATTCGTTGCAAAAGACAGCACAATAAGCGTCTATGCTGGGGCGGATTCATCATCAGTAGCAACTGCAGGACTCGTTACTGGATTCCAATTAGAACGAGGAAATAAGGTAACAGACTGGAGCTTAGCTACTCAAGACATTAATGATTTAATCGATGCAGCAAATAAAAGATATGACGATATGAAAGTCGGCGGTACTCAAATGCTGACTGGAACAGACTTCAAAGATGCTTCTGGTTGGAGTCGTTGGGGAAGCATTGGATCTGTTGGTCATTATGCACAACCGCTATTGCCGACAGGAAAAGCATTATTTATGGAAACGAGAAACGGAAGTACTCAGTTGCCTGTTCCTTTAGATACTAAAATCGGGATGACAAGTGACGGAAGAAATTTTTCGGTTAAAAGCGGACGAGAGTACACACTTTCTATGAACGTGGCAACAAGCGAACTGGGTGACATGTTGGATTACATGTACTTAATGTACACAGTAGCGGGTGGTAATCGTCGTTTAGCTGATATTAAAACAACCAACTTTCCAAAATTCGCACCAATCGCTGAAGGAAGTTTAACGAACTATTACAGTGTTAAACTAACGTTTACAGCTGATCGCGACGACGACAATGCGTACATCTTAATTGGTGGCGGTACAAAACGTGCATTGGATGGGACTAATGGTTATGCGTGGATTCGTGTTAACTCATTAAAAATCGAAGAGGGTAACGTTGCTACATCTTGGGAGTTAGCTCCAGCAGATATCGATAAGGCTATCGCGGATACAGATAAGAAAGCTCAAGACGCAGCAAATAATGCTAACAATGCATTAAAACAAGGGCAGGTAGTTATTAACTCAACATTTTCTAACTGGACTCAGGCATACCCTGCTGGACTTAGTTCATGGACTGGTTCAACCGTTTCAAAAGAGACAACTCTAACAAGAACTGGAAGCGCAATGAGATTTGATGTTTCAACAGATACTGCACAAATAGGAGCACAAATTACAACAGGATACTTTATCCCAAACCTACCAAATAACAAGTATTATGCGCTTGAGTTAGATTTTATGTTGGTTAGTGGATCAATAACAGGAGCGTGTGTCTTACTAGACTGGAATGGAATGAGTCCTTCTAGGGCATCAATTCACCTATCGGATGTAGTATCTGCTCCAACGTTAGGTAAGTGGTATACAGTTCGAGCAGTTATGAAAAGACCAACAGACAATCTAGCTGGCTACTCAGCTATGGCCGGTTATTTACTTGCTAACTACTCTGGTTCTACAACAAACAAAGTTAAGAACATTGTCTTTGACCGACTTGTATTTAGAGAGCCTACACAGCAAGAAATAGATGCTTATGAAATCACTACTATTGAAAACGGAGTAACTGTTATTGATGGTGGTAAGCTAAAAACTAATTCTGTAAAAGCTGAATCAGTCGATGCAAGACGTTTAAGAGTAACAAACAACAGTGGTACTGTTACATTAGAAATTACAGACGCAGGAGAGGTAACTGTTAATGGTAAGGTTTCTATTAATAGTAACTCAATGTTTGCTGATGGTTATGACCCATCAAAAACAGAAGGGGGACGCAATGTTGTTTTA
This sequence comes from Bacillus cereus group sp. BceL062, assembly GCF_051780025.1. Taxonomy (NCBI): domain Bacteria; kingdom Bacillati; phylum Bacillota; class Bacilli; order Caryophanales; family Bacillaceae; genus Bacillus; species Bacillus cereus group sp. BceL062. Next base: position 136,373 of record NZ_JBPWGY010000013.1, on the reverse strand, counting down.
AACTCTCGCTTCTCTACTGCAGATGCAACAAGTTGGACAAACTGGGGATCTCCTTCTGCAAGACAGGTAGAAGATATTACAGACTTGCCTGGTTTTGATAAAGCAGTTAAATTTACAACAACAGGAGCAAACCAAGGATTGTTCCAAACGGTTTCTGTTGAAAATGGTAAAAAATATACCGTTTCTTGCTATGTAAAATCTTCATCTGGGCAAGGAGTTATTCAAGTAAATGATGGTGTAGGTTACCCAGGTGCAACTATGGATGCAGGTGATGCAGGTAAAAATAAATGGGTGAAGATGTACTTTACATTTACTGCGAAATCAAACAATGCAGTTGTATACATTGGTAGAAGTGGTGGAGGAACAAACGGAACCTACTGGTTTACTGGTGTTAAATTAGAAGAAGGATCAAAGCTAACAGCTTGGAATCCTGCTAATGAAGATGCTGAGGGCTTAATCGGAAAAGTAGTAACTCCAAATGGAGACATTAAAGCACTTGATATTGCGTCTTCTATGTCTGTCACACCAGGAGCTATTGATGTAGTAAGTAAAAATATCAACTTAAAAGGTAAAGTAACCTTCTCTGATTTTGCTTCTGGATGGGCACTTGATTCAAAAGGAAATAAGATTAGCAACTCTGATCAACCAGGTTATGACCCTGCAAAGCCGCTTTATCTAGATATGGATGGGAACTACAGACCTTTATCAGATGAAAAGAATTTCATGTCGAACCTATTTACTAAAGACGACACAAATGGAGTTACGGTTATTGACGGTAACTACATTAAAACAGGAACAATTCAAGCAAAATACGCCAACTTTAGAGATGTCCAAGTATACAATGATTCAGGTCAACAGACCTTCCATATTGATACAAATGGTAACCTATCTACATCTGGTACCTCTCAATCTATTGGATATGAAAGACAGAAAAAAGGTTGGAAGATCGATGCCGATGGTTCTGCTGAATTCAATGCTGCTACTTTCCGTGGAGATATTGAATTAGGGTACTACAATGCACCAACAGATTCTTTTATTGTTACTGGTGGATTATTAAGTAGTATTGGCGGAACTGGTAAAGATTTAAGGTTCTGGGCAGGCCCCAATAAATCTACTGCTCCATTCAAAGTATTCTCAGATGGTACTTTAGAAGCGACTAAAGGATACTTCACAGGAACATTCTCTGGTGAAGTAGTGGTAGGAAATATCTCAATTCAAGATAGTAATTTAATAAAAGGTGATGCAAAAATCATCCTTACTGATGATTCAAAGATTCAGAAAGTTGTTCTTGGAGAATCAGCAGTAGAATTAAATACAAAAACGACTTTCGGTAACTTCTTAACGATAGATATCACTAATCAAAAACTCGATTTCGGAGCGAACGATTTCGGAATTGATTACAAAAACAATACAATCAGAATGAAAAGCTTCTCATTAAAGGGAACGACAGCTTTAGAATTTGTATCAGATGGTTCATCTGGTGATGATTTTATATTTAAAAACGTAACTGGTGATACATCGGTTAGAGTAGATGGTAGTTTTATTGCTAGGGACGATATTGAGATTACGAACGTCTTACGTATGAAAAAGTCTACAGATTCCGGCAATAAGGGTATAGACTATGTATTCATTTAGTAGATAAATAAATTAAGAGAGGAGTAAAACATATGGAGTTATTTTCAGCGTTGGCGTCGGGTTCATACCCGACCATGCTTTATACAGTTTATGCAGAACAGACAAGTCGTTCTGCAAATTCAGTTACATATAGCTTTACATGTTGGGCTAGGTTAGATAACCAAACTTACGATTATTTTAACGCACTTGTTTATCCTAAGATTAATATAGGTGGTACTACTGCTTCTTTTTCTGCTTTAGGTAAATTCCCAAAAGGGGCAGGAGCTAAATTTAGCACAATCAGCGTAACTGTATCTGGAATATCAGCGGCAACATCTAGCTTGTCATACACATTCTCAGCAACGTCACAACTTGGTGGAACATCAAGTAGTACAACAGGTTATGTCGGAGGTAAATCAGGAACCGTACCTGTTTCCGTTTATGCTACGACTCCCTCATTAGGTGGCTCAGTTACCATTAGGGATGGTTCAACAGTGGTTTCTTCTTATTATAGAGAAAATCTTGGGACAGGCTCCTTTAATATTAGCTGGCCAAGCGCATCAGGGGCAAATGGAACTCTTGTTTATGAACTAAAAAGAAGTATTAATGGTCAAAACTGGACCATCGTAAATAGTGCCATAAGTGGTACGTCTATTAATGATGCTCCAGGAGCAGGTGCAAACTCGGTTCGATATGCTGTGCTGGCAAAGAACCGTGTAGGAACAGACGAAATGATGTCTGGGTTTATTTACTCTCCAACAGTAAATAAAAATGAATTAAAATCACCGTCATTAACTTCTAGTGCTAATGTTACTTACAATACAAGAACCTTTGTTGTAACACTTGGAGCTGCTTCTGACAATTTGGGTTCTTCAATAAGTTACACCATTAGTGGGATATCAAGTAAATACACAACTATTAATGGAACTACTAGTGTTTCTCCAGGGAACATTACAATCAATGCAAACAATGGTACGGGCGGTACTTATATGACGCTAGACAATCTAAAGGCCGCAGCACTAAATGGGGCTGCCCATTCAGATACTAACCCCTACAAAGGAACCATTGATTTACAGGTAACTGCTACAAATGGTAAAGGTTCATCCAGAACTGAAACAGTAGCTATTCCACTTGATTTAGGAATAGACGCTCCTGTAAATGGAACTCCTAGTGTATCTATAGCAGCCACTTCTTACTACTCAATAAATTCAGTAAACTATATCTTCCCTGAATATAAACCACTTTCACTTTCGATTGCCGGCTCAATTAAGGACATGCTTGGCCGAAATTGTAGCTATGACATAATAATGGAAGAAGGAGAAGCATTATGGGTTCTTAAAAATACAGGTATTGTTACTGCCGCAACTACAGCAACTCTCAACCACACTGAAGTCGGTTTATTAACTAGTAAGAAAAATGTTTCCTTCTTTATAGAAGCTAAAACAATAGGTAACGCATCGAAACTTTCTGCAAAAACCCAAAAAGTAGATCTTCACTACTACAAAAAACCAAGTGTTACTTCAAGTGACTTATCTCGTATAGTCGGTAAAGCAACCTTCAAAGTTAGTATTACTCCTAACACCTCATTAGCAGGAGCTACAAACACTTCAACAATGCCATCAGGATATACAAAAGGAACTTCAACTATAGCTTCCGGAACAGAATCTTATACAGTAACGAGTAGTACGACTCTTGCGGATTCGTATACTGCGACAATTTCTGTTGTAGTTCGTGATTCAATCGGTTATATATTAAGTGGTTCGAATGACGTTACCCTAAAAGTTACTATTCCTACATTTACACCTGCATTATCTATTCGCGAACGAGGAGTAGGGATTAATGGTTTTGCAGGAACTACCGAAAAACTTTATGTTGGTGGTAATGTGAAACTTACTGGTAACTTAATTGTCGGTGGAATAATCGACATGGGTAATACGAATATCGAAAACGTAAACCACATTACAATCACTGATCCAGGTGGTGGAGAAGGATTAGAATGGAAAGATCCTACAAACAACTGGAAGATTGTAGTTGCTCCAGACAACCTTGCAAATTCAACAGGTGACTTGCAGTTCGCGCGAAATGGTGCAAGAAGAGCAACGGTAAGAGCCAATGGTGAGGTTGCATCAGTAGGTGGTTTTGCTACAAGCAACCCTGGTAATACTGCAGCAACAATTTCATTAAACTTCCTTAACAATATCGCAAGACTTCGTACTGGCGGAACAGGTGCTGGTGCAGATAATGGGCTTGAAATACATGGAACAGGTGATGTTGTTAGATGGAAAGTAGACGGCGCTGGTAACGTATCAAACTATGGAGACCTAAGAATATACAACGGTAAGCAGATTCAATTTATGAATAGCTCAGGTATGGCAATGGACGGATACGGGAACATAAAACCTAGGGATCCTGCAAGTCATGGATCGACTGCAAACTGGTGGGTTTCAGATGTGAATGGTACCCAAGTAATCAGGGTTAACACGGGTAGTGCAGGTGGTTATGCAGAAATCATAAGTAGACCATTCACGCAGGTTACAGCATTCACAAATGGATGGGCTCAGTATGGTGGATTCGGAGGAGTTGCCTATACAAAAGATGCAGCAGGATTTGTTGTACTGCAAGGATTGTTAAGAGGTAATAGCGGTACGAGCGGGTCTGCATTCCAATTACCTGCTGGATTTAGACCAAACACAACACTTATTTTTAATGCTATTAATGGTGTTAATGGTAGTTCTCGTCTTGACATAAATGCAGATGGAACCGTTGTGATGCAAGGTGGCGCTCCTGATTTCTGTTCTTTAAATGGAGTTAGGTTCCTAGCTAGACAATAAAGGAGGTTTGTTATGGAAAGTTTAGAAAATATTGAAGTCGTAGGTGAGGTAGGAATTACAAAAGAACCTATTATAGAAGAACCTGTTAATAATTTTCCGTTTACTCCTATAAATGTAGGATTACCATGTTGGGAAGTAGATGAGGAAGGTTATGTGATTGAGCACTACTTAATGTCAGAGGACAAAATAGAAAAAGCTTTATCTGAAGGACGAAGAATTATTAAGTTTTGCTGGAAAGAAAGTTATTACAAACCCCGATTTGATGAAACTTTAAATGAGTGGGTTGAGGGTGCAGATATGGAAGTTGTTTTAAAAGATGTTAAGGCAGTTAAATTCAATCAACTAAATGATGCATGCAATAAAGATATCTTAGGCTACTTTAATGCTTCTATTGGTTCAGAGACATATACATTCTCTTTTGATACAGAAGCACAGTCTAATTTCATTGGTAGCTTAGCATTATTTAATGAAGGTCTTATGACAGAAGTTGAGTGGACTGCATGGAAAGGTGATACACCCCATAGAGTTACTTTAAATAGAGAGCAGTTTATGAGTGTTGCATTTGTAGCGTACCAAGAAAAGGATGCGAAAATATCTAAACTAAGAAATGTACTTCAGCCACGAATAGAGGCATGTACAACTATTGAAGAAGTAAATGCTATTCAGTGGGACGAAAAACCAACACAACTAGCTTGATATTTTAATAAGTAGTCCTTATGATTTGTTCAGAAAATAATATGTTCCAAATATTCAATAGGAGGAAAGACAAAATGAATCAACAAGGTAATACAACAAATTTAGATGTAAATCTACTAATAAAAGAATATGAATCAACAATTACTACGTTAATCAGTGAAAATGTTAAATACAAAACACTTCTAAAACAAAAAGCTATCGAAGAACAGCAGCTTCAGGAAGAAATGATGCGACATGCAGCCCCCCCTGCGCCACCTGCGGTTCCGACAAAAGAAATAGTAGAAGCTGAAGTCGTAGCATAACAATAACTTATATATTGACTGGTCATATACGAATGGTTACGTTCATGAGGGAGCATTAGCTCCCTCTTATTATATTTTGGAGGTGTTTCTGAATGACACAGCTACGAATCCGAATTCGTTCTATTACAACAGACGAAAAATCCCCCTGGGTTTATATTCAAGAAGAGACCAGAAAGGAAACTCCAAAAGCAAATGCATTCCAAGTGAAAGCGGAACCTGTTATGAAACGAACGACTAAGACAAATCAATATGGACATTTTCATTACAGCGAAATGCAATATGGAAGTATTGAATCAATTTTAGCTTCTGCTTTAGAGATAAGTAAATCTCCTATGAGAATAAGAAACGAAAAAGGAGAATGGATTTATATTCAACAAACAACCATCGATAGTGCTTGTCCTGTTATTCGGATACGAAATCGATATAGTGAACAGGCAGGTCCTTGGGTTTATATCCAACATAAGGAGGTGTAGATATGGAATATTTGAATAATTATTTATCTGTTCTACCTAATTATGATCGTAAAGAAGTAGAGCAGCTATTACAAGAAAATATGGATTTGTTTGATGTAAAAGTCATAACAAAAGAAGAGTTCGAAGCACTTATTCAACAACTTGCAAATAGAAAAGAAAAGGTTACGACTCTTACGACAACGGGTGAAAAAGTCGATGCCGAACATTTTAACCAAATTCACTCGAATGTAGCTCTGGATTTAAAGAGACTTTATAACTCACATCTTATTATTGAGAAAGTAATTGCGAATTACGACAGAATTCTTCGAGGAACATTAGATGATGTAAAAAGAGAAGTGGACTCACTTTCTACTCGTGTTGAGGAATTAAACCTCAAAGCAAAAGGAGAAGATGGTTTAGTCGTAAAGACATACGGTTTTGAAGAAAAAGAAAAGAGTTTGTACATGGAAACAGATCATGATCAATATGCACATTTATTCTTAGATCGCGACGGTAAATCTTTACAAAGCGCATCATTGAATCGTAGTTTTCATCAACACTATTTATCACTACCTATCAGAGAAGTGGAGAACACAATGCAAAATTCAAATGGGGCGACAACTGCAAAGATTGAAGTTATGTATCAAGCACCAAATAGCATTTCAGATAAAAACCATCCATTGGAACATGCAATAGATGATTCACTTGAAACGTATTGGGCGCAAGCAGTTAAAACGAATGCACCTGCTTATACGGAAATAAAAAAACTATAGAAAGGAGGAAAGAGAATGCCTACTCCCATTTATATTGAACAACATTATTCATTATCCGTATCTGAATTTGAAGGACTATGGGAAATGACATTTATGCACCCATACAATCGACAAGAGCATTTTAGTATCTATCTAGTTGATCCTAATAGTGATTATGAACATGCTGAGCTTGATGATCGCCCGATTGTAGAAGCTGGACCAAGATTAACGGAAGTATTAAAACGATTACTTTATAAAATCGAATACTATCCTTATTCTTGGGACTTCGCTGGAAAGAAAATTGTTTCATATGGGTATGATTTTGAAACAGACTTTACAGGTACTAGTTTGACCTATATTGATTTAACGGAAATCGCCCTTAAAGAAGTAAATGAGTTTTATAATTTCTTCTCTGCGTTAGAAACAGATGTAGTAGATGAAACAGAAAAAGTCAGCGGAAAAGGTGTTATGGCCAAGCTAAAAATCACGTTAGACAAGCCTAAAACCGTAAATCATTTGTTCATTGATTTCTTTACAGAGTATCCAATCGAGTTACTTTCATTGATGTATCAAGTTGACCAAAATGAAGAATCGACTACTTACGAAATTCCTCTTTCAAGAGCAGTTCAAACAAATGGATCGATCTATCTTCATTTCTCTCCTGTATTTGCAAAGACATTCTATTTAATCATTAAACAAGAGTCTTATACATTACTAGACCAATCAAAGAAGGAAGAAGAAGTAATGAAAGCAGAGTTATGGGATCAAGCTTCAACAAGAAGCCAATCTATTTATGAGTCTGCAGTTGGAGAATATGTAGGCCAATTATTTTCTTCTAAATCTGGTATTCAGCTGCATCAAGAAATCTTAGATAGTTACCAATACATTAATGTAAGTCACTCATCTATTTCATCGGGCCCTATGAATTTATACCGTAGTGATTTTGAACAAGCGAAAAGATCTTTAGATAGCCAACAACGATAAAAAGGAGGATTTAGATGGTTAACAGTTTTGAAAGTGCAAGTAAACCAAAAACAACTTTACTACAAAGTCAAAGTACTACAAGTAGCACAACACCTGGACCGCTTCCTCCAATCGTAGAAGGAATTGGTTCAAGTAATCGTACAAATAGTTCAACAGAATATGTTTACCAGTATGGAATAAAGAACCTTCAATTAAATCATTCTTTGTATGAACAAGCTGGAATTTTTGTTACAAAACCAATTGAAGTAGAGGGGAATATTGTAGAGGTTTCATTATCTACCTTTGAAGACCATCCGCTGTTTAATGAGCTAAATGGGATGGCAACAAATCGAGTCACTTCTATTGAATACTACATCTCATTAGAAGAAAATCCTTCACTTAATGATTGGGTTTCAATCCTTCCTGAAGGTACAATGAATGTGAAGTGTGAAAAGCTATTCTTCCGTGGCTCAAGTGCGGGACTTCGATTCCATGCAGACATTAGTGATGAAGATAATACAAGAGTATACCGCAATAATATTTTAATGAATAGGAGTGACTGGTACTTTACAGAAAGAGGAGCTGCTATTCAGTTGGCTGTGCCTCATGATAATAGTTCAATTTACACTATTGATTATGTACCAAACGCAAACTTATTTGACCCTTGGACAGTTAAGGTAGGAGATCGATTTTCTAAAAGGGTTCGTAAAGTGGAGTCTTTCCCAAATGGAACTGATTATAACAATACAATTAAGCTGTCTAAGTATCCATATGTTGATTATAAACAAGTGAACAGTGAAGAGAGTTATGATCCGAATACAAGTGATTACAGACCAATTGATGTATTTCTAACGAATGGTTCAATTGTAGTAGAAGGGGGAAAGACACAAAAAGAGTTCTTCCCAATCTCTTATTCAAGCAAAAATGAATTTACAACAAAAAACCGTACAGATTATAAAGCTAACAAAGATGTGTTTTTAAATAAGTATAGCATTGTTCCGGATTCTGTTTACAATACATTTGAGTATAAGCAAGAGAAGAATAAACTCATTTTCACAGAAAGCTTTAATCGATCGGATCTTTATTATAATGAAGCAACAAATCATGGTAATGCTACAGTGGTTGTACACTACGATTACTTAGTGACAAATTTTCGATTAAAAGTTATTTTGCGTAAAAACGTTGGTGATGAACTAGTAGTAACGCCAATGGTCGATAGTTACCAATTAAAATTTAAAGTCATGAAGTAGGGAGGTGCAAGAATGAATGCCCCTGTTATTGAATCTAAAATATTAGAGAAACAAAGAGAATATCTTTTGGAGCAAGCGAAAATACGATTAAATAGTTCTGCTACAAAAGAAGAAGTATCTCAATTAGCAGATGAAATCTTTTACCGGTATCAATCTTGTATAGGTAAGCCTTTATTCCAGGCACGTAAAGTTGTGTATGGAGAACTACCTTTTCTTGAGGATTACTATGATAACAACAAGGAAATGGAGAAAGACTTAGGTATTTTATTTTCAGAACTAAATACCATTGCTACATACCTGGTAGATTATTTTAATTATTCTCAGAGTGAGAAAGATAGAATCTTATCTATCGTGCGCAGTATTAATGGGGTCGTATCAGACCTTCAAATGTTAACTGAAGAAACAACCCCTAACACGGTTTATTTAAAAGAATCGTTTACGAATTACGATAATATGGATCCTGCTTTAACTCCAGTAGAGAACAGAAGCATGATTCATACACAAGAAGGCGTATTAACGCTGCGTCGTACAAATGCTTTAAATAGAAGCATAGGAAGTACAGTTCGAGCTATTCAAGGTAATGGAATTGCAGGAACTTATTTTCTATCTCGTAAAGTTCAATCAGATTCAGATTTCGAAAATTACCAGTATGTTTCTTCTCAAATTAAGAATGATGATTCGAAAGCATTAATCGACGGAAACCCGGATACTGTATTTGAATATGAAATGGTAAACATCCCAGAAAGTTATAAGAAACAATCATTCTATTACGACGTTGAATGGGCAAAGGGAAAGGAACATGGTGACTTACTACGTGTAAAGATTGTTGTTCAATTACCTAAGAACGAGACAATCAACTGGATTAATTTAAATCCTTATCATGCTGCAGGTAGCCCAGGTACAGTGAATGTATATTCTATTCGAACATCTAATGACGGTATTGAATACCAAGGTCTTTTCGAAAAAGACCAATTTGTATTAAACCAAGAAATCAATAAAACACCTCAAAGCTATCGAGCCGAGGATTTATTTGATGGTAGTGAAAACTTTGCTAAAACAAAATTTTCTGGCCAAGGTGTTTGGAGCTTCCCATCAAGAGAAGCAAAATATATTGAATTCGTACTAGAACAACCAAATTCTTATAAAGAATTATTAGGACAAGAAGCATTCTATAGAAGAAAAAAAGATTCTACTTCATTTACACGTATTCGCAAACAGGAGGTGCCAAGTAATATTGTTGATGAAAAATACGGCATCCATACTATTAATAGCGACTATGAGATTAAAAAGGTATTAGAAGCTGTTGAAGGTTGGCGTTACGCTATAGGAGTTCGAGACATCGACATTATGAGTTTCGAATTCGCTCAAACGAGTGAATATATTAGCAAACCATTTCTACTTGAAGATGGTATTAAGAAAGTACTTCTATATGCAAATGAAAAAGTTCCTGCTAGATACAAAGAGAAGGTAAGTGAATCCAATGATTGGATTCAATACTTTGTTTCTTTCGATGATATAGACTGGCATAGAATTTCCCCACAACATCAGCAACCAGTAAACGATAAGATCCCTGCAAAGGTGCTTTCAGTTAATGATAACGAATCTGATATTGAAAATGCGTTTGCTCTTTACAAACAAAACCTTCAATTAAAAGAACTTCCAAAGCAAGTAAGGTTAAAAATCATTATGAAGAGACCGGAGAAAACAACAGAAGATGAAATACCTCTTCTTCATACAACACCACTCGTTGAAGACTTCGCTTTAAAAATTCTTACCGAACAGAAAGGGGTGTAGGGGATGTCTATCAATATTCGTCAAAAACGTTTTACTGTAGCGGTAAACCAAATCCTTCAAGAAGAACTGAGAAAGGGAAATCTTCCTACATCCAAGGAATTCGCTTCTCGTTTAAATAAACTATTAAGAGATCAAGAATTAGGTGCTCCTGAGTATACATTTAAGCGTATTCGTAATGGTGAATTAGCTGAGTCTGATTTTTTTAATGAAGTTGTTGAAAGAATTCAAAAAGATTTGATGATTCTTTACGAAAATACAATTGCTGTTCATAACCAGCTAAAGGGAAAGTTTCATTGGTTTGAAGTAGAAAAGAATCGATTAGAGTATGAAGCTAGAAGATTAGAATCGGAATTAAAAGAGAAAATTTTGCTATATGGAAAGACAGGTTACTTAGCTAGTATCTTTGATACATTTGATGACTTATCTAAAATTGATTCAGAAGACAATGTATCTATCGATATAAAAAATCATCAAATCACACTTAAAAAACAGGAGAATACCTCATTTTTAATTAATCCAGCTAGTGAAATTAAGTTCGTTATGCCAAAGAGTTCTGTAAGTACATTTAAGAAGATTCCCATTTCAGGGAAGATTGAACAAGCATTAAATGTAAATACAAATGAAACGTTCCAAGAAGTATGGTTGTCTAAAATGGAAGGGCCAGCTGATGGATATATATATATCAAATTTAATGATAAACAGGTATTGAATCGAATTGATTTAAGCCTACATACAATTAAAAGTGCTACTGTGTATATTGAATTCACGCTAGATGAACTGAATTATTTCCACTTACCATATTATCCAGATGGTAAGCAGACGGGGAATAATGTATCTTTTTATTTCCCGACAACAGAAATGAAGAATATGCGAATTTGGATTCGCAAACAGGAAAGTGATAAAGAAATTGTCCATCCTGAAGGTTATTCATATCAGTACTTGTTTGGAGTTAAAAAAATTCAATTTTTCCAATTAAGTTATCCAGAAAGAGGAGAGGTTGTTACAAAATTTCTTACGCCAAAAACAGATGAGACATTCTCTATTGGGAAAGTATCATTGGTTACAGAAGAAGAGATTCCGGACGGTACGGATATCGAGTACTTTGTACGAGTAGATGATAGGGAAGAGAGCTGGAAACAGATTTCTCCTGTTAACAGGGATACTGCACAAGCACCTAACCTAATTGATTTTAAATATGTTGTTCATGCTAGTCCAACAAACTTGGGCATTCGAAAGAATATCGGTGGCCAAGAATCTGAGATTATTGAACTGCAAGCAAATGGAGTCGCATTCTACTCATTAGGTTCTATTGAGAAGCGTAAAATCGTTCCGCGAACAGAGCGTTTATATATGGGTAAGGATGCTTGGAGTGTTCAGAAGACAGTCGAGAATTTTGGTGAAACCCATATCCCTTCTCTCGATGATTGGAAGAAGCCATCAAATGATATCGTTCGAAATGTAATACCAATCCAGGAAGGGAATCGAGGACTGATTTTACAAGATGAACAATTCACACAACATACGCAACTGTATTATGGAATGGGTATTTTCTATGAAGGAAAAGAACAAGTGCTTTCTACAATCCCATCATCTACAGAACCGATTGCCATCTTCTTAAATGGAGAAAAGTTATTTGAAGGAATCCCTTCTTCTCAAACTAATGTAAACTACAAATTTAAACAGGGATGGAATGATCTAACTGTGTTGGTGTATGTACAGAATTTGAATAAGGACTGTACTATTGATTTAGGATTTGATCCGATTCGTGTAAGTACTCATTGTTATTCTTCAAGTCAGTTCCTGGAAAAGGTATCTGTATTCGACTTACGATATAACACAAAGAACAACGATTGGTCTAAGTATGCCCTTTATGAGAAAGATGGAAAGGTTTATATTGTGGTTAATCATTCACTACCGGGTGTAACATATGATTTTTACTATGACTATGTGGATGAAGTAGAGCACCGAAATATTCAATTAAAAATCGTTATGAAACAATTCTCAGTAGGGCAGTATACAACACCTGTATTACGCCGATATACATTACAATTTAGTTAGTGAAGAGTTATCAATGGGTAAAGAAATGCTAAGACATACTGTTACAAGTCTCAGAATAAAAATAGGTAAGTACTGTCCCAATTAGAAATGACAAAACGTATATGTTGGTAATTTACACAACTGTATTAAAGAAAAATACCTATCTAAAGCTTAAATAAATGAAAGGGATGGCAAAGAGATGAAAATAGAAAAGAAATATAAACCTTCTTTCCATAAAGCCAATGCTCGTTACCGTGGTGTTACTGAGCTTTCCCAATATACGAATTTTGTTCTTGAATCTGCCCATGACCTTTTATTATTAGGAAACATTACAGAAGGAAATGAAGCAATACATAAAGATGGACACAAAAAAGAAATGTACAATAATTTCATTTCTATCATGACAGGTGATCAGGAAGTAGGGAAGTCGAGTTTATTTACGGCTTCCACACTTCAAAAAATTGATTACTCACGAACAGTTCCTATTCCTGAATTAGATTGTTGGAGCCCTTTAAATGGCTGTACAAAAACAGCAGTGAGTGACGCAATTAAGCTCTCTTCAAATGGATTGCTAGATCCAGTAGGAATGTTTAGTACTCTTTATGTAGAACCAGGAGACAAGCTTTATATTCGAATGAAGGTAAGAAGTACAGGTGGTGCTTCAGACTTTTCCTTTGGTTCGAACAATGTGCGTATGGGACCAGATAAGAATGGTGACACAAGGAAGGTTCCTTTAGCGAAAAGTAATGAATTTATCACTATCGATTATGTGTTACGTTTCCAATATGCTGAATCGGTATCAATTAATATAAATGTTCATGAAAAACCGAAAGAGTTAAAGGCGGAAAATGTTGAAATAAAAGATCTTGAGATATATTACTTTAATGAAACACCAATTCAAGCTTCATCTATCGACATGGTTATTAAACCAAATGTTGATGAACTAGAAGAAAAAATTAATTCGATACGATAGGGAAGGTGAGTACATGCGCCCGATTACATTAAGAAATCCAAATCTAAACAAAGGGCCTAGCTCTTCTGAAGAGTTTAATAAACTACGTAATGACATCCAAACTGATATTACAAATTTGTTTGATATTGTTAATAGTCATGATGGCATAATCTCTGAAAATATGGATCATATTTTACGTGAAAATTACTTCTTACAAAACCGTCTAAAGAAGTTAGAAGGACGGGTGTATGAGCTAGAAAAGGATTACCAAAATAATAGTGAAGACGGAGAGAGTATCCTAACTCGGTCCTTCTATCATGCAAGCAATATTATTTCCTCAAATGCAAATAATCCCATTAATATAGATACACTTCACGGGATTGCTACCCCAGTTGTTGTTAGATCTCATGATAAGATTGCTTATAAGAATGACTTAGGAGAATACATATTGCCTAGCAACCTAGAAGTAAGTGTATTTGAGTCCTCAGATGTAGAGCCAATTGATGAAGAAACAAAACAACGCAAGTTCTATGCGGTAGATTCTAGTGGTATTACTAAAGCATTTGATGGAGATAAGAACTCATTCTGGGTTCGTCAATCTGAATCAAACGAAAACAAATGCGTAACAGAAGTGTATGGATTAATTCATGTGAAAATTCCACAAAATATTTCTAATAACATTTATACAAACACAATTACTATTCATCCATCTCCGGAGTACTCTATGAGTATTCTTGATATTCAATATAAGAATCAAAATGGAGAGTGGAGGCGTATTGAAACCTACCCAATTAAAAAGGTAAACAATACAGAAATTCCAGAAGAGATTGTTGAATCTGGTAAGTTAGTATTCTCATTCCCAAGAAGACAAGTAACAGAATTACAAATTAAAGTAAAACAACCTTACTGGTTTAAGCATGATAACAAACGAATTTTTATGTATGGATTCCAAGATATCGTTGTTGAATACCGTGAATATTCCCAAGATACTGCGGAATTCACAACAAAGTTCTCTTTAGAAGGGACAGATCGTCGTTTTACAAATGTAAACACTCCAAAGGTAACAGTACCCGTTGGATGTCCATCATTTAATGATTACACTGTAAAACATGAATTGTACTTTGATGAAGGACTAACGGAGAAGTTTGATTTTTCAACAGATATTTTCCAACCAATTCAAACTGTATATGTAAAAACACTTTTAAAAACAGCAGGGGATCAGGTACCAATCTTACGTGAGATTGAATTACCTTACCGACATGAAGAATTAGAAGTGCTTTAAAAAGAGAAGGGAGCATAACCAAAATGGTGTGCTCCCTTCTCTTTTAATTTATTAAACGGTTCATCATTTTCATCAACAAAACAAATTTGTGATTTTTCCAGACACCATCATAATACTTACATTCCCCAGAGATAAAAGGAGGGATATAATTACCGTGTTCTTGATTATATATTATTAGATAATTATTTATTTTATAAGTAAAATACTACAATCACTATCCCTGTAATTAACGCCGCTCCAAAAAAGCCTACTAACATTTTTCCATTATTACCATTAATAATTTCTTTTAGTTCTTCTTTTGCTTTTTGTTTATTTTCTCCACTTGAAAAGAGATAACTAATAAAATAGGTAATTACTAAGAATAATGATGCTATTATTTCTATCATTATTTATGTACCTCCGTAATTTAAAATATCTCATAAATTATACCAGCTAGAATACTCTAAAGTAAGAAAAATTTAATTATATATTATACTGTCCTTAAATTAAGTTTTAAATTATTACTAGAATAAGGATTTTTCCCTTTTATTCTTAACTACATGAATTGTAGCATCAATGCTTCAATAAGATTGTTTAGCATTTCAACAATATGTTTATTATTTTATTTAGTAAACGAAAAAGACAGCCTAAGATGGCTGTCTTTTTCGTTTAGGGAGGAATTTAAATAATTAGGTAAAGTAGATAGGATGAAACAAGTTCGAATTCACGGGAGATGTGAAAGTACAAACTTGCGGGGTAACTTACTTACTTAATAAAACCTTTTCATCATGAATATGCAACCTTGTATTGTCAAAATATTAGAAAGAGGGAATTAGAGTTATTTTCTAAGCCTTTATACATAATACGTATTTAGTTGGATTAGTGTCAGAAAAATAAAATTATTAGAAAACCGCTGAGCAAAAAAATCAAGTTTATATTTAGCCATCGTTCCAAAATCTTTAATATATAGTTGCAAATTTTTTACCAATTTTGATGTTTAGAAACTATATAGCCCGCCACTTACAGAGGTAGACACAGTTGCTAAAAGGCTGAGGGTAAAAGTATAGAAAATAGAGTTACAGTAAAACGATATACCAAAGGATACACGCTGAATATAATAACAATATTTATAGAAAGGGGAATTTTATATAATTATAATTTAATATAAGATAATTAAAATGAATTAGAGGAAAAAGCTTTACATGCCATTAATTGAACGCCTAGCGAATTTTTCATCAAGTAAGATAAATAAGGAAGTACATTTTATATACAATTATTTTTGTCGAATAAGATACACAATCAAGACATTTGATAGAGATAAAGTGTGAATAATGAGAAAGGTACTAACTTTTGGATGAAACTAATGTAATTGAAACGTTATGGAATGTACAAGTGCTGCAGAAACAAAGTGATTTGTAATGAATAACGAAGAGTCTTACAAAAAATTATATGAGAATGTATGTGCGGAGGGAATAGACAGTGTTTCCAAAGGAGGATTTATAAACATTCAATTCAATAAATGTAATAGAGGAATTATATTATGAAATCTAATACGATATTATTTAAGAAACTACTCTTATTATGTACAAGGTCTATATCAATTTTTAGTACCTACCCTGTGAAGGAAGATAGGGATTACAAGTCATACAAGAAATAAGAATTTATTGAAGTTGCAAAGGAAGGAGAGGAAAAGGAAAAGTCGAATCCGTCTAAGGACGAAGAGGCTATCAAAAAAACTAAGAAGAAAACAAGGTACAACGAGTGGAGGAATTTAAGAAAAAGGGTGAGGAAATTAATGACAAATATTCGCATTATAAAGATGTGAATGAAAATGTATTAACAGTATGATCAAATTAAAGTCGGAATTTCTTTCGACAAAGTCATAGAGGTAGCGGAAAATCCTAGATTCAGTGAGACAACTAAACTATTTTCTGTTTTAGGATATTAGTTCATGGTGGAGAGGGTTCGACGATTATAACGTTTGATTTTTATAGAAATGTAACGAAGAAAGAGCAAGATGGTGTTAAAAATACTGAGGTTAAAGATGAGAAGGCTAATAAAGAACAAGAAGACCCTAATCCTGAATCTGTTACGAAATCAAGTAATGTAATTCCAAATGATTATTGGGGGCATGGACATAAAAAAACAAAGGAGCTATTGCACGACTAGGATTAAATTATTGATAATAAGGCACGTATAATACACCTGCTACACAAAAGAGAGAAGAACAAGAAATACAACGTAGAGGCGGAGAAAAGGAATTAACTGACTACAATTAGGAGGAAGCATTTTACAAAGAGCAGCAACGCATATATGAAAAAATACAATATTGAGATGAAAACAGAGTTTAATAAAGACAAAAAGTGCTTCAAAGTATGAAAAAACTGTTGAAGAACACTGATGGAAAATTCAGATTTTTTAACCAGCCGGTTTGTTTTACGAACAGTTCTAAGGTACCTAAACAATCGATTCGTATTATTTATTCAATAGGTTTGCTTTTTTTATATCATTAGTCCTAAATAACCGCAAAAAACAAAAACGATAGCAATCTGAATATGTAATTTTGCATATTCACTAGTATCTCATTGTAGTACTCAACATAAATTGCCAAGTAATCAATAAATTATGCCTTTTGTATATAATTTTCGCAAAACCACTTTGACTCATTAATTACCATCATTATAAAATAATAAGAGGATATATCTTATTGGCAGTTATATGCTTAGATATGTCCTTTTTATAATTATAAAGAAGAAATTCAAAAACAGTAAGTAAGTGTAAGGAAAACGAAGCTGAAGCAACAGACAATGCAAATAATGAAGAAACTCAGGGAAATCTGTCTATTGCTGAAGAAAAGAATTACTAAAAGAAAAAGGGGATAAGTTTAAAATGAATATTAATAAATCATTTAAGGGTATCGCAATAGCAGGGTTAAGTGTTAGTTTCATGCTAGTAGGTTGTACATTAAATACATATGGACTTACACAGTCAGAGTATAGAAAAGTAGATAAGTATTATGATGCAGATAAAATGGTATCTGACCTAAAGAAATTGCACTATAGTGATGAACAGATTGAAAATCAACTAAGAAACGCATTGTCTAGAATTGAGTATGAAAAGGGAAGTAAGGAAGACGAATCAAGTAGTAAAGAAAGTAAATCAAATGTATCAGACACAGAAGGTGAAAACAAGGTAAAGGTATCTGAAGAAGATTACCCTTATCGTTTGACTGAACTACACTTAGAATTCCAGTATCATTTAAAAAAATTAGAAAAGAAAACTGATGAATTATTTACAGAAGAGGGTGTCTACATAGGTGAGATAGATTCCTTAATTAGTCACATTAGTTTGGACATAAACCGTTTTGAAAAAATCAAACCACCTAAAAAGTATGAAGACTATCAATTTTTAATACAAGAAGGGGTAGAAGAGATTAGAAAGCACCTAATAAAAGTAGAAGATGCAGTTAGACAGTATGATGCCCGTAAGTATGATGGTGAATATGATAAGGATAAAGCAAAAGAAAGCATACAAAACGGTATGTTTGGGATAGATGATGGTGTTTCTAAATGGGAGACAGTATTTAATGGGATAAACGAGAAATACCCTGATGTAGAGCAAAAGGTAAAGGAAGAGAACCAGAAACATGCGAAAGAGGGTCATCGTGAGGAAGATTTAAACGACAAAGTTAGTGGTTCAGAAGTTGATAAATACAAAGCAGCCATCGTAGAAAATACAAATAAGATGGATGAAGTTATGAGACTGATACAAGATATAGGGCATTCAGATATAAAGGATTATGAGTCAAAGAAAAGTGAAATCCAATTGAGTTTGGATATGGCAAAAATACACGTAAGAGATATCAAATACCTTGAGGCACCTAAAGGGTTAGAAGTTGAACAAAAAAAGATAAAGCAAGCAATGGATAATTACTGGAATGCTCTGCAATTACTCTCAGAGGCATTAGAAGAACAAAATGATAATAAGTTGGAACAGGCAGAAAACAAAGCAGAACAGGCAATGAAACTATTTAAAAAAGCAACTGAGAGTATTAAAAGTAAAACGAACTAATCATGAAAATGGGCATATGGCGGTAGCCCTATTGCAAATTAACAAATAAAAAAAGATAAGATCGGAGTAAAATGTACCCTATAGAATAGACACTTGAAAAAAGTCTATTCTATAGGGTATTTCTTGTATAATAGAAGGAAAATTGGGGTTGGAGAATGTTGGAAATGACAAAAAACTATTTACAGAAAGAGAAATTCAAATTCTATCAAATAACCTATACGTAAAATCTGTAAGTCAGAAAGGTATCACTTATACAAAGGAATTTAAGCATATTTTTATTGAGGAAAATGAAAAAGGAAAGCTACCTCGAAATATTTTTGAAGAATGTGGTTTTGATATAGATATGATTGGAATGAAACGAGTTATGTCATCGGGAAGTAGATGGCGTGCTGCTTATAGAAAAAATGGTGTATTGGGTTTAAGGGGTACACGTATCGAAAACGCTGGAAGAACTCTTGGGAGAGAGCTTACGTTAGAAGAAAAGTATGCCCGTTTAGAAGCCGAACGAAACTTACTAAAGGCGGAAAACGAATTGCTAAAAAAATCAAACTTATGGAAGGGAGGATGAGAAGGAAATAACACTACCACCTAGTCAGAAATTCATCTTGATTCGTTCTGTCATCATGAAATACAACTTAAGGAATATGGTCAGTCATTTGTGTAAAGTAGCTGGTGTATCCCGTTCGGGATACTATAATTACTTTTCAGTTTCATCTTAAGAACAACGGAAACAAAAGAGTGATCGAGATGAAATCTTGAAGGAAACCATATTAAAAGCACTTCGATTTAGAAATAGAAAGAAGGGGGCTCGTCAGATAAAGATGATATTGGCGGGTCAGTTTCAAGGTGTTCTACAATTTAAAGCGTATCCGTAGAATTATGAAGAAATACGAGATTGTTTGTCCGGTTCGCAAAGCGAATCCTTATAAAAGAATGCTTAAAGCTACAAAAGAACATCGAATAGTACTGAATCAATTAAATCGGGAATTTAAACAAAATACCCCAGGGAAAACACTTCTTACAGATATCACCTATTTAGTTTACGGTAAGAATCAAAGGGCCTATTTATCTATAATTTTAGAAGGCTCAACTAATGAAATTTTAGCTTACCATGTTACAGAACAGATGACATTAGAGTTCGTAACGACAACTCTCCATAAACTAAAAAGGAATCCGCGGATTCGATTGACTGAAGGTGCTTATATTCATTCAGATCAAGGATCCCACTACACAAGCCCTACCTATCAAAAGCTAAACCTTGGACAATCCATGTCAAGAAGAGGCAACTGTTGGGATAACGCCCCACAAGAATCGTTTTTTGGTCATCTGAAAGATGAAGCTCATATAAAACCTTGCGAGTCCTTTAATGAATTGAAACAAAAGATTAAGAAATATATGACGTATTATAATCATTATAGATATCAATGGAATTTAAAAAAGATGACTCCTGTTGGATACAGAAATCATCTTCTTGATGTTGCCTAACTTTTTTCAAAATGTCCTTTACAAAGGGTACAGATTATTAAAGATCCCATCTTTTCTTTTGCATAAAGAGTACCAATCAGGTTTATTTACAACGAAAAATAAGATTTTTAGAGAATAGCTTAGAAAAAAATTGTGGGGGTTCAAACAAATGTGGTCACAATTGTTTAAACCTTTAAAGTAAAAAAGTTTTATGAATTTTTAGTGAGATCACAAGCTTTAAATGTTGTAATTTATTTACTTATTTCTCCAATTGGATATATTTCTCTAATTGGATGGAAGTTTAGAATACAGAATCAAAACATAATAGGCTGTTATCGATGAGTTTATCGTAAAGTTGTTATTTAATGTGTCATCAAATAACATTTATATACAATAATACATAAAGAAAAGGAGATATTTATGAAAAAATATAGAGTAATAGACACAACTTAAATAGTATGAATAGTTTAGATTGTAAAAACATGGAGAAGAAAACAAAAAAACTTAAGAGAAATAAGGAAAAATGAGGGAGATAATATGGGGAATAATTCAAAACATAAAACTAGAAAAATACTTGCGGCCACTGCTACAGTAACTATGCTTGCGACTGGAATGATTTCTTCATCAGATGTCTTTGCGGAGCAAAAGGAGCAGCAAAAAAAATTATCAACATCATTGCAAGAAGAAAAGTCAGTTAAATCAGAAAATAGAACATATACAGTCCCAGGAAAAGGGGATGTTGAAGTACTGAAACAACAGGAAAGAAAAAGTATGGCATTTAGTCCATATGAACCAACTGGTTTATATGCAAAGCCAAATGAACAAATAACAATTAATGTAGAAGGAAATCAAGATATTCAAGCATACATTGGAACGTATTCGTATGATGCTTCTTGGAGAGAAGATTCTAAAATAAAATCATTTACATTAAAACCGGGTATAAACACAATCCAATCTCCAAATGGGGGAATGATTTATTTTTATAATAAACAACAAGGTGGTACCATTCGAACAACAGTCACAACAGGTGGGACGACTACTCCTTTCTTTGAACTAGGAAAGCATACGAAACAAGATTTAATAAACATGCTGGACCAATATCCAGATGCACATGCAGTGGAGTTAAAGGGAGAACGTGTATTAATTACGGCTAGCCCTGCACGTGTTAAGAAATATTTGTTGGGTTCTAATACAGATCCTGTACAACTCTTAAAAAAGTTGGATGAAGCTACTCGAATTCAGGACAAAGTAGCTGGATTATCCGAGGAACAAGCAGATAAACATTATATTCATTACGTAGAAGAAAATCATTCGCCCGATTATTATATGTATGCGTATCCTTATCGAACCGCTTATGTAGGAGATGCAATCCAATACGTGTTAGATATTAATAAATTTATAAAAGATGGCTGGGGTCCATGGCATGAGGCAGGACATTTGAGACAACAATGGCCCTGGAATTTTTATAATATGACAGAAGTACAAAATAATATATACAGCCTTTCTGTAGAAAAAGCATTTAATCAACCATCCAATTTAGAGAAAAGTGGAATTTATCCAAAAGCGTTTCAATATCTAGAACAAACGAATAAAAATTATGACGAAATTAGTGATGTTTTTGTTAAGCTTGTTATGCTTTGGCAACTACAGTTAGCATATGGAGAGGATTTCCATCCTAAATTACATCAATTGTATAGAGACATGCCTTCAAGTGAACTTCCACAAACTGATGAAACGAAAAAACAATTATTTATGATTTCAGCATCAAAAGTAGCCAAACAAAATTTGATTCCTTTCTTTGAGAAGTGGGGATTACGTCCAAATAACGATACCATCCAAAAAGTGGCTGCATTAGGATATCCAATTTTAACAGCAGAGATTTGGAAGGGTACGGATTCTAATCCAATTAAACCAGATATGCCTAATGGAAATAATATTTTAGAAGGAAACAAGTTTGCATGGTCATTAAAAGGAATTAGTGATTTTGAGTTTGCTAAAGTCAATTTCAATAAGTCGACAGAAGAAATGCAAATCGACTTAAAAGAAGGCATACCGCATCATTATTTTAATGAAACATATGCGAGTATTAAAGTACAAAATGCATCAGGAAAAGTAGTATATAAGAAAGACATTTATGGAAACAAGCAACAAAATGCTGAACTGCAAAAAGTTCCAGTCAAAGTAGGAGATTATATTGAGTTAACACATCTAGAAGGTGTGCATAGAGCAACTTTTATGAATGTCGATAATAGTAAACAAGAGAGCTTTGGAAAAAAAGCCATATACGAAGTTACAAAGGATGGCCTGAAAACAGTAAATCAAATTGTTAATCCGAAACCAGATACAGAGGCTCCGACACAGCCACAAGGATTATATGCAAGCAACGTTTCTTCTAACAGTGTAGAGCTAAAATGGAACCCTTCTACAGATAATGTAGGTGTAAAAGAATATCAGGTACTACGCGATGGACAATTGATTCAAACGGTACAAGGAACGACGTTTACTGATCAAAACTTAACAGCTAATAAGGAATATAAATATGCAGTGAAGGCTGTAGATGCAGCTGGAAATACATCAATTCAAAGTAACATTCTTCCGATAAAAACAAAAGATCAAAATGTATCTTATGAAAAATGGGATCCGAAGAAGGCATATACAAAGGGTGACAAAGTAGAACATCAAGGGAAAGTGTATGAAGCTGTTCAAAATCATCAAGGAAATGGTGACACGAATTGGATATTTGCTTTATCGTTATGGAAACCAATTACAATCAAGTAATATGTAAGAATCAGATGTGAAGATAGAACAACATCCAGTATTTTGAAGAATTACTGGATGTTGCTTGAATTTTGATAGATTTCTCTATTAAGTTAGTATTCAAAAATAAAAATGAGAAAAGGAAGTAGATTAGTGATTAGTCAGAAAACAAAGAAAAGGTTTAATAAAGTTATTATAATTACCACAGCATGTAGCATGTTTTCTATGTTTGGAACGTCTATTTCGCACACTAAAGCTGCAACACATTCAGCTGCTCCAGCAGTTTATGTCAGTCCCCAAAATATACCTGCCTCAGATATTATTAGTATAGACTGGTCACCAGTTCAGACTCCACCTTATACGTACTGGGCTGTACACAACTGGAATGCAGGTGGTGAAGCTGGAGGATATGCTGGTTTTCAACAACAAAGTGGGTTTGATGAAAATGGAAAACGTACTTTACATTTTGCTTTATGGGATCCAATTTCCTCTAAAGAAGCAATAAAGGCCGAATACTTATCTCCGAATTCGCAAGCTGGACCCTTTGGAGGAGAAGGAACAGGAATGAAGGTTCAAACAACTTATGGTTGGAAAGACTCCAATTGGTACAGAATGACAATGCGTTCATGGCAAGAAAATGGTCATACTAAATTTGGACAATGGCTGAAAGATGTAACAAATAATAAATGGCATCAAATTGCAATTATGGATTTTCCTGTTGCTAATGTTGCATTTAATCATGGATTAGGAATGTTTCAAGAAGACTGGGCTGATAGTGGACAGAATGTTCGAGAAGCGCGCCTGAAAAATGGTTATAGCCGAAAGTTAGTAGATAAACAATGGAGTTCTTGGAATAATCAAAATATCTCAGGGACGCATGATAATACTTATCAATATGATGGAGGAGCCACTTCAGAATATGTATGGGTCAAAGCAGGAGGTAATACGCAGTCTACCATTGGATCAGGAAAAATATTCACGCTAAATCAACCTACTCAACCTGAAATAGGAAAGCTAGATTTTGATATTCAATCTATATATTATGATGATGAAAAAATAAATGTATCTTGGAAACTAAAAGAAAATAGTACACCGCAATTTAAGGGGAAAATTGAAATTTATAACAATGAAAATATGACGGGCCAACCTATTAACGTAATTGATGATATTAAATCTTATCAAAATGGAATCAGTCAATCTATATCATTACCAACAAATGCTTATGCAAAAATTGTATTAACGGATTTATTTGATCAAACTGTTGAGAAAAAGGTACAAATCAAAAATGAATCTCCAAACATTTTTGAAGGTAAAGGATTTGCATGGTCGCTGAAAGGGATTGGCGATTTTGAATTTGCGAAAGTAAATTTAAATAAATCAACAGAAGAAATGCAAATTGATCTAAAAGCAGGTGTACCACATGACTACTTTGATAGTACATATGCAAGTATTAAAGTTCAAAATACATCAGGTAAAGTGATCTATAACAAAGAGATTTATGGAAACAAACAGCAAAATGCTGAATCACAAAAGGTACCAGTCAAAGTAGGAGATTATATCGAGTTAACACATTTAGAAGGTGTGCATAGAGCTACTTTCACAAATGTCGATAATAGTAAGCAAGAGAGTTTTGGAAAAAAAGCCATATACGAAGTTACAAAAGAAGGTCTGAAGAAAGTAGAAAAAATGCCAGAATCAACAATCTTAGATGGAAATCAATTTGGATGGTCATTAAAAGGATATAGTGATAGAGAAATTGCAAAAGTAGATTACGATAAAACTGCAGAAGAGATGAAGATAAAACTAGAAGCAGGTGTACCACATTCCTACTTTGCTAGTACGTATGCGAGTATTAAGGTTCAGAATTCTTCTGGAAACGTTCTGTACAATAAGGAAATCGTGGGAAATAAACAACAAAATGCTGAAAGCCAAACTGTGCCAGTCAAGGTAGGGGATTACATTGAATTTACCCATATAGAAGGAGAAGCAACAAAGGAGAAAACGCGAGCAACTTTAACTAACCTTGAAAATAACAAAAATGAAACCATTGGAAAGACAGCAAGGTATCAAGTTACAAAAGAAGGCCTGAAGAAAGTAGAGAAAATGCCAGAAACAACAGTTTTAGATGGAAATCAATTTGCATGGTCTTTAAAGGGATATAATGATCGAGAAATTGTAAAAGTAGAGTATAACAAAGCAACAGAAAAAATGCAGATTAAATTAGAAGCGGGAGTACCCCATTCCTATTTTACTAGTACGTATGCAAGCATTAAAGTTCAAAACTCATCGGGCAATATTTTGTACAATAAAGCAATTGTAGGAAATAGACAACAAGCTGCTGAAAGCCAAACCGTTTCAGTAAAAGTAGGGGATTATATTGAGTTTACTCATATAGAGGGAGAAGCTCAAATGGAAAAGACACGCGCCACACTTACTAATCTTGAGAATAGTAAACAGGAATTTGTGGGTAAGAAAAAAACATATCAAGTTACTTCTACGGGATTATTAATAAAGTCATAGGTTTCACTACAAAACTCATATTATTGATTTATATATTATATAAAAATCTTAACTATTATGCGTATTAAAAAATGCTCAAGAGAAAATAGATTGGCGGGTATAGTATGAACATATTCAAAGGGTTTCTAATTTCATCAATTGCAATGACAACATTCTTAGGAACAGATCAAATACTATCAGATGATAGTATTCATAATAAAGTTTATGCGGAGTCCTATAATGCTACAAACAAAGAAACTGATTCTAATAAAAGAGATTCACAGGAGGGACAATTAATTGTAAAGTTTAAAAATGAAATGGACTTACCTTATGAAGATGGCATTGAGAAACGAATAAAAAATGGTAATTATGATAATAATTTAAAGAAGTTATTTTCCGAAAATACGGAACTTACTTTGAATCGCCTGTTTTCATCTGTAAATCCGATAGAGATTGAAAAGTTATCATTACATTCTAAATCATTTGCTAATCAATCAGCTGAAAATTTATTAAATTATTATATTGTACAAGCTCCTAATAATATAGAAATAGAATTATTGCTGAAAAAATTTGAAACATCACCTCTTGTAGAGGAGGCCTATATACAAGAAAAACAAATCTTAACACCCCCTGAAGTACAATTACCAGGTTTATCTGTTAATCCATACGATGATCCTAGATTTAAAAATCAAGGATACCTTGAAGCGGCACCAAAGGGAATTAATGCCTCGCATGCTTGGAGCATTAAAGGTGGTGACGGGAAGGGTACAACTTTTGTGGATATGGAATATGGATGGTTATTGAATCATGAGGATTTAGTCAATAAAAATATAAAGCTTATGTCTGGACAAAATATAAGCCAGCATAGAGCTCATGGTACTTCTGTATTAGGAATTGTTTCATCCGAAGATAATCAAATTGGAAATATTGGAATTGCACCAAAAGCGAATGTAAAAGTAATATCCCAAATTAGGGATAATGGAATTTATAATACAGCGGATGCTATTTTAAGTGCTGTACATAATTTACAAGCGGGAGATATTCTTTTATTAGAGGCACAAGCTTCGTATGATGGGTATGGGGATAAATATTTACCTGTAGAAGTACATCCAGATATTTTTGATGCAATTCGTGTTGGTGCAGATAAAGGGATTATTATTATAGAAGCTGGCGCAAATGGTTCAAACGACTTAGATAATTTTAAAGATCGTAATGGAAAAAAGATCTTAAATCGAAATAGTCCAGACTTCAAGGATTCAGGTGCTATTATGGTTGGGGCGGGATCATCAACTGTTCCACATAAACGTTTATGGTTTTCAAATTATGGAAGTCGATTAGATGTATATGGATGGGGAGAAAATGTTGATACAACATCAGCAAATCCAAGTCAAAATACTACAAATTTATATACATCAACATTTAGTGGAACATCAAGTGCTTCACCAATTATTGCTGGGGCAGCAACTTCGATTCAAGGTATTGCTAAAGAACATCGAGGTTCTCCTTATACACCAGCCGAACTAAGAAATATCTTAAGTAATCCAAATACAGGAACAAAATCTCAAGATCCGTGGAATGATAGAATAGGTGTTTTACCTGATCTCAAATCTATATTAGATAACTTAGGTTTTAATCCAGATATACCGAACTCTTCTAATATTTTAGAAGGAAAGCAGTTTACATGGTCACTAAAAGGGATTAGCGATTTCGAGTTTGCTAAAATCAATCTCAATAAATCGGCAGAAGAAGTGCAAGTTGATTTAAAGGCAGGCATACCACATCATTATTTTAATGAAACATACGCGAGTATTAAAGTACAAAATGCATCAGGGAAAGTAGTATACAAGAAAGACATTTATGGAAACAAACAACAAAATGCTGAATCGAAAAAGGTTCCAGCCAAAGTAGGAGATTATATCGAGTTAACACATCTAGAAGGTGTGCATAGAGCTACTCTCACAAATGTTGATAATAGTAAACAAGAGAGCTTTGGAAAAAAAGCCATATACGAAATTACAAAAGAAGGTCTGAAGAAAGTAGAAAAAATGCCAGAAGCAACAATTTTGCATGGAAATCAATTTGCATGGTCGCTAAAAGGAATCAGTAATTTCGAGTTTGCAAAAATTAATTTCAATAAGTCGACTGAAGAAATGCAAGTGGACTTAAAAGCAGGCATACCGCATCATTATTTTAATGAAACATACGCGAGTATTAAAGTACAAAATGCATCGGGGAAAGTAGTATACAAGAAAGACATTTATGGAAACAAACAGCAAAATGCTGAATCACAAAAGGTACCAGTTAAAGTAGGGGATTATATTGAGTTGACACACCTAGAAGGTGTGCATAGAGCTACTTTAATAAATGTAGACAGCAGTAAACAAGAAAGCTTTGGAAAAAAAGTCATGTACGAAGTTACAAAAGAAGGCTTGAAGAAAGTAGAAAAAATGCCAGAAACAACGGTTTTAGATGGAAATCATTTTGGGTGGTCTTTAAAAGGATATAGTGATAGAGAAATCGCAAAAGTTGATTATAATAGGACAACAGAGAAAATGCAGGTGAATTTAGAAGCAGGCGTACCACATTCTTACTTTAATAATACGTATGCAAGTATTACAGTAAAGAATTCAACCGGTAGTGTTGTGTATAATAAGGAAATAGTGGGAAATAGACAACAAACTGCTGAAATCCAAACGGTGCCCGTAAAAGTGGGAGATTACATTGAGTTTACCCATATAGAAGGGGAAGCAGTAAAGGAAAAGACACGCGCTACACTTATTAACCTTGAGAATAATAAACAAGAATATATAGGCAAAAAAAGAACCTATCAAGTTACTTCAACGGGATTAAACAAAATAGATTAACATGAAGAACCTTCTCATTATTAGTTAGATGCAAATAGTCGTTCATTATGAACGGCTATTTGGCTATTATTTAAAGAAAAGTGAAATGTAAATACTCTCTCTTTTGTATATACTCTCCTTGCCATCAACTGCTACATTTGTTTATCAGGGGGGGATTTTAAAAATGTGCTTGAGAATTGATAAATGTTTAAGTGCTATAGATTTGAGAAAAAAGAAACAGAATAGTAAGGTATTTATTGATAAACCCTCTCTTTTATTACAATATTTTACATATTTAGTATGGTGTATATGAGTTCTATGTATATTAAGGGAGGAATGAGAATGAAGAGGTTCATAACATGTGCAAGTGGTAATACAATCTCAAAAAAGTTAGTTTTAATGATGTTGCCGATGGTTTTAATGATATTGATGATTACACCATCGAATGATGTATCGGCAGCCAATCTATCAAAAGCAGGTTCACTAAAAGGCGTGAATTTATTTAATGGAAGTTGGACAGTTGCTATACAGGCAGCAAATTTACAATATGTTTCTGCTGAGCCTTTGGGAAATGTAATAGCAAATCGTAATGCAGTTAATGAATGGGAGAAATTTGAATTAATTCCGACTGGGGAATTATATACGTACGCTTTAAAAGCTAAAAGTAATGGGAAGTATGTTTCGTTTGAGCCTAATGGTAGAGTAGTAGCAGATCGTACATCAATTGGGGCATGGGAAAAATTTATCTTATATAATGGTGGGGATAATAGGATATATGTATTACAAGCACTAAGTAATGGTAGATATATATCAGCAAATGGTGGTAGAGAATTAACAGCTACTAGTTATGTAGCTGGAAGCTGGGAAAGATTTGTTATAGTATACTTCTAAACTTTGAAGTGTTATATATCTAAATAATAATGGCATGTTTAGTTTGTATAAATGCCTAATATAAGAAAGTGTTAAGTATTTAATACAAGTGTATATTAACATGCAAAAAGGGCTGCAAGTAATTAGCAGTCCTTTTTGCATGTTAAATAAGGACTTACTGAGGTTATAATGAAAAGAAAAAGAACCCTATAGGGTTCTTTTTCAAGGCATATTAACAGTAAGGAGAATCATGAAATGCTACTTCAAATCTTTATTAGGGGAAAGATTTTGAATAAGCTTAACATACATCTATTTTTACACAAATGTAAAATATAGTAAATTGATAATATTTATACTTACTATTACTAATATTCAATTAATATAGTTAACACTATACATATAGTGTTAACTGGCATTTAGTACAGTATACATTTAGAAATTTAAAATTAGATTTTATTTGTTAAAAAAGCTAATAGATATATTATTTCAAATTCTAACTAACATTTAAATGGTTTTAATTGAAATTGGTTGTGTATTAAATCTTAAAAGTCAATAAAAGTAAATAAAATAAACAAAGACTCTGTAAAAATTCAGGGTTAAGGGAACGCATAGTTTCTTAGAATCATAATAGCATATATTCTTTGTATAGCTACATGAGGATCTTGACAGAATTAAGAACAAGGTAGAAAATCTGTAAGAAAGTAAATATAGTGTTGGAAATGTGATTTGAAATTAAACTATAGGCATATTGAAATAGGTGAAAACTCTTGAATAACTTGATTAAATTGCTTCTAAATATGAGGTTTAGATTAGAGGGATAATTAGATCTTACTGAAGAGGAAAATATTTTTTAGATTAAAAGAAGAAAAGACACCTTTTAGGTGTCTTTTCTTTAGGTAAACAGTTCACATATTAATGAATTAGATACGAAACCATAATTCGACTACGAAGTAAATCTTAACATAATTTGAACTGAAAAAATATGTAATATTACATTTTTAGTTTTTAACTGTTTTATTGAATAAAGAACAGCAACGTAAATAAAAAGGGCATGAAGTTGTATCTGCCACCCTTTTTAGGAGGAATTCAAGACACCAATAGGACACGTATTGGTAAACAGGTTTAAAAATAGTATATGTGAAAAGAAAAAGTTCTATACCAAAAGTAGACAGGACCTTATCTTTTTTACATTTTCAAAAATGAAATACCGTCCTTTTTGAAATCAGTACAGTACAAACTTGATTTGTAATGAAATTAGAAAAAGTATACATGGAAATGGCAGACAACTATTTTGTTGCCTGCCGGTGCCAATGGGTTGAATGAGTTAGTCAATTCAATAAATTGTGCTATCCCATTACCAGAAGAGTGAAGCCGCTAGTTCAAACGGCTTAGACATAGTTTGCCTAATAAAGAAAAAATTATGATTAAAGATTTTGTTTGCTCTATATGAAAAGATAAATAGATATTCATCAGACAAGGATAATTTAGCATACCTTGAATAGGGTGTAGAAACGAATTAAAGAAAAGGATATTTATTTAGGAAGGGACTGACTCAGGAGTGGGACTTTCGGACAGGATTTGGGGAGCGGTGGTTGCCTTTGGCATTGCGACTAATATCGTTGCTTGTATAATGGCAGTATACATTCAAAAATATGAGCAAATGATAAATCATCTTACAAATATTTTATTTTTAATAATTATCTCTTTAACGTTTATTAAAATGAAAATTAACAAATGGGTGGCTTTAGGATTTACATTGGTTGTAATAGAGAAAGGTATTAAGGCGGGATATGATTTCTACACACATAATTATTATGGTGTCAGTTGGAGTTTGGCTATCATTGCCTATTGCATATTCGAGATGGAAAAGTATGATATTGAAATAAATGAATAGCCACAACAATAAGCTGTTAGTAGG
This sequence comes from Bacillus cereus group sp. BceL062, assembly GCF_051780025.1. Lineage (NCBI taxonomy): Bacteria > Bacillati > Bacillota > Bacilli > Caryophanales > Bacillaceae > Bacillus > Bacillus cereus group sp. BceL062. The sequence goes on along the minus strand of NZ_JBPWGY010000013.1, from coordinate 105,047 downwards.
CGGAATTCTTTTTAAATATACAATAATGATGGGGAATTAACTTTTGTGTATGTAAATAAAATACGAATATGTAATGAAAAAATAAAACTTAAAAAATTTATCATTTTAGCCAAGAAGACTCTTTCCTCAAGGAGCGTGAAGGATCACAGTCCAGTGATTGAGTAGGTGGGAGATGAATTGACTTCGAACAAGGGGTGGCAGGAAGCCATCTTAATTGTTCGACATACATAAAGTGTTACTCCACTATCTACGGAATATACGTTCGGTGTATGGTAGTCATATACCGAAGTGGAGGTGAATTAAATGACGATTAATAAAGCCTATAAGTTTCGTATCTATCCAAATAAAGCATAAGCAATTCTAATCAACAAAACGATTGGTTGTTCTCGCTTTGTATTTAATTATTTCCTATCCTTATGGGATCACGCATACAAAGAAACAGGAAAAGGCTTGACCTATGGTACATGCATAAGTTAGCAAAAGTAATTAGTGAAGTATCTTGGTCGCAATTTCGATCCATGTTAGAATACAAAGCAAAATGGTACGGCAAACAAGTCATTGTCGTATCGAAAACATTTGCTTCCAGCCAAGTATATTCTTGTTGTGGATATCAAAACAAAGACGTTAAAAATCTAAACCTACGTAAATGGGACTGTACTTCTTGTTGTACACACCATGATAGGGATATTAACGCAAGTATCAATATAAAAAATGAAGCGATAAGGCTTCTAACCGCAAGGGCTGCGGGGTTAGCCTAATCAATTAGAGTTCAATAGAACTCTTTACTTAGGAATCCCTCACTTCTAAACGAAGTGGAAGTGGGGGTAGTTCCAGATGTAACGAAATCTAGATCACAGAAAATGTAGAGAAAAGAGGAAAAGGTTATGGGGAAACATAATCAAGTTTTTGAGAAAACAGATCGAATTATTTTGAGAAGGTTTAGTATTGATGACACAAATTACTTTCATTTTTATCGTTCTAATCCAGTAGTGGCTAAATTTCAGTCATGGGAAAACTATCAATATCATGAAGCAAAAACGTTTGTAAATGAACAAATTAAAAATAATCCTAATCAACCAGGTACTTGGTTCCAATTCGCAATTGCTTTGGCTGAAAATAACAAAATAATTGGAGATTGTGCGCTTCACACACTTTTAAGTGATTCTCGCATCGTAGAAATTGGATTTACTCTTTCTCCAGAATATCAGGGAAATGGATATGCGACTGAAGCTATTTGTGCTTTATTGAATTACATATTTCATTCATTACGGAAACATAAAGTGATTGCCTTTTCGGATGTTCGAAATAACAAGTCTATTTCTGTGCTAGAACGTGTGGGTATGAGGAGAGAGGGGCATTTATTACAGAATTATATGCTAAAAGGGCAATGGATTGATGAATATCAATATTCATTATTAAAGTCTGAATGGAAGGACGCTAGATAATAATCAAATTCAAAAATAAAGTATGATGGGTGTAAGTTTAAATACTTATAAAAAAGACACTACAAGAGTGTCTTTTTTTTGAAAATACTCTATAATTAACTTTGGGGAAGGTAATGTTAGAGTATTCGTTTAACATTATCTTTATATTTGATAATCCATGAAATCGAAAGATTTTGTGGTTTATTTTTTGAACAATAGATATTACAGTATTGGCAGTGAGCTATTGACCATTATAAACATTAGGAGACAAGGGATTAAAAGTCTAACATCGAATAACGGTTCCGGAATATAGCGTTGCGAAATGATCTCCCATATCCCAAACGGTACTAGCCTGTATATAGCCCTTAAAGCCATCTGAAGAATAATAAATTTCTTTTGGTATACTTTCTTTAGATTGGAAATGTGCTTTAGAGTACTTTACATAATGGTTTTTAATAACCTTTGATTCTGGAACAATAGTGTTTTTTTGTTCCAATGTTGGCCTAGCACTAGAAGGTGGTATGAATTTTACAGTGTCTTGGTAATTAGGATCTAAGGTGTCAGCTTGTACACTGTGTGACGAAACAAAGACGCTTAAACTACTTCCCGCGATTAAAGTTGCAAATACTAACTTTGAGAATTTTGTTAATCTACTCATTTTATAATCTCCTTTTTATTATTTTGTAAGGTATCTCCTTACACCTCACAGTCTATATCCACTACAAAAGGGTGTACATACATATTGATAGACAAATTTCTACAAAATAACTCATGTTTTGGCTTTTATGTATAATAATCCAATGTCTAATAATCTATCAAAAGTAAAAAGGTAGGTCTTATATAAAAGAAAATGAATAATTTATGCAGAGTTTGTATATGGAATTATTGTTTAAATATTCTAAAATGAGTTGATAAAGATGTTGGTATGTTTTTGGGAAAACAAATGATTCCCTAGGTGAAATTTGGAAGGAAGATTCTCTGTTAGAGTTTTTATAAGGCAATCCATTTTCGTAGATTTAAAATGTAAAAATAACTAAAGAATTAAGTACAAGCACACATTTTAACAACAGGAAAAGCAGGTTATATTATTTGTATCATTGAAAAAGAATTACCAAATAATTATGCTTTGGGTAAAACATTAAAGCAAAGAATAGGCTTAGAAAATACCTATTTTAGATTTGAATGTGAATAATCAACAACTAAGGGAAGCACAAACTCTAAGGTGTCTTCCCATATTTAATATTTTTTATCAATAATCAATAGTAACAGAGTCTAAATAAAAAAGTGAGAAGAATGAATAACATTCTTCTCACTTTCAGCAATTAGGGTGGCATATTCATCAATATGCATTAGGGTGGAATTTTGGATGAAAAATCCACATGCATAGTATAACAAACTACATAATGTAGATTATATGTAATATTGCATATAGGGAAAGATTCTTCTATAGAAATAAAATACAGTTTATACCGAATTATTGATTTATTATAAAATAATAATATATTATCGGATTTTATATCTATTACTTATGTATACGTGTTACAATAAACTTCTTCAATTTATTTTATTCTCCTATATAGAATTTATGGTTTAGTTATCTCTTACAACAAAATCGGCCGTAGTAAATGATTCATGAATAGTGTGATGCATATAGAATGGTTCAAAGGCTGTTAAACATAATCATACAAAGGATAAATTTACGTAGTTATTTTTTAGAGAATTTATTATGGTAAAGACTTCATCCGATTTGAATAGCGCTAAATTAAAATTTTTATCCAATTAAGGTCAAATAATATCTGTTAAATGAAGGTTATGTTTCATCCATTTTATTGGGAACAATTCGTAGTTTTAGAATTGCTGAATATGAAAAGATAACATATTCGAAAGGAGGATAGATAAAACGCAGCCTGTGAAATTTAAATCGCAAAATAAGGAATTTCAGATAATAGGATTTAATAGGGGTTTCATTTCGAATGGTACTGTAAATATATGTAGAAAAAATAAAGGAGAAAAATTTAAATAAACTATATCAGTAGTAAAAGTGAAAGGGAGAAGTATCTAGTGTTTAATATAAAAGAACGTTTGGGACTAATAAAGCTTAAAACGAAGTTGTCTATGGCATTTATTGCAATATTAATTATACCAAGTCTAATCGTAGGAATATCATCTTATAATAAAGCAAAAACAGATCTTAATGAAACAATTTTACAATCAGCACAAGATAATATAAGTATTTTAGATAAGATTGTTGATAATGAATTAGAAAATAAGCAAACAGATGTCACTCATTTTGCAAAGGTACTCACACAAGGTAATTATAACCCTGAACAATCGCAAAATGTACAGAGTAAATTTGATCAATATATACAGTTACATCCAGAGATAGAAACGATTTATACCGCATCTAGTAACAATCAATTTATTCATGCACCTGTTGGAAAAATACCAGAAGGGTTTAATCCGTTAGAAAGCAGTTGGTATAAGGATGCAGTAAAAGCAAATGGAGAGATTATTGTTTCATCTCCATATAAATCAAAGTCTACAGGAAATATGGTAATAGCAATTGCAAAGCAAAATGCAGATAAAAGTGGTGTCATTGGCGTAGATTTGAATATTAAAGATATAGTAAAAACATCCAAAATGATTAAAATTGGAAAGCAAGGATTTGTATCTATAGTCAGTCAAGATAAAACAATAGTTGTTCATCCATCACTAAAGCCAGGAGAGAAATTAGAGAAAACTTTAGCGGATGAACTGTACAAAAAAGAAGATGACGTAATTACTTATAGCCTTAACGGGGAAGATCGAAACATAAGCTTTAAGACAAATAAAAAAACAGGTTGGAAAATAGCTGGCGTAATGCCTACGAAAGAAATTGAAGAAGCTACCAATCCTATTTTTTATAAAACGCTCACTATAATAGGGGCTTCATTATTGTTAGGTGGAATTGTAATTTTATTCATACTTAGATCTATTATTAATCCACTAAGACAATTAGTTATTTCGGCCCAAAGAATTAGTCAGGGAGATTTAACCGAGAAAATAGATATTCGTTCAAAGGATGAACTTGGTCAATTAGGCGGAAGTTTCAATACAATGGCAGAGTCGTTACGTAATATTATTTCTCAAATTAACACATCTGCAGGACATGTAGCTGCGTCTTCTGAGGAACTAACTGCTAGTGTAGAACAAGCAAGTGTTGCGACGGAACAAATTACAAAAGAGATGGAAGAAATCTCGAACAGTGCAGAGGTTCAAAATAATGAAGTTGAGTCTGGGGCTGAATTAATTGGTGAGGTAACACGAAATATTCAATATGTAGCTGAGAATGCATCTGAAGTATCGGCTTCATCCATATACACAAAACAAAAAGCCAATGAAGGTGAACAATTAGTAGAACAAACTGTAACACAAATGCAGTCTATCCATCACTCTGTTTCTCAATCCGATAATGTAATAAAATTATTAGATAAGAAATCGCAACAAATTGGCAGTATATTAGAAGCGATTCAAAATATTGCGGAACAAACAAATTTATTAGCATTGAATGCAGCAATTGAAGCAGCTAGAGCAGGAGAACAGGGGCGAGGATTTGCAATTGTTGCCGATGAAGTTAGAAAGCTAGCAGAGCAATCATCCGATTCTTCGATGGAAATTGGAAGTTTAATTAAGGAAATACAAGCAGACGTACATGAGACTGTAAAAGCTATGAATGAAGTAGGAGTAGAAGTACAGTCGGGAATTAAGGTTGCGAATGATACAAAACAAAGTTTTTATGAGATTTCAAAATCTGCAAATGATATTGTATCAAAAGTGCATGGTATGGTAGAACTATCAAATAAAATGACAACTGATGCAATGAAAGTTGATACATCGATTGATCAAATTGCTATGGCTGTAAAAGAGAATTCTTCAAGTATGCAAACGATAGCTGGTTCATCTGAGGAACAACATGCTTCTATGGAAGAGATAAATTCTTCAGCAATACAATTAGCACAGATGGCGGAAGAACTTCAAGAGTTAATTGGTGGATTTAAGATTTAAGTTGAGATTCTAGGAGAGAATGCTAGAATCTTGTTACAGAGTGGAAATGAAAAATCTTATAACATAGTATATAAGTATAATACGTACTCTCTACACGTATTGAACAGGCAGATAAGCCATTTAAAAACCCTCCATTTGGAGGGTTTTTAAATACATTTACATTAAATTTGTTGTGGTGCACCACCATCACTATATGAAGGAGCAGGATAATGTCCATGGGTAGCAAGTTGATCTGTTTTAGAAAACTGAGAAATTCCCACCGTTAACACACCAATGAAAGCAATGCCAGATAATAATAAGCTGATTTTTTTCATTATTTTAAGACTCCTTTTTCAATTAATTTTAGTCTTGCTTGATAACAAATATGGAAATAGTCACTTACCTTTTTGTGGTTCTCTAATTGTCTACATTTTGTGGCAAATAATTCAGCGTATTCGACAACATATTCCCATAACTCTTCTTTCTCAAAGTATAAGATTCCTTCTTGAATGATTTTTTCTAATTCTTCCAATGGAATGTTTTCGTTTAATCTTTTTAAAATAAAGAAGTGATGCATATATTCTTCGTTATGGATTTCTCTGCAGATTTTTAATCCCTTAACAATGAGTTTGCTAGCCGTCGATTGTTCTCCTAACTTATAATGTTCCTTAGCTTGTAGGAAGAAAGCCTTGAAGTGTGTAGGGATTTTCTCTGTTACTTCTGAAAGGTTGCGAATAGCTAAAGTAGACATACTTTGATCAGAATACAGCCACCCCATAGTACTTTTTACGTATAACAAGGAATCTTCTACCTTATTCTTTTGTAGTAAATCAATTGCACATTTTAGATATTCTTCAGCTTGTTCGTACTGTTTTAAATAGATGCAGCAACCACCTAACAAACTATTACAAAAGGCTGTTTTTACTTCATAACCTTCATACTTTGAAAAAATTGTTCTCGATTTATTTGCGTATTCGATAGAAGCGAGCATGTTATAGGTATGGTGATAAAAAGTAGCAATTCTATAGTAGAATTCAGCGTGTTCAATTTCATCTGGTATGTCTATTAATATCTTTTCTGCCAGTTTATAATGTTCCTCTGCTTCAGTATAATTTGATATAAAAGTGGAATGAATGGATTTGAAAAAGTGATAGTAGAAGCGTAGGAAATGGTCTGTAGGCATATCATAGTCGCTAATAGCATCAAAGCTATTTTGTTGAATACCAAGGCTATCTGTTAAGACAGTGTAACGAAATTCAAGTAGTGAGTAATATAGTAATAAATTTTGATCTTGATGCTCTTGATTCGGTTCAATGCTTAACTGATTAATTTTTTCATCAATTTTCTTTTTTAGATTAGTAGCTTTTATAACTTGTTGAGATAGCATAGATCGATACCAGTCGTTCAATAGAGAGGTTAACTGCTCATTTCCTTTTACTGAGACACTCATAATATACGCCCCCATCTTATAGGAATATCCTAATCCAATTTAATTGTAACTATCATAGCAAAATAGAAGTAAAAATGGAGTGATTTTACAATTTTTTCAAGAAAATTCAGAAAATACTCAATTGTTGTCGAATGTACTTATAATTTAAGTTATCTGCTCGGTATAAGTCATCAATCTAATGTGAAATAATAAACGAAAATGTTGATATGTATTTATTGTAGCTAGGTACATAGAACTAAAAATAAGATATTTCTGTGAACTCAAAAAGCCGAAATTCCTTAACTTAGGAATTTCGGCTTTGACGTTATATCATGGAATTGCAATTGGATTGGAATCTGGTATATCTACTGCACCATAGTTATAATTTCTTCAGCTCTTTAAATTAGAAACTGGTACTTGATTAGCGTAGTGAAATTATTGCCTTTTTAAAAGCACGGAAAGAGTTTTTCAAGTTAGCATCTTTTACTAATAATTATTGAAGAGGGAAATTCCACTTAGAAATACTTTTAAGCAGAAGAATAGAGTAGTTTAATTTCTAATGGTCCCAGTATCCTTTATTTTGACATGTGTCTTTACATTTATTTTAGCCTCTGCTAACGCTTGCAACCAATCTTCTTTTCGTTTTTTCCACTGTTTATATTGAAAAGCTCTAGCATATAGGGATAATCCGATTGGATCAATTTTATTCTGCTGTATTTCATCTAACATATTTTGTAATTTCTTATTAATTTCTTTTTCGATAGCGTTTTCTAAATTATTTATATTTTTTTTATTATCATAATGCTCCTTAATTAAATTCGCATTGGTTTTTTCTATTAAAGCTACATTAGCATTTATTTGGAGATTAAATACAAACTTTCCGTTTTTAAAATTAACATCTATCTTCCTTTTCGCATTCTGTACGAAGATAGAAGTGTTTGTTTTTTTGTTGGACTTTTTAGGAGGAAGCGCAAAGTGTAGTATCATCCGGCCTGTATTTTTTGACTTATTTATAAGATTGAAGAACTTAACATCTTTTTTAGGGATACGAGTTAAATATTTTCCTTGTCGATCTAAAAGTGCAATTCCTATCGTGTCAATTTCATTCTTTGTTTTTTTGATAACTGGAACAATTTGTGTCATTCCTTCTTCATTTTGTTCTCTCGTTAATTGTTGAATCGTAGAAGAAACGGATTGATTATTTTGAATGGAGGATTCGATTACACTACTTATATAAGATGGTAGTGATGGTTTATCTGGCTTATTAATTGTAAAAATTTCTACTACAGGTCCATCTACAAGTACTACTTTAGCATTAATGGTAGCGTAAGGATCACGGTAAGAAGAATCAAGTTCCTGCAACCAATTTGATTCTCGCGCCAATTTTTTCCCAATTAAAATGATTTCAGCTTTGGAGGCTGTCATATAGCCCGTTAACTTTGTATCTATCTTACTGAAGCCATTATATACAGTTGATGCTTGTGTCCAATGCTCTGTAGTACTTTTTGGCTGTTTATGATGAAAGAGTGGGATGCTTGTGCCAACTTTTATGTCTCCATTAGGGGCTCTATCCAAGCCAATTAATAGGATTAATGAAACCTTCTCAAGAGGAATTCTCTGACTACAACCAATTAAACATATACAACAAATTACAATCCATATCCATTTTCGAATCAAAGTTGTTTCCTCCTAGTAACCCAAGCAAAAAGAATGCTGTAAGCGAAAAATAAGATTGGTAATAGAATAAAGAAAATGATATTTAAGATATCCATAAGAGAATATATAAATAAATATTGATCCACATTGGGATTTAGAAAAATAAATAAGCCGACTATTAATACCATAAAACCAACCAGCGCCCAATTGCGAGCGTTTTTTTGAAGTGAAATAGTCACAGACTCAAAACTGAAAAATAAATATGGATATATTGTAGTGGAAAATACAATTAAATAGTAAGCAATATATATAATTTCTAATCGTTCTATGAAAGAAAAACGAACTCCTTTTAGCAGATGAAATACTGGCCAAATTACGTCTTTTATCCCCTCCGGACTAAAGTATATATAAGAAAGAATAGTCACATATAGATAGAAAAACATGGTTCCAGTATTCGCAATTAGTATTCCCTTTATAGCTTGTTGTTTTTTTTGTAAGAACGGATATATATAATATGCAATTTCTAAGCCGGCATAAGGGGTAATGGTTTCTTTCGTTGCCTTTACAATAGGGTATAAGCCATCTTTAAAAATAGGAAGTAGGTGTAAAGGAGCATACATACTCTTTAATGAAAAAAGAAGAAATAGTGGCATCCAAGTAGTGAAGAAGAAAACAAGCATAGAATAACTAATAAGAGCCCTTAACCCACTCAGGACTAAAATAATAAAAGGCAATAGTAATAATATGGTGATTTGATAAGCAGGAGTGGAAGGGAATATCCACACTTTTACAATATCAGTTGCCTTTAATAAAGTATTAAAACCAGCAAAAAATAGATAAAAAGCATATAAAAGAGAAAGAATTGTACCTAGCCATTTACCAAAGTATGTTTTTAAAATCTGTGAGAAATTTTTGTTAGGGTTTTTTTGTAACATTAATATAATAAATACGCCAATTATAGAAGTGGTTATCCAACCCAAAATGATAGAAATCCAGCCATCTGTGCCAGCGGTAGTAGCAAGTGGGCTTGGCATAATTAACATACCTGAGGCTAGTTGCAGTGAATGAATGAAAACAATAAATTCAAATAAAGTTATGTTTTGGAATTTAAGATTCCCCATGCGAACTACCTTCTTTTTTCTTTTTTTGTTTCGGCTGCCCTGTACTCGAGCGGGTGGTAATCATAGAAATAGGAAATCTTACAAATGAATCTTTTAGCTCTTGTAGACGAAATGGTGCGATTGGCAATCCGTATGGTGAACCATAGGAAGTTAGCGAAACAAAATGAGCAAATAAGAGCATTAATCCACTAACAATACCTACAATGCCATAAAAATATGCCAATAACATCATTGGAAAACGAATAAGGCGTATAGAACTTGATAAATCGTAATTAGAAACAATAAATGATGCAATGGCAGTAATAGATACGATAATAACCATAACGTTACTCACAAGACCAGCCTGAACAGCCGCCTGCCCAATTACAATCCCTCCAACAATTCCAATTGTTTGTCCTATTGGCTGTGGTAAGCGAATACCAGCTTCACGTAGCATTTCTAGTGTGATTTCCATTATAAAAGCTTCCAGTAAGGGAGAGAAAGGGACTTTGACTCTTGACGTTGCAATAGAAGTGTATAAATCTAAAGGAATGATTTCAAAGTGAAAAGAGACGATAGCAATATAAATTGCGGGTAAAAAAATAGCTATAATAAATCCTGCAAATCGTAATAAACGAAAAAACGATGCAATGAGCCAATGTATATTATAGTCATCCGGAGTCTGAAAAAATCCAATTAAATTCATTGGGACAATCATCGCGCCAGGAGATCTATCAACTAATACTGCTATTTTTCCATCAAGGATATGATTTGAAATGGCGTCTGGGCGTTCGCTTAAATAAGCCTGTGGAAAAGGAGTCCAATTTTGATCCTTTGTATAATTAGATAGTTCTCCGATGCTCAATACCGCATCCGTTTTGATTTTACAGATTCTAGTTTCTACTTCTTGGACTACATCTGTGTTTGCTACATCACCTAAGTAAATTAAATAGACTAAAGAAGTGGCCCGTTCTCCAATCGTCAGCTTTTTGATTTTTAACTCTGTAGAAGGAATATATCGACGAATAAGTCCTATGTTTTTTGTGGCATTTTCAATAAATCCATCATGTGATCCTTTAATAGTAACTTCTGAAATTGGTTCTTGAATGGCTCTCTCTGCCCAGCCTTTTGTATTTATTAGAAGTGACCGCTTTTCTCCCTCCATAAACAGTACACATTGACCCTCAAGTAATCCCTCTTTAATTTCATTCCATGTATATACTATTTTGGTATGAGTAGCAATAATATTAGAATTAAATATTTGACTGTCTTCCTTTACTTCTTGTAATAATGGTGTAACAACATTGGCTTTTAATGCAATACCATCTGTAAGGCCTTCAAAATAATATAGTAAAATATTCGTGTTTGTTTTTAATTGCAAAGGATGTTCAATCAAATCTGCACTAATATCAAAGATATCATCTAGTGTATGTTTAAGTTGTTTTAAGTTACTTGTTTGGATCTTTTCGATGGTTTTATCTGTCTTAGTTTCTAAGGTCTCTTCATTTAAGGACAAAATTGACACCTCTTTAATATATAACGATTAGTTGTAGTTATTATTTTTATATGATTGAATTTTATTCACTAATTTAAACAAATTGGAGCTAAGAATTCATAAAATTTGATGTGCTATATTATTAATTCAATAATTGAGAGCAAAAAATAGAGGTAAATTGTGTGGAAATCTAAGTATCAAGATAAGAAATAAAAAAGAACCCTTGATAGGCTCTTTTTCATAGTTGGTAAATATGTTATCAACAATAGATGGCGATTAAGGTATTAATTTAGATGCCTTTAAGTTAATCAGCTGAATTTTGTAGGAAGAATTCTTTTTTCATACCTTAACACTCAATGAAAAAGGATATTTCATTTATTTGGGTGTTCTAGTGTATTTGAATTTTGCGCACTAATAAATTTTGTTTAGGGACAAAATGTATTTTCTTAATTATCAGAAAAAATAACGCAACAAAATTCTTATTAATTATTTTGGTAGGTATCAAATATTTCTTTGGCCTTATTTTCTTGATATTACCGTACGTTTATATGTTTCTAAGGGAAAGAAATACTTTCATTTTTATTACCATCTATTGTTTGATTAAGATGGTAACATGAAAATGAAACGTTTACAACCAGAAAATAAAGAAAAAATATTAAAATGCGACTTTTTTCGACAATTATATTATATTTATATTTCATTTTATTATAGGAAAAGGCGGAGGGAAGCGGACCTTTTCCTATAAAATGTTTTGTTGGAATTAGAAAGAACTAAAAAAGTATTAATTGCTTAAAATTAAAATAAAATTCAATAAGTAAGAGCTCAAAGTCATGAAATTCATTGATAAAGTTATAATTGAATTTTTGAATCTCAGGTGTCTTGAAAGTATGGTCAAATTTTAATCCATGTGGCGTTTCTTCCTTTTGTAACTAGCTTAATATGGCCAAACACTTGCAAGGAATTTAAAGCCTTACTGATTGTACTTTCAGCAATGTCTGGATAAGTGTTACGAATACTTTCCTTAGTAAAAGGTTGTTTTTGTTTAAGTATAAAATCCTGAATTCTCTCAACTTTAGTATGTTTACATATAGAATCTAGAACTGTGTTATGAAGATCTTTGTAAGCCTCTAATATAATTGTTAAAAACGTTTTTAACCAAAAACTATTATTATGTTCCTCGCAGTACCAATTCACGGAAGATTTATAAATCGAATTGTAATAATCAGATTCATTTTTCTTAATATATTTATCCAAACATACATATTTTACAAATGTATGTCCACTCTTAATTAACAGCAATTGCATTAACATAAATGCCAGCCTGTTATTACCTTGATTGAAAGGGACTATGCAATAAAAATTTAAAATAAAACGAGCTATTAATAAAAGTGAATGTAGCCCCTTACTAGTATTTAATGAGTTGTATTGATCACATAATTGCTCCATAAACTGTGGGATAAGTTCATGCGGAAGAATGCGGTAACTATTCAAGTGCATTCCATGTTCTGGAATTCCTGGAATAATAAAAGGTTTTTCACGCCATTTGGCACTGTCAGAGGTAATGTAATGTATTAGTTGAAAATGTAATTCCTGTATAGTTGCTGGATTAATTAATAAAGTACAGGAGTTTTTATGTACAAAAGAAAGTGTTTGATAATAGCAAAAAATAGCATCTTCAGAAATATTTTGAGGTACTATATCATCTAAAATAAGTTCTTTTAATCTTTTATTAGGAACTTTTATATCCTCATAAATAGTTGTGAAATTTTTTATGTAATGTAGTGGTATAGTTTTTTCTAAACTATTAAATATGTCAGGGTTTTGTTCCTGATAAGCAGCTAATTTTCCTTTGAATTCGCTAATTTCACTTATTAAATTTATTAACCTCCTTTTTAATTCAATATTTTTGTACTTATCATCAAAAAAGTCTCTCATTTTTGTTCCTCCTGTAACCCCTTAACACGTTGTTGCATATATCTTTCCATTCTAAAGGTATGCCACGACATTATTGTAAAATAAAAACATTTTAGGTCTGATTTTGAATATATATATATCAGAATCTATATTTTTATTTAACAATTAAAATATAGAAATTATAAAGAAGAATCGTTAGGATTCAATTTTAATAGGCATAATCCTAACATCAAATGCACAAATGTACAATAAAAAAATAAAAAAAATAAAACTATCGACTCTTTTGAAATATTATCTAAAAGAGTTTTAAGAAATTGTAGGTATAGATGTGCCTTAGTTTAGGAGTAAATAATAAAGTGGTAATAGAGTTTTCATAGGTAATTAAAAAGTATATAGACTATTAACTTGTGACAATTACGTGACTAATCTATCATATGCTTTTATGAGAATTCTAAAATTAAATCCTAACGGCTGAATTTTCTATATTTAGCATAAATATTAGAAGAGGCGTGCTGATGAAATGTATCATTTTATATAGAAATATGTAACGTTTCGCACTCGTATTGTAAAATATTTTGACATACGTTAATTTAAATATTAGGTACAGGAACATTTAATAAAAACTCAGTACTAAAGTACCCTTTAAACGTTTCTCAAGCACGCTGAAGTTTACCCTTTGTTTCTGTGCCTTATTAGATAAAAATAACATAATAAATTTTTAGAATATGATAATGATAAATGGGTTTTCAAATCTTTTCCTTTTTCTTAAACATTAGCAATCTCTTGAGGATCTGTTTAAAGTAAGGAAATGCAGGGTAGACAATGGTATTAATAAAGAAAATACAGTTAAGCTAGATACCTTAAGTTATTTTATAAGTAATTAAGCGTTAGATTGAATTAGTAAGAATATAATATGTGTTTGCTAAATGGCTTGTTTTAATGGGTCTGTTACTATTAATTTATGAATTTTAACATTTAGAAGCTAGTCAACATATAGGTTATATTAGATATGTGGGTTTCAACTTCAAGTGTATATGTTTAAGGTTAAAGGATTTGTGAGTGATATAAAAGAAGTGAATGTCTGAAAGAAACGGATATAATCGGTTTCTTCCAGACTTTTTTTGCTTTTTTGTAATATAAAAAATTTATTTTTCCTACATGATTTAATTATCCGTTTTAATATTTGAATTTTTTGTGAAATAAAATGAGGTTTTTATTCTTCTTTAAATACATAATGTTACAAAATAGCGTAATTGTATTTACTTTATTCTTATAGGAGATTAAAAATAATAATAAATGTACCAATTTATGAGAGATATTAATATATTAATTGGTGATTTGTTCGTTTATCCCTATATTGCTATTATATTAGCGAAAACAATATATTGGGGGGACAAGAATGAATTTGAAATTAACATCTAAATTGGAAAGATTAAGAAAAAGTAAAAAAGGAATTGGTGCTTGTGTTCTGGCTGCAGGGGTGACGGCAATTACAATGATTCCTCAAAGTGCGTATGCACATGGGTTTGTTGAAAAACCGAGTAGTCGTGCTGCTTTATGTAGTCAGAATTATGGGGCATTAAATTTAAATTGTGGGAATGTAATGTATGAACCTCAAAGTCTAGAAGCACCTAAAGGGTTTCCAGAAGGTGGACCGATTGATGGTAAAATCGCTTCGGCAGGAGGACTATTTGGAGGAACTCTTGACCAACAAACAACAAATCGTTGGTTCAAAAACACAATTAAGGGTGGAGCAAATACATTTACATGGAAATATACAGCAGCACATTCTACAAGTAAATGGCATTATTACATTACAAAAAAGGGATGGGATCCTAATAAACCATTAACACGTGCTGAATTAGAACCAATTGGAACTGTGAAACATGACGGTTCGGCCGCATCAAATAATTTAACACATACAATTAATGTACCAACTGATCGCAATGGTTATCATGTTATTTTAGCTGTATGGGATGTAGCAGATACGTCAAATGCGTTTTATAATGTAATTGATGTAAATTTAGTAAATAATGAAACTCCTGATACAGTAGCTCCAAGTCAACCAACTGAATTAAATGCCTCTAAAGTTTCTGCCAATAGTGTTGAAATAACATGGAAGGCCTCTACTGATAATATAGGTGTAAAAGAATATCAAGTGTTACGTAATGGCGAAATAATTGATACGGTACCAGGTACAACTTTTATTGATAAAAAACTAAAAGCAGATACGGAATATACCTATACAATAAAGGCATTAGACTCTGCTGGAAACATATCAAAAGAAAGTGAAAAACTAAAGGTTAAGACAACACATGCAATCCCAGATATAGAGGCTCCAACTCAACCAAAAGGATTACATAGTATGGGTACAACAGCGACAACTGTTGATTTGATGTGGAGTCCGTCTGAAGATAATGTAGGTGTTGACCATTATATTGTATATAGAGAAAGCGCTGGGGTTATGAATAAAATTGGGACAGCGGCTAATACATCCTTTATGGATAAAGATTTGAAGGCTAATACATCGTATAAATATGTAGTGACGGCGGTTGATTTAGCTGGAAATGAATCTAGTAGAAGTGATGTTTTGAATGTAACAACAAAGTCAGAGGATTCAACATATGAAAAATGGGATGCAAGAAAAGCATATACTAAAGGCGATAGAGTAGTACATGAGGGAAAAGTGTATGAAGCAGTTCAAGATCATCAAGGAAATGGCGACTCAAATTGGATTTTTGCCTTATCGCTTTGGAAGCCAGTTTTGAATAAGTGACAGGTGGGAAAAGGTAGTTAACATTTTTGGGTTTTCTTTTAAAAATTAAAGGCTGTTCCAAATATGAATTATTTTATGATTTAAATGATAAATCAATAAGATTTAAACCCCATCCTAATGTTTACGAAATGAAATTAAAAAAGAATCCCAATGGAATTTCATTGGGATTTTTTATTTTCTAATTTGTAATAGCGTATATTTTCACTGTGAATTTGTTAGTGGCACCCGTTGGACTTGCAATATAGTATTTAGTATTTGTGTAAGCTTCAGTCCTAGATCCATGTGAAATGTTTTTCCAACGAGTAGAATCTATTCCTAGGGAAACATCAATCATTACATTGAAAGAGATAGTAGAAGAATAATCTTTTTCTGAAGGCTCAATAACCCATTTTAATTCTTTGGTACCTACAGGTAAACTATCAATTTTAAAATTTTGACTGGATCGATTTTGTTGCCCGGATAAAGGACTAGATTCAGATGATATTTGCGAAATTAATATTTCTTTTTCATTAGAATGTATACCATTTAATTTAATGATACTATCAATTAAACCTGGACCAGGAAAATCAGCTGCGATGATACCAGAATGTTTAATTACGCCTTGTTGTAAGATTTCGGTCCCAAGTGTATTCATTCCCCCATAGTATACTTGTCCGTTTCTATCGCGAGGGAAATCACTCCATGCATTTGTGGAATTCGTTTGAATCAATTTAGGACTACTATCAGTATTTCTGCTCTCTTTTCCGCTTGCAATAAACCAAGGATATACATTATTTAAAAATGCCGCTGCGCCCCCCGTACCACTAAAATGGTTGAGATAAATTTTTCCATTATTAAAGTTAGTATTTGCATTTTGTAGATGGGTTTTTATCGCAATCCATTTTGCATATATTTCGTCTGGTCCGCCTCCAATTTCAAATTTATCTTGTATATTCAAACCTTCGTAATCAATACCGTACAATTGAGTGGATGTAAAGTTTTGTAAGATTACAATTTTCCCGCGGGTATCTCCTAAAGTAGGGTTATTTCTATCTGAAGTTGGTACGGAGTTAGGGTTCCAAAAATATGAAGCATTAACGTTTTTATATTTTAAAAATATCTCCTCAAATGATAGAGATCCACTCTCAGGAGTAGTTTCTTCTTTTAGGCGCATTAATATTGTTTCTGTTGGATGATCTTTTAAAAATTGAATTGTCTCTTTTAATACATCTTCAAACACAGCTTTTTGATTTACAATCCCATGATACATTGCAAAAGAATCTTTTACACGTTTAACACGCATATCTACATATCGGATTCCAGAATTTAATTGTTGGGATAGACTCATAGTTTGATTTCTTGTCAAATTTTCATCAAGAAAGCTTGCTCCATGTAAAGCCATTGTACCGTGAGTCCCTGGAATAGATATTTCACTTAATTTTGTAGAATCTTCTATTTTCGACATCCACGCTGGATTTTGATATCCTATATTGGATTCATAGGAATAACCTGAATGACTATCAGCTAAAATAGTAGATGGTGTACTTAAACTTGCTAGTGTAATACAAGTGAGGATGCTAATTTTAATGAAATTTCTCATTTTTATTTTCTTCATTTTATCTCTCCTGACCTTTAAACAATTGCTAGATGATTTTTTCCTATATTTATTGTTTTTCATTCTTAAGATAATAAATTTTTGTATTTAAAAATAATTAAAAATAGGGGGAGTAAGTTATTTGAGACTTTAATAATTTGTTTTAATGAATTGTACCTAATAGCCAAACGGATTCTTGAAAAATCGAAGTATAGCCTCCAAAAAACAACTGTTCATTGTATTGTATACAAACAAAACAGAAGTCCTAAAAAAGACTTCTATTTTGTGACATATAATGAATGATAAGGTGGTAAACTAATCAAGATAATGTGAATGAGTGGTAAAAATTTATTAATAGCTGTTTTAGAATCTCTTATAACAAGGCTGATTACAAAAAGTGAATCCCTACAATGCTAATAAAAATTGAAAAATTCTACTCATTAAAACTTAGACTAACTACAGTTGCGATTGATTGGGCTGCATGTTCCCAGCTTCCATCTATAACTTTACCAATCTGCTGACCAAGTGCATTTAAATCATTTGGATTAACTGGAATTCCATTATAAGCAGCAAGAATTGATAAAAGTGGAGCAGCAAATGGTGTCCAACCACCTCTATCAATACTAAATACAGGCTTATCTACTACTTTTCCATCTTGCACAGTAAACTCATAATAAAATTGATCATCTGGACGGAAACTTAAATGATGAGAAATTTGTCCCTTAACATATTTTTTTCCTGCACCTAGATTTACTACTTCTATTTCTTTCACGTTAAATTCATGCTCAAATACTTTTATTTTTTTGACTTCTGGACCATTTAAGGCAGCATTAACAGCTGTTTCTAAATTATTTTGTGCTAATGGTTGAATACTCATTTGTGCTTCGTTTTGTTGGATAGGAGCCTCTTTTTCTGCAGCAAACACTGATGTGGTAGGTAGTGTACCTGTAGCTAATGTTGCTGCAAGTGCTGTTGTCATCATGATTTTCCTTTTCATCTTCATAGTTTTTCTTCCTCTCTAAAAGTTTTGATATATAATCTTTTAAAGACTGACATTGTGTAATATTTTATTTCATAATGCACAAAAAACGGGTTTAAGAATGATGTGGAATTATGTCAGAGAATTAAAATTAATTATATATGTATTTAAGATGATATATATCTACACATATTTTTTCAATTTTTAGATAAATGTAATGGTAATGACTTCTTGAGAGTTAATTTAGCAACTTGTTTATCTAGAAAAGTCCTATAAACACATTTAGTTCATAGTAAAAGTAATATATTTGATATTAAATGTCTTGCGTAATGCGATAAAATTTCACAATTTTTCATCATTATATACAGAAAAAGGTAACGAAACTTAAGCGATATTTAATACTTGTCATAGTTGTGAATTATGTGAATCTACTTATTGTAACAGCTAAGATGTTAGATAATATTTTGCTTAAAAACATTACTTATCCGGATTAATGAAAAGTATTTTAATGTATTAGTTTGATTTGATATAAAAAGAGGAAGCATTTTTATTTGCATCCTCTTTTTATAATAATTTATTTTACAAGTTCAGAAGAATCTTTAATCACCTAAATAAATTCTATCACTCTATTAGGAGATAATAATAGAAAAATGTGGACTTTTATTTAGTTCATTTTCTATCAATCCGTTTAATCCTTTAATAATACTGTAGGCAAGCATGGTACTTAGTTCAGGACCTTTTTCTATTGTTTTATTGATAATACTCCTTCTTGGTACTATTCTAAGTATTTTTCGGCTAGATAAGATGGGTATGTTGAAATAGGAGGGCCCATCCTAAAGTAGGATAAATTAGCCTTTGAAATCGGTATACAGTTCTTTAATAAATATAGTTTTTGCAATATATCTTTATCTATGGGATGAAGCATATAATCTGTCATGATGAAATAATTGTGATGATAGATAAATACCTTTCCTTCCGGTAAGATTGTATAATTGGATAAATTTGGATAAATAGGTGGTCCATCTAAAAATTGATCTAAACTATGTTGTGAAACTTTAATAATATCTTGAATTGAAAATTTAAATTTGCGGAATGCTATGGTGTTAATAAATGGACGTTTTTGATTATTTTCTATATAAAATAATTCTCCTTTTTCATTTTGCACAACCCGTAGATTTGGTATTGATGTTGTAAGGCTTATGGGTGGTCCTTCTGTATATTTGTAGATAAATGGATCGGGAATTAAGACAATTTCATTTTGATTATATTTGAAATAGGAAAGCATTTCTTTTGAAATGAGCCTGCGTTTAAAATTATCAATTAAAAATACTTCACCCTGTAAATTACTGAACAAAATACCATTTAAATCTTTTGAAGGGAGGTTAGCGTACAAGTTTTGGAAAGAGAATGGTGTTTTAAAAGTAATATCAAGCACTTTGTTAATGGGATAAAAAGGTTGGAATGTATTTAGGCGTTTCCAAAACATTGCATCTCCAGCAAACCAATATAAAGGGTTTGTATCCCAATATCCACGGTACTTTTCATAGACTTTTACTAATATTCTTTTAGTATGCATAACTGAACAGTGATCTACAACATTAGCAGCTGTATATAAAATTTTCGAAGCTTCTCTCACAAATTCATTTGTAGGTTGTAAGTTATAATCAACATGTTTTACGTATTGGGAAGAGTACACTACATCAATTTCAGGATGTTTTTCTAAGAAAGATAACATTTCAGCTAATCTGTTTGGAAGGTAAATAGTATCATCCGTTAGATAGCAAATATAATCCCCACATGTTAATGGAAGTGCCTCATTGATAAGTGTTGCATATCTTGTAGTTTTATATCGTTCTTCATCTTGTATAAAACTATTCTTATAAGTAATTCGAGGATCCTCTAGATAATTTTTTATGACATTTATAGTTTCTGGACAAGAGTTATCATCCATAATAAAAAGTTCCCATTCTTTATAAGTTTGCATTAGAACACTTTCAATAACTTGATTAATTAATGACGGCTTATTATAACTAGTAAGGATAATTGATATTTTGGGTTGCAAATTTTTCACCTCTATTTAGAATGTTGAATGTGTTTTTCTAGTGAAATCTAATAATTAAAGCTTTATCGACACTTTCTTTTTTATACTTGAATAGTTTATTACCTTTTCATAGATATGGTATGGACTATTGTGGAGGAAAAAAGGGACAGGGGTGAATATAAATACTGCTATTAATTTTTTATAGATAAATAAACTTATTTTAAAATTATCGGAACGGTTTGTCCTTTCTATTTATATAATAACGTAACTGTTTTTGTATTTATTGATAAGGAGGAGAGGAATATTTGCCTAAAATTTCAGTTATAATGACAAGTTACAATAAACCTATGTTTGTTGAAAAATCAATATTAAGTGTATTAAACCAAACATTTCAAGATTTCGAGCTTTTTATAATGGATGATGATTCAGATGAAATGACCCAGAAGGTGATTCAACCATTCATAAATAAGGAAAATGTACATTTTTATAAAAGTAATGTAGCTCATATTTCTGAAAGGACAAAAAAAGTAAGATATGCCGCTTTAATTAATGAGGCACTTAAGCATGCTAAAGGGGAATATATAACTTATATTACAGATGATAATCAATATGAAGAAGAACGCCTTAAAAAGATGTCTAGTTATCTTGATGAGAATAAAGATGTTCAAATTATTTATTCTGCATCAAAAACGATTCATATAGATGAATCAGATATGCCCACTAAAACGGTTGAAAGACCTGCAAAAAAAATTACGAATAATGCTCCATGTACCATTGATCATTGTTCTATTATGCATAGAGCCTCTGTTTTACCAATTCTTGAAAAAAGGTGGAATTCTTACTGGGATGAAGATCCACAGTTTTATCGGATAGGAGATGCACGCTTCTTTTGGAGGTTAAATCACTATTGGGATTTTTATCCCTTAGATGAAGTTTTAGATATTAATTATATTACTCCTCATTCAATACATGCGCAGTTATTTGCCGAAGAAAAAAATGAATTTGTACAACTATTACCACCACAAAGAACATGTAAAGAATTAAGAGAAGACTTAAGAAGAAAAAGAGGGTGAAATATTGAGTGACATTTATTTGAAAAATTACTGGTTATTAAATCTAGAATATATAAATATTTTTTCAGAGTTAAAGCATTATAACATTCCTTTACCATTACTAAGTAATTTTTATCAATATTTAGATGAAGATATAAAAAATAAAATGAAAGATCATAATTTTTACAAGCAGCTTTCAATTGAGCCTATAGAGGAAACTCAGTTACAGTTAGAGTTTGAAAAAATAATTTCTGTATTTCAATCAAAAATAAAAAGAAAAAATCAAAATGGAGCAATCCTCCTAAATTCAGATTATCTCCGTTTTTCAGTAAGTAACTTTACCCACTTTAATCCAAATCAAACAAAGATACTAACAAGATCAAAAAAGACAGAACTTTACGGTCTTCCTACAATTTGTGCACCAGATTATATAAATAAAGCCTCTAATACCGCACATGTTTTCATAGAAAAAGCTAAAGAACTCTTTTTAAAGTTTAATAAACACCCACTATTATCAAACATGTTTTTTCAAAAAAAATTACTCAGCGACCTCCCTATCATGATTGAGAAACTTAATATGACCCATTTTATTTTTAAAGAACAAGATATTTCTGGTGTGATTGTTGGTACTACGGAAGATATAACAAGTAGAGCTCTTACTTTTCTTTCTAGAAGTGAGGGGATACCAAGTTATTGTCTTCAGCATGGTGCAATAATGGGAGAGGAAGCATACTTTCCGGTTTTTGCAACAAAGCAGGTCGTATATGGAAAATATGAGCAAGATTGGTACCTTCAAAAAGGGGGCTGTGAATCTCAAATTAAGATAATAGGGCACCCCAGATATGATGAGATCTTCAATAGAGCATATGTGGATAAAAAAACTATTTTTAATAAATTAAAAATAGACCCCTCTACAAAAGTGGTTTTTATTGCAACCCAGCCATTTAAAACTTCATTTTATATTGAACTGACAGAAAAGTTAGTGAAAGACAAAAATATTACGGTTATTATAAAGCCTCACCCTTGGGAAAAAGGGCGTAACTTAGTAGGAGAATATATTAGGTTAAGTAACGTATATCCTAATGTTAAATATATAACAAATGAAGTGAACATGTATGATGTTATTTTACATGCAAATCTTGTGGTTATCTCGAATTCAACAGTAGGGTTAGAGGCAATGTTATTAGATATACCTGTAGTTGTTTATAAATCTTTATTAGAGGAAAGGGATTATAAATATTACAATACATTAGATTGGCTTGTAAATCATTCTATGGAAGATATGATTAGCACGATTAAAAAAGTTCTAAATGATTCTTTACAATCAAATCTAGCGAAAGAATTAAGAAGAAAATTTATTACTGAAAACTATCCGCAAGAAGCATGCACGAAAAGATTGATAAAATTAATTCAAAGTGAAAAAGATTAAACTAATCACCACTTACTAATGTTTGAAGTAAAGGATTACTAAAGCAACATCATTTCCTAAGTTTTCTATGATTAAAATGTATCATAAATTTGCAATAGAAACGTATGTTTCAATATCCTTCAAGCTAGTTTATCTCTCGACAAATGGCTTGCCTATGGGACTACACACAATTTGAAGAGAGGTTTTTCTTAGCTAAAAGTAATTTCAATATGAGGAGGTATATATGTTCATGTTTTTTAAAGATAAAAACGTTTTAATTATTGGTGGAACAGGAACAATTGGAAAAAGTATTCTTTCTAATGTTCTACAGGAAAAGCCAAAAGTGGTAAGGATTTTTAGTAGAAGTGAATATAATCAATTTTTATTACAAGAAGAATTCAGGGATAAGAGTCAAAATATTCGTTATTTAATTGGGGATGTTCGCAATTATGATCGAGTGTTTAGTGCGATGGAAAATATTGATTATGTGTTTCATGTGGCCGCAATGAAGCATGTTTCTTTTTGTGAATATAATCCGTTTGAAGCAGTTTTGACCAATATTTTTGGGACACAAAATGTAATAAAAGCAGCAATTGCTCAGAAAGTAAAAAAGGTAGTTTTTACAAGCTCTGATAAAGCAATTTCACCAACAAATAATTACGGTGCAACAAAATTAACTGCTGAAAGATTGATTACATCAGCGGAATATTCAAAAGGTTCAAGTGAAACAATATTTGCAAGTGTTCGTTTCGGAAATGTGATGGGGTCAAGAGGCTCTGTCATTCCTTTATTTGAAAATCAAATTAAAGAAAACCAAAAAATAACTGTAACGGATCTTAGTATGAGTAGATTTATGATGACACTGAATCAAGCAACTATGTTAACAATTGAAGCAATGAAAATAGCAAAGGGTGGTGAAACTTTTATATTAAAAATGCCGGTTATTTCATTAAAAGATTTAAGTGAAGTGATGATAGAAGAAGTTACAAAGTTATATGGGTTGCCTAAGAAGAATATAAAAATTGAAGAAATTGGATTAAAACCTGGTGAAAAAATGTATGAAGAACTTATGACACATGATGAGTCTTTACAGGCTTTTGAATTACCAGATATGTTTATCATTCCTAGTCCATTAAAAAAGGGTACACAATATGAAAATGCAAAAAGGGCGAAAGCAGGGTTTTACCGTTCTGATAATCAAAATGCGATTTCAAAAGAAGAGCTTAGAAATTTAATATTAAACCAGCAACTATTAACAGGAGGGGAGAAACTATGAAAATATTAGTAACTGGTGGTGCAGGTTTTATTGGTAGGTGGGTTGTAAAGAGATTATTGCAGGATAAGCATGAAGTATGGATATTAGACAACTTAGCAAATTCAACTACTGCAAATATTACCGAATTTGTACACGATTTAAATTTAAAACAATGCATTCAAGGGGATATTAAAGATAAAAAATTAGTTGCTGAATTATTTAAAAATAATTCATTTGACCTTTGTTATCATTTAGCAGCGAGTATTAATGTTCAAGATAGTATAGATGATGCTAGATCAACTTTTGAAAATGATACAATAGGTACTTTTAATTTGTTAGAACAATGTCTTAAGTATGATGTCAAAATGGTCTTTATGAGTACTTGTATGGTATATGATAAAGCTACTAATATACAAGGGATATCAGAATTAGACCCAATTAAACCAGCTTCTCCATATGCTGGATCAAAAATTGCTGCTGAAAACATGGTTTTATCTTACTATTATGCTTATAAGCTACCTGTAGTGGTTATTCGCCCATTTAATACGTATGGTCCATTCCAGAAAACAGGTGGGGAAGGTGGGGTTGTTGCCATTTTTATAAATAATAAATTAGATAATGTACCACTGAATATATATGGGGATGGAAAACAAACGAGAGACCTTTTATACGTTGAAGATTGTGCAGATTTTGTTGTGGCAGCAGGATACTCTGAAAAAGCAAATGGTCATATTATCAACGCTGGAACAGGACAAGATATATCCATTAATAAATTAGCAGAATTGATTTCAGGAAATAAAGTAAGTATTCAACATGTAACTCATATCCATCCGCAAAGTGAAATCCAAAAATTATTATGTAACTATGAAAAAGCAAAAACAATATTAAACTGGGAACCGAAAGTTTCTTTAGAAGATGGAGTTATTAAAACAGAAGAGTGGATTAAATCTTTAAAAATTAACCCTAAGGAGAAAGAGTAATGGTAAGGGGAATTCTCGGTATTCATGGAGGAAAGCCTGTTAGAGAAACTTATTTACCATATGGTCAGCAACAAATTGATGAATATGACATTCAGGCTGTTGTAGACGTATTAAAAGGGAACTTTTTAACAACAGGACCTATGGTTCAACAGTTTGAGGAGGCTATAGCGAAATATGTGGGAGCAAAATACGCTGTTTCCTTTTCAAATGGTACAGCTGCATTGCATGCTGCCTGCTATGCAGCTGGTATAACTGAGGGAGATGAGGTAATTACAACTCCAATGACATTTGTAGCAAGTGCAAATTGTATTTTATATCAGGGAGGACAGCCGGTATTTGCCGATATTGACAATGAAACATATAACATTAGTCCTAAATCTATAGAGGAAATGATTACAAACAAAACAAAAGCCATTATTCCCGTACACTTTACTGGGCAGCCTGTAGAGTTAGAAGCAATACAAAAAATAGCAAAAGAAAATAATTTGATTATCATTGAAGATGCAGCCCACGCATTAGGAGCCACATATAAAAATAAAAAGATTGGTTCAATTGGTGATATGACAATGTTTAGCTTTCATCCAGTAAAACATATTACTACCGGAGAGGGCGGAGTAATTACCACAAATAATCCTCTTTTTTATGAAAAACTTGTTCAATTCCGTACACATGGAATTGAAAGGAATCCCCATAAACTTTTTGAAAATCATGGGCCTTGGTATTATGAAATGCAATTCTTAGGTTACAACTATAGAATTACGGATATACAAGCTGCTCTTGGTATATCACAGTTAAGTAAGTTAGACTCTTTTGTTAAGATTCGAAAGAAATATGTAGACATCTATAATAAAGAATTTAGTTCTTTATCTGAAATCATCATACCAAAGCAATTGCCTCAAACCAGTTCGAGCTGGCACCTTTATATCATTCGTTTAAATACTAAGTTATTAAAATGTAATCGAAAAGAAGTTTACGAAGCGTTACAAAGAGAAAATATCGGTGTGAATGTGCACTATATACCCGTACATTTACAACCGTTTTATCAAAAATTAGGTTTTGAAAAAGGTATTTGTCCGCAAGCAGAAAACGTATATGAGGAAATTATTACACTGCCTCTATTTCCTAAAATGACAGAAGCTGATGTGTGGGATGTAATACAAGCTGTGAGAAAAGTTCTTTCGTTTTATAGTGTTGCTAAAAATTAAATGAAAGGGGTGTTAATAAAATTGCAAAATCAGAAATTGTTAAGAGCAGTTACAAAAGTTGATATTAAAAAGGGAGAGATTATTACAGCTAATAAAGTAACAATGGAATTAAATGTTGTAGAAAATGCGCTGAACGAGCTTGAAGCAGAGGAATTATTACCTCAGGTAGCTGTATATAATTTGTCTGCAGGTACCCCATTAACAAAAGAGGTTATTGAACCTCCTAAGGTAGTAATAATTGTACTTTGCCGCTTAAAATCTACTAGGTTACCTTTAAAAGCAATATTGCCAATACACGGAGTGTCTTCCATTGAACGATGTCTTATAAATACATTAGCTATTCCAGGAAAACACCAGGTCATACTTGCTACTTCAGATATTGAACAAGATGATCCTTTGGAAAAATTTGATTTAGATGGAAAAGTTAAGATTTTTAGAGGTGATTCAGAAAATACCGCTGATCGCATGTTCCAAGCTGCAAAACAAGAAAATGCAAACATTGTCATACGGATTACCGGGGATTGTCCCGCTGTGTCACCAGAAATTAATAATTTTTTACTAGATGAACATCTGAAAAGCGGTGCAGATTATACACAGGCAGAGCTAAGTACGTTACCTGTCGGAACAGCAGGCGATGTTTTTACATTAGAGGCAATCGAACGACTACTACAAACCCCAAAACCTTTAACCTATGCAGAATATCTTCCGTTTTATTTTATTAATAATCCACATTTATTTCGGGTCAATATAGTGAAACTCCCTCCATCATTTTGTTACCCTACTTGGAGGTTAACATTAGACGAAAAACCAGATTTAGATATGTTCAATGAACTTTATAAAAGTTTGAATGTAAAATCTAAGCCTTTATTTTTTCATCAAATAAAAGATTACATCCTTAGAAATCCTGAAATTATTCAAATTAATAGTCATGTGAAATTGAAATGGGCAAATCAACAGTCATTAGTAGATGAGCTAAATAAAGAAACAAAATTATAAATTAATAAATTGTAGTGCTTTTAGTGAGGAGGGAGTATCTTGCTTGAGAAAAAAATTGCCTTTCGTGCCGACGCATCTATTGAAATAGGTACTGGTCATATTATGCGTTGTTTAACACTGGCCAATGAATTACGGAATAAAGGTGCTCAAGTTTATTTCATATGTCGTAAGCTGCAAGGTGATTTGTATCAATATATTTTAAATAAAGGATTTCATGTGTTTTTATTAGATGCAGATGGTGAAAATACGAATTTCTTAAGTACAGTACACGGGAGTTATTTAAACTGGTTAAAACATCATTGGTTTGTTGATGCAAAACAGACCAATGATATCTTGTCACAACTTCCCAACTTTGATTGGTTAATTGTTGATCATTATGGATTAGATAATAAGTGGGAGTCTGCTTTAAGAAAAAATGTAAGAAAAATCATGGTAATCGATGATCTTGCCAATCGAATGCACGACTGTGATTTGTTACTAGACCAAAATTTATACGATAACCTTAATGGTCGCTATAAAGATTTAATACCAGAGCATTCATTAGTAAAACTGGGACCTAAATATGCTATATTACGGCCAGAATTTCATGCCGCTAATAAATTTTCACGAAAAAGAACAGGAGAAATTGAAAGGATTTTTATTTTTTTTGGAGGACATGATGTAACAAATGAGACATTAAAAACGTTAAGAGCCTTACAAAATATAAATAAAGATAACTTAAAAATAGACGTTGTCGTAGGGAGCCAAAATCCGCATAAAGAGGAGATTCAAACTTATTGCAAGAGTGTTTCTAACGCTTCATTTTATTGTCAAATAGAGAACATGGAAGAGTTTCTCGTACGAGCCGATTTAGGGATAGGAGCTGGGGGTACAACCACATGGGAACGCTGCTTTCTTGGGTTACCTTCTATAACAATTACAACTGCCGATAATCAAATTGAAGTAACCAAGGCTGTAGCGAAGGCTGGAGCTACATGGAATATCGGTACAGCTGAAAGTGTATCGGATAAAACAATTACGAAATGTCTAAACAAATTTTTATCAGATTCTAAAATAGTGAAAGAAATGTCTAATAAAGCTCTTTCTATACAGTGTGCCAGTAATTCAAAGGAAATAGAAAAAATTATTTTAGGAGGATAGTATGTTAGGTATTGGGGATTTTCAATTGGAAAGTTTAGAAAAGAAAGATTTAGAACTTATTTTAAAGTGGCGGAATACAAAAGAAATACGATCAGTTATGTATGACGACCATCAAATTACAATAGACGAGCATGTAAAATGGTATGAAAAACTAATAATAGATGATACAAAGGTTGCAAGATTATTAACATATAAAGAAAAACCAATTGGATTTGTTAATTTTACAAAAATAGATGAAATGAATCAGACGTGTTATTGGGGATTTTATATAGGTGAAAAACAAAGCGCAAAACGTG
This sequence comes from Bacillus cereus group sp. BceL062, assembly GCF_051780025.1. Classification (NCBI taxonomy): domain Bacteria; kingdom Bacillati; phylum Bacillota; class Bacilli; order Caryophanales; family Bacillaceae; genus Bacillus; species Bacillus cereus group sp. BceL062. The sequence continues at coordinate 76,305 of NZ_JBPWGY010000013.1, read as the reverse complement.
CTGGAACTGTATTAGGTTTATTAGCATTAGACTATATTTTTGAAACGAAAGACATACACAAAGTGTGCGCAGAAATAATAGAATCAAACCGTATTAGTTTAAACTTTCATCAGAAACTTGGGTTCCAAGAAGATGGAAGATATGAAAACTATATTTATAGGAATAATGATTATATTGATGTTATTATAATGACCCTGTCTCATGAACAATGGATGGAAAAGAAAGAAGCTATAAAAAAAGAACTTGAAGGTGAAAAAATTGAGTAATGTATATATCGGAGGTAGAGAGATTGGCAATAGCTCGCCACCATTTATTATTGCAGAAATGTCGGGGAATCATAATCAATCATTAGATAGGGCGTTGCAAATTGTAGAGGCAGCTGCGGAGGCTGGGGTACAAGGTTTTAAAATTCAAACATATACACCAGATACAATGACTTTAAATATAGAAAATGGTGATTTTTTAATTCACGATACAAAAAGCTTATGGAAAGGTAAATCACTTTATAATTTATATAAAGAAGCTTATACACCATGGGAGTGGCATAAACCAATTTTTGATCGCTGCATAGAGTTAGGAATGATACCATTTAGTACGCCATTTGATGAAACCGCTGTAGACTTTCTGGAGACATTAAATGTTTCTTGTTATAAAATCGCATCTTTTGAAAATACTGATATTCCTCTCATACGTAAAGTAGCTGCAACAGGAAAACCAATAATCATTTCGACAGGTATGGCTTCGATTGCTGAACTAGATGAAACAGTAAGAGCTGCGAGAGAAGCGGGGTGTAAAGAATTAATTCTATTAAAATGTACAAGTACGTATCCTGCATCTCCAAAATCTACAAATATAGTTACCATACCTCATATGAAGGAGTTATTTAAATGTGAGGTAGGTTTATCTGATCATACACTGGGAGTAGGTGTATCTGTAGCGAGTGTTGCTTTGGGAGCCACAGTAATTGAGAAACATTTAACGCTCTCAAGATCGGATGGAGGAGTTGACGCTAAATTCTCAATGGAACCAGCTGAATTTAAATTATTAGTAAGCGAAACTGAAAAAGCATGGGAATCTTTGGGGAATGTATATTATGGCCCTACTGATATAGAAAAAGATTCTTTAAAATTTAGAAGATCATTATATGTAGTAGAAAACATAAAAGCGGGAGAAGTCTTTACAAATGAAAATGTTAAAGCCATTAGACCAGGGAATGGCTTATTATCAAAACACTTATCCAAATTTATCGGAAAGAAAGCGAGTAAGGATATTAAAAAAGGAACACCTATTTCGTGGGATTTAATTTGATACTGAGAAAATTAAAGTGTTTATAGAGAGACTTATAACAAAAATATTTTAGTAGAGAATAAATTTCAAAGGCCCTGTTTTTAGACAGGGCCTTTGAAAAGGGCATGACAGTTAACAACTGAAGGTACCTTTATATTACCATTACTTGAATGTCGATACCATATTTTGGATGTTGAGAAATAAAAAAGGAAATCGTAGTGAATCGCCATTTGATAAAACAGAGCAACTTCAAACATTATGTATTCGAAGTCTTACAATAAGTGTAAATAAACGAGCAGCTAGCAAAATCTAACTGCTCGTTCTAAAAGTGACAATCTAGATGCATAAATATAGTATGGATAAGAAAAAGGCTAACCATTCAAGTAAGTAGATCGAACGGAGGGGAACCGTATCGTATGAATCAATTGTCATTTTTTGAGGACATCGATGAAAAGGAAATGCGTAGTCTTGTGGTGAAGGAGCTGAAAAACTACAAGGCATTGTGCGTTCGGATGAAAAATCAAGAAGAACAGGCTCAAGCGGGGGCATCGTTCTTTTTCCTAAAATAAAAGATGATAAGAATCATGTGATATGTTTCAAACAAATTGAACGGACATTGCAAAATGCGTTTGATAAAGATCAGCAGCAGATTATTGAATTGAAGTATTTGGGGAATGAGAAAATCAAAGATTCCTATGTTTATAACTGGTTGATGATGAGGCGCGATAATTTCTATGAAAATAAAAAAAGTACTATTTGGTTGATAGTTACAGCTTTGGGTATTATATAAAAAAAGACACTATAAGAGTGTCTTTTTTTAAACTTTTACTCTATGTTAACTTTGGGAAAGGAATGTTAGAGTATTAGTTTAGCGTTACCATTATTTTATTTAGTAACTTGTGTTGATCCAGCTGGATAATAGAGTCCATTTTTTGCTTGAACATAGCCGTAAATTGTTGTATCTTCTTTTATTTCTGGATACTTCCATAATGGTAAGCTAGCTTTAGTATAATTAAGTTTTGAACTGCTTGATTTTGTATTTACATAATGAAAGTATGAAGGTGATTCTCCTGATCCAAATGGATGATCCGCATCAAAAGACCATAACACTTTTTTGTAGAACTGTGTATTAAAGGGGTTTTCCAAATTATAAATTTCAAGTTGAATATTTTTCCCTACAATTTTAGCGCTAGTCCGAGCATTAATGTTTTCTTGTAAGTTGTTGATTTGTAACTGGGGACTAGAAATGTTTATGAATTGCTTTGAATTTAAAGATGACTTGTACTCTGCAGCGCTGGCAGTTGTTGTACCAAATAAATTTAAACCACTTAATCCAATTGTGCCTGCTAAGGCCATTCCCGCAAACTTTTTTATTTTTCCCATTCTATAAAGCCTCCCTATGTTTTTTTAGGAATATATCTTTCCCTTACGCTTTCCAGTCTATATTTGGCATAATGAAGTGTAAATACGTTTGTTTAGACAAAATTATACAATTATTTTAAATAATGTATAATAATTCGTCGTTCAAATAGTTGTCAAAATTTAAAAGTGTTTCCTTAGAGAAAGAAACGAATAGTTTATGCAAGGTTTGTATATTAATTTATTGTTGAAATATTCAAAAACGAGTTGATAAAGGTATTTGAAATGATTTTTCGAAAAATGAATGATTAAGTGAAATGATTTTTTATGCAAGTGGAGGTTGAAATCAGATTTTAGGAGAGTTGGATTTTAAAAAATAGATTTTATAATAGTGAAAATGAAATTCTAGTATTTTATACTATTGATATAGATAGTAAATGATGTGGTTGTTCTAATTTAGATGTTGTATTGTCTCCTTGCCCCGCTTGTTGGTGGGGCTTTTTTAATTCTATTAAAAATAGTAATAGTTTGTCCAAACTTTTCTAATCTACCTTACATAGTATGTAGTAATAAATTAAAAGGAGGAATCTAGTATGTCTTATTACTACAGTGATCATTGCAAGGATTACAAAAAGAAATATCATGATTGTCATAGAAGTAGTAAGAGTTATGAAAAATGTGATGAAAAACCGTGGTTTAATGTAAAAGTAAATTGTTGTCCTGATGATAACGGATACAATCTTGTAAGAGCATCTGCTTTTAGAGCTGTGAGCACAGTTAATCAGAATGTGCCAGCAAATACATTTGTTAAAGTTTTATTCCAAAATGAACAATTTGATTTAGCAAATGAATATAACCCTGCAACATCCATTTTTATACCAAAGACAAGAGGCGTTTACTCTGTTATTGGAACAATTGCGTTCATTCCCAATAATCTAAACGCAAACTATAGAGCGCGGGTAGAAATTCGAGTTAATGGAAATCCGGCAATTGCAATAGATAATGATTTTTTTGGTCCAATAAACTTTGCTAATGTTGTAGCGGTTTCATCAATAATTCAATTGAATGCAGGGGATGTAGTTGAGGTTTTTGCACAAAGTAGCGTAGCTGGAGTTATTTCAAATGTAGAAAATAGTACGCATTTTGAAGCTGCAAGATTCCCGTCTCCACAAGAATAAGTGATCGTCAATAATTTTATCTAAGAACAATCCCTAATTTATATTTGACCTGCGTTAATGCAGGTCTTCTTTTTCGATAAAAAGGGGGATGATTATAGATGTTAGTGTGGATTTACACCGTTTTTTAATTATCTATGGGCATTATCTGTAGAACGAATAGATTAATTTAAAAAGATCCCCTTGTGCACCTATATGCAGAAGGGAATCTTTTTAAATTAATGAAGGTGTGATTGTAAAATAGTCGTTATAAAATGGATTCTCTCATGAAAAGTATGCTGTGTAATAACTTTTGTATAAATTTTTTCGACCATTAACTTTTTTAAAATCGTATCATTCAAATGAAGGGATATTTTATTTAAACAGTCCTCAAAGCTGTTATAGGATATAATTTCATCTTTATTGAAGAAAGATGAAAGGTCATATTTTTCTTCAATAATTTGAAAGCCTTGGCAAGCGGCAATATCAAAGGTACGGTTATTAATGGTATTATTTTTTACTTTATTATTATTTTTATTTTGTGGAAATAGATGACTACGATGAGGATTTAAAATGAGACTAGCGTTATTATAATAGAGTGCAACTTCTTGAGGTGGAACCCATTCTTCTATAATCTTAATTCTTCGGTGATTCTTCCATTTTTTTAATAACTTATTTCTCCAGTGTTGACCAATAATAGTATAGTGATAAGGGGTTTTTTCCAAAAGAAAATGTATCAATTTTACCCGGAGTGGATAAGGATATCCAATAAACAATATTTCACTTTTATATTTTGGAATTTTTAGATTAGGTTTAAATACATCTATATTAGTTGCTAAAGGTAAGTGATATACATTGGTATATCCTAAAGCTGTGTAATATTTAAGTGCTTCACTGTCAATAGTAAATATAAAATCGAAGTTATTTAATAGAAGAAGAGAGGTATCTATATAAAATGGATCCTCAGTTAACCAGACAGCTAATTTAATTTTCCTTTTTTTAAAATATTGGATTGCTTTTTGTGGTAGATGATTACCTAATAAGGTGAAAACAATATCGGGATGAAACGTTGTTGTAATGAAATCCAATTGCTGTATTAATTCACTCGGCTCTACTGCTAGCCATTCGAAATTTTGATCGATAAGTGTTCCCTGTATGCTTTGATCTAAATATTGATAGATTTTTGAGTAACCAGAAGTAATGTATAAGAGTTTCATATTTCAATCCCTGCTTTAGGTTTAAAATATATTATGAGAAAAATGTAACACTTTCTATTTCTTTACAACTAATCTTAGTAATACTTGTGGTAGGAGGAGTAATTGAATTTTCCTCTTCTAATGTGACGATACAAGTATTAGGATTAAAATTTGTAAAAATAGCAGGTCCAATAATATTTCCAGATTTCCCAGTCACAGTAACGACTTCGCCTGGTTGTAAATCTTTAAAAATACTACATACTCCACCTGAACAACCAAATAAATTGCATAAGAACAAATTTATCCCTCCTTTAAACAATATACTATATCATATGAAAGTTTGTAGAACGATGTGTAGACAAGTAACCTTTAAAAGAGAAAAAATTTAAATTAAAGCAATTTATTGAAATAATAGATACATTAGAAGGGAGCACTTTAGAGCATACAGATTAGATCTTTCATGAAAAAAGACATTCATTAGATTGGCTTAAATATGGATTAAGCTAGAACCATATGAATCATTTTAAGGAGTGGTTAAAGTCACACTTTCTATATCCTCACAACTTAAGAATATAGTATTGGTAGAAGAGGGGGTAATCACATCTTCTTCAACTAAAATCACCGCACAAGTATTCGGAATAAATTGAGAAAAAGTAGCAGGACCAATAATTTGGCCTGATCTAGTAGTAACTGTAACAATTGTTCCCACTGGCCATATAGAGAATATAACACAAGCTAAACCTTTACATGCTGCCATATTAAACCCTCCTAACTTTAAGTTATAATAATGTATTAAACTCCAAACATTTTATAGTGTATGTGGTTGAAATATGAAGTGCTTGGACTAATAGAAGTCACTTTCCGGTTTTATCCCTTCATGATCAATATGATAATTATAAAATACTAAGATACAAAAGTTTAAAAGATAAAAAATGGTAAGGAGATATATGACAGAGATATTGTATGATCTAGTGATCAGCTATTGCAAGATTCAATTGATATGGATCGGAATTATGAGGTAGGAGATAACAAGTACATGGAGCTATTCTGAATGGTATTTGAGTAGGATGAGATACAAGGCTTAAGTTTTTAGTAGTATCGATGGAAATCTAGAGTAATTTGAGAACAAAAAAAAGAACACAGATCAGTGCTCTTAGAAAGTAGACAATATGGTTTTTGGATTAGTATATAATATCATATGCTCGTTTCGTTTAAGTGTGTAAACAAAATGAAAGAATAAAGCACATATATTTGACACTCCCACGGCCAAAGCCACAAGCTGAGTAACTTCAGTGGGATTCTTGCTACCAAAGGCGAAGTCTATTTCTAGTATCGTTGACGTGCAAGATTGCAGTGTGCCATCACCACTCCGTGTCCAGTGCATATAGCAGACACGGCACTCGTTTTATTGCCAAACGAGTCAGATTGTGAGTTCTCAAATGTGTTTTAGCGTCTTGTGCTTGACGACTCAATACATTTTACGGAGTAGAAGAATTTGTTACTCCAACCTCATATGTATTCTGTTTTCAGAGAACAAGTTTGTTTTAGAGACTTTTACTTGTCTATTATGAAAATTATACTATTTCTAATATTTTATCTGTACATCGCATTTGACCTCACGCTTATCCCACCCCTAAATTGGGTGCTATCGCAACGTAGTGGGCTTTCCCGTTCGGAAAATTAGAGCTATTGGAATAAGTTTGTTTTTGTACTTCCCCTGAAAAGGAGGATGGACAAACCATACCATAGGCACTTTATTAACATTATCTTTAGAAATTTAATGTTAATAAAGTGACATAGTATACGGATAACATTGAAAAATGTAAAGATTGTAGTGTTTGAAACAAATTAAAGAAGTAACATAAGAGATTTACGCATATAGTAATCTCAATGGGTAATATTAACGAAATATTCATTTAAACCAGAAAAAATAATAGTGTTTATAACTTATAATATTGTTACTACAATGAAATAAGGCTAACAATGAGTTAATTTAAAAATTAATTTCAGATAGGAGGAGGATAATGAAGACCAGAGATAGTTATAAAATTATTGTGATTGGTGCTGGGACTGCAGGACTATCTTCTACTGCACATTTATTACGAAATGTCCCCCTATTGAAAGAAAGTATAGCGATTATTGATTCGTCAAAAAAACATTACTTTCAGCCACTATGGAGTTTAGTGGGGGGAGGCATTGTTTCAAAGGAAAGTACGATGCGTGATCAAGAATCGCTTATTCCAAAAGGAGCAACGTGGATTCCTAAAAGTGTTGTTAAGTTATTTCCAACTGAAAATAAGATACTTTTAGATGATGGACTGCTGCTTCAGTATGAAATTCTTATTGTAGCAGCCGGTATACAAATAAATTGGGACGGTATTAAAGGTTTAAAGGAATCTATCGGGACTAATGGCGTTTGTAGTAATTACTCCTATAAATATGTTGATTCAACTTGGAGAGAAATTGAAAAATTTAAAGGAGGAAATGCGGTTTTTACCCACCCCAATACTCCTATTAAATGCGGTGGTGCTCCACAAAAGATTATGTATTTAGCAGAAGAGTATTTTTCTAATAGCGGTGTAAGAAACAAAAGTGAAGTAATGTTTTATACTGCGAACACTAACATATTTCAGGTTCCACGTTATGCTAATACATTGGAACAAGTACTAGAAAGAAAGCAAATTATAACGAATTATAATAAAAACTTAGTAGAAATTATTTCCGAAAAGAGAGAAGCAATTTTTGAAGATACGCAAACACTGAAAAGAGAAACTGTACCATACAGTATGATCCATGTTGTTCCACCAATGGGGCCACCTAATTTTATTAAAGAGAGTGAAATAAGTGATTCTCAGGGGTGGGTATATATAAACCCTTATACTTTGCAGCATGTGCAATATAAAAATATTTTTGGACTTGGAGATTGTACCAATTTACCTACCTCTAAAACTGGAGCAGCAATTCGAAAACAAATACCCGTCTTAAAACAAAATATTATGGACGTACTTAGCGGAAGAGATTTACAGGCTAAATATGATGGATATACATCATGTCCGATTGTTACAGGTTATAAAAGCCTTATACTCGCTGAATTTAACTATGAACATGAGCCTCAAGAAACGTTTCCGTTTAATCAAGCGAAAGAACGATATAGTATGTTTTTACTTAAAAGATATATGTTGCCCTATATGTATTGGAATTTTATGTTGAAAGGGATCCTATAAGAGAAAAGAGAAAGTGGTTATAAAAATTGAAAAGCAATTTGAAATAACTAATTGGAGGGAATAGCTATGCTTTTAAAATATTTTTATGATGAAAAATTAGCACATGCTTCCTATTTAGTCGGTTGTCAGAAAGAAGGCGTAGCAATTGTAATTGATCCTGGTCGCTATATAGAACAATATATAGAATTTGCTAAAAAAGAGGGGATGGAAGTAATTGCTGCGGCTGAAACTCACATTCATGCAGATTTTCTTTCTGGGTCTAGAGAACTTTCTACTCTTTATCATGCCAATTTATATGTATCTGATGAAGGTGATTGTGATTGGAAATATCAATATCTTAACGAAGGTCGATATAATTTGGTTAGAGAGGGGACAGAGTTTAAAGTAGGTCATATAAAATTTAATGTAATTCACACACCAGGGCATACTCCTGAAAGTATTTCTTTTTTAGTAACTGATACAAGTCAAAATAATTATACGAATGATAAGCCGATAGGAATATTCACAGGTGATTTTATTTTTGTCGGAGATATAGGAAGGCCGGACTTATTAGAAACCGCTGTAGGTATGAAAGATACTTCAAAAATAGGAGCGAAACAATTATTTAATTCTATACAAAAAATAAAAATATTTCCTGATTATTTGCAAATATGGCCATCACATGGTGCAGGAAGCGCATGTGGAAAAGCATTAGGAGCAATTCCAACTTCTACATTAGGTTATGAAAAGATGTTCAATTGGGCATTTCAGTGTAATGAAGAAAGTGATTTTGTATCGACTTTATTGACGGGACAGCCAGAGCCTCCAAGGTATTTTTCTTTAATGAAGAATTTAAATAAGTATGGTCCTCCAATTCGTAAGAAAAGAGAAGTTTTTGCTATTAAAACAGTAGAAGAACTTCAAGAAGTTATGAGGGGCGTTCAGCAAATAGTTGATATAAGGGATGTAGAGAGTTTTGCTTCTGGTCACATGGAGAAATCAATTAACATACCGTATAACAATTCCTTCACAACCTGGTGTGGATGGTTACTAGATTATAAAACAAAAACTTTAATCATTCTAGATGAGGAAAAGGTTAGAGTGGAAGAGGTTATTAGAGACTTTGAATCTATTGGGCTAGATAATATTATTGCTTTTGCACCCTTACAAGTTATACAAAGACTTGATAGATTTGAAAGTTACAAAGAAAAAACACCAATTGAATTATATCCGCATATAAAAGATGGAAGCGTTAAGGTAATCGACGTGCGTAGTAAAAAAGAGTGGGAGGAAGGACATCTTCATGATGCAATACATATCCCTTTAGGAAATCTATTTAAGCAGCTAGATTGCATACCAAAAGATTGCCCAATCGTTTTACAATGTCGAACCGGATTGCGTTCCGCTATAGCAGCTAGTATTTTACAAAGAGCTGGTATAAAGGAAGTAGTGAATTTAAAGGGAGGATTTCTTGCGTGGAAAAAAGAAGGGCTTCCTTATACAACAAGCAATCTCGATGCGCAGGAAAATATTATATTAGGTAAGAATAAATAAAAGAAGTAATAGATGAGGTGTTAGACAAGGAAATCATAATTGTTGCAGTTTCCGGAAATACATTAGGATTATTAATTGATTATCCAGTTAAACATGAAAATATAATGCTTGTTTCAGCATTGAAGAATTTGACAATGGATCCATCTTTTATCGAATGAGAGTGTTAGAAGTACTTGGGTATTATCAATAAGTACCCAATCAAAAATTCTCTTGGATGCAAGAGAATTTTTGATTGGGAATAGTAAGGGGAGGGGAGGTGCATTACATATGGGAAAAGGTAGAAGTAATAATGCTGGGAAAAAGCAACCGAATTTTGATGATTCATCTAATTTTGCTAAACAAAGCCAACCGACAGAAAAGAAGAAGAAATAATAACAGGAGCTCTCTTGATAAAGGGAGCTCCTATTAATAGTATATTGACGTTCCAGAACAACATATCGAAATAGCTATAAATACAAGGTTTTAATTTTTACGAATGGCGCCTCATTTAATATTATTGTCCCGCTTTTTTATACTTATTGACGTGTTAAATCCATTTGAAATGCTCCTTAATGACGTTGGACGTGACTCAGTTAAAATTTTTTAAATCTAATGGGACTAACCATTAAGAGAGCCAGGATTAATGTAATCCATGCATTGCTATATGAAAACAATCCCATACCAGCCAATGATAATCCTGCAGCTGGAATAGGTAATCCCTTAAAATATCCAATAGTTGGTTTAATACTAAATTTAGCTAATCTTAAAGCACCCATTGTTGGGAAAAGGATAAATGCCAAAGAAGTTAAAATAGAAGGTGTTGCTATCGTATGAAATAAAAGCGCAGGAGCGACGCCGAAACTAACAATATCAGCTAAGGAATCCAATTCTACGCCAAACTCACTGTTCACTTTTAATTTTCTCGCAATTCTTCCATCAAGAAAATCTAAAACAGCTGAAAAGAAAATGAAAATGGAGGCTACTCCCAAATATTCACTCATATTCAAGGTGATTGAGAAAACACCGCATAATAAATTTCCAATCGTAAATAAATTCGGTATAAATTTTACAAGCTGATTAAACAAGTCTGTTCCTCCTAAATTAATTAAACTTCACATTTCTGTAGTAATTTCTATATATTCTTCCGTTATTCATAAAAATATATGACCACTGTGTTACTGTAAGCTAATTAAATTTCGATAAGAGAAAAATCGATTTCTTAAACGTTCCGCTGGTTTATAAAAGTGTTTAATTATTTTCAGTACGCGTTATTGAAATTTAGTACCTAACATTTTTACAATTGAGTAAGAGTCCTAAAAGCAAAGAAAAAGTCGTATATGATACTACATAAAATCGTTTTTTATTATAAAACTTAAATGTATAGTTGTCTATACAGAAATGTACGAAAGAACTGACAAACATGCTATTTGCAGATGAAAAAGTCCTAGAGGGGACTAGGACTTTTCTACTGAACGATACGATTTATAAAAAGAATATAATTAAATATCATAAGAATGTTTCATAAATGTATTGAAAAAGTGAACATTTTGTTATTCGAATGTAAGTTGAAAACCACATATTTAAGCATGTAGTTTAATAAGGAAAGAGGAACTGAAAATCTGATGAATCTCCACCAATATCGTTTAATTGTCCAATGTAAAGGTGAAAGGATATTAACGAAAAAGCCAATTTAGTAGGAAGTAAATTTAAAAAGTCCTGTATTTTGACAGGACTTTCAAAAAGGGAACAACAGTTAACAACTGAAGGTACCTTCATATTACCATTAATGGTAATGTTATTCCATGTGTTATGTGTTGAGAAATAATCTCCTATGAGATGAAAAAAGTAACCAATGAAGTTAAGTGACGAATTGATGTAAAAAGGACATTTGGACCTGTAAGTAATGGATATGAAACATATAGTTATAGTCGAGAAAATGAACAGTTCATAAGCTAGAAAGTTTAGCTTGCATATAGCATATGTTTTAAAGAAAGGGTGGGGATGAAGTATGTAACGACCGAACTAGGGCATAGAGGGGTTAGTATTCGTGGGCTGTACGTTTCTTGGCGCGGGAGTGGGATCTATGTTTGGGAGCGCCCAAACTGGGTGGCTGATAGGGATGGGCGCTGGGTTTCTTGGTATGGCTTTGACGAGATGGATCGGGAAATAATATAACAGGTTCACTTTCTTCAATAAATAAAGGGATAGGCACATAAAAATGTACTTACATAGGATTTCAAAAAGAAACACCAAAGGGCGTCTCTGCATACTTATATTTCCACTTTAATTATTACAATACCCTTTTAACATACCTTTAGAAAAATGGTTTGGATATAAAGCAATAAGCATCCTGTAGGGGCTTCCTTTCCAATAGCGTTGTAAGGGGGTCCGTAATTTTTGTTTTATGAGCCATCTTTGATTAAATACGTTTAATAGCTGTTTTTCATCCAGTTTTTCTTTCTCTTCAATAGTCCACCTTAATGCTTCTAGTGCTTTACATTTGGACCAAAAGCCAACTGGTGTAACTTTAAATTCCCATTCTTTAAAGCGACCTGGATATAAGTCGTTTATCATTTTAAATGGACTATTTCCTCACATTAATTGACATGGAGATGCTAATCTGTGAGTCTTTAGCCACTTTATACTGTATACATCCATTATTTGTTCGGGCGTTAATTTTTCTTTTTCTTCAATGGTCCATTTCAATGCTTCTAATGCTTTTTCTTTTGTCCAGAAGTTATTGGGCGTCATGAGAAATTCCCATTCTTTAAAACGACTAGGGTACAAGTCGTTAATCATTGCAAACGGACTACTATTCCAGTACATAGCCAGAGGGGCACTAAGTTTGTTTTTCTCCAACCATTTTTTGCCGTATAAGCGTAAGAGCTTTTCGTTCGATAACCCTTTTTTTCTTCAATCATCCATCTCAAAATCGTTAATGCCTTTTCTTTCGTCCAAAAATTTAAAGGAGTCATACCAAACTCCCATTCTTTAAATTCACTTGGGTATAAATCATTTATTGCTTTAAAAGGGCTATTTTCGTATCTATGTTTGAGTAATCCTCGTAATTTATACTTTACAAGTAATTGAGTGTTCCATTTTTTTCTGATGTCTTCCTTATCCCATTTTAAGATACTGTGTAATAAATATGTGATTACTCTGCGGGCGAGCTTATTATCCATATCTTCTTTCCAAGTATTCGGAGGGAATCGTTTCCTTTTTCCATCCAATATTTCTTGATAAATATCTTCAATCGCAACGACTTTCATTGACAATATATAAATCCTCCTACATTTGTATTTATATTTATACAGTATTAACATTCGAATTAATATATCTATATTATATAATCTAAATGAAATCATCATTAAAAACAATATATAATTTATTCTTTCTGAAAAATCTAATCATTTAACGAATTAATATTTGTATAAATTTTCTATTTTTTGTTATATACTTAATTAGAATCATTATATCTGTATATTAGGAGTGTATTTTTATGGAGAAGCTTAACAAAAGCGATATTATTCGTACCGTTCCGCAAAATGGTTTCTTTGGACATCCAAAAGGACTATTTACTTTATTCTTTACAGAATTTTGGGAGCGGTTTTCTTACTACGGAATGAGAGCAATATTACTTTACTATATGTACTATTCCATTTCAAAAGGTGGCTTAGGGATGGATCATGCCACAGCTGCATCCATTATGGCTATCTATGGTTCGTTAGTTTACATGTCAGGCATTATTGGTGGGTGGATTGCTGACCGCCTATTAGGTTCAAGTAGAACAATATTTTGGGGTGGCGTTTTAATAATGATCGGTCATCTCATATTAGCTCTACCAGGAACGGTTAGTACACTATTTATCTCAATGGTATTTTTAGTACTTGGAACAGGGTTATTAAAACCGAATGTATCTAGTATTGTTGGTGATTTATATAGTGAAACAGATACTCGTCGTGATTCAGGTTTCAGTATTTTCTATATGGGTATTAATTTAGGAGCACTATTATCTCCGTTTGTGATTGGAACACTTGGTCAAAAGTATAACTTCCACTTAGGTTTTGGTGTGGCAGCAATTGGTATGCTATTTGGATTAATTATGTATGTTCTTACGAAAAAGAAAAATCTAGGATTAGCAGGAACGCAAGTACCAAATCCTTTAACAGACAAGGAAAGAAAAAAGGTTCTTATACAGTTTAGTATTGGTATTATCGCAATTGCACTAGTTTGTGTGTTAACAATTCCAACAGGTATTTTAACGATTGATCGATTTACTTTACTTGTAAGTATCTTAGGTATTCTAATTCCAACAGGCTACTTTGTCTTTATGTACCGTAGTCCAAAGACGACAAAAGTTGAAAAATCTCGCTTAATTGCTTACATACCACTATTTATCGCTGCTACAATGTTTTGGGCGATTCAAGAGCAGGGAGCAATCATCTTAGCTAGTTATGCTGATCAACGTACGCAGTTAAACTTTGCAGGATTTGAGGTTCAATCTTCATGGTTCCAATCTTTAAACCCTATTTATATTGTTTTACTAGCACCAGTATTTGCTTGGCTTTGGGTAAAGCTGAATTCACGCCAACCAAGTACAGCAAATAAATTTGCCATCGGTTTATTATTTGCTGGTTTATCATTCTTAGTGATGATTATTCCTGCATATATCCATGGTACCGAATCTCTTGTTAGCCCAATTTGGTTAATCATTAGCTTCCTTTTAGTCGTAATCGGGGAACTTTGTTTATCACCTGTCGGCTTATCTATTACTACAAAACTAGCACCAGCAGCGTTCTCTGCTCAAACAATGAGTTTATGGTTCTTAACGAGTGCATCTGCACAAGCTATCAATGCGCAGCTTGTTCGATTATATAATCCTGAAACAGAGATTATTTATTTCGGTGTAATTGGCGGAATATCCATTGTTTTAAGTGTTATTTTATATTTCATGGCTCCAAAGATTCAGGTACTTATGAAAGGGATTAAATAATAGAACTGTGCCAAAAACTTGTTACCATGCAGGTTTTTGTGCACAGTTTTTTTAGTGCTTTATCGTATGTAAAACTAGCTCCTTTTAAACGAAGAACAACAAAGGCAAATTGATCAGAAGTAAGTCATTTATCGATATGGATGATTAGGAGAAAGCATTTACGGTAACCCCAAGTCGAGAGTATTCCGATACTAATATAGTTTATACATCTAACCATATTTAATAGGTTAGTTTTGAAAGATGGAACTCCCGCATTCGAAAATGATGTACATAAGTTTTCCAAATGGGCAGCTTATTTTTTGTTTTGGGGTTACTTCAATATCTAAGCTAAATGCCTATGGAGCAAAACTAAAAAAAGACGCCAAATGGCGCCCCCAACTTGGGTTAATGAGGTTTAGTTTTCCAATCTAAAGAAATATTGTATCAGCTCACAAAGAGAGTATATCATAACATCCAAGAGAAATAATATGCATTCTTACATATCGAAATAAATTTTGTATTCTTGCACTGACGGACCAGGAATAGCAAGATATGAAGCAAATAAGCGCTGTAAAAATATCAATTCATAGAAGCGATTAATTTCTGATATGACATGTTTTAATATCATAAAAGCCATCACGAAATGATGATTGCATGATGGCTTTTGTTGTTTTCTTATTTCTTTGTCTCATTGACCCATGTAACGATGTCCTGGATGACATACGTAGGAACATTGGAAGGGACTTCGTATTCACTAGGATGACTGAATTCCCCGTCGCCCTCCGTGAAGATGTGATTCAATTTCGGATATTCTTTGAACTGAACATTACTGCGGCTTGAAAGCCCTTCTTGCCATCTCGTAAACTCGTCTTTTACAGTTACTTGATAATCACGTGCGCCTTGCAGAATCAGTAATGGCTCTTTTCGTGATTTCGCTTCCTCAACTGGACGCCAACGAGTCACATCATACATGAAATGTGGAGAAGGATAATTATAACCAGCTGGTGGGTGATCTGGATCAAAAGTAGGATCCTTAATATAAGCGAATTGTTTTTTTAGTTCATCAATAAATTCCTTAGGTGCCCCGAGGTACTGATACTGATCAAGAAGCATGTCAGTAAAAGGACGTGCAGGAGGTGCCATTAAAATACTTCCTCTTACAAGTGATGAAGGTGCTTTGCTTAGTATACGCGGCATGGTGCCAGCTCCTTGGCTATGTCCGAGAATGAAAATGTTACCTGGGTCAATACCTTCCTGCTGCGCTGCTGATTTCGCTGCATATATGGCATCATCTGTAGTATCTTGGTCTAATGTAGCAGATTCTGCACTCATTTTAAAACCGTGTTCTAAGGAACGTTTCTCGTAACGTAACACTGCGATACCGCTTGATGAAAGACCGGCTGCAAGGTCTCTAAAGATTTTAGCTCCCATAATTGTACTGTCACGATCTTGCGGACCCGAACCGTGAACAAGAACAACAACAGGCACTTTTTCGCCAGGTTTATGTTTTGGAACCGTTAATGTGGCTGGTAAAGGGTATGTAGCATTTCCAATGATGATTTCGCGTTCTTGGTAGGAATCAGGTTGGTCATAGCTAGGATGCGGGATGGTATAAGATTTCTGTGGCGTCGTCCTTACGCCAACTTCATCAACTTTGCCGCCAGGCGTGAATTTAATGAGTAGTGGAATAGTAGTTCCTTCGATAGCTCCTGGAATTTCAACCGTTTGATGGACCAAGTTTCGTTCCTTTATAACAGGTGTTCCCATGCTTGTAATTCTGCTCCCGCCACTTTGTGTCCACCAGCTTTGTAATATGTTTGCCGTAAACTTGGTTTGAAAAGCTGCAGACGTCAATTGAAGTGCCTCTGCATATTTGCCTTGCTGGAGATATTCAAAAAATAAAGACGTACGCTCCGTTAAAGAGACTGGTTTCTTTTCTGCAGTTTGTGTCACTTGTGTATCCGCATGAATCGTTGTTGTAAGCGGAAAAGAAGAAACACCTAAAGAAAAGAGTAGAGTAAAAGAAAGTGCTGATTTTTGTAACTTCTTTTTTTTCATCTTTTTCATCCTGTTTAACCTCCAAAATGTAATGGTATGAAATAGGAATGGTAATTAGTGGAATGTTTTCCTATTGGGGTTTCGGTACATGTATGGGGGAATCCTGCATACATATCATAAAAAGTCCATTTGAAAGAGTAGAGGAGTTAAACAATGGATTTATACATAAACCTTTGCTAAATCATAGAAATCAATAGTTTTTCCAACAAGGATTCCAATCTCGTTATGATGTAAGGGAAGAAAAATAAGAAGAGAGGAGGTATACGATGAAAAAAATTTTATGGTTCATTTCTATATTGTGCATGATTTTAGGAGTGGTAACAGGGTGTAGTAGCAAAGATGATACTGGAATTTCCGTTACAAGAAATGTAGCGGAGAAAGACCAGCAGAAAGGAAGCGAAACAAAGCAAAATAAGAAAGAAGAGGATAGTTATGAGGCAGCAGCGTCCGTACCTGTAAAAAAGAAGAGTTTACGGGTAAACTGCAGTAACCAGAATTGGTCGAGCAGGCAATGAACCCAGTACCTGGGGAGAGTAAGAAACAAAATGCTAATAGAATCATCAAAGCTACGATACTGGATCATATCGACGGTGATACGTTTCGAGTGAAGTTAGCAAACTTTCGTTATCAAGATGAATTGATTTCTAAAGAAATACAGCAAGAGATTTGTCCATTAATAGTTACCCAAAATGCAATTGCATGCAGATGGAAAATTGTGACTTTGTGGTACTTAAGCAAGAATGGAGTTATTAGGTTTAATGAATTATTAAGGATGTTACCTGGTATCTCAAAAGGAATCTTAACTAGACAATTAAGAGAGCTTGAAGAGGACGAGCTAGTACTCACAGAAGTTTATAATGTTGTTCCACCCAAAGTAGAATATTCACTAACAGAGCAAGGTAAAAAGTTTATACCTGTATTAGAAGCAATGCAAGTTTGGGGTAAAGATTTACTAAATAAAAAAATAGAGATGCATGAAAGACATGAGGATTAATACAGTATTACTACCTTCTTATTACCAATAGATAGAAGGTATGGAGTCCAAATTAAGTTACATTATTGTTGATTATTGAGTATAAGCACATTGATGCAATAGTAATTTAAGAGCTACGATTGTAGCTCTTTTTCTTATCCAGCTAACGGTGCAGTTAGTGGAAGAAGGATTTTAATTTACTATGATGAAATATGTAATCTAGATGAAATCTGAGAAGGAGGTTTCAATACTATAAAAAATGTTTTGTAGAATGAATGTAAGGGAGGAAAGCTAACTTGGAAATCACAACAGAAAGATTAATAATTAGACCGTTTAAGGGTACTGATTTACAGGATGTATTTGCTATTTATAATAAAGATGACACATGTAAGTACCTTTTACATAATAAGTGGACTCATGAAGATATGCAGAAAAGATTCGATCAGAAGCTAGCAAACAATGTACTCACTACAGAATCAATATTAAGTTTGGCAGTCATATACAGGACTAAAGTAGTTGGTGATCTATCAGTATGGTACACAGATATGAAAGACACTGTTGAGATTGGTTATAGTTTTTCAAATGAAGTAGCTGGGAGAGGTTTGGCAACAGAAGCAGTAAGTAGTTTGGTATTTAAATTATTTGATGAATTTAATGTACATCGTATACAAGCTAATCTTGATGCACGTAATACAGCTTCACAAAAATTGTGTGAACGAATAGGCATGAGACAAGAAGCCCATTTTATACAAGATTTTTGGAGTAAAAATGAATGGACAGATAGTCTTGTATATGGAATGTTATCCTCTGATTTGAAGTAATAGACGTAGTGGTTTTATTATGTTAACGGGTGCGTTAGTTGAATAAAAAAGAGCATAACATATTATCTAAGACTTATATATTATGCTCTTTAATTCATTAACCTTTTTAAATTTAGGTCTTAATAATTTCAAATGTAGAAAAGCTCCCGTATTTTTTTATTAAAATAAATTAAAATTACACAAATAAAAGCTCGTGAGCTCACATTTTTATATTTTAGGATAATGATATGCAAGATTGCATGTGTAAAATGGTTGCAATTTTGCACAACCTGTAACTATAATTGTTACAGGTTGGTGAATACCAATCAAACAAATACAATCATCATGAATGGAGATGTTATCGAATGGGTATGAAAAAATTAATCTTAGCAGGTGCTTTAGGGTTCGCAGCATTATCAGGAACAAATCTACCAGGATTAGAAGCAACAAAAGCGAGTGCAGCTTCTATTGAAACGAATTATTCGACGTTAGAAGGACGCGTAGTAGAAGTGGATCATGGTGTGATTGTTGTGAAATCTAAACAATATGAAGAACCAGTTAGTGTTTATATAGAAAATATTTCAAATGTGAAAGTAGGAGACGAAGTAAAAGCGACTGGATCTATGATGCGTAACTTTACGGAGTATATGGTTGCAACAGAAGTTGAGAATACTACAAACAAATTAGGTATGCATTTGAAAGAAAATGGCTCACCTGATTATTTGATTGGTGAAGTATCAGAAGTAGGTAAGATGGAAGACAGTACTACTAAATATGTCGTAGTTGAGTATCCAACACAAAATGGGGAGAAAGACGTTATTGACGTGTTCTTAACAAAGGGACAAGTATTTAAAACAGGTGAGAAAGTGAAAATTGATATGAAGTATGTAGGCTGGGGCGGCATTTCTATTAATTACAACACAGTTGATCACATCGAAAAAGTGCATGATGTAAACAATAGCACTCAAAATAATGATGATGTGTGGATTTGGTCTTAATTTGATTAGCAATATCAGAATCAAAAAAGTAAGACGTTCTTATGTTGTAAAAGCTATACTGAAATGAGTATAGATTATAATATTCATTTCAATTAAATAAAGGAGAGGAGTCTATTTTATGACTTCTCTCCTTTGCTTTATTCGAACTTTGTTGGAGTCTATTTATATGACCATATTTAAGCAAGAATAGCTTTTAAAATCGACACTTTGTTTGTAGTAAATAATACATAATTTTGTTTTACAGTTCTAATTAATATACGGTCAGTTGTCCCATATGCTGTTCCAATACGGATTGCAGTTGGTTCTTCAACTCCAGCATAGGTAGCATCTTCGGTAACCTCAAGCACATCACGTAATGGGATCGTAACCTCCGCCAATTGCCATGAAATAATTAACGCTTCTTTTGTTTTTTTTACATCAATACCTAGCATTATACCAAGACCTTTCTATAATAGAATGCTACACTTCTTATCTTGTTATACAAATTTTTAAATTATTTTTCTACATGTATGAATAGAACTGGTATTTTAAGGGTGTAAAAAGAACAGGAAGAAAAACTATCAATCTATTAAGAAATACGTTATGAAGAAAAGTTCACAGGGAATTAATATGGATTTGATATGGTTGAAGTATGATAAACGAGTAACTGTAGGAGTTTCAGGAAGGAAATGAATGATGAGACTTAAATTAGTAGGAACCTTAACTTGTATAGTAGTAATGTTAGGTACCTTTATCATTTACACCAATATATCTATTGGTAAAGAGCCATATAAGACAAACCATGAAACTAGTGAAAACTCCATAAATAATGAAAAAAATAGAAAGCAAAATGGGACTTCAAGTAAGATTGCAAGCTCTTTTTCAAGTATACAGGCTGTAATAAATAAGGAATATGGTTTACCCGAAAACTATAAACCAGAGGATTTAGTTGTACCAAATGTACCATTCTCATTTAGTGGAACGGTAGAAAAAAGTCACCTTCGTAAAGAGGCAGCGGAAGCGTTAGAAAAACTATTCTTTTTAGCTAAGCAAGATGGTATACAGTTGAATGCTGTGTCAGGATTTCGTTCCTATGAGTATCAAAAAGGCCTGTATGCCAGCAATGTTAAAAAGAATGGGCAAGAGCATACGAATCGCTTCTCTGCAAAGCCAGGGCATAGCGAACATCAAACAGGGTTAACAATGGATGTTTCATCGAAAAGCGCGAACAATGGACTAGAGCTAGCCTTTGCAAATACGAAGGAAGGCAAATGGCTAAAAGATAACGCGCATCGTGCAGGATTTATCATTCGTTATCCAAAAGGTAAGGAAAGTATAACAGGATATGCATATGAACCTTGGCATATTCGTTATGTAGGAGATATCGCTGACAATATATATCAAGAAAAGCTAACTTTAGAAGAATATATGAATCTAAAAAAAATAAAGAATTGATCTAGTTAGTATTAGTAGTGAGAGTTTTAAAAGATAGAATATATACGCATCTCGCGCAAACGCCATTACAATCCCGGTTGATAATCAAAAGATTAAACGATATATACTGGATTGCAGTTATCTAAGTCAAATTGGCATGTTATTATGTAAGTGCGAATGCGGATGTACGGATTCGCACTTACATAATACATCACATAGGTATTTGTAAAAAACAAGTGAATAAATCTCAAAAAGAAAAGAATACTTATATCATTGAGACAGAAAGAGAAATTTAGTAGTTATATTTTAAAATCTGTATTTAAATAATATTTAGCGGAATGCTCAGCTAAACCAAGTACAATAAAAAGAATTAAAGGAAATGCTCTACTTCGACATCACAACAATTAAATTTTGTAAAATACACCATCTATTTTGTCTTAAGGAGTTAAAGTTAACTGTTTTGTATTAAAATGTTATACACTGGCAATGTCCTATAAGCAACAATTTCATCAATATAAATATGTATAGCTGAATGTACCATATTTATACTGATGAAAGATAAGGTATATGATACCTTTATAAAAGGAGAGAAAAATAAACATTTACAACTTCGCGCGAAATACCAATTTTACGAACAATAAGATGTATAAATAAAAATCTAATACAGTATTTAGGGATTTCGAGCTCATTAGCATGAATCTCCGTATTTGATAATTTCTATATAATTCATATTTTATATAGAAATTATCAAATACTAAATTACTCATTGCAAAATTTTTATAGCAAATTACATTTAAATTTATAAAAGTTTTTCTTATGATGATCTAATTAACTCCTTATAATCATGATTAAATTAACCAATTCGTATTTTATAACAACTGTTAAAAATTTTTCGTGTATTCATTTTGTATGAATTTATATATGAAAATTGTTTTATTTTGCACACCTATGAATGTGATTTTTGTACTAATTTTTATAACTTAATACAGCTTTATCATGTGCTTATCTATAATTTTATTAGAATGACTACACTATCCTTATTTAATTTCGAGTATATTTTATCATCCCATAATTTAATTATGTAAATAAGTCTGTGTAAAAATTGAATTTAATGCGAACTTGTGTTCGTGTCTATTTTCTGTTATATTGTATATGAGGTGATTTTTATGGAATACAGCAAGCAACGTCAAAAATCCGTACATCGTAAGAAATTATACGAAAATCTAAATGAAATGCCCTTTTACATAGAAGAATTTGTGGAGTACAAAGAATTGCATGATGCCTCTCCCTCCACCCTACTGAATTATGTATATGATTTTAGAGTCTTCTTTAATTGGTTATTATCTGAACAAATTATTGAATTGAAACCCATTAAAGACATATCCTTCTCTGATTTGGAAAATTTAAAGAAAAAAGATGTTGAAAATTTTATGAGATTTTTAAAACTACAACAAAACATGCAGAATTCCTCTGTTAACAGAAAAATTTCAGCCTTAAAATCATTATTTAAGTATCTTACCTCCCTATCAGAGAATGAAGATGGAGAATGTTATTTTTATAGAAATGTAATGGCTAAAATAGAAATACATAAAGATAAAGAAACATTAAATGCTCGTGCAAAACGTATGAGATCTAAAATATTCCATAATGATGACGATCAAGAATTTTTGAATTACGTTAAGTACGAACATGAAAAATCTTTAACAAAACATCAGTTATTCTATTTCCTAAGAGATAAAGATCGTGATGTAGCTATCCTCTCCCTCTTTCTTGGTAGTGGTATTCGTGTAAGTGAATTAGCCGATCTTCGTATGGAGGATATAAACCTAAAAGAAAGACTAATTGATGTAATTCGCAAAGGAAATAAAGAAGACTCAGTATGGATTACCCCAATTGCATTGAATGATATTGAAAAGTATATGGAAATTAGAGATAACAAATACGCCCCAGGGAAAGAATTAAAAAATGTGTTTTTATCGAAGTATAAACATACTGCACAGCCTCTTTCGGTTAGAGCTATACAGGATATAGTAGAAAAATATACAAAGGCCTATGGCAAAAAAATGTCTCCTCATAAATTAAGACACACACTGGCAAATAAGCTATACATGGAGGAAAAAGACTCGTTACAAGTCATGCAACAACTTGGGCATACCAGTCAAGATACAGCCTTGTTATACACTCAACTTGGAGAAACAACTATCAAAGATAGTTTGGGGAGAATTGGAAAAAATAAAGAATAAAAGTTCAGTAATGCAAAATTGCTGAACTTTTATTCTTTTCTCTGCTAGAGTTAGTGTAGTGGTTTTAAATGTCATGCATTATTCATTACATATTTAATTTTATTATATAAAAAATACATAGTTAAAATTCTACTTTAATTGGTATATAAAAACTGTCTCTTGTTAGAATTAGATAAATGAAAATTTTAGATTCCTACAATTGGTGTTTACTCTTTTAAGTTGATAGCGATGTGGTGATACCCGTTTAGAACGCTATCTTTGCACTAAAAAAAATCGAACCATAAATTTGCCGGTAAGCTTATGGTTCGATTTAAATTATGTACTTTTAGTAACTACTCAGCCCCTCTATGAAAAAAGCCAGAAAAGCATCTTTTTAAATGGGCAAGAGGGACTGGTCATGCATAGAAGCGGTCAGGGCCTTTTCCTGCCACGCGCAAAGCTTTAAAACAAAGAAAGGAAGGAAGCGAGGTGTAGGTCCATTTTTATCTTCATCGCTGGAATTATGCTCCATACCTAACTTCTAAATGAAATGTATAGCTGAGTAGTTACCTTATTTTCAAAAAAAACATTCTGACTATTTCTTTTTCACTTCTTCTATAAACCCCCATGTCTCTCCGTTATCTTTTGATTGATAAAGTGCACTACTATCGCCATTGTAGTCTCCATCTGCCCCTTGTCCAACTAACATATTAAAAACCCCATCTTTCTCATATGGCATACTAGGAGAATCAAAAGGACTTATTGTGGACTGTGTATGATCTAATTTCACTTCATGCGGCGGATATTCTACCTTTTTGAAAGATACTCCCCCATCATCTGTGCGATATAACTCTCCCTCATTACCAGAAGGTCTAACAGCTCCTAAAAACCCAAGTTTATTATTTATAAAAGTGATTCCTGATACACTCCCAATCCCCCTATTAAATGGGTCTGGATTAATAACCTCCCATGTTTCTCCTTCATCACTAGTCCTGCTTAATGAATAAAAGGCGCTCCCTAATGCTTTATCTGTCATATTTAATTTATAACCAACTTCTTTTGATAGGAAAAACTGTTCTTTTTCATTCTTTAAATCTTGTTGTTTCTTCTCTTTAAGCCTATCTTCATTTGGAGGCGTCTTTGATTTACTCCAACTTGCGTCACATATTAAGTTATATCTAGCAGGTACTAGCTCTTTCTCTTTTCCAGGGACAAATATAGATACAGTATATCCAATGATTTCAGAAGCTGCTTCTTTAAGACTCTGCCCCTTACCATCCTCAGTAATATTAATAATTCCCTCTGTATTTGATCCCCAATTTCTTTTTCCATAATAAATCAACCCATACTTACTTTCATTCCACTTTCTAACCGTTTGCTTAACTGGAATCGCATTAACCGTTTTAATTAAAGGCTCTACTAATTTATCATCATTATAATCAGGCTTTGCATACCCGTCTCGTATTATAGTAATATCCTCTGATTTCTTCTTATTATAAGAGATTAAATAAGTTTCTTCTTTTCCATCAACATTTTTCCCATAAACAAATGTATCAAACGCTGTGATTGTTCCATCTGAATGAAATGTAAGATCAAAATCAGTTGCCATATACAATTTCTTTGGCAAAGAAAATTTTTTATTTATATCTTCAAAAATACCTTCTACTCCAGATTCATATATATTATTATGTTTAAGTTTAACTGACCTTTCATGTTTTAACCTTTCTATAAACCATGCCAATTTGCCATTGTAATTTATTGCACTTTTATAAATCTGCAGCCCATAAAATGATGTAATTGCAACAATAATGATAATAGAAATGGATCTCCATGCTATTGAATTAGTTAATTTGTTAGTTTCATATTCTCTATTTTTTATCACCCGCATTGTAGTAAATGTAGTGATGGATATAAAAAGTACTATACATAATAATAAAATATAAATATTATAATTCATCCTTCCGTACTTACAGTATAAGGCTAACTCATAACAAAAAATCCCGTATACAATTATTAGTATTGGATTTGTTACTAATGACAGAAGTAACCTTTTTACATTTTCCTTAAATATAGAAATCACTCCTAATTACATAAATTACTGATATTAAGTATACTTTACTGTAAAGTAACAAAAAAGCTATTTAATCTTGCCGCCAAAAATACAATAGATATCTGTCTATTGTATTTTTGGCAGATGTCTATTAAAACCGTTTAAAAATCTAGTTGTTTCATAGACAATGGATTTTTGAGTGAATACTAAAGTTGCTTCATTTGAGAACCAAATAATGAAAATGAACCCTCATATATTAATTCATTCCCCCTCAATGATATTTATCTTTCAGATTTTGTTGATGCTTTGTAAAAAAAGATTCTAAAAAGGTAATTGTAATTGAATTAGAAAAATACGCGAAGGTTGGGAAATTAGTAAATCATAGATAAAAACGTCCTATATTTTAATAGGACGTTTTTTCTTCTATAAATAATGTATTCTCCAATATCTAAAAAGGACGGTTTAACTACTTACTTATATCTATCTATAATTCAATTAACCTACTTCTCCTCATACCATGGGTTTAAATGAATTAGTACTTCATATATTTCTGGGTTCTGATTTATAATAGTAGTTTTTATATCCCTACAAATATCATGTCCTTGCTGGATGCTTAAATGTGCCGGAACACTAATTCTAATATCAATTAATACATAGTGACCATGATCACGTGCGCGCATTCTATCAATTCTTTTTACAAAAGGATGGGCCTGAATTACTCTCTTATATTCACTACATTTCTCGGTAGGAATACCACCTTCCATTAATATATATATTGCTTCTTTCCCCATACTAATCGCTAATTTTAATACGAAAAAAGAAACAATAATACCGGCTAAAGGATCCCCATAAGCTGCATATGGAATGGAATAGATATTGTTTATCAAAGCAATACCAATTCCAATTACAGCTGCAATTGAGGCATAAACATCAGCAAGATGATCATAAGCAGTTGCTATAAGCCCTTTGCTGCTTGTTTTTCGACCAATTCGTATTGTGTATACATATAAAATTTGCTTCCATATTAATGAAATAATCGCTGCTATAAAAGCAATTATATGGGGTTCTGTCGCTGGTTCAAATAATGACTTTATTGATTCATAAACCATAAATAAAGCCGCTAAAATTAAAATCACAGCTACAATTCCTGATGATATAACTTCTGCTTTACCATGTCCATAAGGATGATCTTCATCAGCTGGCTGGTTTGAAATTTTCATTGATCCCAATGAGGCTACGGATGCTACAACATCGGCAGCATTATGAATCCCGTCGGCTAATAATACCTGACTTTTGAAAAGTAAACCGACTATAATTTTGATGAGAGTCAGAAATATATTGCTAATTACACTAATCCATGCTGCCAATAAGGACGTTTTTTGGTTAGCATTCATATTTATCCCCACCTTAACTTTACTCTTGTTTCAAAATATTATTGTTTAATTCAATTGTGTAGTTATAAGTCTGTGTCTTATCATTTTAATTTCTTTCATACATTACCCAATAATAAGTGTGTGGGTCTATACAAGCATTTTCTCATCAGTAAATGTTTAAAGCATAACTTACTTTGTTCTTTTATCCTTATTTGTTATGAAGTGTAAAAAAGAGTGACACAATATGCCATGCTTTTATCATTACAAACATCAAAGCGACTAATGTGTTGCTTTGATGTTTGATGAAATGTCTTCAGGCATGATTACTAATTCATTCTGCGCATTAATCTTTACTCATCTGATCACAACAATTATTTTTACAGGTTGTCCATTTCACATAGCTGTAGCAAATACTATAAGATTAAAAGCATATAATTGAATATGAGTATAAGCTGTATACATTAATTATCCTTCTTTTAAATTCTTGGAGATTATCCATATGATTGAGTATCTCTATACGCTTTTCTTTAATGAATTTTAAATGATAAAACTTTCAATTTTATTACACTATTTGTATGTTAGTTTTTAAACTTTAATTAAACCTTCATTTATTTAAGCATTCATAAATCAGTTGCAATATTTGCATCAAATTCATCTGATTTTTTAGTATCTATTTTTTCCCCATCTATTGTCACCCTTATTTCTTGTTTTTGGTTTGCTGTTACCATCCAAGCATTCGGTAAATAACGATCTTCATGGGATAATGTAGAAGGTGAATTTATAACCTTTCCTCCTAAATATAGCGTAGCAGAAGAACCTCCATCCATAGCCATCGCATTTATTGCTCCTTTTTCATATAGAATATCTTGACACTCTTTTAACGTAGCTCCTATGCTATGTGTCTGCCTACCGTCAATCACTAGAAACATTATTGTGCCATCTTCTTTTTGTGCCATAATACTTCGCGGAGCAGAGCCCCAACCACCGTCTCCTTCTGTAATCATTTTTTCTCCATTTACAATTAACTGTGGCATAAATCCTGCTGCTGAAACGACTTGTTTATCCAAAAGTTGTTGGGTAGAATAATTCCCTGTTATCATTTGTCCAAACTTTGTTAGGCCCGTAATAATTGTAGGGGTATTTTTATCTATATTTGTATCAATTGCTTTCCCATTTTCTATTACTATTCCAGTTGCAATATTTCCTCCACCCCTTCCTGTTTCATCAGCAAATCCACTTGCATTCACAGCTACAAGTGCATGATTACGTTTTGCCATTACGCTAATTTTTTCTCCTCTTTTATCGCCCTGTGTTCCTTGATGGCTA
This sequence comes from Bacillus cereus group sp. BceL062, assembly GCF_051780025.1. Classification (NCBI taxonomy): domain Bacteria; kingdom Bacillati; phylum Bacillota; class Bacilli; order Caryophanales; family Bacillaceae; genus Bacillus; species Bacillus cereus group sp. BceL062. The sequence continues at coordinate 48,388 of NZ_JBPWGY010000013.1, read as the reverse complement.
ACAAGTTTAACATTGAAAGGGTTACTAATAGTGACTAATTTTCCTTCGAAAAGAAAGCGACTATCTTTGTTACTTTTAATCGTTTCTACGTCAATTTTTAATGGCTGATTTTTTAATTCTTCTAATCTTTTTCCTGCTATTTTTTTATAAATATTCTCATCACTATTTGACCATTTGGGATGATTAATTCTATCTTGTAATTTATCTAGTTCCTTTTGGGATAGGAATGTATATTTCGCATATTGTGGATGCTGAGAAGTTAGTATACTCCCAGCAATTGTTACACGAAGATCTCGGCCATAGTTAGTACCAAATAATATTCCTATGCCAATAAGCATGAAAATAGAAAGAAGAAGCAAAATTCGTTTGAAGATTTTTCTTAGATGTTTCATAGTTATATCCTCCGGCATTAATTACATTCAATGAATCCTTTAAAATATTATTTACCTAAAGACAAAAGTGTTTGTTTCCCTTATTCCCGAGTTCCTCACTATGTCTTAGCAAGCAAGGCAAAATACTTATTCTACATTTCTTATTTATTTCAGTGTATATTTACAAATTTAATAACGTTTTTGCAACCAAGAAATATATTACTAATCCTGTTCCGTCAACAAATGTTGTAATAAATGGACCAGAAACGACTGCAGGATCTAATTTGAATTTTCTCAAAATCAAAGGTAAAACAGCTGCGACAAGCGAAGCCCAAATAACAATAAATAATAAAGTGATTGCTACAACTTGTGCAACTTCTGTTCCAACCCCTAACATATAAGCACGAATGAGCCCAGCTACCCCAAGTGCAAGTCCGAGAAGCATGCCAATTGCAAATTCCTTTTTCATTACACGGAAAATGTCTTTAAATTTCACCTCTCCAATACCGATTGCACGAGTAATTGTTGCTACAACCTGTGTTCCTGTATTCCCTCCAGTACCCACTAATAATGGAACAAAGAAAGCAAGGGCAACTACTGTTTCAATTTCGTCTTCAAAATACTTTAGTACTGTACCTGTATATGCCTCAGCAACAAAAAGAAGCAATAACCATGGTAGACGTTTAAAGAAAATGCTCCAAATACTAGATTCAAAGTAAGATTGATTTAATGGTTCACTTCCACCTAACTTTTGGATATCTTCTGTAGCCTCTGCTTCCATAACATTCATTACGTCATCAAATGTTATAATACCAATCATTTCATTATTTGCTGTTGTTACGGGTATTGCTGCTAAATTATAATTCAGTAGCTTTTTTACAACTTCTTGCTGATCAATCTCAGCAGGTACTGAAATCACCTCTCGAATCATGATATTAGATAATATCTCTTCATCTGCTGCTAGTAATAACTCATGTATGGAAATGATTCCCTTAAGATAACCATGACTATCAAGAACATAAATATAAGAAATTGATTCTACATTTTCAGAATGTTCCCTAATGTACTTCAATGTCATTTTTACTGACCAATTCCCTCTAACTGCAACAAAATCACTTGTGACAAGACTTCCTGCTGTTTCAGGTTTGAAAGCCATTAATTTTTTCACATTATGTTTTGTAATTTTATTTAGATACGCCATTAATTTAGCTTGTTTTTCCGGATGAACCGCTAGAAGTAAATCTACTGTTTCATCAATCGGTTGTAAATTTAGTAACTTTTTAGCTTTGTTTTCAGATAAGTGAATTAAGATATTATATTTTTCTTCTGTACTCAAATGTTGTAGAATTTTTGAGCTTTTTAATACAGGAATCTTATCTAGTAATATGACTTGATCTTCAATTGAAAACCGTTTTATTTCTTGCGCAACATCATACGACGGATGACGTAAAACTTTATCTGCATCCAAATCATTTTGGGTTACAAGTAATTCATTTAATAATTTCTTCATGTTAACTCCTCCTCATATTGCTAAGGGAGACTCTAGAGTTTCATGAGTGGTTTTGTATTATTTTATCTGTCTAAAATTTTGATTAGAGCATTAATAGTTACATTGCAATCAATTTATTAAGAACTACCTCCTTTTTGAATATAGACAAGATAAGTATAAATAACATTAAACAAAAAAAACCTTACTCAAAAAGGAGTAAAGGTTTTTTTACAATACAAATAAATGATTATTAAGACAGCTCTGCAATAATCCCAGAGGTGCCTTTCTATCAAATCGTATACCACTCCCTCGTTGAGTTTTAGCACTGTATAGCATAGGTTTTTATAACCAGCTACATTAAAAAGGGCCTTAATCCGACCGTTCCTGTTGACCCATTGGCGTCTCTCGACATTTTTGGGCAGCAGCGTTTCTCTATACAGGAGCCTCACCTAACAAAGATTATTGAATTACTTCAAAATTTAAACCAGAATTTAATATTTGTCAACTAACTTTCGATTTGATTCATAAAAAATTCTTTTTTAGAGAAATGTAATTAGATTCTATTACAAATTTGAAATTCAGCTTAAAAGATTTAAAATTTAAATACAATTAGTTCAAAAAAACGTTATAAAACATATGAAATTTCGTATAAGAAACTTATTGTTTATGATTAATTCGTAACTTTATAGCAGTAGTTACATCATTAGTCATACCGTACTTCAAAAGAACATTCTTCAAAAAATCTTATTTTATGATTAATATCTTCTTTACTGTTTATCAAATTTATATGGTTAAACTACTTAATCAAATTATACATTCCAAGTCGCAAATATGTATCTATATGAGACAATTAAATATAATTTCTCACATCATTTCTCAAAGATTTATAAAGCAATAAAGAATATAAAGTTAGCAATACGTTTACTTGACAAGCAAAAAAAAAGTATTTATGCTGGCTACACGAACAAACACATAAAATTTATATTGCTAATCCTGTTAGGTGAGGCTCCTATACAAACACAGGCTATTGCCCAAAAATGTCGAAAGACGCCAATGGGTAGAACAGGAATTGTCGGATTAAGGCTCTTCTTAAGATAGCTAAGTAATGAATTTCCATTACTTTACGTTGTATAGTGCCAAAGCTCTACTAGGGGGAGAAAAGCTTTATTTAGTCATGCCATTTTGAATCCTCCCTAGTATGTAACTAAGGGGGATTTTTGCGTAAGAAAACAGGGTGTAAGCGATAGAATCTCTCAAAACAAAAGTACTATTTAATACTTGTTGAGAACAAGATTCTATTCATTAGCAAATGTAATATTAAGTGTTAATGTAAATCAGGAGGATTTTAAAATGAAAAAAATAATAAAACTCGATTATCTATTGCTCCTCCCTCTATTCATAACATGTACTTTAGGTATTATCATGATGTATAGCGCTAGCTCCATTGTTGCTGTTCAACATTACGGTTATAACAGTAGGCATTTTGTTGATTCTCAATTAACAAAACTATTTTTAGGAACAATTGGGCTAATAGTTTGTGCTATTCTCCCATATGAAATATGGAAAAAACGAATAGTCTCAATCTGTATTATGATTGGAGGGATTTTCTTGTTAATTATGGTTTTATGGAAAGGAAAGGTGGTAAATAATGCTCAATCATGGATCTTTGGAATACAGCCAGCTGAATTTCTTAAATTAGGAACAATACTTGTAACAGCCCGTTTTTTTGCATTGCGACAAGGGTCAGCTAAACAAATTTGGATTGGGGGCGGAAAACTTTTATTTTTTTTAGCTACAATTTTTTTCCTAATCTATAAACAGCCAAACTTAGGATCTGCACTTTTAATATTAGGTATAGTTTTTAGCATATTTCTTTGCTCGGGAATAAATATAAATCTATTAATTAAAAGAACTATAATAGGTGCTATTTTTTGGTTACCTATTTTATATTTTTTGATTCAATTTAGTTTGTCAGATGTTCAAAAGACACGTATTACTACAATTATCAATCCCTTTGTTGATGCACAAGGAAATGGATATCAACTTGTAAATTCTTTTATTGCCATTGGCTCAGGAGGAATTATTGGACGTGGATTTGGAAATAGCATTCAAAAAACAGGTTATCTCCCCGAACCACATACTGATTTTATAATGGCAATCGTTTCTGAAGAATTAGGATTCATTGGTGTATTCATTATAATGGCCGGAGTATTAGCTATAGTTCTTCGCTCACTAAAAATTGCACAGCTATGTGAAGATTCATTCGGAAGTTTTATAGCAATTGGTATAGGGTGTATGATTGGTTTGCAATCTGTTGTTAATTTAGGCGGTATTACGGGAATACTTCCTCTTACGGGTACCCCATTTCCATTTGTAAGTTTTGGTGGAAGTTCTTTAATGGTTAATTTAATAGCAATAGGGATATTACTTAATATTTCAATTTTCAATAAAATTAAGCTTATTAATTATAATATATGATTTTCTATATGTTATTCTATTTTTAATGGATGAATTCTTTCTGATTTTGGACAGACTGATTCCGTAAATCAATCTGTTGTTTTTTCATTAGAATTATCGCTAAAAAATGAAATAAACACAGTAAAAAAATAACATTGTAAAAATTCGTGGCAAGGGATGAAGGATTCACAATGGCTGAGAAAATATATATATAATTGGCTGGTCTCAATTCTTAAAATTCTTTTTATTATATAGATAAGCATAAAAATATTAGGAAGTTAATAGTAATATATATCAGATAGAAATTATTATATCAAAAGAAAAAGCAATCATTGAAAATATAAAGCATTAAAGACAGGTCAAAAGATACACGAAACAAAGAATACGGATGCAAAAAATGGATCAATTTACGTATAGAGTACATTTTAAATACAATTTTCAAGAAAAAAATTTAAGTAAAGCTTTACTACAGATTGGTGGGTAACCTGTAACAGACGAAACACCTCCTATTGTTAGACTGTCTACAAAAGCAAATAAAACCTGTTTTGTGGATTTATTTAGTTATAGTACTAGTAATCTCTTCTATTTTGGAGATAGTGATGGCCACTATCATTCTTCTAGGAATACAGAATTATTAATGCATTCATTTTTGGATATTTATCAGTTCCAAGTTAACAATTCTAAATAAAATTACCCTTTAGGAAATTAAAGTGGAATGATATTTGTCAACAGTAAATTTTGCTAAGAAAGGACAGAGAATAAGACCACCGGTAAAGCTTTTACTGGAATTAATTATAAGATTAACGTAAATAGCAAGAGTACGCTCGTAAAATTATGATATATATAAATCAAATCGGAGTGAATACGATATGAGAGCGGTCGCGAAAAAAATAAGAATAATACGTTTGCAGGATGAATATTGTAAAAATTGTAAATATCAAACGGATGTAGAACAGTATTGTATTGAACAATGCGAAATTGGAAAAAAACTTATTACGCTGGGTAAAAAAGAATTTAGAAAGAGATTGACAAAAGTAAAAACTATAGAAGAAAAATGGGATGAAAAGTGCAAACAAGCAATAATTTTATATAATCAAGGAGTAAATTATCCAGATATTGCAAAGGAAATGGGGTGCCACGTGAGTAATTTGTATAAAGAGCTCAAAAAACGTGGATGGTTACAAATGTAAAATCATGAAATAAATTTTCAAACAAACAAGTTATACGATTGGAACATGCTTTACATTTGATATGAATTGTATACTTGCTTATTTTCAGCAATTACAAAATAAACTAATTCATTTTTATGTTCTAATTTTTGTTCACCTAAAATTGGTATTTCACACCTTCTCATTTTTGAAGAAGGAGTCTTCTGTCGAAAAACGATAAAATTTTAACATTAAATTTCTGGGTTATAATTCCTAAAAAGAAAAACACCCGTTCTGATTAAGGACGAGTGTTTTTCTTTTTAGGTTATCTAACAGGGATAAACTTCCATGAGCTAGGTTTTTGTTTTTTTTCACCTAGTACAATCCAATTTTTCTTTGCATTTATATTCTCATAATTTAATGGATAGTCATCTGTAAAAATATTATATTCTGTAGGATTATCCAGGTTAATTTTAATTTTAAAATCAGCTAAACTATCAGATTTTTGAGCAAGGTGAATCCAACTAGAATAATTAGACCAATTTAAATATTGGAATTGGTCGTAATTTGAGTGCTTCATACGAAGATATATACTCTCCCCGTGGTGTAGCTTTGCATCATTTTCTTTGTAGAATTCAAATTCCATAGGTGTACCAGATAAACCATTGTTTTCTTTATTTGCAAGTGTAACATAATCGTAACGATTTGCTATATACCATTCAAATGTTAGACCTTGATAAGGAGATTCACTTGGTACGATATAATAGTTTTTCCCTGCTTCTATGACGTTTCCTTCTATATCATAGATTAATGCAGTCTCTATACTTGGAGCTTTCACATTTTCAGTAAAAGTTTTAAACCACAGATTTAAGAAACCTGCTGTATTGCGCTGAGCTTCTCCTAAGCTTCGCTGCACAGCTGGGGTAACCATTTCTTGCCACAATTGTGCCTTACCACTATTATAATACTTAAATGTTTTATCATTAGTAATATTTTGGATTTCAGGTTTAGCTACTCGAGCTGCATAATCAATCCATTCTTCAGGTGTGGATAGAGAATTATTATAGTTCCCTCCAGTATTGACTGCAAATTGCTTTTGAATGGTTGTAACATAATTTTCAAAGTAGCTATGATATTTTATAGCTCTCGTATCAATTGCAGTAAAATTTGCTGCATGCATAGGTTGAGTAGCATCTGTAAAGTAGTGCGTGGCCACTCCTAAGTAATAGAAAGCTTTTTCATAGTCCTTATTTCGTAAATGTTCTCCAGATTCATAAAAGTATTTCTTACCTTGTGTAAGAGCGGTTGGATTTGTTTCTCCTCTATAATTTTGTTTAGTATCAGGATCATAAAAATGAGATTTCCATCCGCCTTTAAAAACGCCACCTATTCCTGTACCACCATCGTTAAACTCTGCATTATAATCTGCATCATATAATCCTTTAGAAAATAAATCTTTATATTGTGGATAATTTAAAAAGTCCACAGCCTGCTTATTTGCTTCAATATTAGATTCTGTTTTCATAATTTCAATAGCTTGTTTTGCAATCCATAAATGTGTACTTTTATCAGAATGATACGGAGCTTCTGCAGACCATCTTGCAGTAATAGGATCATTCTCATTTAAATCAATTTGATCGAGATGAGCATAACTACTTTGAGGACATACTCCTAAAATAGTTAAGGTCACTCCAGCTATACATAGTGTTGATACGATTTTTTTCATTTTTTATCCCTTTCTAAATATAAAGATTCTTATGCGGATATTCATCTTATTAACGAAAGTTAAATAGCTCTAATAAAAGAGCGATTAGCAAAGGCTAATTGCTTAATTTCTCTCTAAATGGAATACCAACACACATCGATTAAATTAAAAATTTTAAATTAACCCTAAACAATAATTTTTCTTCTCTACCTCTAGTTATATATAAAAGCGCGCCTTATTTAAACATGTTTTTTTATGTAATTTTACATATCCAAAAATAGGGAATTTAATAACCTTCCATTTATTATATTAATGAAAGACCGTTCTCTCTAGATAATTGAAATTATGATGTTTTAAGGTAATAATCTATATCCATCAACTTAAGAATTTAGAATTACCCCAAAATGAAAAAATGAACTTTTTGAAGTGTTGTTTTATTTGCTTTTCTATATTCCCAAAAAGTAATCTAGGTATTAAGGGAAAAGGTTTTAGATTTGGAAACGTAAGTGACACCTCATTTGGTACTAGTTCCTCTAAAGAACCATATTCTCTAATACAAAAATTTCCTGATAAGTTGGACAAGTCTTTAGCAAAGTTTGGAGAAAGAAATACTGCGATGGCTTTCATATTTTTTACTGCTTCTGGAACAAAAGGTATTTGAGTTAAATTAAGTATCATGGTTGCATACATTTTGTCTTGATAGCAGTCGATTGGGTAAGTTTCATTTGGTAATGAAACTTACCCAATCGCTACGATATAATTGTAAAAATACTTCTTATGCTAACTCTTCAGCGATATATTTATCTATAACAATCCATATGATATGTTTCACAGCAAAAGCATATTACTGCTTAAATAAATCTTCAAAGGTCATAGCAGACGCATGACTTTCTTCATTTTCTATGGTTAACATGTTAGTTTAAATCTTACTCTCTATTTGATACCTGTATTATAGAGAAACCAGAAAAACGGATTTTGTGACAGTTTTTCTGGTTATTTTTTATTATGAACTAAAAAAGCATTCATCTCATTAAAAGATAAATGTAAAAAGAGAAATAAAAACATAAAAAATCCAACTCTGATTCTGAGGTTATTTCCATTTGTTTGATTAGATTTGGAGGAAGTGTAAGGCAAATACCGTTAAAACAATATAAAACAACGTGAGATAAACTAAATCCCAATACTGTATTCTACCCTCTATTTTTTACTTTTCTAAAACAATTTCTGCTATTTTATTAGCATATTTTTTAGAGTCAAATCCATCATAATTACTTAGAACTACAACGGACAAATATTCTTTTGGAAACCGCATAAAGTGTGAACGATAACCCGCCCAACTTCCTGAATGTTCCAAGTACCGATAGTTAAAACCTTCAGCAAGCCTTAGCCCAAAAGCATAATCTTCATTGTCAATAATTGTATCCCCAGTTGGAGAAATTTCCGGACCTATTTCGCTCATTCTTTTACCAAGATTTTTTCCACCAACGGTACCTGTGGTTAAATTTTCTCCCCATTTTACCAGGTCTTCAACTGTTGTATGAACTGCCCCATCCCCTGTATGTTCCCAAGGGCTTTCATAGATTTTATATGTTCCTTGCTCATTCCTCGAATATCCATTAGCAACTGATATAGTAGTTGGGTAGCAATCCACAATTGTTGTGTCTTTCATGTGTAAAGGATCAAAAATTCGTTCCTTTGCAAACTGACGTAGAGACTTGCCACTTACCTTCTCTACCACTAGTGACAATAAAAAATATCCTGTATTGCTATACTCAAATTTTGTTCCAACTGGGAACCTTGCAATTTGATGACTTTTAAGTTGTTCTAGCGATTTTTTTACAGTTAATGTGTCCGTATATTTAATATTTGCTGCTTCAGCCAATTCCATATAATCAACTAGTCCACCCGTGTGATGAATTAGATGTTTCAATGTTACAGGTTCAGCATATGCACCTATAGAAGGGACAAATTTTAAAATTGAATCATCTAAACTCAATTTTCTCTCTTGTTCTAAGAGTAATATAGAAAATGCTGTGAATTGTTTAGAAACTGAGGCTATATTAAAAACGGTTTTGGTAGTTATGGGTAAATTTTTCTCTATAGAAGCTAAGCCAACTGCACCTTTATAAGTTACACCGCTATCGAAACTAGAAATATATGCAAATCCAGGAGCTTTTGATGAAAACTTATTATATAATTGTTTAATCGATGTATGTGTCTTTTCATTATATGTATTATTCATCTTAATCACATACCCTTCTCTTTGAATGGTTAGAAATATAATAAAAAATGCTATATATAAAATTTCAAATTATTTTTTCAAAATTTAAACTTTATAACACAGTATGCCAAGGAAAGCAAAAATTATTAAAAAAATTAATAGTCTACTTTACGATTGCCCTTAACAGTTTAGAAGTTTTTGCAAACAAATTTCAACAAAAAATGTCTTCTCCCCCTCCTTTTATGACAGTTTTTTGCTTGGAATGAAAGCCAATAAAATTAATTATCCAGGGCTTTTACAGTTACTTTTCCAAAGAAATATATTTAACCCACAAAATAGACATGGGGCTATTTTGTGTTTAAGTTGATATTCCTATGATACTAGGTTGTTTGACCTGATAGTCATATTTCCGTATGCTTAAAAATTTATAATAAAATAGGTAAAACTGTGGAATACGTATTTCCCTTTAGCATCAGGATAATAGCGCTAGAATTTTAGGTAAATGAAGACAATTCTTGTTTTTGAGATATATTTATAAAAAGCACGTTACCCTTTCTCATTAATACAAGAAAATAGTAACGTGCTTTTAATTTTAAAAATAGTTCGAGTCTTTTATAGCTAATAGAAGTTGCTTGATCCCCTTTAGACTTCTAACTATTAATTACACCTCATCGGAGTGCTAACTCTCTTACATACCTGACCAATACAATTTATATATACATCATAAACGCGTCCACTGCTGTCACACTCATAATGAGACCTTACACATGCACATTCTCCTGCTTTATTACTTATTCCTAATATTTTCTTTAACATTTTAATCATCCTCTCATTAAAAAAATAAAAATAATTATCTAACAAATTAGCACGGATACTTTGTACGAATCGTTTCACATAACTCATTTACTGTACAATCATAGTAGCGATATACTTCTCTACCACCCTCGCAAGAATACCTTTCGACAGTACAAGAACATACAGGTCTTAATGGTGCTATACCTAGCAATCTTTTTAACATTTTATCCCTCCTATTACATTTAATTGGAAACAACAACTTTAGGATACATTTATTCCTTGTAACTGTCAATAACATTCTGAATAATCAGAAATAAATCGCTAGATTTGTTTATATCACACATTAACCAGTTCTTGTTCTAAAATACTATCTAGTTTCATTATTAGTTCACCAAAGTTTGATAAATCTGCAATATGCTTAATTTCACCTAACTTGTCAATTAATAATATATAAGGTGAGGTATGGACAAAGAAATCCTCAACTATATCCGAACTTACTATAAAGTGTGCATTTGAACTGCTTTGCATCATGTTACTATCTAATATTTCACTAGAAACAAAGATATAATTAATATCATATTTATTTATAACATCAGGCATCTTCTTAAATAGTTCTTTGCAACTAGAACATGTATTACTTACAAATAAAAGTAAAGTGTATTCATATTCATCAGATGGTACTACTAGTGTTTTTCCTCCCATAGAGTTCTTTTGAAACACCGGTACCTTTTGTCCGACTGCTAATGATTTTTCTTCTAATTGTCCAATTTGCTTATTTTCACGAATCCGAAAACGATTTAAAAATTGTCCAACTAGCCTACCCAGATATAGTATTAATATAGTTTGGAAGATAACAACAATCCACAATGTGATGTTAGAAATGACATACCATTTTTCACTCATTTTTTAAGTCCTCTCCTAATAATTTGAACTAACTCAATTTTTTGTTAAACGGTCTATTCGTAAAGAAATATTATATAGTTGTATCATATTTATTCCTATTAATATAATAATCCAACTAGTAAATACTAAAGTAAAATACTGAAAATTAAAGATATCAAGCACAAATTGATTAGTTTTTAATAAATGATCTAAGCTCCCTAATGATACCGGATACATTAATAAGATTACCGAAACAGCACCAATACAAAGATTCCTAACAATTAACATCCATGATAATTTATGATTTCCTAATACACCGCCACATCCACAAGATATTTCCTTTCTTCCTCTAAGTAAGTTTACTAAAATAGCAACAGAGTATACAAGAAGTAGTATTACTGCACAAATTAGAGTAAATGTATGAAACAACCCTATAAACAAACATAAACTTATAAATAATTCCGCAAAAATTTCTATAATAGTAAATAACCTAATTTGATTCTCAGGAATAATCTGATATTCTTTTATAATCAATTGATGGATATTAAATTTCTTAATTTTATCAATGCCTGTACTAATAAATAAAGTCGCAATTCCAATTTTCATCATAAAAAACAAAGAAATCATTTTTATTCACCTCATATTTTTAAATAACTTTATCCTCCTTAATATTTCTCATCTTTTCATAATGTGAGAAAATTCCCTTATGATACGAATTTTGATATATTATTGTTCCTTTATTATCAACTAGGGTGAATGTTGGAAAAGTGTCTATATCTAAGGTAGTAAAAAAGCTCTCATTTTCCTGTATCTTGACAAAGCCTTTATAATCTGTGTTTTTTTTATTATTACCTGGCAATTCAAATATCTTTTCAATATTTATTAGTGGTATTTTATAGATATCGTTATTCTCCTCAATCATTTCTATTAATGCTTGTTTACAAAAAGGACATGTAATTGACGTAAATGCAATTATAGTTATATCTTCAAAATTCAAATGGTTTTCTAAGAAATATCTTTTCATATTTACTCCCATAAGATTATTATCCTTATAGCTAAAATTTCCACTCTCTATTAATGGAAGTAAATCTATTTCCTTTTTTAAAAAATGTATCTGCCTCAATACAATGCACAATAGTAATAACCAAACACAAATGAACATTAAAAGTATCGACATCATACTCCTCCTATTTTAATTTTTAAAAACTCCCTTTTACCAGTTCTTTATGTTCCATATACCATTTCGATTGAGAAACGAATAATTCTTTATATATACCATCTAAATGTAAGAGATCCTGATGTGTACCTCGTTCAGCAATTCTTCCTCGTTCCATTACAATAATTTCATCGGCCAACCACGCTGCCCCAAGGCGATGAGTAATAAATATGACAGCCTTATCACTGGAATATCGAAAAAACTCCTCCATAATTTCTACTTCAGATTTTGGATCAAGAGCAGATGTTGGTTCATCCAATACTATAAGATCACACTCTCTAAATAAACATCTAGCTATCGCAATCTTTTGCCATTGCCCCCCTGAAAGTTCATTTCCTCCATCGAAAAACCTTCCCAATCTTGAATCATATTGATAAGGTAGACTTTTAATGTGGTTTTCTAATCCAACCCTTTTTATTACTTCTTTTAATTTTTCTGTATCGGCTAAATCCTCTAAATTTCCAAAACCTATATTTTCTCTTACCGTAAATTCAAAGCGATTAAAATCTTGAAATAGAACGGAAATTTTCTTGAAATATTTGTTTAAATCTATCTTATTTAAAGGCATACCGTTCACATGTATCATAGATGAATCCGTCTCATATAAACCTGTTAAACATTTGATTAAAGTGGTTTTTCCTGAGCCATTTTCACCAATAATTGCGATTTTTTTACCTGGCGTAATTTTCAAATTAACATCTTTCAATGTTTGTCTACCTTGATTAGGATAGGTGAAATTTAATTGTTGAACACTTATTTCTTGAATACTATGAATCTCTTCTTTAGCTTCCACCTCATCAATTTCAGGTAAAGAGATAAAAGATGAGAACTCCTTCACATATAATAAATTCTCGTAAATATTTGATATAGATCTAATTAGACTATTTAAACTGGCTTGGATGTTTTGAATAGCTTGTAATACTGCTACTAATGACCCTACTAACACTCTTCCTAATTTCATTAAGTATAGGAGAAAAGCACTAGTTAGCGCATATACCAATACAAGTATAATTTCTGAAGCAAATAACCAAACAGTTTGTTTCTTTAATAAATTTATCTCCTCCAGATTATTTTCTTGATATTTTTGACGCCATTTTTTTATTAGAAAACTTGTTATCTGAAATAAGCGTAGCTCTTTAACACTCTCTCTTCTATATAATAGGTTAGATATGTAAAACATTTCTCTATTTACTGGCGTTAAATTCCTCATTAATTCATATTTAGATGAACCGTTTTTTATTTCGATAATAAATAATGGTATGATTCCAAGAAATAATATAACTACCAATACCCAGTGGATATTTATTAAATAAACTAATATAGAAATTAGTGTTATACATTCTTTTAACAAGTTAGAAGAACTCGTTACATTATTTACGATACGCTGATCAATACCACTAATCATCTGAAGTTTATTTTGGAATTCGGGATTTTCAAAATGTATGTATGCTAACTTTTCCATTTTATTAAATGTGATTTCTTTGATATGCAAACCAATTTTTTGATTAATATATTTGTCATTAATAATGCTAAGATGTTCTAAAATATATTGAATTAGAAAAGTGACCAATTGACACGCTAAATACACAAATACTTGCTCCAAGTTACCAGAATGATTTATAAATCTTGCTGCTTCATTTATTAAACGCTCAAAAAGAAAAATGTTAATAACTGGTATGAAACCTTCTATAACTCTAATAGTCACTAAAAATATTAAATGACTTTTACATGACCTCCAAAAAACACTTGCAGAATAAAGAAATAATGACATATTATTCAATAAAACATCCCCTATAATAATATTAAAATAGACAAAAAATTCTTAATACAAACAATATTTTACATTACTTCTTCTATAACGTAAATATTCATTTTACTTTATTTTCCACAAAATAAAACTTCCTGCTCGAGAAATTATTGTTCCTTGTCCATTTATAAGTTTTGTATTAACTTCATAAGTTCTTGCAAATTCCATATAATCAACTAGTTCAGCCGTGTGATGAATTAGGTGTCTCAATTAATCCAAGTATGTATCTTTCCATTATATGTATTATTCATCTCAATCACATACCCTTCCCTTTAAATGATTAGAAATAGATTGATCTGTTATCTTTCTTATATTGAATCCAATTAGACCCTATATCGGATGTTTAATATAAGAAATAGTCTAAGACATCCCATTTTAGTTTCCTCGGAAACTAAAATATATTATAATTAAATTTGCATTAGCTTTTAATTACGTAAATAAATGGAGGGCATGACATGGAAAATCATTATGATGTCGCGGTAGTTGGCGGTGGTCCAGTTGGACTTATGACAGCATGTGAATTAGCTATTCAAGGCGTAAAAGTTGTCGTTTTAGAGAGAAGGTTAAATCGGATACGAAATTCTAGAGCACTCACACTTCACCCCCGCTCCTTAGAATTAATGGCTATGAGAGGTATTGAAAATCGATTTTTATCTAGAGGGAAGAAATCAGATACAAGCCATTTTGCTGCCCTAGATACAAGATTAAACTTTAAAAATTTAGATACTGATTTTCCATATACGCTTTTTATTCCCCAATCTATTACAGAAGAAATATTAGAAGAGCGTGCATTGGAATTAGGTGTAGACATTAAACGTGGTCATACTTTAAAAAATTTAAAACAGTATGATACATTTGTACAACTAGAAATAGAGCAAAGAGAAACAATATATAAAATAGAAGTTCCATATGTAGTAGGCGCTGATGGAGCAAGAAGCGTAGTTCGTGAGTTATCACATATACCGTTTAATGGAACAGATACAACAACTACTGCTATATTGGGTGATGTGATTTTAGAAAATGTACCAGATAACCCATTTTTATCTACATCTAATATAAATGGGATAATAATGATGGTACCTATTGCACGTGATGTATTTCGTTTTGCAATTGTAGATCCTAAGAATCAGACAATACCTGTTCATGTTGCTGTCACAGAAAAAGAGCTTATAGATAGTATTTATAGTATTACAGGTGAACATATTCGAATTAAGAGTTCAATATGGCTTTCTCGTTTTGGAAATGCAACCAAACTAGCAAATACTTATCAACATAAGCGTGTATTCTTGGCAGGAGATGCAGCGCATATTCATTTCCCTGCTGGAGGACAAGGTTTGAATGTAGGATTACAAGATGCTTTTAATTTAGGATGGAAATTGGGACTAGCTATAAAACATAAAAAATATGAAAGTTTATTAGGAAGTTATCATATTGAACGACATGATGTAGGAAAACAATTTTTCAAGGAAGTACAAGCGCAAGAACAATTAATGATAAACTTTTCAAATGCAGGTATAGAGTTAAAAGAGTTATTCTCGCATTTACTCACATACCCAGAGGTGAATCAAGATTTAGCTGAAAGAGTAAGTGGCTTAGGGGTTATATATTCCTCTATGCATACGAAAGAAAGGCACCCATTTACAGGGAAAAGATGTATAAATCTTACTATTTCTTCTCAAAATAAGAAAACTTATAAACTCTTTGAATTGATGCAAGATGGTAAATATATTTTATTAATACATCCGTCTTATAAAGAAGAAATAGATAAAATGAACATTAATTCGCACATAAAGGTGGTTGTAGGAGAAATACAGGATTCTCAGTTAAAAAATATGGATGTAATTTTAATTCGCCCCGATGGTCACATAGCTTACATTGAGTATGACAAAAGAGATTACTGTAAAGATTTGAAAATAAATAGGAAACGATTGAATCCAAAACGAGAACAGCCAATCGTTTTATTGATTAGGGTCGCTTGTGCTTTATTTGGATAGATACGAAATTTATATGCTTTATTGATCATCATTCATTTCACCTCCATTTCGATATGTATCTATTATATAGCAAACATACATTCGATAGGTAGTGAAGTAACAATTTATGTATGTCGAACAATTAAGATGGCTCCCTGCCATCCCTTGTCCGAAGCCAATTCATCTCCCACCTACTCACTTAGCGTTCCTTGAGGAAGGAGTCTTCTTGGCTAAAATGATAAAAATTCAGAAGAAAAGTAAGCCCGCTCCTTATCTATTTTTGTATAAGGAGTAGACTTACTTTGGTTACTGATAATAATAAGGTAGGTTAATATTACATGTATATGAGATTTATCATTATCATCATGAATTTTTATTGATGGTATTTATATATATATTTACTCATAAGAATAGAACTAGCTTAGTATTTAGTGGGGGATTAAGAATGAATAGGGATGAAACCTCATTACACCCTGATACGGGTGTTACGTCTGTAAAGTTTGTTGAACGATCATTAAATGAAATTCGTTTTTGGTCTAGAATCATGAAGGAGCATTCTAAGAAAAAACACTTATAAATAAAATTCAAGTAATTGGTATATACTTCTTGAAACCCTTACTTATGGTTCCATTGTATCCATTTTTAGTGAAAAATTTATGTGCTTTTATTCTAGTTGCACTACTTAATAAGATAATTCTTGTGGATCCCCTTGCAATTGATATCTCTTCTACATGTTTCAATAACTTTTCCCCTATCCCATTACCTCGAAAATCTTCATTTACAATCACATACTCTAAAACAGTATACGGTCTAAATTGATATCCAGGATCAAGACAAAACGTCATAAATATACTTCCTTTGACGTTACCACTTTCCTCATAGACAAATAAAAAATTATTAGAATCATTCCTTATCTGCTCAATTCTTTCTGGTAAAACCTTAATATTTTTGCTATGTGGTGCTAATTTTTTATATAGATTTTCAATTACATTGCTGTCCTTTGGTTCAGCTTCACGAATCATATAACTACCTACCTTTTGTATTTAATATATCCATGGTAAAGACAGAAACCTATTATGGCTATAACTCTATATAGGCTTTTTCCCCACCCGGAACCTTAAATTTTTTTACATCATATTCTTTAATTATATATACCTTCATCTCTTCAAAATCTTTATCCAAAGCAAGAACTGGATTTTTCAAGAAATATATTACTTCTTCTCCGTCATAAATTCGGGCTTTTATTGTTTCTTTGTCGGAGTGAAACAATAAATAGACTCCTTTGTAAAAATATTCGTAGTATCCCTCTTCGTCCTGCTCACTCTTATCTTCAAAAGGAATACATTCAATATGATATATATTCCCATTTACATTTATCGATTTCATACAATATTACCCCACTTCCAACAATATCTATAAAAATTAGCATCAATATTTAGCAAAGTAATTTTTGAAATTATGAAATTTTCCAATGTTCTATTAATTTTATTTATTCATTTTCAAATTTCTCTTATTAATTTCACGATAAAACACTGAACGACTCACTTGGTAATATTGCAAATTTGATTTATTGTACGTTTACCTTCTTTATATAAATGAATAGCATGTTCCATCCCTTCATGTTTCTTTCCACACTTACGAGGACGACCCAGCTGTCCCCCTTTTTTAACAATATCTAATCTGACTCTTTGCTTTTCTTTCAATAACTCTCGTTCCCATTCATAATTCAGACTAAATATATGAACATTTCGCTTTTCCAAGTTTTAAACTTCTAGCTAATCAATTCATCCGAGCTTCAACAACTAAATCTCTTTCTTTGGGTCCACCACATACCTATCAAGCTAAGAAAATGTAACTAATCCCAGAACTAGATTTTGTCCTAAAATGTAATAAAAAGCTCTTTTTTCATTTTGGGGTTGATTTGTTTTCTTAAGTTAATGGGCATGTGGCGGGACCCCTATAAGAAATCACAATGTGCGATCCAATCATTTGTTTTACTATTTTTAGCAAAATAAATTCCGCCACCATGAATAACCTTTAAATGTGCTTTTGGATCGTCTGTTATTTGAAAAATAAATTCATAATCTGAGGGCCATTGGATGCCTGATTGGGCAAAACAAGCATAGCCACCTAATTTATGTATGTAATGATTTTCTTCAAAAATATCCTCGTAGTAGTCAATCTCATTTGTGTTTTCAAGTTCTAAAATTCTATCTTGCATATTGTTTGGAAAATCTTCCGTATCCCATTGTGGAAACTCATTAGTTACTAATCTAGGTATTAAGGGAAAAGGTTTTAGATTTGGAAACGTAAGTGACATCTCATTTGGTACTAGTTTCTCTAAAGAATCATATTCTCTAATGCAAAAATTTCCTGATAAGTTGGATAAGTCTTTAGCAAAGTTTGGAGAAAGAAATACTGCGATGGCTTTCATATCTTTTACTGCTTCTGCAACAAAAGGTATTTGAGTTAAATTAATCATCATGGTTGCATACATTTTGTCTTGATAGCGGTCGATTGGGTAAGTTTCATTTGGTAATGAATAGGGGATCTTTCCAATCCAACTTTCATTTATAGATAAATCGGGTCTTTTTCCGCCTGTTTGAAAGATGGTTGCTCTTTTTCTTAGGATATTCTTTATTTGATCTATTTCCAAAGTATTTTTCCTCCTAAATATATATTTTATTTTCTCCTTATTTTGATGAATAATTATATTGTATCAATAATGTATGTTTTTTGTTATAACGATTCTTGTGAAAGTTGTTGTTAAGCAACAATTTCACTTATCTTTCTGTGGTTTTACTGTCGATTTAAAACAAATAGGAAAGGATAACGTATTTTTATCATTTTAAGGACCACATAATGAGTAGAGGGTATCAGAAAAAACTTGTTAAGATTAGTAAGTCCATACTATTCCATTTCATACAAAAGGAATTTGCTCATTATTAACGAAAGTGTATGTTAACTTGATGAATTCATTCATGTACCGTATTACAAAAAAACTTGAGAACAATCTTATCCTACGATACATAATTATGATCCGTTTTAAAAATTAGTAACATTAAGGAGCAACATTATATGGGGAAAAAAGTACTGTTTTTTGGGGATTTCGGAATTGACGATACGATAGCTATCATATACGCGCATTTGACAGATAAAATTGATGTTATAGGAATTGTTGCAGACTACGGGAACGTACCTAAAGCTGAAGTTGTTAGAAATGTTCGCTTTTTACTTAAAAGTGTAGGAAAAGAATATATAAAAGTTTTTGGTGGGGCGGAGCATTCCATGTCTTCAGAAGCTGAAACTTTTTATCCAGAAGTTCACGGTAAATTTGGGATAGGGCCCATTTATCCAGGACTAGAGGTTCAGACATTTGAGAATTTTTTTGAGGTTCTCACACTTATTGAGCAGCATAAAAATGAACTTATTATCGTGAATACCGGAAGGCTTACTTCACTTGCAACTTTATTTCTCCTTTATGGAGAGGTGATGGAATATGTACATTCTTATTATATTATGGGAGGAGCTTTTCTATATCCAGGAAATGTTACTCCCATTGCTGAAGCTAACTTTTATGGCGATCCTGGATCGGCCAATATTGTAATGAGATACGCAAAGAATCTATCAATTTATCCTTTGAATGTTACACAATCGGCTATTGTAACACCAGAAATGGTCAATTATATCCACTCTAAAGGAAAAACTAAATTTTTAAAACCTCTTTTAGACTATTACTATTATCAATTTTATCAAAAAAAAGTTCCTGGAATACAAGGTAGCCCGGTTCATGATGCACTTACATTAATTGCGATTAATCGTGATGATATTTTTACGTACCATCAATCAGCAGTGACAGTTAATGTACTTGATACTGTAAGAGGACAAAGTATAGGAGATTTTAGATCTACCTTTGAACCAGAAACATTCGGTAATCGTCCAAAACATAGGATTGCAGTACAAATGAATTATGAACAGTTTTTTAAGGAGTTTATGACTGTAATGACTGGCGACCTATTTTAGTTAAAAACATTATATATACGGAGATGTTTTGCTATCAAGATAAGATTTTAAAGTACCCTCTAAATGGAAATTTTATGTTTTTATAGACCTGAAATTTATTTTAATCGTTTTGGGGGTGACTTATTTTCTTAGGTTGATGGTAACGGGGTATCGTCTATTATAAAAAAGCAAACTTAATTAAGTTTGCTTTTTAAATATTCTTCTAAATCTACTTAGTTTTCATAAAATATCTTCTGCTTCCTGTGGAAGGGATATGTTTTTATTTCTTCTGTATCTAAATTTTCATGAAATAAATGAATAGCTATAATTTGTCTACAATCATAGGTATGGTAATAATATGTACCGGATTCCATACACATTGCACTTGTATAGATGGTATTGTCTAATGTACCTTCGTCCGTTATCACTCCACCTTTTGGAACCTCGCAAGTTGATAAGATATGAAACATGGCCGATACCCCCTCTTCTTCGTTATCTATACCTTGAATATTTTGTTTCCCAAATGCTGCCCGCACAAATCTTGATGGTGGGGTGAAATCCCCAGGTAGCCCCATCGAACCCGATCCTTGTCCAAAAGCACTTAACGGCAAATCACTCCATTGTGTTGGTGCATATGGATGCGATTTAAGACCAATAAATTGTCTTAAATTTTGTAAATGCCAGTTAAACTCAGGACTATTGGTCATTACCCCAAGAGGATTATCATATATTTTTAGTCCTTCAGTTGTCGGCTCTAGCACAATACAATCTCCCCATTTATCCGCTAAAATCCAATGGAGCGGTGGAGTAACTCCTAAAACAGGTAATGGTACATCCAAAAAGGTAATACTATCTACAGATTTCTTTAACTCTTCCACAGAATTGAATTGTGTGAGACTCCATGCCACAAAATCAAATGGAGCCAGATTCGTTTTATTGTCATCTATACTGTTACTATAAGTAGCGAATCCTGGAAAATAGAGTGTTGCACATGTCATACCTAATTCATTTACTCCGTCCGCCAGTATTATCCTTCCTTGATGGTTAATCCCCATCCCGACAACAGCTTGTTTCGCCTCGATGGTTTCACCAGTTATATTGTTCCATTGATAACTTCGAGGAACTATTATTACTTCTTGATTGAAATCTAATGTAAAATCCATCGTTCTTGCAAAAAGATGCTGACCGCTTTTTGTCTGTAATGTCAAACTAGTACACATAAAGAACACCCCTTTATTTAGTTTATTTGAACAAAAATACATTTAATTTCCATCCTTAAGTTGATAAGCATGTATCGTGACCTCTATTAAAAAATATGGTTTCTAATTTTATTTCAATCTTCCTTGCACCCAAGCAGCAATATCATTTATAACATACTCAGGGATATTAGCAGGACTATACTATTCATCTGGTTTACTTAATTCCCCATCTCCTTCTGTAAAGAAGTGATTTAACTTTGGATATAGTCGATAATCAACGTGACCTCGTGCTTTTAATTGTTCTTTCCAAAGAGGAATTTCGATTTTTGATTGAACTTGATAATCTCTTTCTCCCTTCAAAATTTGAATTTTTTAATACAATATGCCAAATACTATAAGGAAAATAAAAATTATCAAAGAGATCACTAATCTCCTTTACGATTCCCCCTAACAAATTAAAAAACTATTATAAACAAACTTCAATAAAAGATGCCTTCTCCCTCTTTTTTTTATGACTGGATTTTTTGAGTGGTTGCGTGTTATCTAAAACAGAATTATTTATTGTATATGCTTCTTGCTGATTAACATAAACTGCTAGTGAATAGAAATTTATGTTTTCTGGGAATTTTCAGAAGGGTGGTATAAATATAAGAAGTCATAATTGTAATTACGAGTCTATCATTCAAACATGTTGTTACTGTACTGTTTTCGATTTCACTAGTCGAGTTGCAACAAATTTCACAAAAAACAAACCACTTAGACAAGTGTCCAAGTGGTTTGGTAGTACGAGTAAAAGTATATAAATATGTATTATTCCTCTTCTAAATCAGCAAGTTGTTTCATTCGTAACTTATAAACATACAATATTGGAATGAGTCCGCAAATAAATAAGATAATGCCTAACAGTAGCCCATCTCTTGTACTAGATTCTGGGCTGATCGATGTAAGATAAGATGTGCCAAGTACAATCACTACCAATACGAGTAAACTTGTAAGGAGTGATTTTTTAGGATTCTTTTTCGTATGTTCTTGCTGCACATTGATGCTCATGGATAAATAACCTGACACGACCGAAGTGATAATAAATAGCATCCATAGCGGATTATCACGCATATGTTCAAAACCGCCATGTATCAAATCATATCCAAGAATGCAGAGTATACCCATAGTTTGTACAAAGAATAGAATACGGATATTTTGTAGATTCCTTAGTACAAGTCTTTCATCTGTAATTTTCTTCATTCATAATCCTCCTGTTCTATCCAAAAGATTTCGTCTAATGTTGCATCTGTCGCATAACAAATTTGTAAACATAACTTTAATGAAGGATTGTACTTCCCTTTTTCAATAAGGCTAACAGTTTGTCTGGTAATCCCAACTGCCTCAGCTAATTGCTGCTGGGTCATATTTGCTTTTACTCGAGCAAGCTTCACGTGATTTTTCATATGCAACCTCCTATATAAATGTAACTTATATATTACTTAATGTAAAGTATATATTACTTAAATCTCGTACCAATTTGTACTTTGTACATATATTTCTCTAGTAGAAAAGAAAAACAGGTGTCCACAACGAGACACTTATTCCTTTTTAAGTAATGAAGAATCCGCTCCTTCTTCGTTTGTTTTTCGTGTAAACTTACTCGCTTGTATTTCTATTAAAAATACAGGCATTATGCAATGCAAATTTACATTTGGGAAGGCAAGAACTGCTACGTGTGAAATAACTTTATTTTTATCAGTTGAGATATACTCCTCATAGCCATGTCTCGTTACAGTCTCTTTTCCATCTATTCCTTTATAACGAAAATTTAGATAGACGTGTATATCAGATGAAAGATATTGATTGGAATTATGTATCATCAAACCCGCAAGCGAAAGCTTTATCAAATTTAGAACTAGCAAAAAAAGAGAGGAATCCTTTTTACAAGGATGATACACAAATTCAACTGCACCATACGACTCAGCGAGAACCAGGAAGCATGGTTGAATTATCGGCTAGTAAACATCGGAAATACTCAAAGCAGCCTCATGATACAATTGAGGATGGAGATAGTTTTAGAAATGATCCAGTTTTAACAGCTCAGTATGAGAGATTTCGTGAGTATTACTGGAAACAAAGAGCACAAGATTATCAAAAATAAAAGAAGGAGTAATATAAATGAAGGAATGGATTGCTAACATTTTTTCCGAACGGGAGGAAAAAGGAGATTTTTTTGGAGGAGTTGAAGATGAATTTATTAACCAACTTGAAAAAAGATTAGATTGTAAATTTCCAGATAGCTATCGCTGGTTTTTAAAGCATTACGGTGGCGGAGGTATACTCGGAATAGATTTAACATGTGCAGGTTACATAGATAATTCACCAATACTTTCAGAAACTGGAGTGCATCATAAAATGGGACTTCCTAACAGTTATGTTGTGATATGGGATGTAGGTGAATACGTATATTGCCTAGATACATCAAGTCTTGTAAATAGTGAATGCCCAGTGGTAACGTGGGATTTTGTAAGTAAGAAGACAGTACTTGAAGCTAAAGATTTCTATGAGTTCTTATCTAGAAAATTGAAAAGTCCAATTGAAGATTATGAGGATTAATAGGTCATAGCTATTAAAAAAATTATCATAGCATTAAAGATATTGAATATCAAAGTATAAAGTACATTTTTAAAATGAAATAAAATACAAATTACCAAAAAGAGATTGGAGTAGAAAATTTTTTCTACTCCTTTTATATTTTAATAAGATTCAAGGCTTTTCTTCATTACCCAACTTACTTAGAGTGGATTCCCTTAAAGATTATTGACCAAATTAATATAAGCGGATTTAAATCATCTGGATATGTTTTCTACCTACAACACTGTATAATTCTTACCCATCTAGAATATCGAATTTTTCTTTATGAAATTTTGCTTAGAGTACGAAATTCGTATTTTTGGTACTACCCCATCGCTATCAATCTAAGAAAATACAACTCTCCCAGAACGAGATTTTGTCCTAACTTGTAATAAAAAGCTCTTTTTTCGTTTTGCGGTGGATTTGTTTTCTTAAGTTGATGGGCATGTGTCGTACCCTATAAAGGGAAAAAGAATTAATTGTCAAATATTTAACTATAAAATACTAAATTTAGGAGGAGTTTATGAAAAGGAACTTATTGAAAAAAGCATTTTCCGCGTTATTATTGACCACAGTTTTAACATTCTCATTTTCTACTGCTGCATTTGGAGAATCCGGAACTACCCAATCACTTAAAATGAACAATGTTCTTGAAAGGGTTGTGACGGTTGAAACAAAGGGTGAATTTGATCGTGAAGAGACCCGAAATATGGTTGATCGTCTCTGGAGCATCCCAACTAATATATTGATCACCATGCATAAACAGGGAGTTCAGGTTAAACTGATTAATTTCCCTCTTACTGATTTGCCGGAGTATGAATATTTAAGGGGAACCGTTCCTAGGGGATGGGAACATACTCCATATACGTGGGATGATGTGCCAGGTGCAGGTGGGCAGACGGTTGTTGCTCGAATCGGTTACAGCTATAAAAAGATGCATAGTTCTGTAAGCCTTGAGCTGCATGAAACAGCCCATTCCATTGATTGTTATGTATTTGACAATATTAGTTATTCAAATAAGTTTACTGAAATTCACGCTTTGGAGCATGATGATTTTAATGACAATCCATATTTCGATTACAAGGAAGAATATTTCGCCGAAGCCTTTGCCTATTTTTATGCTGGTCCAGACACGAAGGCTGAGTTAGAAGAAAAAGCTCCATTAACTTATAAATTTATTAATGAGTTGCAGCGGAATATCCCATCGGAAAAGCATTCAAATAAGTAGAATTATAGAATTTTTCCATAATCATTTGATTCCCAAGTTATAGAAACGGAATTCAAAAAGAGGTACGGCAAGAATTCCTTCTTTTTTGAGCTACTTAAAGAAAAGCCTTTTTATCCATTTAACGCTTGCTAGGTGTCAATATTGGTACGAAAAAAGCTGTGATCACTGATTTTCACTTGATAAAATAATTTATTTATGCCATTATTTGTTATAATTTTAAGGTATATAATAGGATTCTCCTGGTCAGGGGAATCCTATTTTTTTGTTCTAAAAGGGGACACGCTCTATCACTATCAAGCTAAGAAATGCAAATACCCCTAAAACGAGAAAATTGGCATCTCCAGGTGAAAATGTACAAACTTTTTGTTTTTGGATACTTCAAGATACTCCAAAAACAAATTACTAAAACTGTAACAAGGTTTCTAGCCAAAATAATCTTTAGTGCAAAGAATTCGTGGTATTTATCCCAAATAAATGTAATAGCTTATAATTTTCACGTTTTTTCAGTTAAACATATAATGTGTTATTCGGTTTGTAGTAATGTATTCTTTACTTTTTGTAAAAAATATATTACTATCGAGTTGAGATAACTGCATAATAGAAGAGAGGAATGACATGCTCGAAAATAATATAATGGTAGGAAGAGCTGAAAAAAGATGGACGCAACAACAATTAGCAGATGCAGTTGGTGTCAGTCGACAAACTATAGTAGCTTTAGAAAAAAATAAATATAACCCTTCTTTGATTTTAGCTTTCAAAATTGCTAATTCGCTTGAGAAAGAGATAACTGATGTATTTAAATATGAGGAGGATGAATAATGGTTAATATTGCTACGCTTGTAATTTGTGTGTTGGTAGTATTAGTGTTCATTGCAGAATTTTACAAAATTACGTTTGAACGTCGGATGGAGTCACAAGATGAGAGAGGACAAATCTTCATTTTTAAAATTAAGTCATTATCTTATTCTGTTCTTACGGTTGGTATATTAATTGGAGTAGCATTAGTAGCGATATTTAAATTAATAGATAAGGAATATTTTATTTATTATGTAATGCTTGTGTTTTTTATTCAAAGTATAGCATCATCCATTTATTTGGCTATTGTTCGGAAAGTATAAAAACGGTTCACTAGATATAGGAATTACGCCCCATCGCTATCAAGCAAACAAAACATAATTCCCTAAAATAAAAAATACGTTATTCTTTCTGTAGAATCATAAGAAAGGATGGCGTTTTTTATATGTCTATTTCTGTATCTGACGAACTAAAACTATTCGCACAGGAGATTCAGAGTCTTTTATCCCCAAATACCTTACAGAATCTAGCTAGAGATGTTAGATTTGTACAGCGAGCAAGTAAGTATCGAGCTCAAGATTTAATAGCTTTATGTGTATGGATAAGCCAAAGTGTAGCAAAAACGTCCTTAAACCAGTTATGTAGTTGTTTAGAAGCATCAACAGAAGTACTCATCAGTCCCGAAGGACTGAATCAACGATTTAATGCTGCAGCCGTGCAGTTTCTACAGAAAGTATTAGCCAAACTTCTCAACCAAAAGTTATCTTCAGCTAAGCTGCTCCCTTCTCCGTACACTACTATTTTCAAGCGTATTCGCATCCTAGATTCAACTGCATTTCAACTTCCAGATCCTTTTTCATTCGTTTATCCAGGTGCAGGAGGATGCAGCCATACAGCGGGAATAAAGATTCAGCTTGAGTATGATTTATTAAGTGGACAGTTCCTTCATATTCATACAGGTCCAGGTAAACAACATGATCGAACCCACGGTTCCCTGTGTGTCCCCACTGTAACAACGAATGATTTATGTATCCGAGATTTAGGCTATTTTCATTTGAAAGATCTTCAACATATACAAGATAAAAAGGCTTACTATATCTCACGTATCAAATTGAATACACGTATTTATCAAAAAAATCCTAAACCTGATTATTTTCAAGATGGCAGAATCAAGAAAGGTACAGAGTATATCCAGATAGATATGGAGGTTTTAATGAACTCTCTTCAGTCAGGACAAACATGCGAAATATCCAACGCTTATGTAGGAATGACTGATAAAGTCCCAACTCGTGTGATTGTTCATCGACTAACAAAAGAACAACAACAAAAACGATTACACGATCAAACTGTAAGAGAAAAAAAGAAAGGAATGAAGTATTCTGCTCGTAGTAAACGACTTAGCGGTATCAATGTATATATGACAAATACTTCTACAGATATTGTCCCGGTGGGACAAGTGCATGATTGGTATTCTTTACGTTGGCAAATCGAGATTTTATTTAAAACGTGGAAATCATTCTTTCATATTCATCATTGTAAAAAGATAAAACGAGAACGATTGGAATGTCATTTGTATGGGCAACTAATTGCCATCCTACTCTGTTCTTCTACCATGTTTCAAATGCGGCAATTTCTTCTTATGAAGAAGAAACGAGAACTGAGTGAATATAAGGCCATATATACGATTAAAGATTATTTTCTTCTTCTTTTCCAAGCTATACAGAAAGACACCCAAGAGCTATCAAAGATTTTAATTCGCCTGTTCAACCTCTTACAGCAAAACGGGAGAAAATCTCATCGATATGAGAAGAAAACAGTCTTTGACATATTAGGTGTCGTTTACAATTGTACCATGTCTGATAATCAAGCCGCTTAATTCAAAAAAGTGAAACCCGTTAGGGTTTATTTCGTATGCAAATCTTTCAATCACCTACACTTGCCCTTTAGAAAAAAGAAACAATCTCACTTGAAATTGACTTTGCATAAGCTTAGCTTGATAGTGATGTGACGCTACCCCATAAGCTATATTTTTTAAATAAATTATCTTAAACTCAATGTTTTTTTCGCAAATTTATTGTTACAATATAAATTGTAACGGTTACATAAAGTTAAATAAGACTTGTGGTATTAAGTCAAGTATATGATTGATAAAAGCTAGAGAAGAATTTCTAAAAAAGAGCGCAGGAAACTAAACCTTAGGAACGCACAGAACGTTAGTTCGTGTTTTTAGGTGAGAAACATGAATGTTTGTTCATATCCCTAAAGCCGCCTTGAAAGGATATCAAAAGCAGTAGTTAGCTCTTGATTTACACGCTCCTTTATGGCATGTAGAGTTGGTGGTTGCGTAGTAGCACATCCACCAGACGCACTAGTTTTCTCGCTGTTAAGACAAGGGCTCTTTTATGTGTGTATTTCGGAACTTCATCATATTTCTTTAAATAATAAGCACGGTAAGTAGCTTCACGAAGTTGTACAGAGTTGGCAGCTTCAACCATGTAATAACGAAGATACTGGTTTCCCGTTCGTGTCATGGGTGTTCGTTCCGATTCAAAGTTTCCAGATTGCGATTTTTTCCAGTAAAGACCGGTGTATTTGGCCAATTGTGCTTCGTTCTCAAAGCGTTCAATTTGTCCAACTTCCGCAATGATTCCCGCGGCGTATACGACTCCAATGCCTGGAACACTTGTTAAATATCTCGCTTCTGGAATGGCTTCGAATAAAGCAGTAATGCTTTTTTCTATCTCTTTGATTTGTTTTTTCAATGTTTGAATCAATCGTGCATAAGTGGCTAATACAACGTCCACAGAGTCTTGAACGACCTTACCTAGTCGGTAGGAGTCACGTATGGCTTTCTTGATGGTTTTCGCTAAATCTTCCGGGTCGCTAAAGCGTCCTTTCCCCTTTTCTGAAGAAGAGTAGCGAGTGCTTCTAGATCCATTTCTGCGATTTCATCCAACGAAAGGGAATCTGAGAGTATTTCCATCATCGTCGCACCAAAAACAGAGGTATTTAACTCTTTCGATAACGTATTACATTTGTAGTAAAGGTTCTCCAGAAAGTGTTGCTTACATTCTGTTTGCTGGTGAACGAGTTGATATCTAGATCGTGTTAAACGTTGAAGGGCAACGTATTTTTCCTCCTTGATAAGAAACTTATTATACCGCCCGATTCGTAAAAAATCGGCAATACGGAAAGCATCTATTTTATCGGTCTTATCTTCTTCAAAGAGTTTTTTATACCGATGGATGGCTTTTGGATTTTGTACGACCACTTCCACGTCTAAAGCCCTCAAATCCTTATCTTCCGTTAGGAACATGGAAGGATGGAAACTATAGACGGAAGTAGATTCCATGCCAATGACAATTTTTTCATAGTTGTACAACTGGTGAAAATGGAGAACATCCTCCTTAATGGCGTTGGCACCATTCACATCGTTTGAAAGACAAATTTCTTTCAAAACAGTGTCATGACTGTCAAGAAAACATACATCAAGTTTTTCAGAGCTTACATCAATAGCTACGAATAATCTCAAAGAAAGGACCTCCTTTCTTTGAATAGTATTTGGAATGAGCTTGGATACTGTGGGATCTCCCTAGAGTCCAAAACATAGCCACAACCTCGCGTATGAGTATTCAATGATTGCCTTCACCTAAGCTGCCCTCCCACCACTATGAGAGGTAAGTGAAGGAAACCGATACAGCTTGTGCGTATGCAGTGCATTTTGGTCTGGGTCACAGTCTTTTAACGTGGTCGAACTACAGGAGGAGTAAGCATATTCCCGATGGATCCATTTCCATACTTCCATTATCTAGGGAAATCCCCCAGTATCCAAGACTAAATTTTACCCATACATCATTTTTTTGATGTAGCTCTTGAAGATAAAAACTATTTAATTTTCAAGGAACAGTTATTAACTTAAAACTTATTATACGAGGAGGGTGTATCATGAAAAAAATATGCTTTGTATTAATTGTCGACGCTGGTATAAATTATGGTTCAATATTTTCTCTACCATTTTTAAGGAATCAGGATGATTTGAAGGAATATTTTTCTAAGTATTATGATGTCTCAATTAATTATATTAGGGATAAAAACTCAGTTGACTATTTGGTAGTTCCCAAACCGTGTCCACCTTTTGATAATGAAAATAATCTTCCAATAATTGAAGTACCAGCAATCTTATTTATGGAAAAGGATTTTGAAAAAATAAAGACTTATATAGACAATTATTTTTCTAATAACTCATAAAGAAAATAAAAGTGCAGTAAAAAGAAGTCCGATAAAAAACGAGTGGCGTAGAATATTTCTATTAATCATTCGTTTTTTATTATATTTACATATATTTTTTAAAAGAGGATTATAGACGTTCTGAAAAAAATTAATTATAACAAGAACAGTGTTCGTGCTACTATCTACGGTTATTTTTTGGGTTCTGGTGCAAAGATAAAATAAAAGAGAATATAGCACATATATTTCGAGCGGAATTGTATTTTATGCTGTTAGCCCAAACAATTAATGGATGAATTCTTTCTGATTTTGGACAGACTGGTCCCGTAAATCAATCTGTTCTTTTTTAATCATATGCATGGCTTCAACACCACTCAATATAGAAGTTGCAGTTTTAAATGACTTAAACCCCAACATAGGATGCACACGTTTCTTAATAAAACGATGATCTTGTTCCACTATATTATTGAGATATCTAACTTGTCTTAGCTTTATGCCTTCAGGCATATGTTTTTCTTCTTTCAACGCTTGAATTGCTACAGGATAGGCAGGGTTCTTATCTATTGTTAGCACGCGAGGTTTAGAAACGTACGAAAAAGTCAGGGCTTTCTTGAAAAAACACTTGGCGGCTTGTTTATCTCTTGATTTACTTAGATAAAAATCAATGGTATTCCCTTCTGAATCAACGGCACGATATAAATACATCCATTGCCCTTTTACTTTAATATAGGTTTCATCAACTCTCCATGAATCATTTGTTGATTTTAGATGATGTCGTACTTTCTCTTCTAGTTGAGGTCCATATTGATGAACCCAGCGCATAATCGTTGTGTGAGCAATGTATAATCCTCTTTCCTCCATCATTTCCACCAGGTTATGGAAGCTCAAATTGTACCTTAGGTACCACCTTACTGTTAATAAGATTAGTTCCGGCTGATAATGATTCCATTTGAACAAATTTCTCTTTTCCATACCGATCACACACCTTTTTTAGAGTAATACTATCAGTATGTCCAAGTTTAGGAGATTACTGGCAAGAGCTTTAGAGTTTTTGCACCAGAACCCATAAAGCAACTAAATCTTTTGCTTGGTATTTACTGGTTCGTTGTACAAAACCAACATCTCTAGCAAGGTCTCGTAAAACATCTGGAGATAAAAAGCTTTGAATCTCTTGAGCAAATAGCTGTAATTCATCAGATACAGAAATAGACATACAAAAACGCCATCCTTTCCTATGATTCTACAGAAAGAATAGCGTATTTTTTCATTTCAAGAAAATTTAATTTTGTTAGCTTAATAACGATATATGTGCTCTTTAAATAAGTTATTAGAATCTTGATGCTTTAAATAAAAATTTATATAAAATATAGAAAAATAGAGCTATCAAGGCACCTTGCCATAAACTTAAGTTATAAGAAAGATAAGGGTATTTTTTAAAATGCATATGTAATAATACTGATATTCCAAATGGAATAGAAATTGATAATATAAATATAATTCGACTCTTCCAATTCATTATCGATTTAAACGAGAATCCTTTCATTACATATAAAATAATATAAAGACCCCCAATAAGAATTGTGACAGATAGTGTGGTTTCCAAAATATCAAATGATACACCATCAGTTGGGTATTTTTTTTGAAAAAACGAAGTTATTACAGCAGATATCGTATCTATTCCAAATTGAATTGCAAGTAGTAAACTAATAATAAAGCCAATTGTTGAAAATTTTTCAAGCATTGTTTGTTGAGGTAAGGCAGCAATTAATTCGTCACAATAAGCTGGAAGATCCTCCCCAAATACATCATAAGCAGTTTTTCCTTCTTTTTGAGATTCAATAAGGTGGTCTAAAATCTCCAATAATAGTTCTTCTGATTGCCTTTCAGGAACATTTGAGCAGCGAATATACACCAACATATTTTCATAAGCTAGTTCATTTTCTTCTGTTAGTAACTTTCTTTTTTTATTATTCATTTTAGCCATTTCATCTGGTTTCATTTTGTTTTCCCCCTCCTAGTAACTGATTTACAGTTGTTGATACCATATCCCAACTCACCTTAAATACATCTAATTGTTCTAATCCCTTCTTTGTTAAATGATAATACTTACGTTTAGGTCCTAGATTAGAGGTTTTCAAAGTTCCTTCGATTAATTTTTCTTTTTGCATTCGCAATAAAAGTGGATAAATACTGCCCTCACTTACAAACGTAAAACCATATTGATTCAATTTGGTACTTAGTTCATAACCGTATACTTCTTCTTGTGAGATGATATATAAAATACAGCCTTCTAATACTCCTTTTAGCATTTGGCTATGCATCGATTCATCTCCTCTCAGTAGATTGCAAAGCAAGTTAGCGTGTATTTAGAGTTTAACATCAGGTAACTTGCTTTGCAAGTCACTGGTTAGTCTTTTAATAAAGAATAAAAAAATCCCTATCAATTTTTTTGGATATTGTTAGGGATTTTTTCTATTTATGTTTTGTATTACTCCACGTTGTCAGCAAGTTAAAAATTGAATGGTTTCATAAAACAAAAAAATGTTGGGATTCGTATGGAAGGATAAAATTTTCGTTTTGGAGTATTTACTTTTGTTAGCTTGATAGCAATGTGGTGCTACCCCATCGCTATCAAGCTAAGCTCATACAGCGTCAATTATAGTAGAGGCTGTTTCTTTTTTCTAAAGGATATGCGTAGGGAATTTAAAGATTTGCATACGAAATAAACCCTAACGGGTTTCCATTTTTGAATTAAGCCGCTTGATTATCAGACAGGGTACAATTGTAAACGACACCTAAGATATCAAAGACTGTTTTCTTCTCATACCGATGAGATTTTCGCCCGTTTTGCTGTAGGAGATTGAACAGGCGAAGTAACACCTTTGATAGCTCTTGGGTGTCTTTCTGTATCGCTTGAAAAAGAAGAAAAAAGTAATCTTTAATCATATATATGGCCTTATATTCACTCAGTTCTCGTTTCTTTTTCATAAGAAGTAATTGCCGCATTTGAAACATGGTAGAGGAACATAGGAGAATGGCAATTAGTTGCCCATACAAATGGCATTCCAATCGTTCTCGTTTTATCTTTTTACAATGATGAATATGAAAGAATGATTTCCACGTTTTAAATAAAATCTCGATTTGCCAACGTAAAGAATACCAATCATGTACTTGTCTCATCGGGACAATATCTGTTGGTGTGTTTGTCATATATACATTGATACCACTGAGTCGTTTACTACGAGGAGAATACTTTATTCCTTTCTTTTTTTCTCTTACAGTTTGATCTTGCAATCGTTTTTGTTGTTGTTCTTTTGTTAGCCGATGAACAATCACACGAGTTGGGACTTTATCAGTCATTCCTACATAAGCGTCGGATATTTCATATGTTTGTCCTGGTTGAAGAGAGCTCATTAAAACCTCCATATCTATCTGGATATACTCTGTACCTTTCTTGATTCTGCCATCTTGAAAATAATCAGGGTTAGGATTTTTTTGATAAATACGTGTATTCGATTTAATACGTGAGATATAATAAGCCTTTTTATCTTGTATGTGTTGAAGATCTTTCAAATGAAAATAACCTAAATCTCGGATACATAAATCATTCGCTGTTACAGTTGGGACACACAGGGAACCGTAGGTTCGATCATGTTGTTTACCTGGACCTGTATGAATATGAAGAAATTGTCCACTTAATAAATCATACTCAAGCTGAATCTTCACCCCTGCTGTATGGCTGCATCCTCCTGCGCCTGGATAAACAGATGAAAATACATTGGGAAGTTGAAATGCAGTGGAATCTAAGATACGAATACGCTTGAAAATAGAAGTGTATGGAGAAGAGAGCAACTTATTTGCAGATAACTTTTGGTTGAGAAGTTCGGCTAACACATGTTGTAGAAATCGCACGGCTGTGGCATTAAATCGTTGATTCAGTCCTTCAGGACTAATGAGCACCTCTGTTGATGCTTCTAAACCGCTACATAACTGAGTTAAAGAGGTTTTAGCGACATTTTGACTAATCCATACACATAGAGCTACTAAATCTTTTGCTTGGTACTTACTGGTTCGTTGTACAAAACCAACATCTCTAGCAAGATCTCGTAAGAAATTTGGAGATAAGAAGTTTTGAATTTCTCGAGCAAATATTTGTAATTCATCAGATACAGAAATAGACATACAAAAACGCCAGCCTTTCCTATGATGATATAGCAAGGATAGCGTATTTTTTACTTTATGGATAATAAAAAAACTAGATTGATAGGGATTTGTTTTGACTCCTAGTATACCAATTAATCAAAAATAAAATAATTCTTCAAATTTTTTATCTAGTGCTATACAAAGTACTAATGCTAACTTTGCAGTTGGACAAAATTGTCCTGTTTCAATAGAACTAATGGTTTGCCTAGATACTCCTACCATTTCAGCTAATTCTCCCTGTGATATTTTTTTCTCAGCTCTTGCTACTTTCAAACGATTTTGCAGTACTAATTCATCCTTCAATTATCATCCCTCCAGAAAGAAAACTATGGCACTTGCAATTGTACTCATTATTGCTAAAATGCTTGCAATAAGAAATTTTTGTTCTTTCAATTTTTTAAACTTATAAAGGCTTGTACTAGCTATATAACCAGAAAAAATTGAAATTAATTCGTAGCTTTTAATACCATGCATCAATTTCCAAGAACCAAAAAATAGGACTAAAACAAGTACAGCTATTAAACCGTAACTAGATGAATCTAATTCTATAAGTTCTTTACGTTCATCTCTCCCCATTTTTTTGTATTTTCTTAATATCTCTTCTTTTTGCATCATAGTAACCACCCCTTATTAATTATATTTTCATTGTACAGTTTTATTATCATTATGACAAGTTAACTTGTCGTAATGATAATAAAACTTGTCTTAAAGTTGCATAGTAATACAATTTGTATAGAGATAAAATTTTCATTATGGGGGGTTATTAAGAATCTTAGGTTGATAGCGATGTGGTGCTACCCCTAAAATGATAAATAATTAAAGTTAATTTCACCATTGATAATATTTTTGTTATGATCAATGTATAATAAAATTATAACTCATGTAATAGATTAAGCGGTATACTTAACCAACGGCCGCTTAGGTAATGAGTTATACCCCTTGGAAAAGGTACCTTGCAGCAGGGGTACCTTTTCTTTTGTTTTTATTTATAAAATATTTTAAATAGAAGCTATGTAGTTAAAAAGTATACTAATTAAATTGTAATTGAAGTGAAGTAAATATCCCATTTGGATATTTTTAAATACTAGAAAGAAAATCATTTGAGCGATAGCTGGTATACCGATGATAATTAAACATTGAATCCGTTTATAATTATATATAGAAAGGTGGGGTAGTCCAAATGGGGTACAGCCGAGATACGTGTAAAAATAGGTCATAGTGATACATTTTTTTCCAGACGTTATTTTTCAGAGACATTTGTAACATAAACGCGTTCGTTATTGTTACGTTTTGTGTTTGAAAATATGAAATATCCTAATTGTTGAACTAGCTGTAACAAAATACTGTATCAAAAATAATTCGTAACATTATTAGTAAAACAGCTTTTTTTTAGACAATAAAGATGAAGCTGGTTACATTTGGAAACAAATAGAGCGCGGATCTATTATTGAAGTGCAATACGGTAAAGACCGCAACGACATCGTAGGCGTACAATTAGTAGGAGATCGTGAGCTATTCGAAATTAGTGACAAGCTAGATCGAAATACGATAAACGAGATCGTTGGAAAAGTTAAAGGTAATTTGTAATAAATACATATCGACACCAGAACGAGTATATGATTTATTTGAAAGTCGATTCCTTATTTGAGATAAGGAATCGACTTTTTATAATTATCTTTTTTGTAAGTTGTTTTTCCAAAAATAATAGCTATTATCAATGGCTTTTTTTTAAGAAAGCTTTGCAATCTGTTCATGTTCCAAAACCCAGTGTGATTACAGTAGACAAAAATCAGGCCTATCCTATAGCGATTGAGAGTCGTAAAAGGGAGATTTCACACCGATTTCTCCCTTTTACAATTTACTTGAAAAATAAATATCCCTTATAAGTGTCTATATAAATGCGCCCGTCTTCTTTTTCTTTTACTTCGCCACCAAAATTTTTTATCCAATCAACCAAGCCTCGATTGTTTTCTGTAACGTTTTCTTTTACAAATAGATATGAATTAATTGATTTATAAGATGTATAGTTAGTTAAAATTATTTGGCTAAGATAAATAGGAGTATCCGAATTTGGAGTCTCCTGAATTATATATGGAGATGGGAGAATGTTATCATTGTTAATATATACATAATATTTAGGTTGATTAATTGCCCATTTTAGCCATATTACTTGAACTATTATGATAATTATGGTTACCGTTTTTTGTGTTTTTTTGAAGTTTTGTCCTGGGAAAGAGTAGTAAATGAAAGTGGGAATAGCAAATAAACTAACCCAAGCTACCCATTTGTCTATTGGTGCACCATTTATCCAGAAGATAAATCCTAATGCTTTTATGAATAAAAATAAAAAAACAAGACTTGTGAAAATTATTGATAAATAGTATATTTTCTTTTTCATTGTTTTCTCCCCTAAATATATTTTTACAAAACGAATATAAAAAGAGTATTTTAAAAAGTGTATAGCATATAGATGTAAAGCCCAAAATAGTAACCTAAATTAAATATTGCAAGCATAACGCGTTGGTAAGTCTTACTGGCTCCAGCTGAAAATAAAACGCCTATAAGTGGTGCAAATAAACCAATTTTCCAAAAGATATTTGCTGATCCACCTATCTCTAATGTATCCTCATTTATTATAGTTAAAAGAGCGTAGGGTACACACAATAAAGATAATATAGCCCATTTGTTCGAAGTGCCACCTCTTTTCAATTTTTTAATATGAATAGTATATTAATTATATATATTAAAGTTTCGTTTGAGAAATTTCCACTTTAATAGGGGTACGGCACATGCCCATCAACTTAAAATTTTGAAATACCCCAAAACGAAAATTTTGTGTATTATGCTCGTTTTTATTGTTTTGAGGTAACCCATCCTTTTTAGCTTGATAGCGATGGGGTGCTACCCCATATAAAAATATAGTTATAGAAAAAGAGAGATTGGATTCCTTTTGAGAGTACGGATCCGCTTTTTTCTTGCTACTGATAATGAGACACTATATGGGTGTTTTTGCCCATCCCCCGAAAAGGTGGAGTAAGACAGAATATACCAATTATTCATTAGGAAAAATAATACTTGAATGGGAGTTCAATATAAATTATTTAAATTAAAGTGGTGGTTCTGGTGCAAAAACTCCAAAATCCTTGCAAGTAATCTCCTAATCTTGGACATACTGATAGTATAACTCTAAAAAAGGTGCGTGATCAGTATGGAAAAGGAAAATCCGTTTAAATGGAAGCACTATCAGACTGATATTATCTTATTAACGGTAAGATGATACCTACGGTACAACCTAAGCTTTCGTGATTTGGTGGAAATGATGGAGGAACGGGGCTTATCTATTTCTCATACCACGATTATGCGTTGGGTTCATCAGTATGGTCCTGAATTGGACAAACGAATTCGTCGTCACCTCAAGCAAACCAATGACTCTTGGAGAGTCGATGAAACATATATCAAAGTTAAAGGGCAATGGATGTACCTGTACCGTGCTGTTGATTCGAAAGGAAACACAATCGATTTTTATCTAAGCAAAACAAGAGACCAAAAGGCTGCAAAGTGATTCTTCAAGAAAGCTTTGCGGTCTTTCCATGCCTCTAAACTTCGTGTGATTACAGTTGATAAAAATCCAGCTTATCCAATAGCCATAGAAAAATTGAAGGAAGAAAAAAAGATGCCACTAGGCATCCAAATCAGGCAGATAAAATATCTGAATAACATTGTGGAACAAGATCATCGTTTTATTAAGAAACGAGTACGCTCTATGCTAGGATTCAAATGTTTTGACACAGCTACATCCATTCTTTCTGGAGTAGAAGCCATGCATATGATTAAAAAAGAACAGGTTGATTTACAGGATCAGTCTGTCCAAAATCAGAAAGAATTCATCCATCAATTGTTTGGACTTGCAACATAAGATATGATTCCGTTAGGAATCTATGCGCTTTATTATCTTTTATTCTATTTTTGCACCAGAGCCTTGCATAATATAGCTGGTTTTTTTATTTCTTTAAAAATGGATGGCCGTTTTTTTTGTATACTCAAAAAGGAAAGGGCTGCTCATAAGTCGGTTTCACTTTTTAAACCATGAGGACTTTTTCAGTGCCTCCTCTTCCTTGTGGGAAGTCGACCCTTTTTTAAAACACAACAATTGACGTATTTTATCAAGAATCTACAGTTGTTTTTAATATTTCGAATTTCCCTTGTTTATCCACGGTAAACATGACATTATTATTACGACTGTCCGTTCCTCCTATGGTTGTTTCATTAGGGCTGGAATACATGGTCACAACAGCTATCTTATAAATGCCCTCTGTTAGCACGTGGCTCTTTTCGAAATCATCCATAATACTTTGAGCATTGGGAACAGTTTCACTATTTTTGTAGGTATTGTAATAGTAATTAAAATTGATAACTCCTGTATAATTAGCATGATCTCTAGGTTTACTATCTTTTAACATTTTCATTATATTGTCAGTGTTTATTTTTTGATCACGTTTGAAATTTTCAATTAATTCCTTTTCTTTTTCTTTATCTATATGTATATCTAAATAGTAATAGAAATTTGGTTTATTTTTACGATAGGAGAATTCACTTAATAAGTTATACTTTTTTATTATCTTATCGGATTGTTTCAAAACATCACGATGTTGTTCAACATAAGCTCCTTTAAATATTTCTAGAAAAACATCATCGCTTCCATTTTTAACTATTTCATATGATTCTTTGTCTACAAGTAAATAAGCAAGAGTGCGGTATGGTTTTTTTATTTCCACGTAAGTCTGTTGATCAGAAGCTCCAAACCCACTATCAGTAGAAAGAATTTTAAAATCCCCATTCTTTATCCCGTAGTTTTCGGACAAATAATCTCCTATTGGTTTTTCTAATAGTTTTGTGTCTATAGAGCAACCACTTAATAGGAATAGTGATATGCTCAATAAAAAGATAAAAACAATTACTTTTGGTTTCCTCATTCAAGTTCTCCCTTTTCTATTATATATTTCATACAATCATAGTTGGGGTTTTTGCCCATCCCTTATTTAAATCCCCCTATGTTCATTTTTCATTCTTACCCTTCCTTAAACTACATTTTACCATTTTTAAAGATGAAAAAGGGACTCTCTTGTGAGAAGTCGTTCCTTATTTAAAACACAATAATCGTTGTATTAGGGGTCAACATACATCGCCATCAACTTAAGAATTTTCACTACCCCTAAGTACAAAAAAACGTTATTTTTTCTTATTCCCTCTTTTCGGGAGATGGACATGTATGGTGAGGCCTCTTATGTTTTTTGTTTAGTGAACAGATAAGCCATTCTAAAATTACTGTATGCAGACGTAAATACAGCCATTTGTAAAAAAGTCATGGAGGGATATTATGTTAAATTTTTATGTAACACTGTTTCTTATATTCGGCACTGCAATATTCTTATTTTTTAAGTCTGGTTCACCAAAAATTAAGGCTAAAAACCTATCGTTGATAATGGTCTGTTTAGGGATAAATCTACTCACAAGTCCAATGGCTTTTTTTTATAGGCGGGATGGCAACAGCCCCTCCAGATAGTACTGCACTTGATTTTTAGGGAGGATTTCTCTTCATTCAGGGAATACCGCTTCTCATACTACTTGCAGCTTTTTTGAAGTTGGCACTAGCAAAGAAAACAAAACAAATATAGAAGCATATAATGAATAGGTGGATTCCTTGTGAGAGTAGGGATCCACTTTTTTCTTGCTATCAATAATGAGACGTTATGTTAACCGAGCATGTATAGAATATACATTCAAAAATCCTAACAAATCGATTACCCCAAATGGTACAATTAGGAAAAGGGAAGTGAACAGGTTGGTCTTATATCATCCGTTTAACATGGCTAGCAAGCATTGCATTACTTTGGGCAAACCTTGCTAATTTGATTCCAAATCAGGTTACTTCCCTAAGTATCTATATCGTTATGACTTTGATTGCACTGGGAACCAATCTGAAGGGCTTTATCGGCTTAAAAAGAAAAAATATTGAGAGCAGATCATGTCTCCCTCAAAATGGGATAGGATTTACGGTGCAACATGAATTTCATTGAATTAAGTGTAGGAGGAATTCGGATGGATGAAGTACCAAAAAATAAAAATAAAAATAAAAACCTGTTGTTATTGATTTATCTTAGTTTAGGATTGAATCTCATCACAGCTCCATTAGCATTGTTTATAGGCGGGATGACAACAGACCCTCCAGACAGTACTGAACTTGATTTTTTAAAAGGAGTTCTCTTCATTCAAGCAATACCACTTTTCTTATTGTTTATATTTTTGGCATGGTACTTTATCCGTAAGAATAAATATGCTTATGCTGGAATAGCCTTTTTTTTGTCTGTTATCATACTAGGTACCCCTATTGTTTGGATATATGATATGTATAATTCTTTCGCTAAGAAGGTCTTTTTAATACCTGATGGTTACAAAGGATGTGTGGGTGTCCTTTATAACATCAAGGATGCACCACCCCTAAAAATTGAAGATAAGAAAATTATATATCAAGTAACTAAAGATGGACTATTAAAAACATCATCGAATGAAAGGATTGGTAGGAAAAGTGACCTTGATTCTGGATGGGGTAATGTAAAATACTATTATGTAGACAAAAGCGGAAACCAAATTAAGAGGTTAGAAGAAGGCAAAGATATTCACAATACATCAGTATCATCGCAAGCTGGATTGACATATTCGCAATTCTTTATAGGAACAAAGAAAGAAGCAGAAAAACATCCACAATTCTCAATGTGTTTTAACGAAAAACAACAACTACAAATTGATCATAAGTAAGTCATTTATTCATATCGATGATTAAGAGAAAGCATCTGCGGTAGACCAAAGTCAAGTATAATTCTTTATTAATGTGTTTTATACATCCAATCATATTTAATGGAGTCGTTTTGAAAAATGGAACTTCCGCTAACGATAATTATGTAAATAAGCTGTCCATATGGGCCATTGCCATCAAGCTAAGAAAAGCGAATATCCAAAACAAAAAAATGAACTCAATTCTCATAGATAACTAACTGTGAAGAGATAAAATTTTTGTTTTAGGGGACATCAAAATATTAGCTTGATGGGTTGGATGCTACCCCTTTATGTAAAAAACGCTAAAAACAAAAACTGGAATTTATTGTTTTAGTTAATTCAATAAGCACGAATATCATCACATTCAGTATTTATATAGTTTAACTCTACAAATTGCACATCTTTTTGGCGATTTAACAATTCTTTTTTATTCATATTGTTCCAATCAAATACTTCTGTATGAGAAACTAAGCATTTTACTTTCACAGTAGTTGTAATTCTCAGAAGTTGTTCTCTATCCTGCCATGTTGATATAAGACATG
The DNA here is from genome assembly GCF_051780025.1 of Bacillus cereus group sp. BceL062. Classification (NCBI taxonomy): domain Bacteria; kingdom Bacillati; phylum Bacillota; class Bacilli; order Caryophanales; family Bacillaceae; genus Bacillus; species Bacillus cereus group sp. BceL062. The sequence goes on along the minus strand of NZ_JBPWGY010000013.1, from coordinate 6,678 downwards.
GCATCTCTAGCTCTATTAAAACTTTTTCTCCTACGGCAAAATTATTCATAACACTGGGTGCATCTGATTCAAAAATTTCACATTCTGTTGTTTTTGAAATGACTTCTGCCCAATCATCTAAATAGGCAATACCTTTTAGCATAATGGGAAGCTGCTCTATCATTTCAACTTTTTGTGTTATAACCTCCAATAATAAGGTTTCAGCTAAAATATCAATCTTTTCTTGTTCCAATATTAAATTTCCTCCTTAATCGACGAAACAAAGAAATATTTTCTATATTATATTATGAATTGATCTATGAAAGAAAAATAAATGAATGCTCTATACAATTCTATTTAACATAACGCATTATAATCGATAGCAAGAAAAAAACGGATCCCTCCTCTAAAAAGGAATCCACCCTTTCATTATGTACTTCTATACTTGATTTATTTTCTTTGCTATTACAAACTTCAAAAAAGCCACAAATAGCACGAAAAGCGGTATTATTTGAATCAAGAAAAATCCTTTCCAAAAATAAAATGGATTATTATATGTAAATTCTGTTGCCGCCTCATTTGTATAAGAAACAAACGAACCAACCAAACAAGATATTGGAATTATGAGTGTATTTATCGCTAAACAAACCATTATCAATGATATATTTTTATTCTTAATTTTTGGTGAACCAGCCTTGATAAATAAAAATGTTGCAGTGCCGAATATTAGAAAAAGTGGTATCACATAAAAAATCCCCATAATATCCCTCCATGATTTTGATTGTACCATCAGCAAAGACAATTTTGTACAAATTCGCATAAATAGGGTATTCATGTGATGTTAACAAAACGTCTCATTATCGGTAGCATCGAAAAGGGGAACCATATTCTCACAGAGGAACCTTCTTTTTTGTGCTATGGATCTAAGTATTTTTTGTACATTCCTATCCTAGCTCGGTTTTAGAGTTCTCGTTTGTTACTGAATTAGTCGAAAATCCGCATAAAAATTTGCATACTCTTAACGGGGGTATTTCTACAAACCTGACGATACCCTTCACATAAAATCTCCTTTTGTACAGAAATAATAGAGTTGTTGTAAAAATGCCGGTCATGTTATTCAGCAATTAGGCCAGATTATAGAGTGATTTTATTAATTGTTTCGTTAACATTGTTAAGAAGTGTATTTAAATCAACATGGCAGTTTAGTTTAATGGAAAATGTTATAATATTAATAAAATTTTAGAAATGCAGGGTGAAAAATGAAGAGTATTAAAAGATTCATTCAAGTTATCTTAGTAAGTACACCACTCCTAATTCTTAGTGGATGTTTCTCTAAAGATGATCTGAATCAACCAATACAAGAATATTTAAAAACAAACTATGGAATACAAGGTGAATTTTCTGTTATTAAGACAAGTAATGATTGGCTTGTAGATATTGGCCATCAAACTTATGTAGAAATAAAAAAGCCATATCGTGCTTATCCGTTCTTAATGATTGAAAAAGATACTTTGAAAATATTAAAAGATGATAGTGACGATATCTATCTCGAACAATTCAAGGGTGCATATATTGAGCAACATCCAGAAGTAGTTCAAGTAATGAAGCAGATTATAAAAAAATATAGGTTGGTAAAATATTCTAATAAAGCTGTCCCAGAAGAAAATGGTTCTATTCGTATATTTCCTTACGACAACATTGGGGTAAATGTAAATAATCACCAAGACCTACTTGATAATTTTAAGAAGACCCAAAAGATAGATACTACTGAACTTTTATCTAAATTAATACCAAGTGACCTACAAGATAAAAATCGTAATGGCATGTATCTAGGGGTGGTGAATTTTCTATTTGAATTTGACATGAATAAAAATAAACATCCTATTCCAAAAGCCAAAGATCTAATTGAGGGCTTTCAAAAAAGTGGAGTATTAGCAAAAGGGATATACAGTATCAAAATGAAAGTAGATGATTCAAATCCTGATCACTTTCCCCACTTTATAGAACCAGAATATGATAATATTGCTTTGTTTGAAGTCGATGGAAATGGTGAATATACTATAATTGCTACTCCTAAAAGTGAGGATTTATATGATACTTACTATTATGGTGATTACGCAGCTAAAAAAAATATAGAATAGAATTTTAGGTTGAATTATCACAAAGAATTATTCACTTAATTCAGTAGCATGTAGTCTATTAAAAAGTACAATCTTTTCTTAAAACACTATAGAAACAACTATATTTTAACCCCGTCCTTAAATTAGAATGGGGTTATGCTTGTGTTTGGTTTTAAAAATTTAGTAGATTTATTGTCCTTTTACACTTTAAATTAGAAATTGGTGTATTACAAATAAAAAGGATCCGATATGAGTATCAGATCCTTTTTCTCTTAGGATACTTATTTCACTGCCTCTTTCAATTCTTTTCCAGCTTTAAATGCAGGTGCCTTTGAGGCAGCAATTTGCATTTCTTCACCTGTCTGCGGGTTACGACCTGTTCGTGCAGATCTTTCACGTACTTCAAATGTACCGAATCCAAGAATCTGTACTTTCTCTTCATTTGCAAGAGCTGTTGTTATAGCGTCTAATACAGCTTGTGTCGCTGTAGCAGCATCCTTTTGTGTAAGTTCTGCTTTATCCGCAACTACTTTTGTTAATTCTGTTTTATTCATTTTCTGCACCTCATTATATGTAATTAGGGAATATTATAACGCTCCTATGCTCCTAGTGCAATTAATAATAACATATAGAGATAGCACTACATCACTATCAAGCTATGAAAAGTAAATACTTCAAAATGAAAATATAAGCCCTTTTCTTTCAAAAATACATTTGATTTTTAGCCTGGGTTGGGACTTCGAAATATTGTGCATTCACATCAAATAACAAACATGCAGAGGACTTTAAATTTAATTCGCAGGATCTCTTTCTTTTACAAGATCTTCGATGTTATTTGCTTCTTTGATTTCTTTTGACGATAACCAATTTTCATTTATTGTTCCTGTCTTATTGGTTAAATAGATGTTAAATTTTTCATTATATAATTCTTCTTTAAGGATTGTGGTTACTTTGATTAAATCCTCAATTAAAAGGGGATTGTTTTCAAATATATTATTGGTGGTATTAATAACTAAAGTCACTAAATATTTTCGACTATCCTCTTCATCTGAACTTGAATAAGTAATACTTTTAATTGCAAATCGATCGTTTTGCATTTCATGTAATCTTTCTTCTACTTTGGTGTGTGTTCTAATCCAGTTTTCCCAATATTTATTTATGGCATCTGACATCGTAGATTTTATTGTTAGTAACAGTTCTTCTTTTGTTATCATTTCTTGCACATTTTTAAAAGGTTCACCTAAAGATTGGCCAGTATGATCCTTAATTTCAAGTTCTGTTATCTTTTTATTATTCTCCTGAATGAGTTGAAATAGAGCATATAAACGATCTAATTCTACTGAATTCAATTGGCTAAAGTCAGTCTCATTACTCATTTGCAAAGTTAATAATAATTCATTAGTTGGTTTTCCTTCATCTGGATCTTTATTATCTAATATATATTGAAGAGGATTTTCTGTTTCAGATTCCACGTAGCCTAATTTTTTTATTTCTTCTAGAGTTGGTTTGAATTTCTTATATTCCTCAAATGTTTTTTTTCCGTATTGGTATTCATCACCTACTGGATTTGAATAGAGGAGACCTTGTACCTTTACTCGGAATTTTAGATATTTGTTATTTTTTTCTTGCACAGTATGGTAGGTATTACCACCATTATTTTCATTTATCGAGCTCCAATCTGTTACAACTACATCAATACCGTGTTTTTCTTTTATATATTCTTGTACCTCAGCTCCATTTTCTTGATTACAACCACTTAGACATAAGAAACATAATACTAGCAATATTACATGCTTCAAACTTTTCATATAAGCACTCCCTACGTAAGAATTAATTCTTGAATGTGCAGCACACTGCAAATCCCTCTTTTCCTTAGTCGTATGCTTTAACTTTTATATAGTGTGAATCTTAAATCATTTAAGTTATTGACGTGCCATCTATACTGCTTGAAGCATTACTGTCTTAAAATATACAACCTATTTGTCTTAAGTTCTTTCTCAATTCTATAAGCATATGGTCCATTAAGCTCATATCTAAAACGTACATGCATACCATGGTATCTATTTTACTATAAAATCTGGTTCTATTATTAAAATGTTCCTTTTTTGTTTTTTGTTCCCCAATATAGATGTTCCTTCTACTTCAATAAGGGAGGATTTATGGAAAGGCATTATACAATCTCAAGTTATGTACCATATATAAGAAGAAAAAATATAGATATAAACATAATATAATAAAAGTTATATATATTCATAATTACATTTAAAATCACTAATGATAATGTTATACTAAAATTAACCAAGAAGCATCCAACAAATTATGATTAATCACTACATTTTCTTTCATCTAGAAACGTAAAAAAAGACACTTTCTATAGTGTCTTTTTTTACGTTTCTAGATGAATACATTGACTACAACTTATATTGGGGTACCGCCACATCGCTATCAAGCTAAGATTTTTAATTACCCCCAGAACGAAAATTTCATGCATCATTGACTACTGATAATGAGACGTTATGTTAACTTTACATGAATATCCTATTCATCCAAATTTGTACAATTTTTTTCTGTTGACTGATACAATGAAAAAAAGAGGTGAATAGGTTATGGCAAAGAAAACAAATTGGCTTCAAATTGTCGGTTTAACATGGCTGGCAACCATTATATTACTTTCGACAGACTTTATTGATCTGATTCCAAATCAGGTGGTTTCTCTAAGTGTTTCTGTTGTTATAGGTGTCATTGCACTAGGAGCTAATCTGACAGGACTTTACTTACTTAAAAAGAAAAAATATTGAGAGCGAATCGTGCCTCTCTCCAAATGAGGAGGGGTTTGCTCTAATATTAAAAATTAGCTTCATATAACGATAATTATGTAAATAAGCTGTCCATATGGGCCATAGCCATCAAGTTTAAAAAATAAGACTCTCTGGATTTCGTATTTTTTATACGGCTTTGTGAAGTCTTTTCGTACATTCTTGAGTGATACTAAGGATATCGAACGGCGTACGACACTTATACCTTCGTGCTTTTCGTCCGTTTTTGACAAGATCCTGAAAGAGCCTGGTTAGCACTGATACAGGGTGTTGAAAGGTTGTGAAAAGCACGTCGTGTATACTAGAGAAGTAAATTTTGACGATATATGTACACTTATACTCACTAACCTCTTTTTGTTTTTTCTCCCATATAAGTCTTCTCATTCGATATGTAATGCTAGCTACCAAACACAAACCAATTAATTGCCCATATAAATGACATTGAAATCGTTCCAGTTTCACAGGTTTCACTTCATGAATTTTAAAAATAGACTTCCATGTTTTAAATATAATTTCAATTTGCCACCGTAAAGAATACAGTTCATACACTTCATTGTGCGGAAGGTGTTTACTAGATACGTTCGTAATAAGAAGGTTGATACGACTTGCATATTTCGGCATCTTCTTTTTCGCTTTCTTGTGATGTTTCAAACGTTTCGCCCACTCAGTTTGTGTTAGACGATATATGACAAGGCGTGTTTTATGTTTTTGGTGAAGTCCTATATAGATTTCCGGTAATTCTAGTATTTGTCCTTCAGATAGATCTTTCTTCAATTTTTCTAAATCGAGAAGAGTCCATTTTCCACCTTTCTCTTTTTGATAGACTTGTGTATTCCAGCGAATACGTGACACATAAAATGCTTGTCGATCCGCAATTTTTTCTAAATCATAAATAGAAAAATAACCAAGATCACGAAGAGAAAGTTCCCCTGGCTCTAATGTTTGCGTACGTTCCTGTCCTTAACGGCAATCGCTACTTGTTCCATCTTTTACAGCTGTTTCTAAAAATTCTCCAGAAATCAGTTCATACTCTAATTGAATTTTTACACCAGCTTCTGAACCACCTCCTCCTACCCCTTTGTAAGAAGATGCATATTGAGCTGGAAGCTGAAAGGCTGTTGAATCTAGTATACGGATACGTGTAAAACGGTTAGATAAAGGAGTCATTGGAGAAAACTTCTTTCGAAATACTTGTGAAAATAATTCCTTTAAGAATTGTACAGTCTGTGCATTAAATCGTTCGTTCAGACCTTGACTAGATAATTGGATTCCCGTAGCTCTAGTTAGTTTCGCACATAAACTAACTAGGGATTCTGTCCCAATTGTTTGGCTGAGAAACACGCATAATGAAACAAGGTCTTGTGCTCTACACTTTCGTTTTCGTCGAATCATTCCAGTTTTAAATGCTAGTAGTTGTAAGTGGTGAATCGAAAATTTACTTTTAAATTCTTCACCTAGTAAACGTAACTCTTCTTGTGTAACATCATTAATTTTAGACATAAAATGGGTCATCCTTCCATGCGGTATGCATGGAAGGATGACCCATTTAGTTAAATTTTATTCATTTCCTTAAGTTGATGGCTATGGTCCATATGGGCAGCTTATTATATTTTTTCTTAGCGTAGTTTTTTTCCGAAATGCTGACGATACCCCATGCCCATCAAGCTAAGGTTGGATTTTCCGCGAACTTCCGTTCTTGTTGCCTACATGCTTGATATTTTGTTTATTTGTTTTTAAAAATACGCATACCAAATAAACCTGGA